>CAVZNW010000003.1:0-10476 GCA_963776755.1 uncultured Acidobacteriota bacterium
GAACGAGCCATCGTCCGCGAGGGACGGATGCGGGCCGAACGGAGAAAAGCTCTCGTCGACACGGAAGTCTGCACCGACGGGATCTCCGGCGGCGTCGAACAGACGACCGCCGATTTGGAAGGAGCCCCGGGACGCCCACACGACCAGGAAGTTGCCGGCCGAGTCCGACGCCACGCGAGGGTTGCCCCCCACCGCCTCGATCGGCGAGACACCGCCAACCGGCGAGCCGGTGCTGTCGTAACGTCGAACTTCCGCCTGAGCGTTCCCGTCCCAGACGGCGGCGAAACCGCCTGCAGCGTCCATCGCGACGTCCGGGCGGGCCGAGTCGGCCTCGAGCGTTCCCGAGCTCATCTGCAGGTCGCCGGTCATCGGCTCTCCCGCCGAATCGAACCGACGCCCGAAAACGCCGTTTCCCGACGCGCCCGCTCCGAACCAGGTCACCACGAAGCCCGAAGGCGCCATCGCGATCCCGGACGCAACTTGAGCGTCCTGCGCAGACTGGCCTACCGGAAACTCGTCTCCGAGCGGCGCGCCGCTGCTTGCGAACCGGCGGGCCATCGCCTGGTCCCCGCCGGGAGTGGAGGAGGTCCAGGTGACGACGAAATTTCCGGAAGGATCCGAGGCGACGCGCGGGCCCGTCGCCTGGAGCGGAGTCGACGTATTGACGAGGAAGTCCCCGCCGAGGGCCGTCCCGTCGGCGGCGAAACGGCGGCCCCAGATGGCCGTTTCCTCATCGCACCAGACGAAGACGGAGCGCCCCGCCGAGTCCCGGGCGACGGACGGCTCGTACTGGTCGCCTGGCAGCGTGGCGTTCACCCTGAACTCGCCGCCGAGCGGCGCCGATTGGACGTTGTACCGCCGGGCGAGAACATCGAGCGGGATCGCCACACTGTATGAATTCGACCAGGTCACGACGAAAGTGCCGTCCTCGCTCAAGTCGACGCCGTTGGCGAAATTGTAGCGGGGGCCCGTCCCGGGGACCGCGGCGTTCACCCTGAACTGCGGCTGCATGACGGGTTGGCCCGCTCCGGGCGTGGCAAGCGCGAGCGACGCGAGGACCGGGGCCGCGAGTCCGAGGAGGCGCTTCATGCGTTCCTTCCCTGCCTTCCTCATGGTTGCCCCGTGAAGAACTTCATCGGAGGGATCGAGTCGAAGGCGTCGTTGGCCCGGAGCGCCACCCGCGCCGCGGACGCGACCCGCAGAGACCCCTTCCATGTCGGCACGATTCGCTGCGCGACCCTCGACGCCGCCGTGATTCTGAGCATGTCGCCTCCGATGCTGCAGGACATGTGCCCGGTGCAGCGTTCGCGTGACGCGATTACCGCATGAGACGCGCACACGGTCGCAAGGACGCCCGACCCACCTTCGCCCTTCGGCAGAAACACGGCCATCCGAGCGCGCGTGACCGGGTTGTTCCGGCAGTCGTTTCCGCCTCCGGACCTGCCGTGATGCTGGATGCCACCCGCGGCGCGTCGAGGAAGTCCGAAAGGATCGCCTCGCCGCAACTTCGTTGAGCCTGCCTGGCGGGAGAGGCGGCCGTGCGGACGGAGCGGCGGAGGGCAAGCGGAGCACGGCACGTTGATGTACCGGTGTGTTGGTGCAAATCTGCGGGCATCATGCCGAGGCTGACGATCACTCTCTCCCCCGAGAGCCACCGGGCCCTCAAGGAGACCGCCGCCCGGCGCGGCACGTCGATCCGTAGCCTCGTCCAGGAAAGCCTCGACGCCTACGGCATCAAGACGCAGGCGCGAGCCGAGGCCGTCGTCGCGCGCGCGCGCCGCGCCTCCGGGCTCCCGGAGGCGGCGGCGCTGCGGCTGGCGGTCGAAGAGACGAAAGCGCACAGACGGCGCCGGTGAGCTCCGGGCCGGCCGTCATCGACACTAACGTCGTCGTCAGCGGCCTCCTGACCGCCGATCCCGCCTCGCCGACCGCCAGGAACCTCGACCGGATGCTCGACGGGCGCTTCCGGTTCCTGCTCTCGATCGAGCTCCTCGCCGAGTATCGCGAGGTCCTGCTGCGCCAGCGGATCCGCCGCAGGCACGGCCTCGCGGAGAAGGAGGTCGACGCGATTCTCACCGACGTCGCCGCGGCGGGCGTCGTCCTCGACGACGATCGTCTCGCCGCCCGCCCGGCGGGCCACGACGGCCATCTCTGGCAGATCCTCGCCGCGGCGCCGGACGCCGTCCTGGTGACCGGCGACCGCCGCCTGTTCGAGGGGCCGGCGGTGCCGGGTCGCGTCGCCTCCGCGCGGGCGTATGCGGAAGGCCTGGAGAAGCGACCGCCGCGTTGACGTCGGACGCGCCGCGGTCGAACCTTTCACCCTCCGTACAGCACGAGCCCGAACGCCCTGGTCAGGAAGGCGGCCATCTGGCCGCGGTTGCTGTTCCCGGTCGGGCAGTACAGCGCCGGCACCGCGGAGCAGCCGCCGGTGATGCCGCGGGCGTAGAGATCGCCGACCCAGGCGGCGAACGGGCTGGAACAGGGCACGTCGTCGAACTGCTGGGCACAGGCGGGCGGAACGTAGGCGGAGCCCTGGAGCGTCTTGAGCAGGAAGACGGCCATCTGCTCGCGCGTCACGCTGTCTCCCGGGCAATACAGGTTGCCGCTGCAGCCTGCCGTCACGCCGAGAGCCGCCAGCTCTTCGATCCACGAATCGAAGGGTGAACCGCAGGACACGTCGGCGAAGACCGTCCCCGAGCAGGGCGGCGGCACGTGCGCGCCGCCGAACTTCGACTTCAGGAGGAAGACGGCCATCTGGGCCCGGGTCACCGGGTCGGCCGGACAGTAGCCGCCTCCGAAACAGCCCCCCGTCACCCCGTTGTGGAAGAGCGTCTCGACGGAGGCGTAGAACATGTTGCCGGTCGGCACGTCGGCAAAGCTGTGGCCGATGTGCAGCATCCAGGTCTTGGGCACGCCGATGCTCAGGTTCTCCTGCAGCCTCGCGTCCCAGTGCTGGATCGGCCGGATCGACGGCGCGGACACCGTCACGGAGTAGCAGTTCGCCCCGTTCAGGCAGGTCGTGGCGTAGCCCGCCGGAATCGTGCCGTAGGACGCGAGCCCGTCATCGAGCGTGTACTCGCGCACCCGCGGGTCCCGTAAAGAAGGGGGCCGTGCCCGAGAGCTCGACGCCCGCGTCCGTCTCGTTGACCCAGGCCGTGTGGACGGCCATCGTCTCGCCGGGCTCGAGCACCCCGTTGCCCGAGCCCGGTCCCGCCGCTGCGCCGGCCGCCGGAGCCAGGTCGATCCCGCGCGCCGCATGCATGCCGCTCTTTCGGCCGGTGACCGTGGAGGCGCCGACGGAGCCGTAGTCCCAGAGGTCCGTCCAGACGACGACGAACGAGCCGTCATCCGCAAGCGCCGGATGAGCGCCGGACCGACCGGCCAAATACCCGCCAGGGTAGGGTGTCGTCGCAACCTGGAACTCGGCCGAGGCGGTGTTGCCCCCCGCGTCGAAAGACCGGCCCGTTATTCCGTTGCCGGTCCAGGAGACCAGGAAATTGCCGAACGAGTCCGATGCGACGCGCGGTTCGCTGTAGTAGCCCGTGGCACCGATCGCGAAGGCGTCCCCGAGGGCCGCGCCGGATGCGCTGAACCGGCGAGCGTACGACGCCGCCCCTGCGCTCCAGACGACGACGAAATCGCCCGCGGCGCTCATCGCCACGTCGGAAGTGTCCGCAACGACTAGCGAGGCGCCGATCGGAAGGTCCCCGGTGAGTGGCGCTCCCGAAGGATCGAACCTCCGGCCGAATACGTTCCAACCCGAAGGTCCCTCGCCGTTCCAGGTCACGACGAAGCCGGCGCGCGACGCGGCGATGCCGGAGCAGGACTGAATGCCCGTCGTGAATTCGCTGACGGGGAACTCGTATCCGAGCGGAGCGCCGTCGCTGTCGAACCGGCGCGCGACGACGTTCTCTTCGCTGGACGAAGTCCAGGCAACGACGAAGTTCCCGCTCGGGTCGGAGGCCACGTGCGGGTCGCCGACAGAGACGCCCGCGGCCGCCGTGACCACGAAGGTCTCGCCGAGGGCGTTTCCGGCGGCGGTGAAGCGACGGCCCACGATGATGTAGTTGCCGTCCTTCCAGACGACGACGGTGCGCCCCGACGCATCGCGGGCGATCGAGGACGCGTGCGCAAAGACGGAGGCGGATCCGAGAGGAAGCCAGCCGCCAGGCGTAGCCGGCGCAATGTACCGCCGGGCGCCGACATTTCCGTATGCCCAGGTGACGACGAAGCCGCCATCCGCGCCCATCGCGACGCCCTGCGCGTGCCCTCCGGACTCGTCGACCGAAAAGGAGTCCGGCTGCATGACCGGGACCTGCCCGAGACCGGGTGCAGCGAGACACCACCAGCCCAGCGCAAGGAGCAACGACGCGGCGATCCCGACAGGTCCGGCAGACTTTGACGAGAGTTTAGAGGTGTCATTCATGACGTCCTCCTTGTCCGGGTCGCTGACGGTTCGGGTCACGGGCCGGCGTGTCGCGCGATCTCCTTCGCATGCAGCGCTCATCGCCGCACCGTGAAGAACTCCACCGGGGGCATCGGGTCGAAGCCCTCGTTGGTTTGGACGAAGTCGTCCGCTTCGCCGAGGACCTCGAGCGCGTTGCCCACGCCGAGGTCTCCCATCGACGGGCTCCGGCTGTCCGCGTACTGGTTGGCCCGGGGGCCGCTGCCGATCGACCGGGCGAGGCTCACGCGCACGGCGTTTCTGTCGCCGGCCGCAGCGCCGTCGACGAGCGTCTGCGCCCCGAGAAGCGCCAGATCCGCGACGATCGACTGCATGCGCGCGCCGGTCACGTCCATGTCGATGCGATTCGAGGAGCTCGGCTCGGAGCCCGCGACCGCTCGCAACCCGCCGGTCGCCGAGATGCCTCGCGCGAATCCCTCGACGCGATCGTCCCGGGAGCGCATCTGCAGCAGGTTGGAGGTCGAGGCCGCTGATACCAGGCCGGGAATGGGAGCGGTCGTTCCACCGATCACGTTCCAGCCGTTCGTCGTCGGCTCGGCGCTGTCGGACCGATAGAGGTTCCGCTGCGACCGGATGACCACGCTGGCCCCGGTCACCGCATCCGGCCGGCTCACACCGCCGCTCGCGTTCAGCCCTCCGCCGATGACGCTGCGTTCGAGAACGAGCCGGATCTGCGCGTTAGAAGCGAAGTTGATCGCGAAGACTCCGTAACCGGCGCCCGGAGCGCGCACGATCGAGTCCCGCATAGACACGGAAAGGACGGAGCCCTCGTGAGGCGGCGGATCCTGGCCGAGATTCGGGTTGCGCGTAATCGCGACCAGCGCCCGGCCGGTGGGCCCCTGCGGGATGATGCCCGACGGGTTCGGGTTGACGATCTCGCACCGGGAGACCGCCGCCGAGAGGAAGTCTCCCGGGACTCGAGAGGACACGACGACCGGGTTGCCCGCCTGGCGGCCGGCCGCGTCCTCGATGACGAGGTTTCGCACCGTCGAGCGGTCGCCCAGCGTCAGGATGTCGCCCACGAGGTCCGATGTGCCAAGGAGCCGCGTCCGTCCGGATGACGCGAACCCGGCGGGCAGCCCCGACCCGTCGAAGCGCATGTCGCCCTCGCCCACCAGGGTCGCGCGATCGGGCACGGTCAACGCCCGGCCGATCGCGTAGTCGCCGGCGCGAACGAGGATCTGCTTCCCGGCATTGGCAGGCACGAGAGCGGCCTCCAGCTCAGAGGTCGTCGAGACGACGACGCTCGCCAGCGGGTGCAACGCATGCCGGGCGCCCAGCGTGTTGTCGGAGTCGAGCAGCAGGAGCTCGCCCTGGCCGTCGTCGCTCCCGAAGAGGAGGCGCGTGCTGCCGTCCGCACCGGCGGCGATCCGACGCGGCGTGAATCCCGGCAGTTCGTAGCGCCGTCCGGCCGTCAACCGGCCCGCGGCATCGATCGTGACCACGGACGCGAGCCCGCCGGGACTGGTCCGCAGGAGCCGCGGACGTCCGTCCGCCGCGACGGCCACGTCCTGGGCGGACCAGTCGAGGTATGCCTCGTAGGTGTACGACGCCACCTTCGCGCCGTCGCGGTGGAGAGAGAGCCCCGTTCGCCCGTGGGCCGCGCGCCAGAGGACCCACGCGTCGCCGCCGGGGCCGTCGGCAATCGCAACCGCCGACCAGCCCCCTGTCGGCCCGTACACGGGCCCGTCGGCCACGGCTCCCGAGGTGCTCACTCGGGCGATCAACATCCGTCCGTCGGCGTCCGTCCAGAGGACGTTCGTCTGCCCGTCGGCCCGCACCGAGAGATCGGCCGGCATCCAGCCGGGGCGCCTTCCGAAGACGGTCGCCGACTGTCTGCCCGTGGGTCCGAGGATCTCGAGCGCGGATCGGCCGTCGCCGTTCTGCCAGAGGACGTGCACGCGGCCGCCCGCGCCCTCCGCGACCGCGATCGCCGTCCAGAACGCCGAGGGGTCCCCGGGCGGAGTGTTCGTCCAGTGTCCGGAGGCGTCGAGCGTTCCGACCGCGCCCCGATCTCCGTCCCACGCGAGGATTCGGCTCCCGCCGTCCGGTCCCGAGGCCACGTCCATGGGACCGCGCGCGATCTCGAGCTCGTATACGCCGTTCGACGTCCCCGCATGAAGACGGCGACCCGTGTCGTCGATCGTCAGCGACGTGATCGGGACGCCGGCCAGCCGCTGGCTGAACGGAGTCCAGCTCCGGCCTCCATCGTGGCTCCGGTAGACGCCCGCGTCGGTCCCGGCGTAGAGCGTTCCCGAGACGCGCGGATCGACCGCCAGGCTGAGGATGCCGACGGCGGGGAGGCCGGCGCGCGCAAACGTCCACGAGGCCCCGCCGTCGTCCGAGCGCAGCACGTCCGAGAAGGCGTCGGGTTCGTTCTGCCACCAGGGCCACCGGTACAGACCCGTCGCGACATAGAGGGTCGAGCCGGCGGCAGCATCGACTCCGACGGCGCGGACACTCTGGAGGGCTTCCCGCCCCATGCTCTGCCAGTTCGTTCCGCCGTCCATGGACTTGCCCAGCGAGCCGGGGGTGAAGCCCCAATAGTCGTAGCCCACCGCGGCGGCAAAGGCGACCGTCGGCTGGCGCGAATCGATGACGAGGCTGGCGATCACGCCCGCGTACTCGGTCGAAGCCCAGGTGGCGCCGGCGTCGGTGCTCTTGAAGATCGCATTCCACCCGCCGGCGAATACGACGGACGCGTCGGCGGGACTTCCGGCGAGGGAGTTGAGGGCGCGCCCCAGATGGACCGCGGACCACGTCTCTCCGGCATCGGAGCTCTTGAAGACGCCGTCGCCAGCGGCCACGTAGATCGTCGCTGGCGACGCCGGGTGGACGAGGACGGCCTGGACCGGGTCGACCAGATCGAGCGACCGAATGCGGTTCCAGCTGCGGCCGCCGTCGGGGCTGCGATAGAGCCTGGGACCGAAGGCCCCGTATACGACGTAGGGGTTTCCGGGGTCCGCGGCCACGAGCGCGGGGTCGCCCTTCCGCGCGCCGCTCGGACGGCCACCCGTCCAGGTGTTCGCGCCGGCTCCCAGAATCCCGGGCGCCGCCAGCAGGACGCCGATGGCCGCGACGTAGCGAAGCGCTTTCCGAATCATGTGGCCTCCCTTTCGCCGTCGGGCGTCCGCCTCGTTCTGAACAGATCCGCCCGTTGCTGTAGGATTCGTGCCCAATGCGCGACTCGCGTGACGCGAGTAATTTCGAATCCGCCGACGCCGCCGCCGACAGGCTCGAAGAGCTTCGCGAGCCCCTGAAGATTTTCGCGGCGCGGCGGTTACGCGATTGGGCGGCGGCCGAGGACGTTGCTCAGGAGACGCTCACCCAAGGGCTGGATGCGCTGCGCGCCGGCCGAATCGAAAATCCAGAGGCTCTTCCCGGCTACCTCTTCCAGACCGCCCTTCACCTCTGCTTGCGCCGGTTCCGATCCGCCGACCGCGAAAGGCGGGCGCTCGCGCGGTTCCAGCCGGGACATTCGGCGGAAGACGTACTCGGTACGCTTCTCTCGGAAGAACGCGCCGTGCAGCTGCGCCAGGCGCTCGAAACGCTCGAGCCGGAGGAGCGGCGCCTGCTCGAGATGACCTACCGCGACGAGCTCGACTCCGAGGCGATCGGACGGGAACTCGGGGTCCGCCCCGACGCGGTGCGCTCCCGGCGGCACCGGCTGATCCGTCGCCTGGCGCGAGCCCTGGGCGTCACGCGCGGCCCCGACGGGGCACTAGAGGAGTGACGTGAAGCCAATTCGATGCCCGGGAACCGACCCGGGCCCGCGCGACCTCGCACCCCTCTACCTGGCCGGCCGGCTCACGGAGGAGGAGGCAGAGGCGTTCGAGACCCACTACCTCGGCTGCCCGAAGTGCCGCGAGGACGTCCGCGGCGGAGCCGCCCTGCGGGAGCTCTACGGAAAAGCGGGCGTGGCCGCCGCTTCCGCGCGTCAGGTTTCGGCCCGGCGGTCCTGGCTCCCGCTGGCCGCCGCTGCTGCAATTGCCTTCGCCGGCGTCGGCGTTTGGCAGGCCGCGCGGCGGGGACCCGCTCCCTCCGACAACCCGGCAGTCCTGAGGGGGGCCTCCCGGAGCATGAACGTCCGGCTGGCGCCCGCGGCCTCGGGCGGCGTCGAGGCAGAATGGACGGCGCCGCCCGGAGCGGCTTCCTATACCGCCCGCGTCTTCGCCAGGGACGGCGCTGAGTTGTGGAAGTCCGAGACGCGCGCGCCGCGGGTCGGGATCGACCCGGCGATCCTGTCTTCTCGGGGAACCGAGGTCTCGCTTCTCTTCGAGGTCGAGGCCCTCGACGCGCGCGGTCGCGTCGTCGCCTCGAGCAATCCCGTGCCGATCCCGGGCCGCTAGCGGGGCGCGCGATGACCCGCCGCCGCGCCACCGAAGTCGGCCTCGGTCTCGCCGCGTGCGTGCTCCTCGGCGCGAGCCCCCGCGGGCAGGCGCCGGGAATCGTCGTGGAGAAAGTCGTCCAGGGCTACGCCGGCGAGAAGCCGCGGATCGAGCCCGGCGACACCCTGATTTCGTGGGAGCGGCGCCCGAATCCGCCTGCTACTCCAACGGGCGCGAGCGGGAGCTTTCGGACTCCCTTCGACCTCCTCGAGACCTGCATCCGTCAGGCGCCCAGGACGAAGGCGCTCATCGTCACGCTCGCCCGCAATGGCGAGCGCCTCACGGCGGGGGTATCCGAGCTCGGCTGCGAGATCGAAACGCGCCCGGCGTTCCGTGGCCCGCGCCTGGCGCGTTACGAGGAAGGCGGGCGCCTGGTCGCGGAGGGCGATCTCGCGAAAGGGCTCGATGCGTGGGAGACACTCGCGAGCGAAGTCTCCGCCTCCGGCGATCCCCTGACGGCCGCATGGGTCTGGCTTCGAATCGCCACGAAACAAGCCGCCGCCAGACGCATCGACGCGGCGGCCGCGTCCATGGACCTGGCCATCGGGCAGGCGCGTCTCGCGAACCGCCCCGACGTCGAGGCTCAGCTCTGGGGGTTGAAGGGCGGAGAGATTCTCGCGGCGGCGAAGAAGTTCAAGGAAGGGGAAGGCGCCCTGAGGCAGGCCCTGGCCATTCGCGAACGGTTCGCGCCCGAAAGCCTGGAGGTCGCGTACAGCCTGACCGCCATGAACTGGGTCACGGAACCCCGTGGAGCCGTCTACGAGGCGGAGCAGTCACGGGCTCTTCGTATCGCACAGAGGCAAGCGCCCGGCAGCGCCCTCGAGGCCGGCTGCCTCGAATCGCTCGGCGCCGTCACCGCCTGGCGCGGGGACACGAAGGCCGGCCTTTCGTTGACTCGGCGCGCCCTGGCGGTGTCCCAGGCTCGGGATCCGCACAGCCGCATGGTGATTTACAACTTGAACACCCTCTGCGCGATCGAGTCCGAACACGACCCCGCCGCCGCCGATTCCTATTGCGCACGCCTCATCGCTGAGGCCCGCCGGCGGCCGGCCGAGGAACAGCCCGGCTGGATCGCGGTCGCCTACCACAACATGGCCTACGTCTCCCTCTACCGAGGCGATCTCGAGAATGCGGCGAGGCTGCTCCGAGAGGCTCTCGCGATACGGCTGGCCACGGCTCCCGGATCCCGGGGCCTCGCCGTGAATCTCGAGGCCCTCGGGCGAATCGAGATGCGGCGCGGAAATCTCGCGGAAGCCGAGGACCTGATCCGGCGGGCCGGCCCGGTTCACGAGGCAGTCGCCCAGCTGAACTCGCCGTACAAGTCCGTCTCCCTGATGTACCTGGCCGAGATCTCGTTCTTGCGCGGGGATCTGCACACCGCGCTGCAGCGGCTAAGAGACGCGGCCACCTTCTGGGACACGCTGGCTCCGGATGGCCCTTCGGCAGCCGGCGTCTACGACGACATGGGTCAGGTCCTGGCCGAGCTCGGAGAGGCCCCGGAAGCCGAGGCCCGGTTCCGACGCGCCCTGAAGATCCGGAGAAGGAGCTCGCCGGGCGGCAGCCGCAGCACGGCCGAGTCCGGCCACAACCTGGGCATGCTGCTCTGGAAAACCGGGCGACTGA
>CAVZNW010000004.1:0-836292 GCA_963776755.1 uncultured Acidobacteriota bacterium
GTACAGGTTCCCCGTGGGCGACGGAGTCTTGGGCCGAGGCACTGAACGCCAGAAGCCACGTCGGCAGAAGAGCCACCGCGAAAGCCCGCGCCGATCGCATTTTGTCTCCGGACTGCTCTTTCCAGTCTATGCCAGTGCCGCCGCGAGTTCGATCGCGCCTCCTCCCCCGGGGAACGACCGGCCCCCGCGAGGAGGCCGGTCGCCGGGGGTCGAACGCTACTCGCCGCCGGTCTTCGTCTTGTAGACCGACGAGGAGGTGGCGGCATAGAGGACGTCCGGCCGGACGGGATCCATGGCGAGACCCGACACGGCCGCCTTCGAGACCCAGGTTGATCGAAAACCACGTCTCTGCGCCGTCGGTGCTCTTGAAGATTTCATTGAGCGTCGCGAATACAGCACGTCGTGATCATCGGGATTTACCCGCACGCCCGCGGCGGGCGGTGACCAGGTTCACCTCGGGAAGACCATTGTTCTCGTCTCGAACGAGGCGCCGCCGTCGGTGCTCTTGAGCACCGCCGGCGAACAGGCCGCCCGCGTAGACGATGGCCGAGTCGGTCGGGTCGACCGTGACATTTTGCACGGGCGTTGCGTCGACGTTGATCCAGCTCGCACCGGCGTCTTGCGATCGCCAGATGCCGGTAGCCGCGGTCGGCGAAGTAGACGGTCGAGTGGTTGAGCGGATCGACCGTGATCCCGCGGCCGCCCAACATCAGGAACTCGTCGGGAGCGGCGTTGGGAGCGCGGTCGATTCGGGTGAACGTGTCGCCGTAGTCGGTGCTCTTCCAGATGCCCTCGCCGAACAAGGTCGCGACGTACACCGAATGGTCGACCGGGTCGACCGCCACGGCATTGATGAACTGAGTGCCCGACCCGAAAAGCGGCGCGCCCAGCGCTTCCCGTTGTCCACGGACTTGAAGAAGCCGTTCGCGATGGAGCCCGCATAGACGCGCCGGGGCTGCTGCGGGTCGAACGCCACGGCGGTGGGGGCGCCCGCCACCATGCCGTGGCGGTTGCCGTCCTTCCAGGTGCGGCCGCCGTCCTCGGACTCGAGGAGTCCCGCCTCGGCGGTGAAGAAGACGTGCTCGCGGTCCGAGGGGTCAATCACGACCGCGAAGCCCCCCTGGCAGGCGCAGTTCTTGAGCTGCTTCCAGCCGAAGCCGCCGCCACTCGTTGTCGTGGCCGCCCGAGCCTCGGGCGATGATTGTTTGCCGGAAGCACGAACGCGCCCTCGAGGTTCGTCCCGAGATAGACCGCACCGTCGCTGTCGGTGCTGAGCGCGAGACCCCGTCCCTCGGCCACGCCCGCGTTTCTCCAGGTCGCCCCGCCGTCCCGACTCACCGAAACACCGTCCACGTCGGTGGCGGCGTAGAGTTTGTCGCCGCTCTTGGCAAGCGAGAAGACGATGCCGCGCCTCGGCGACCCGATCCGCGCGAAGGACGCGCCTCCGTCGATGCTCTTGTACACGCCGTTGCCGTCGGTGCCGGCATAGACGATGTTCCCGTTGCTCGGATCGACCAGAAGCGCCAATACGGTCGAATCGATGTCGATCGGCGTCCAGCTGGCTGCGCCGTCGACGGACTTGAACGCGCCTCCACCCTTGGTTCCCGCGTAGAGCACGTTGGTGTCGAACGGATTGATCGCGAGGCAGAGCGGCGCCGGGACGCCTTCCCCCGCCGGGAACCAGGTCGCGCCGCCGTCGATGGTCTTCAGGATCTCGCCCTGGACACCATAGAGGACGTCCGGGTTCGAGGGATCCATGACCAGCGCGGTGTCTCCGCCGCCCTCCATGAAGTTCCAGGTTTCGCCTCCGTCGATCGACTTGAACCCCCCGACGTAGACCACGTTGGGATCGCGGGGATCCACCGCCAGGGACGAAGCGCCGCGAATGCTGTTTGGGAGGCCGACGAATGAGGAGCCTCCGTTCGTGCTCTTGAAGAGGCCTCCTCCCCGCGTATTGAGGTAGATCGTGCGAAAAGCCGGCAGCGCCACGATCGGCGCCGCGACCGTCGGCGGAGCCGGACCGACCGACTTCCAACCCCCGCCCCGGACGGCCTCGCCTGCCGCGCCTTCCGCGAGCGCCGCCAAAGGCCCCATCAGAACGCCCAAGAATCAGGCTGAGACCCATCCTCCGAACCGCCGATGCCGACCGTCTTGCGAGCCCTGTGGGATTCATGGTGATCCTCCTTTTCGTCAATGGCTCGATGCTGGTTCGGCAGGCGGGGGGATGTCCTTGTCGATTCCTCAGAGATGTCTCAAAAGCGACGCGCTAGAATCCGCCGACCAACCGATGACACTTCCCGTTGGGTCGCGGCTCGGCCCCTACGAAATCCTCGCCGCCATCGGCGCGGGCGGCATGGGCGAGGTGTACAGGGCGAAGGACACCCGGCTGCACCGGGTCGTCGCCATCAAGGTGCTGCCGGAAGCGCTCGCCAGGCGTCCGGGTTCTTGGCCCGCTTCGAGCGCGAGGCCCGGGCGGCGTCGGCGCTGAACCATCCGAACATCACCGACCCTTACGACATCGGCGAGGAAGACAGTGTTCGCATCGTCATGGAGCTCGTCGAGGGCGAGTCCCTTCGCGCGGATTGCTGGCGGGCCGCCCCCGCGAAGGCCATCGATTGCCATCCAGGTCGCCCAAGGTCTCGCCGCCGCCCATGCGAACGGCGTCGTGCACCGGGACCTGAAGCCGGACAACCTGATGGTCACGAGGGAGGGCGACTGAAGATCCTGGACTTCGGCCTGGCCGAAACGACACCGCTCTATGCCCGGCCGGGAGAAGACACCCGCTCGTACGAAGCCGTCGCGACGCAGCCCGGGAGCGTGCTCGGCACGGTGGGATACATGTCTCCCGAGCAGGCCTCGGGTCGTGTCATGGACTTTCGCGCCGACCAGTTTTCTCTCGGCACGATCCTGTACGAGATGGTCACGGGCAAGCGCGCCTGGAAGAGGGACTCCGCGGCCGAGACTCTGACGGCGATCATCCGGGAAGACCCTCAGCCGCCGATCGCGACCGCAGCCCCGGCCACGCCGATGGCCTTGCGCTGGATCGTGGACCGCTGCCTGGCCAAGGACCCGGACGAGCGTTATGCCTCGACCCGGGACCTCGCCCGCGACCTCGCGACGGTCAAGGATCATTTGAGCGAGATCAGCGGCACGGATCTCCTGGTCGACGGCCGCCGACGTTCACCGCGCACTCGAGGCGCGCGCGCCTTTCTCATCGGAGTCCTGGGTGCCGTGGCCCTGGGAGCGGGCATTCTGCTGGCACCCCTGCTGCGCAGGAGCGAAGAACCGACGCTGCCGAATTGGACCCAGATCGGGTTTCGGCGCGGCACGGTCTGGTCCGGGCGCTTCGCTCCCGATGGGCAGACGATCGTCTACAGCGCGGCCTGGGACGGCGGTCCCACGCGCCTCTACTCGACGCGGCCGGGATCCACCGAGACGCGCACGCTCGATCTGCCGCCGGGCAGGATCGAGGCGATCTCGCCGAACAGCGAGATCGCCTTTCTTCGCGGCCTCCGCTTCTACACGTTCTCCCGTCAGCCGGGCATTCTCGTGCGGGCCGGGCTCGAGGGAGGCGTCGGGCGCGACGTGCTCGAAAACGTTCAAGCCGCCGACTGGTCTCCCGACGGCACGCAGCTCGCGGTCGCCCGCGAGGTCGACGGCCAGGTCCGGCTGGAATACCCGATCGGCAAGAAGCTCTACGAGACCAAGGCGGCGATCAACAGTCTGCGGATCTCTCCGGACGGGGCGTGGGTCGCCTTCATGCAGGGCGGGAGCGTCGTCGCCGTCCGTGTTTCCGACGGAGAGCGCCGGGTCCTGTCCGAAGGCTGGTTCTCCAGCTCGGGCGTCGCCTGGTCGCCGGACGGCCGGGAGGTCTGGTTCACCCCGATGAAGCAGGTGCGCGACAGCAGTCCGGCGCTCATGGCGGTCACGCTGTCGGGAAAGCTGCGGGAAGTCGTCCGGGGGCCGGGGCAGTTGCGTCTCTACGACATCGCCCCCGATGGGCGGCTCCTGCTCGCCCGTTGGGACGTACAGATCGGCCTGCGCGGCGCCTCTCCCTCGACGGGCCGTGAGCGTGAGCTCTCGGCGACCGACGACAGCTGGCTGTCCGATCTCTCGAGCGATGGCCGCACCGTGCTTTTCGGCGACCGCAATGCGCTCTTCCTCCGGGCGATGGACGGCTCGCCTCCCCTGCGCCTGGGCGACGGCTACGACCAGTACACTCCGCGGCTGTCTCCCGACGGGAAGTGGATCCTGACCACTTCGTGGGACGGGAAGGATGTCCCGTTGCTCGTCCCGGTCGGGGCCGGAGACGAGCGCGGATCGAATCGCACGCGTGCGACTTCGTGGAGTGGTTCCCGGATGGAGCGCGATTCCTCTGCGGGCGACGGGCCCCGTCCGGCCGATCGGGTCTGACCGTGCTCGAACTGGCGTCCGGAAAGGCGACCGAGATCCAGATCCCCGAGTCCGCGTCGGACTTCGGCGGAGGTCTGATCTCGCCGGACGGTGCCTTCATCGCGGGCATGGGCGCCGGCCGAGACGTCATCATCCTGCCTCTGGCGGGCGGCGAACCCCGTCGCATCGACGCGGCAGCCTTCCATGGTCTCGACCTGGTCTCCGTCGGCTGGGCGGCCGACGGACGGCACCTCTTCTTGCACCGTCCCGGCGACGTGCCCGACGGCGTGATGAAGCTCGATCTCGCCACCGCAACGCTCGCGCCATGGAAAGAGTTGACGCTGGAAGATCCGGCCGGCATCGCCCGCATCAACCCGGTGCGAGTCGCGCCCGACGGCCGCTCGTGGGCTTACACCTACACGCGCGTGCTCTCCAACCTCTACGTCGTCGACGGTCTGAAGTAGTCTTCGGGATCCCTCCCATGCGAGTCGACCTCGGCCCCGTCACGCTCGACACCGATCGCCACCAGGTGCTTCGCGGCGAGGAGTCGGCACTCCTTCGCGAAGGCGTATCCGCTGCTCGTCCACCTCGTCGAGAATCGGCCGCGGGCGCTGTCGAAGGACGATCTGCGACGCGCGCTCTGGCCGGACACTTTCGTGTCCGATACGAGCCTGACGACGCTCGTCAACGAGATCCGCACGATCTCTGCCGAGACCGCCCGCGGCGAAGCTGATCCGCACCGTTCACGGCTACGGCTACGCTTTCGAGGACCTGGACGAGTCCGGCGCCACCTCGACTGCCGCCTCTTCTGGGGCGCCCGCGAAGTGCTGCTGATCGAGGGCGAGAACGTCCTCGGGCGCGATCCGGGAACTCGCGGCTCCATCCCGGACCCTTCGGTTTCGCGCCGCCATGCGCGGATCGTCGTCTCCGGCGCGGAGGCGACTCTCGAGGACCTCGAGAGCAAGAACGGAACCTTCGTCGGCGATGCGCGGGTCACGGGCCGACGGCGCTCGCCGACGGCGACTCGGTTCGGCTGGGCCTCGTGCGCCTCGTGTTCCGCGGACCCCCGGGGGCCGTTCGACGACGAAGACAGTTCGTTAACTGCCGCCTACCGAATCGTCAGCGTCGCCCCCGCCGAGTACGCGTTGAACTCGGGCGCGTACATCGACTGCACCGTCGCCGGCGACACCTTGAAGGTGCCCGCCATGTTCGCCCGGATGCGGTGCCTGAAGGTGTACTCGCCGACCGGCAGCCGCTCGAAGAAGAAGTTCGCCCCCGAGTCGCGCGTCTCCTCGTACCAGGAGATCCCGAGGTCCCACTTGTAGCGCGACAGGACGTTCTCCGGCTCCGGCCCCGGCCGGCCGCGGATCGCGCAGGTGGACGTACTCGGCGGCATGCTTCGACCGGAGCGAGATCTGGACCTCGATCTCGTCGCCGGGCTTCACCACCGCGCCCTCGGCGAGCGGCTTGAGGACGAACCCCGACGGCGTCGATTCGCGCAGGAAGTACCTGCGCGACACGGCGAAGAAGTCGCCCCGGTCCTCCTCCGGCAGCTTCTCGGTCGAGAAGTGCCAGGTGGCCGAGGCGAAGGCGAGGCCCTTGCCCGTCTTCTCGACGCCGATCGAGGCGTCCTTCCGCGGGTCGATCTTCTCGCCCGGCACGACGACCTGGTTGCGCCGGCCCGTGTAGCGGTCGGGCTCGAACACGAAGGTCGTCTTCTGGCTCGCGACGTCGACCGTGACGTCCTCGCGGACCGAGAGCGCCCCCTCTTTCTTCAGGTACCAGACGAGCGCGTAGATCGCCTCCGCCGTCGCGCGGGTCGACTTCCACTGGTTCAGCTTCTTGTTGAGGAAGAGCCACTGGACGAGGCCATGGCGGCGCGGGTCCGCCGGGTCGAGCTCCGCGAGCACCCGCAGCGCGAACGCCTGCGTCTCGACCGTGTCGTTGTACCAGAGCCAGGAACGGTCCTCCGGAGCGAAGTAGGTGCCCAGATCCGTGTCCGTCTTCGCGGCGTCCATGACGGAGTCCCAGACCAGCTTCGCGTCCTTCGGCCGGTTCATCCGCTTCAGCGTCAGCGCGAGCTGCCCCTTCAGAAGCGGCGAGTGCGACTTCCAGCGAGCGAAGGAGTAGTCGAGGAGCGTCTTCCGGTACGCGGCGTCGAAGGCCGGCGTGTACCAGCTCGGATCGGGGTAGGAGGAGAGTACGTAGTTGACGAACGTCGCGAACTCGCAGGTTCCCTTGCCGGCCATGCACGTGTCGAGGTCGCGGCGGATGTCGGCCCCCGCGTACCGCCACGCCGAGAGCGCCATGTCCTTCGGGACGTCGACGGAAAACTCCAGCGCGTGGGCGAAGCCGTTCAGGATGTAGAGCGTCATGTACGGAGAGGGCGGGCCGCCCGGCCACCACGGGAAGCCTCCCGAGTCGGTCTGCGCCTGCCGGAGCTTCGCGAGGGCCGTGTCGCGGTCGGCCTTCGCGATCCTGGGGTCGAGAACGCGGGCCAGATCGGCGCCGGACTTGCCGCCCTTCGCCTCCTCGAGCCACGGCGTCTCTTCGAGCTGCATCTTCCGGTTCGGGTCCGCGGCGTCCCAGGGCTCGAGCCGCGTGTCGCGCTTCGAGAGTTCCTGCGCCATGGCGGCAACCGCCGGGTAGTCGCGAAAGACCGAGGAGACGATCCCGGTCGAGAGAAACCGGTTGAGCGTCTGCTCGGTGCACTCGTAGGGGTAGTTCACGAGGTACGGCAGCGCCGACAGCACCGAGTAGAAGAGCTGGCCGTCGACGGTCACGACGAGCTGCTCGTCGATGCGCGAGGGATCGTCCGACTTCGCCATGTCCGCGAAGGTCAGCGTCCGCCGCTCCCCGCCGCGCAGGGCCGCGAACCTCGACTGCGCGAGCTGCATGCGGCCGGGCAGCACCGGTACCGGCCGCCGCTCGCCGTCGGAGAGGTCGCCGGCGACGGCCGTGGCCTGGATCGCGTACGCGCCGACGCGTTTGGGTGTCTGCAGCCGGAACGTCACGTCCGCGCCGGCGCCGGCCGCCGCGGAGAACGGAAGCGACGCCCGCTCCGGCGATAGACCGAACTCCGAGAGGGCGCTCGCGTTGGACGCCGAGTCGAGGATCTCGAGCCGCACCTGACCGGAGAGACCCTGGTCCGACGCGTTGTTGACGACGACCTTCAGGTCCGCAAGATCGCCCTCGCGCAGGAACCGCGGGACGTAGGGACGGACCATCAGGTCTTTGACGCTTCGCGTTTCCTTCTGCAACGACCCGGCCTTCAGGTCCTTCGTGACGGCGTGGACCCACACGTTCCACGACGTCACGGAGTCCGGCACGGTGAACTCGATCGAGGCGGAGCCGTCGGCCCCGGTCAGCAGCTGCGGCTTCCAGAACGCGGTCTCGGAAAAGTCGGAGCGGACCGCGACGGGAGCGGGCGGAGCGGATGCGCCCGGGTCCTGCCGCGGCCGGAGTCCGGCCGCTTTCCTCGCCTCGGCGGTCCCGCCAGCCACGCCCAGGTTCTCCTGAGACGGCGCCGACGCCGGAACGGCCGCATCCATCGCGGAAGCGGTTTTCGCCATCGCGAGCATGCCCCGCCGCCCCGGCCCGCCGAAGCCGTAGCCGCCGGGGAACTTCAGATAGTCGGCGCGAAAGGCGGTGTATCCCGGCAACTCCGGGAAGCTCCCGCGCACCTGTCCGAAATGGGCCTCGCCGAGGCTGGAGTGGGTCGGCCACACGCCCGTGTGCGACGGATACAGCGACAGCGGGCTCGGCGGGTGGTACTCGGCGAAGGCATCGAGGCTGCGGTCGTACATGCTGGCGAGAAGCTCGGCCGCGGCGGTCTCGACGGGCGCTCCATCCGGCCGCTCGACCTTCACCGTCCAAGTCTCCTTCTGCCCGGGCGTGAGCCGGTCGCGAAACGTCGAGAAGCTCACCTTCAACGCCTTGTCGTCCCAGGGCACGAACACCGTCTGCGTCTGGGTCAGGAGCTGGTGGTCGCGCAGCATCGTCAGCTTGACCCCGAACCCGCCGCGGTGCTTCTCCTCGATCGGAATCTCGATCAGCGCCGGGGACTGGCCGGCGACGAGCGTGCGCCGCTCGACCGGCGACCCGTCGCGGTCGATCTCGAAATACAGCACTTGCCCGGAGAGCCCCGAGGCCGCGAGCAGCCGCGCCGTCCCGCCGACAGGAACGGAGGCCGCCTCCGCCAGCAGGACGCCGGGCAGGGCGAGAGGCGTCTGCGCGCCGGCCACGACGAGCTCCTTCGGGACCTCGAACTCGGCGCCGAACTCGTCGCGGGTCCGGTAGACGAGACGGTAGGCGCCGGCCGGCAGCTCCGCGATCGGGATTCGCGCGACGCCCTTCTCGTCGTGCGTCAACTCGCCGTGCCCCACTTCGGCGCCGTCCTTCCACCGCGCCATGACTTGATCCGGCGAATAGTCGGTCTGCCAGCGGGGACGCAGCGCGTCGCCGGGAGTCCGGTAACCCTCCGGGCGCTGGCCGTCCGGATCGCGAGGCAGTTCGGCCGGCAGGAGCGCCGTCTCGGGTTGCCGCGAACCGGACCAGGCGCCAGGAGCCCCGGCCCGCCCGCGGCGCGCCGTCGAGGTTCGGTCCGGACGACCGTCAGCTCCTCCTTCGCGCCGGCCCGCAGGAAGGCTCCCGGCAGCTCGATGCGCGCTTCGACGGCGACGAAGCCGAGCCGGAACGTCCGGGTGGCGGATCGCGTCTCGCCGCCCTCGTCCGAGGCGTCGGCCGAGAGCGTGTACGAATAGGTCGTTCCCTTCTCCTTGCCCGCCAGTCGCTCGTCGGCCTTCGGCGTGAAGGCGATCGTGAAGGCGCCGTCGCTTGTCGAGCGCGGAGGTCCCGGTCGCGATCGTCTCGGTCCGAACGTCCACCCGGAACCCGCGCCAGCCCCACCACCACGGAAGGCTCGGCGTCCGCGTGACGCTCCAGCGCACGCCGCCCGAAGACACCGGCAGGCCGAAGTAGTAGCGCGCCTCACCCGAGAGTCGCGCGGGGCGATTCAAGCGAAGCGGCTCGGCCGAGTCCTTCAGCGTCACCTCGAAGGTGGGCCGCTTGTACTCCTCGACCCGCACCATCGCTCCCTTGCCGTCGAGCGACGTCGCCACCCTCCAGGCGCCGAGCGCGCGCCCCGCCGGAATCGCGAACTCCCCCGCCGCGGTGCCGAAGTCGTTCGTCGTGACGGAGCGGGCCTCGACCGCCTGGCCGTTCTGGTCGTAGAGCGTGACGGTCACGGGTGCCGCGGGGAAGGCTCGGAAGCGCCCTTCGCGGGAGTCGCCCGTGTAGGCGAGCACCTTCCAGAGGATCTTCTGCAGCGGCCGGTAGATGCTTCGGTCCGTGAACACGAGCGACGACGTGGTCGGGCCCTCGGCCGCGGACGAGCGCCAACCGTAGGGCATCCCCGAGCCGATGGCGAGGTCGGCGCCCCGGTGGGCGAACACGAAACGCTCGGACCATCCCCTGTCGTCGGCGAACTCGAGTCGAGCGCGGCCCGCGCGGTCAGTCGTCGCCTCCGCGATCCGGTCGGCGCCCGTCGGGTTCCAGCGCCCCTTGAGGACCGTGATCGCGACGCTCTCGAGCGGGCGGCCGCTCTCTCCCGACAGGGCGAGGATCTCGACGCTCTGACGGGCGTTCCGCCCCGCCGGGGCGCCCGGCGTCTCGACGAGGACGAGGTCGGATACGAGGAATCCCGCCGCGACGACGGGAAAGCGGCGGCCCGCGCCGAAGTCCGGATCGCCCGAGGCGGCGACGACGTAGTAGCCCTTCGTCTTCATCGGCGGCACGACGAACGTCTGGTGGTCCTGGAAGTCGGGCGTCGCCGGAAGCGCGAGCGACCACTGCGCCGACGGCCGCCCCGACAGGAGGCTCTCGATCTCCTTGCCCTCCGGGAGAATGCGGCGGATGTCCTTCGCGGACGCGACTCGCGCCGGCAGGTCGATCGCCCAGGCGCGGAAGGTCAGTTTCGCGACGTTCCGGTGGCTGACGAGGATCGATCGCCGGTCGGGACCGTCGGACTTCATGGTCGCAAGCTGGTAGCCCGGCGCCTCGATCCTGCGCACGATGGAGAGGCAGCGCCTTCCCCCGGGCGACTCCGGAAACGCCTTTCGCCCCGTCAGCGCCGCCTCGCGCGCCCGGACGAGGCGGCCGGGGCGATCGCCCTGCTCGAGGAGCTCCGCCAGCTGCGCCTGCCCCATCGCGGACCAGGGAAGACTCGTCATCGCCGGCAAGCGAGCCTCGAGATCGCGGATGATCGCCTCGCGATCGTCCTCTTCGCGGAAGGCCTCGTTCAGGCGTCGCTCGCGCTCGAGGCGCGCCTCGAACGCGGCCTCGCGCTCGCCCCGGCCGGCGTGCCAGCCCTCGAGATCGGCGAGCACCGCGACGAGCCTCGTCACGGGGTGATTGCCGGGATCGTCGAGCTTCACGGACGCCGTCGACGCGGCATCGGCCCGGAGAAGCTCGGCCAGGTCGAGCGTGAAGACGGCATTCGACTGCGCCGGGCTCCAGCCGGAGGTGTCGGAGAGCAGCGCGACGAAGAAGTAGGCGATCGCGTCGCGCAGCGTGTCGCGGATCCCGGGCGGGTAGTCGTTCGGCTCGACGAACTCCGAGAGCGCCTGGACCTTCTCGGCGCCGAGCGCGGCGCGGTCCTTCCAGAGCGCGGCATAGGCGCGCGCCGCCTCGCCGTAGATCTGCTCGCGCGTCCAGGCCTTGAGGTCCACCTTCCCGGTCGACTCGACGCGCTCGCGCTGCGATATCTCCCAGGAGTACATCTGCGCGTAGTTGACGAGGGATTGCGCGTAGAAGAGCTCGAGCGCCGTGCGCGAGCGGAGGTCCGGCGGCCACGGCTCGTCCTTGAGGAACCGAACGGCGGTCTCGTAGCCGTGGAGGCCCGTGCGCAGCTGCACCGAGCGGACGAGAGCCTTCGTCCAGTCGGCCGAGTCGCCGCGCGCCCTGGCCGACTGCAGCAGCAGGTCGACCTGGCGTGATGCCTCTTCGAACTTCTGCTCCGAGACGAGCCGGTCGACTTCCTTCCAGGAGGCCGGCGTCGACGGGGCGGGGGTCGGCGTGCGCGCCGCAACGGCCGCCGCCTTCTTCTGAGGCCCCGGCGAGGCCGTGCCGGCCAGCGCGGCCAGCGCGGCCGCGATCGCGACCCCGACCCATCTCCCCGACGCGCGCATTCCCGCCATTCTGCCAACACAGGAACCCGTCCGCCCCGGAAAGTTCCTGGGGTCAGCCCTGAAGAAACGAATTATGGGGTCAGACCTGAATTCCTGAATTGTCGAACCGACGTGGCCAGAGCCGCGCCCAGGCGCGATGCGATGGCTGGCCGAAACGACACTTCATTTATTCAGGGCTGACCCCAAACGTCAGAAATTCAGGGCTGACCCCAATGACCCTACTTCTGGAAGGCGTACGAGAGCTTGAGCAGGAACTGGCGGTTCTGGGGCTGGAGGGTGACGTTGGAGGTCTCGAAGAGTGCGCGGTTGTCGCCGTAGCCGACGTAGAGCACGGTCTGCCAGTTGAGCTTGTACGAGAAGAGCGCCGATCCCGAGAACTCGGACTCCTTCTCGAGGACCGGGAAGCGCCACAGCGAGGGATCGCGGGTCGTCTCGATGTACTGCCCGATGATGCGGAACAGCATGCGCGAGTTGAAGACGTAGATGGCCTTGGCCCGCGCGACCGTGGCCGTGAACAGGCGGCCGGAGCGCCCCTCGACCGTCTCGTCGATCCACTGGCGCTCGCCGACGAGGTCGAGGGCCAGGTGGTCGGTCGGGCGGATCGTCGCGGTCATCGACAGGGTTCCGCCGCTTCCCACGCGCACGTTGGAGACGTCGGGCTGCTCGCCGTAGTTGCCGGCGAACGTCAGCCGAGGAACCAGGCGCGACGGCGAGGCCTGGAGGCTCCAGACGACCTGGTCGAACTCCAGCGTCTGCCCGTCGATGCGGACGGCCTCGAAGTTGTAGTCGATCTCTCCCCTCAGGCTCCACTGCCCCTGGAACGACACGCCCGGGAAGTAGCGCCGCGAGATCAGGTCTCCGTTGCGATCCGTCGTGTAGGTGGCGCCCGCGAGCGGACGCAGACGCGAGAAGAAGCCGCTCGGAAAGAAGCGGTAGCCCACCCCTCCCGACCCTTCGCGATACCCGACCTGCGGGACGAAGCCGTCGTCGGCCAGGAAGCCCGGTGCGAAGTCTTCGTATCCCAGGTTCCAGTCCCAGTGCCGCGTCGAGTGCGTCCACGCCGCCGTCCCGCCGAAGCCCGACTGCTTCTGGCCCGTCCAGCCGGGGTACAGGTCGGGGCGGTCGGGGTTCTCCGAGAAGCTGTACAGGTACTGCGCGTTCACGACGTCGTTCGCCCCCGCCTGCCAGTGCACGTCGCCGCCGACGACGTAGTTGTAGCCGCCCCCATCGGCGCCGCTGATGACCCGCGCGGTCCCGAGAAACCCGGCAAACGAGTCGCCGAGGTCCTGACGGACGCGCAGGATCGCGACGGTCGACTCGTAGTCCTGGGGTGCCGCATCCGAAAAGACCGGCCCGGGGATGATGACCGTGCCGCCGCCGCGGTCGTTGCCGACGAGGGCGATGTAGTTCGTCCCGCCCGTCTTGCCGGTGATCCGCGCCCCCCAGAGGGGCGACGTGATCGTGCGCGTGTACACGGCCTGGACCGGCGTCTGGAGCAGGTCGACGTGCTCGAGGAAGAACGGGCGCTTCTCCGGGTAGAAGAGCGCGAAGCGTTCATTGACCGAGATCTGCGCCGTGTCGGACTCGATCTGGGAGAAGTCGGGATTGACCGTCGCGTCGACGATCGTGTCGGCGTCGGGGAGCCACTTCGCATCGAGGCCGACCTTGCCCTTCGTCGTCGTGTCGTCGTCGGGAATCCCATTGGCCCCCGCATACGTCTTCGTGCTCGTCACCGCGCCGTAGGGCGCGAGGACCCAGTGGGAGCCCTTCGGCAGGCCTGCGATCCCCTCGATCGTCGCCGACTGGCAGAGGAAGCAGCTCGAGCCGCGCGGCACGCGCACGTTGTAGAACTGGTAGTTCCGGTCGCGCGGCCAGACGCGGTAGAGCATCAACGCCCAGTCCTGCGGGTCCTTTTCCGGGTATCGGAGCGAAGACAGCGGGATCGCGACCTCCGCGACCCAGGAGTCGGTGCCGATCCGGCCGGCCGACTGCCAGAAGTAGTCGGGGCCGAAGTCCTCGTTGAAGGTCCCCTCGTTGAAGACCGAGTCCGCCTGGATGCCGCGCGGCCCGATCCAGAAGTCGATCGCGGAGTGGTTCTGGTTCTCGACGTCGAGGAGGACGCCGACGTAGTCCTGGTCGTCGTTGATCCCGTCGCGGTCGACATAGGGCGCCCGGATCTTCGAGACGTCGGGTTCCTCGGACCAGAACGACGCGTAGAAGAACTTGTCGTCATAGCCGATCCGGGCGATGGTCTTGACCGGCGGCGTGATGTTGTCGCCGGGGTTGATCTCGTAGATCAGGGGGACCTCGGTGGCCTCCGCCCAGCCGGGGTCCGAGAGGTCGCCGTCGATCTTGATGGGGGTCGTGATCCGCCCGAGCCTGAGCTTCGGCTTCTCGGGCTCCTCGGCGAGGAGAAAAAAAGGCGGCGCGCACACCACGGCCATGGCGGCCAGCGCTCGGAGCCTCATTGCCGTCATCCTACGGGTCGGGGCAGCGAAGGTTGCGTTTGACCGAAGGTCACCGGGGGTCAGGTCTGAATTCTTCGGATCTCGAGACGTGCAGGTCCGGATGTGTGGACCTCGCGAAAAGCCGAAGAAACGAGACCTGACCCCCTGGTTTTTCGGATTGTTCTAGCGGAAATCGTGGCTCGGCAGCTTCGCGAACTCGGGGATCGTCCAGAACTGCTCCGCCCGGACCGAGAGGGAGCCGTCCTGGCGCTGGAGCTTCCCCTGGACGACGAGCGCCCCCGACCCGACGACCACGGCGCGCTGCTCGCGGAAGAGGTCGGGCCGGACGATCGCCTGGAGCATCCCGGTCTCGTCCTCGAGCGTCAGGAAGACGAAGCCCTTCGCCGTGCCCGGCCGCTGGCGGACGATGACGGCCCCGGCCGCCGTGACGCGGTCGCCGTCCCGCCGGCGCGCGAGCTCCGCGGCCGAAAGCACGCCCCGCCGGGCGAGCGACTTTCGCAGGTGCGACAGCATGTGCGGCCCCGTCGTGATCTCGGTCGTCGCGTAGTCGGCCCGGGTCTCCTCGATCGGCGACATCTCCGGAAGCGGCGACGGATCGTCCGTCGGAACGTCCGCGAAGAGCGGCCCGGCCTCGCGCGCCACCTTCGCCACCTGCCAGAGCGCGGCCCGCCGCGTCCTCCCGAACTCCGAAAGCGCCCCCGCGTGCGCGAGGAGCTCCAGCTCCCCGTCGCGCAGGCGGCACCGCCGCGCGAGGTCGTCGATCGACGCGAAGGGCGACGCCGCCTGCGCCCGCTCGATCGCCTCGCCCGCCGCCTGCTTCAGGCCCTTGACGAAGCGCATGCCCAGCCGGACTCCCCCTCGCTCCCACCGGCACATCCAGCCCGAAGAGCGTCACGTCGACCGGCCAGACCGGCGTGCCGTGGCGCTGCGCGTCCTTGACGAGCGTGGCCGGGTGGTAGAAGCCCATCGGCCACGCGTTCAGGAGCGCCGCGAGAAACGCCGCCGGATGGTGCGCCTTCAGGTACGCGCTCGCGTACGCGATCAGCGCGAAGCTCGCCGCGTGCGACTCCGGGAAGCCGTAGAGCGCGAAGGACGTGATGCGACTTGACGATCTGGTCCTGCGCCGCCGGGCCGATGCCGCGCGCCGCCATGCCCTGCCGCAGCCGCGTCTCGATCGAGTCCATCCGCTCGACCGAGCGCTTGAAGCCCATCGCGCGCCGCAGCTCCTCGGCCTCGCCGCCCGTGAAGCCCGCCGCGACCATCGCGATCTTCAGGAGCTGCTCCTGGAAGAGCGGCACGCCGAGCGTGCGCTTCAGGATCGGCTCGAGGCAGGGTGCGGGTACTCGACCGGCGCCCGGCCCTGCCGGCGCTCGAAGAAGGGGCGGACCATGCCGCCGACGATCGGCCCGGGCCGGATGATCGCGACCTGGACGACGATGTCGTAGAAGCACTTCGGCGGCGTTGCCGCGGCAGCGAGGCCATCTGCGCGCGGCTCTCGACCTGGAAGAGGCCGACCGTGTCCGCCGCGTTCGAGCATCCGGTAGACCGCCGGATCGTCCTGCGGGCAGGTGCGCGAGGTCCACCTCCGACCTTCTCGTGCGTCGCGATCATCGGGATCGCCTCCTCGATCGCGGCGAGCATCCCGAGGCCGAGCAGGTCCACCTTCACGATCCCGAGGTCCGCGCAGTCGTCCTTGTCCCACTGCACGACGACGCGCCCCGGCATCGAGGCGGGCTCGAGCGGCACGACCTCGTCGAGCCGCCCGGCCGCGACGACCATGCCGCCCGAGTGCTGGCCGAGGTGGCGCGGCAGGTTCTGGATCTGCAGGAAGAGGCGCAGGAAGTGCCGCGCGCGCCGCTCCTCCGGGTCGAGGCCGGCCGCCGCGATCTCGCCCGCGAGCTCGTCGCGGCGGTCGCGGATCTCGCCGAAGTTCCAGCCGCCCGAGCTGCTTCGAGAGCGCGTCGACCTGCTCCGGCGAGAAGCCGAGGGCCTTGCCGACCTCGCGCGCGAGCCGAGCGGTCGCGGTACGTGATGACGTTCGCGGTCATCGCCGGCGCCGTGCGGCGCCGTACTTCTCGTAGACGTGCTGGATGACCTTCTCGCGCTGGTCGCCGGAGGGCAGGTCGAGGTCGATGTCCGGCCACTCGCCGCGCTCCTCCGAGAGGAAGCGCTCGAAGAGGAGCTCCATCTTCACCGGGTCGACCGCCGTGATCGAGAGCGCGTAGCAGACGGCGCTGTTGGCGGCCGAGCCGCGGCCCTGCACGAGGATGCGGTTCTCGCCGGCAGAAGTGCACGATGTCCCAGACGATCAGGAAGTAGCCGGCGAGGTCGAGCTTCTCGATCATCGCCAGCTCCTTCTCGATCTGCGCCTGCGCCTTCGCCGTCAGCGGCCGGAAGCGCGCCGCGCGCGCCGTTCCAGGTGACCTGGCGCAGGTACGAGGACGGCGTCTCGCCCGGCGGCAGCGGGTAGTCCGGGAAACGGTAGCCGAGGTCCGCGAGCGTGAAGTCGAGGCGCGCGCGAGAGCTCGACGGCGCGCGTCGAGCGCCTCGGGCAGGTCCGCGAAGAGCTCCGCCATCTCGGCGGCGCCCTTGAGGTGCCGCTCGCGCTGCGGCGGCGAGCAGCCGGCCCGCGCCGCGTCGAGCGTGCGTGTGGTGGCGGATGCACGTGAGGACGTCGTGGAGCTCCTTGTCCTTCGCGCCGCGCGTAGCGCACGCCGTTCGTGGCGAGGAGCGGGAGGCGCAGCGCGCCGCGCGAGGTCGACGAGCGCCTGGTTGCGCTGCTCCTCCTCGCGCAGGCGATGCCGCTGCAGCTCGACGTGGAGCGCGCCCCGGGAAGATCGCGCGCGAGCGCTCGAGCAGCTCGCCGCGCCGCGTCGAGGCCCGCCCTCGCGCGAGCGCGCGCGCCACCGGCGCTCTCGTCGCCGCCCGTCAGGACGTGCAGCCCCTCCGCGTGCGCGGCGACCTGCTCCAGCGTGACGGCCGTCTCGCCCTTCGGCTTTCCGAGCGCGCCGGCGGTGAGGAGGCGGCAGAGGTTCCTGTAGCCCGTCCGGTTCTCGACGAGGAGGGTGAGCGACTCGAGGACGGGCGGCCGCAAGGGCCGCCCCTGACTTTCCGTGCGGTCCGGGTCGCCCTTCCCGCCCTCCGAGACGTCACCTCCGCCCCCACGAGCGCCCTCACCCCCGCCGCCTTCGCCGCCTTCCAGAACCGCGGCGCGCCGTAGACGCCGTTGCGGTCGACGAGCGCGACGGCCGGGATCTCGAGGCGCGCGGCCTCCTCGACGAGGTCCTCCGGCAGCGACGCGCCGTCGAGGAACGAGAAGGCCGACGCCGCGCGCAGCTCGACGTAGGGTCGCGGCCCAGGGCGCGGCGCGAGCTTCAGCGCGCCGCGGGAAGTCGCGCTGCCGGAGCTTCTCCTTGCGCGCTCCGGGCGCGACGATCAGCGCGGCGACGGGATCCGAGTCGTGGCGGCCGCCACAGCTCGCGTTGCCCACGCCGAGGTTGCGCGACGGCGGCATCTCCGGCGGACCCCCCGAGGGGCGCGAACGCTTCTCGGCCACGGCCGGAACGATAGGCGGTAAAAAGGCGTAAGTCAACCGAGCCACCCTACCGCCCCCCGGGCCGCTGCTCCGCCGCCACCGCGATCCGGAGCCCCCGGTCCCGCCCGATGGATTCGCGATAGCCGAGCTCCTCGCGGATCCTCCCGGTGTCGGCGACGAGGTCGTGGGAGAAATCGAACGGCTCGGAAAGCTCCGGCGGAAGCTCCTCGCGCGACAGCTCACGCACCTTGCCCCGCCAGCCCGCCGCCGCGCTGATGGCGCGCACCCAGTCGGCTTCGGAGAGCGCGTCCGCTTCGCCCACGTTGTAGATGCGGCCGGCGGCGACCGGGCTGGTCGCGGCGAGAGCGATCGCGTCGGCCACGTCGTCCACGTACCCGCGCGTCCATCGCCACCGGGCCTTGGCCCGGTCGATCGGAAACGGCCCCTCCGCGCGCCACATGCGGTCGAGGTAAGGCTGGAGGCGCCGGTGCGGATCGCTCGGCCCGTAGACGCACGGCAGCCGCAGGATCGTCACGGGGACATCCGCCGAGCGAAGAACGGCCGATTCGACGAGGACCTTGTCGTAGTCATACGCCATCTCGCCGGGCTTCGCGATCGCCCGGTACGGATGGCGGCTCGATCGCAGAGCGGAATCTTCGGTCGACGGCGATCGGTCCGCCCCTCCGCCTTCCAGGCGCAGCAGCCTCCCGTAGGCGGCGTACACGTCCTGGCTCGACAGAACGACGAGGCGCCCCGCGATGCCGGAAAACGCCTCCGCCAGCGCGAGTCCGTCCGCCTCCGCGTACGCGATCGAGTCGACGACGACGTCGGGCGCGAAGCGATGGAGGGCGGCGCGATGCGCCCCGAGATCAGCCCGATCGCCGCGGATCGTCTCGGCGCTCCCGGAGGATTCCCCGCGATGAAAAGCCGCGACGGCGTGCCCGCTGTCGACGAGCCGGCGGACGACCGCCGCTCCGACGAAGCCCGTCCCCCCGATGACGAGAACGCGCATGGGCTCGGCCGCCTCAGGCTTCGACGCCGACCCGGACGCTGCGCCGCTCGAGCAGCGCGACGTCCCGCCAGACGCCGCCGAGCTTGCCGAGCTTCTCGCGCACGCCGACGACCCGGAACCCGCAGGCCTGGTGAATCGTGAGCGAGGCTGCGTTCTCCGGGAAGATGCCCGCCTGGAGCGTCCAGATGCCCGCTCTCTCGGAGACCTCGACGAGCGCGGCGAGCAGAGCGCTTCCGATGCCGCGGCCCCGTGCCGCCGCGGCGACGTAGACGCTGATCTCCGCCACCCCGCCGTAGGCGCAGCGGTCCGAGACCGGCGAGAGCGCCGCCCAGCCGAGCACTCCTTCGGCGCCGCGCGCGACGAGACGGCAGTCCGGTCGGTGCTTCGCGTCCCACGACTCCCACGGAGGCGGCTCGCTCTCCATGGTGGCGTTGCCCGTGGCGATCCCTTCGGCGTAGATGCGCCGCACTTCGTCCCAGTCGACGGGCGTCATCGGCTCGACGCGGACGGCCGCGGAGGACGGGCCGGAACTAGACGTCCATGTACTCCGGGACGTAGCCCGACATGAGGCTGCCCTTCGGAAGGATCGTACGGCGGGGAAGCCCCGGCCGAATCGTCGCCGGTCTTGACCCAGTGCCACGCGTGCAGGATGTCGGGCCCGTGGTAGTAGCGCGTCTCGGCCTGGATGAGCACCGTGCCGCCGAGGATCTCGGCCTTCAGCTCTTCCCACTTGTGCGCGCCGACGACCGCCACGCGCTCGATGTGCTCGGAGTACTTCGAGAGGAACTTGATCTCCTCCCAGCGGGCCTTCCACTCGGTCCTGTCCATCTCGGAGAGGTCCGCCAGGATCCCGATCGTGCGCTTGCCGCGCTCCCGGATCGCGAACTCGAGCTGCGGCAGGAAGGCCTGGACCTCCTCGGCCGTGACCTTCCCCTTCGCGCGGAACCCGAAGGCCCGGCCCTCGCTCTCTTTCAGTCTCTCGATCATGCGGTGCGATCTCCCTTCCGTGTCGGGCGGACGATATCGCAGCCGGGCCTACGCCGGCGGCTTGCCCGCGGACCGCCGCTCGACCGCGATGCCGACGAGCAGGCCCGCGATCAGACCGAGCGCGACACCCATGGCCAGGCTGTGGAGGGCCACCCCGACCCCGGCGCCGAGCGCCAGCCCCAGTCCGACGAACTGGCCCCGCTTCCTCATCGCTCCTCCCCGCCTCTCCCGTCAACTGACGACGATGGTGCCGCGCGTGAGAGGTCAGAAGCGTCACGACGTCGAAGGCCGTCAACGACCCGAAGTACGGGTGCGTCAGCCGCACCGTCCGCTCGCGCGACGACGCTTCGAGCCGTTCGAGAAACGCCTCGGCCTGGGCGGCGAGACGGCGCGCGGCATCCTCGGGGTCCGGCGACGCCGTCGTCGGCCGGATCTCGCGCGGCGCCGGGGCGCCTTTCGGGAAACCACCCCGCCGGATGAGCGGCAGGGCCTTCCACCGCACCAGCCGCGCGCTTCCACCACGGCAGCCGCACCGCGAAGCCCGCTCCGCCGGAAAGCTCGCGAGAGGGGCGGGCCGTACGCGATCACCAGGTGCTCGGCGATCTCGGCCCGCGTCCACCCGCCCGGCCGGGCGGATTCGCCCCAGCGCGCCGCCTCGATTTCGCGAATCGTCGATACGCACTCCGCGATCGCCAGCCGGTGCGCGGCCAGCGCCCGCGCCGAGCGCATCCGTTCCGCTCACGCCGTCATCGCCTCCTCCGACTCGCGCACGGCCTGGCGCTCGAACGCGTTGTCGGCATAGAGCGTGGCGGCCGTGCGCGAACGCCGCGAGGCTCGACGCGGCGTAGAGCAGCGGAAACAGCACGCCCCAGCGCTCGTACTGGGCGACGTGGACCCGCTCGTGCGCCCGGCACTCCCGAAGCTCGCGCAGGTCCGCCCCGAGCACGACGTGCCCCAGGGTGATCGCGCCGATCGGGAACCCGGGCACGCCCCGCGTGAGCAGGGGCCGCAGGACCCCGCCGCCCGCCTCGAGCACGCCGTCCACGAGCCGCACCCGCCCTCCGGTCGCCGCCGCCGCGGCCGCGAAGGGAAGCGCCGCGAGCGAGATCGGGCCGGCCCAGAGATAGGCCGGCAGCCGCGTCACGGGGCCCCGGCCATCCCGGCTTCGCCGCCCTCCGGCCCGTAGAACATCACCCAGACGACGAGGTCGTCGGTGAAGTTCTCGAAGCGGTGCTCCGAAAACGCCGGGACGAAGAGCACGTCCCCCGGCGCGAAGCGATCGAGCGTCGAGCCGTTGCGGAACTCGCCCCGCCCGGAGACGACCACGTAGAGCTCGTCGCGCGTGTGGGGCTTCTGGGGGTCCGTGCCGCGCGGCGCGTAGATCTCGACCTCGAGCGTTCCGTGCTCGAGGACCTTCACGAAGCGGTCGCCGCCGGGGCCCGGTAGCTGCGCCATCGCATCGGCGAGGCGGACCCGCCACTTGTCGATATACATCGCCGCCCTCCCTCGCCGGCGCACCGAAGCCGGCGCCCGATTCTTACATCTCTTCGAGCGTGCGCCCCCTGGTCTCCTTCACGAACTTCAGGACGAGGACGAAAGACAGCGCCGCCGCGGCCGTGTAGAGGCCGTACGCGAGCCCGAGCCCCATCCGCGACAGCCCCGGAAACGTCAGCGTGACGAGCCAGTTGGCGATCCACTGCGCCGCCGCCGCCAGGGCCAGCGCCGCGCCGCGGATGCGGTTGTTGAACATCTCGCCGAGCAGGACCCAGACGATCGGGCCCCACGAGAAACCGAACGCGAAGACGTACAGGTTCGCCGCCACGAGCGCCCCCGTTCCGTGGGCCCCCGTGAGGACCGGCGAGCCGGTCAAGTCGAGCGGCGCGCTCGCGAAGAGGACCGCCATCGTGCCGAGCGTGAGGGCCATGCCGATCGAGCCCGCCAGCAGCAGCGGCTTGCGGCCGAACCGGTCGACGAACGCGATCGCGATCAGCGTCGTGACGATGTTGATGATGCCGGTGATCGTGCTGATCCGCATCGAGTCCGCCTCGGTGAAACCCACGGAGTGCCACAGCGCGGTGCTGTAGTAGAAGATGACGTTGATCCCGACGAACTGCTGGAAGACGGAGAGGCCGATGCCGACCCAGACGATCGGCAGCAGGAGCCCCTTCGGCGCCCGCAGGTCCGAGAACCGGGAGGGACGGTCCTCGACGACCGTCTTCTGGATGTCCGCGATCCGCTCCGCGACGTCCGGATCGCCGATCTTCGCCAGCACCGCGGCCGCCTCGGGCGCGCGCCCGGAGGCCACGAGGTAGCGCGGCGACTCCGGGATGAACAACGCGCCGAGCCCGTAGATGACCGAGGGGGCGACCTCGACCCAGAACATCCACCGCCAGGCCGGCACGCCGAACCAGAACGGCGCGTCGGGCGATCCCGCCGTGTGCGCGATGAGGTCGTTGACGGCCAGCGCGAGGAAGATGCCGATGACGATCGCGAGCTGCTGCAGCGAGCCGAGGCGTCCCCGGATGCGCGCCGGAGCGACTTCGGCGATGTAGGCCGGCGCGATGACGCTCGCGGCGCCGACCGCGATCCCGCCGAGAAAGCGCCAGATCGAGAAGGCCCACAGGCTCTGCGCGATGCCCGACCCGAGCGAGCTGACCGCGAAGAGCAGGGCCGTCATGCGCATCGCCTGGACGCGGCCCGCCCGATCGGCCACGCGGCCGGCGAGCAGGGCGCCGACCGCCGAGCCGAGCAGGGCCGACGCGATCGCGAATCCCAGCCGCCCCGGGTCGGCGCGGAAGTGCCGTTCGAGCGCGCCGACCGTCCCGTTGACGACGGCCGTGTCGTAGCCGAACAGGAAGCCACCCAGCGCGGCGACGGCCGAGATGAAGACGACGTAGCCGAGGCCCGCGGAAGCCGCCGGGGACGTCTCTACTGTTCATCGAGAAACTCCTCCGCGATCGCCGGCGCCCGTCCGGTGAACGACTCGTCGCTGTTGACGAGCAGGGCGACCACGAGCCGCTCCTCCGGGTAGATCACGAGGTTGGCGGTCCCGCCCTGCGCGCCGCCGGAGTGGCGCACGCGGCGCCGGCCCTTCGAGTCGCGGTCCACCGTCCACCCGATTCCGTAGTCGGTGTCCTTGCCGTCCGAGGTCTTCTGCGACGTCCACAGCAGGCGGACCGTCTCGGGCTTCAGGAGCCGGCCCTCGAGCAGGGCGTTGGCGAAGGCGATCAGGTCCTCCGCGGTCGACAGGAACCCGCCGCCCGCCCACTTGTAGCTGTTGTCTACGTAGGCGGCGTTGATCACGGCCCCGGTCTTCTCGTCGCGGCTGTAGAACCGCCCGCGGCCGGGGAGGATCGGCGCCGGATCGTCCGCCGACGTGTGCGCCATCCCGGCCGGCGCGAAGACCCGGCGGTTCATGAACTCGAGAAACGGCTCGCCGCTCGCGCCCTCGACGACCGCCGAGAGGAGGTTCCAGCCGTACGACGAGTAGGAGAACCGGGTGCCGGGCTCGAAGAGCAGGGCGTCGTTCTCGAAGATCGCCAGCCCCGCGCGCACGGTGGCGTAATGGTCGCGGATGACGAACTCGTTGCCCTCGTAGTGGCGGATCCCGGCGAGGTGGCCCGCGAGCTGGCGCACGGTGATCGGCCAGGCCTTCTTCGGAAAGTCCGGCACGTAGGCCTGGACTGGCCGGTCGAGGTCGAGCCGGCCCTCCTCGACCAGGAGCCCCAGGGCCGCCGCCGTCAGCGGCTTGGAGACGCTGCCGATCCGCAGCCGCGTCTCGCGCCCGACCGGGACGTCGAGCTCGAGGTCCGCGCAGCCGAAGCTCTCGCTCCAGACGATGCGGCCGGCCCGCGACACGGCGATCTGCGCGCCCGGCGCGAGCGTGCGGGCCATCGCGAGGTCGACGATCGCGCGCGCCTGCGCGATCGCGCCGCCGGGCGCGCGGGACGCCGGCGCCTGCGCCTGCGCGGGTGCTGCGGCCGCGAGAGCCAGGAGCAGCGCCCACGCCGGCATTCTCGGAGCGCCCCTCATCGCCGCCTATCCGTGGCGGCTCACGGCGATCCAGTACGCCGCGAGCGCCGCGCAGATCCCGATGCTGACGAACACGTTGACGAACGCCGCCCCCGTCGCGGCGAGGTATCCCGGCACGCCGACCCGGTAGCTCTTCGTGAAGGCCGCGATCACGTCCTCGGTGACGTTCGGGAGCAGGAGGCGGCGGTCGCAGATCGCCGCCTGCCAGAGCAGCCAGAACGCCACGCCGATCGCGACGAACGTGCCCGCGTAGAAGGCCGCCGCCGCCGGGGCCGCAGGCCGCTCGAGGTACTCGGCGAGGATGGCCGTCGGGAACGGGACGAAGGTCACCAGGAGCAGCAGGAAGCCGTTGGTGTAGACGAAGCGCGCGTCGGACCGGCGAACGAGGCGGAAGATCGCGTGGTGGTTGGCCCACATGATGAAGATCGTCAGGAAGCTCGTCAGAAACGCGACGTAGGAGGGCCACAGCGCGGCGAGCGCCGACCCCAGCGCCGACGCCCCGCTCCCGTCCGGCAGGTGCGGGACCTTGATCTCGAGGATCAGGAGCGTGATCGCGATGGCGAAGACGCCGTCGCTGAAGGCCTCGATGCGGCCCGTCTCCTTCTCTTCCGCCGCCACGGTCACCGGGCCGGCGTCTACTTCCTGGCGGACGGCGGCGGAGCGGGCTCGGCCGACGCCAGGTCGGCGACGTACTGCCACTTCCCGCCCGACTTCTTCGAGACCGCCACGAACCGGCCCATCATCACGACCGTGTCGCCGCCCTTCCTGGGCTTGAGCGTGAGCGAGAAATTGCCCCAGCCGGTCGAGAGGTCACCCGAGGTCTGGTAGACCGCGTTCGTGATCGTCGCATCGGCGACCGTGTTGGCTGCGAGAAGACCCGCGTAGGCGTCCCGGATCGCCTTCGAGCCCCGCGCTTCCGGAGTGTCGGGCAGCCACATGACGGCATCCGGGGCGTAGCAGGCGACGAGAGCGTCGACGTCGTTCGCCTTGACCGCCTTCAGCCACGAAGCATCCACCGACTTCGTTCCACCCTCTTCCGCCAGCGCCGCCGCACTCAGCCCGCAGACCAGAACCGCCGAAACGGCAAACCTCGTCCTCATCGTCATTCCTCCTCGTTTCTTGCGGCGGATCATAGCGTGGGGTCAGCCCTGCATTCCTGACGTTTGGGGTCAGACCTGCATCTCTGACTCTTCGGCCCCGTCACGAGATCGTCCGGCGGAGCTTGGGGCCGGTGAACACGAACCCCTGCGACTCGTAGAACCGCACGGTGCGTTCCCACTTCGGCCCCGGCGGCGCGGTCACGTCGATGCGGCGCCAGCCCCGTCCCCGGCCGTAAGCCAGGGCCGCCTCGAGGAGCCGCCGGCCGACGCCGTGCGACCGGTGCTCCGGCGAGACGTACAGCTCGTCGATGACGCCGTAGGGGCCGCCGGCATAGAGCGCGAAGGACTCCGTCAGCGTCAGGACGCCGACGGCCGCTCCGGTCTCCTCCCGCGCGAGGAAGGCGTGGAATCGGTCCGCCGCCTCCTCGAGCGAGCGCAGGGCGGCGCCGAGGTCGAGCCCGGCGAACTCCTCGGGCGAGTCCTCGAGCTCGGCGAGCAGACGCCCGACGAGCCGGACGACGTCGGCCCGGTCCGCTTCGCCCGCGGGAACGACCTCAACCATGCCGGCCCTCGATCGCCACGCGGACCGCGACGGGAGCGAGCACCCGCTCGAGGTCCACGGGGCGGATTTCGACGAGGAATCCGCGCTTGCCGCCGTTGATGAGGAACTTCTCGAGCGAGAGGATCGAACCCTCGACGTAGACCGGCAGCCGCGCGCGAGTGCCGAACGGGCTGACGCCTCCCGGGACGTAGCCCGTGTGCTTCTCGACGGCGGCCGGGCTGGCCGGCGCGACCTCCCGCGCCCCGATCTGGCGCGCGAGCTCTTTCGTCGACACCTCGCGGTCGCCGTGCATCAGCACGAGAAGCGGCTGAGGCCGGCCCTCCCGCCCCCGCGCCTCCATCACGAGCGTCTTGACGACCGCGTGCTCGTCGACGCCGAGGGCCTCCGCGGAGTGGCGCGTCCCGCCGCGCTCGACCCACGCGTACACGCGGGGCTCGAACGCCACCCCGGCCGCGCGCAGCGCGCGGACCGCGGCCGTCACGGGCACGTCGGTCTTCAGCGACACTGCTGGAAGAAGAGCGCCCAGACGAGCACCGCGAGCCAGCCGAAGGCCAGCAGACCGGCGGCGCCGAGAACGATCGGCCGCTGAAACAGCGAGAACGACTTCTCGAGCGGCGCGCCGCAGCGCACGCATGTCTGCCGCTCGTCGAGGCGATTCTCGGCCTTGCAGCTCCAGCAGGTCATCTTTTCCGCCCCGCCGGCGCGATCCCCGGGAGGCTCAATCGAACTCCCTCTTCGGCGGGGTCTGGTCCGCTCCGACGCGGCCGGCCGAGATCTCCGCCCGGAAGTAGTTCTCGCCCTTCATCGGCGCGCCCGCGATCCGCCGGAGCATCGCGATCTGCCCGACGTGCGTCAGCGCGTCGGCGACCGGGCCCTGGAAGAGCTTCTCCTCGGAACAGCCGAGGGCCTTCCCCGAGGCCAGCCGCTCGTCGAAGCGCGCGAGGCCCGCATGAAACCGGGCGACCTCCTCGTCCCAGGCCATCGGCGTCGAGTCGTTCCAGACCTGCCGGCCGTCGGCGAGATGCAGGGCCCAGTCGAAGAGGTCGTTGACGTGGGCGAGGATCATCGCCGGGGTCCGCGTGCCGGGCGAGATCCGAAACTCCGCGAACGACGCCGGCGCTCCCCGGACCGCCTTGCCGCCGCGGTACGCCACCGTCGCCACCGCATGCCTCAGCCACATCGACGCGACTCTCGACGGACCGGCGTTCCGCTCATCCGCCCTCCAGGTCTCCGAGCTGGGTCAGCATCCCCAGGTCGTCGACGACGTCCCAGTGCTCCACGATCTTCTCGTCGCGCAGCCGATAGAAGTCCATGCCGCGCACGAGAATCGTCTTCCCGGTCGGCGGGATGCCCAGGAAGCTCCCGCGGTGGGTGCCCCGCCAGTGGTAACGCGCCGCCACGATCTCGTCCTCGCCCACGATCTCCTCGAGCGTGAAGCGCAGGTCCGGGAACCCCTCGCGCAGCGCCGCCACCTTCGCCTTCACGCCCGCAGCCCCCGCGGCCTGCCCCGACGCCGGGCTGTGATCGACGTACGCCGCGCCGACGATGGTGTCGAGGAGGCCGAGCCTTCCGCCGTTCAAGACGTCGTCGAAGAGGCGGCGGATGATGGCCTTGTGGCTCTCGCTCACGCGCCGGCCTCCGGCTGGACGATCCTCGCCGCGATTTCCCGCGCGAGCTTGGCCGCGACCATCGCCGTCATCCCCGAGGAGTCCATGCGGGGGTTGAACTCGACGACGTCCGCCCCCACGATCGGGCCGCGCACGCGGCGGATCACGTCGACGGCCTGCCGCGTCGACAGGCCGCCCGGCTCCCGGTGCGAGACGCCCGGCGCGCAGGACGGATCGAGGCCGTCGAGATCGAACGTCACGTAGACCGGCGTGTCGAATTCGAGGACGAGGCCGTCGCGAAAGTCCTTCATCTCGATCATCTCGACGCCGAAGCGCGCGGCCTGGGCGCGCTGGTGCGGGTTCGCCGTCCGGATGCCGACCTGCACCAGCCGCTGCGCCAGGCGCTCCTCCATGATGCGCGCGAACGGGCAGGCGTGCGAGAGCCGGTTGCCTTCGAACTCGTCGTACATGTCGGGGTGGGCGTCGAAGTGCAGGATCGAGAGGCGCGGGTACGTCTTCGCGAAGGCCCGCAGGATCGGGTACGTGATGGCGTGGTCGCCTCCGAGCGAGACCGGCGCGTGGCCGCGCTCGAGCAGGTGCGCGATCGCCGCTTCGATCCGCGCGAAGGTGTCCGCCCCCGCCTCCTCTCCGAGGTCGCCGGCGTCGTAGAAGGCCTCGCGCGGAAGATCCACGCCGGCCTCGGTCCAGGTGTTCGACGACTCGCAGAACATCGCTTCGCGGATGAGCGGCGGCGCCTCGGCCGCGCCCCGCAGGTACGAGGAGTTCGCGTCGCTGCGAAAGCCCACGAGGGCGAGCCGTGTCACGGCAGGATCATAAGTCGCGGGGCGCCAGGTCCCGGTCCATCCGGATCACCGGCAGGCCGAGCCCGCCCGGCATCGGCACGTCCAGCGCCTCGCGCTCCACGAACCCGAACGCGCGGTAGAAGGGCACGCCGGGAAGGGTCGCCGCGAGCTCGACGCGGCGGAAGCCGGCCTCCCGCGCCGCGTCGAGGCATGCGTCGAGGATCGCGCGGCCGATTCCCCGGCGCGCGAAGATCGGGTGGACGAAGAAGGCCCGGATGCGCGCCGCCTCGGTGTCCGGATCCAGCAGCGGGTCGTCCGCCGCCTTCATCTGGTCGCCGCCGTAGAGCGTCCGCCGCCGGCTCCAGCCGCCGCAGCCGGCGAGCTCGCCGCCGTCCTCGGCCAGGAAGTACGTCCCGTCGCCGATCAGCCGCGTATCCGGCCCGAAGACGTGGCGGATCGCCGCCTCGGTCTGCTCGTCCGTGTAGTACCCGCGCGACAGCTCTCGGGCGGACATCGGGATGAGCTCGACGAGAGCGGGCACGTCGCCCATCGTCGCGAGCCGGAGCCGGATCCCGGCCGGGGCGCTTTCCCAGCGGACGCGCCCGGTCGAAGCCTGCTCGCCGGCTTCGTGAAACCCGCAGCGCTCGAGCACGATCATCGACGCGGGGTTGTCGCGGGTCGTGTGCGCGACGACCCTCCGCACGCCGGATGTGGCCAGCGCGCGCCGCACGAGAGCCCGCGACATCTCGGTCGCGTAGCCGCGGCCGCGGTGCTCGGGCGCCACGGAGTACCCCAGCTCGACCACGCCGTCCGACGGCGGACCGAGGAATCCGCCCGCTCCCACGAGCGCCGCCGGCTCGCCCTCGGCGGCGCGGCGGATCGCGTACCAGCCGTACCATCCCGCCGCGGCCGCCCCGCCCTCCCGCAGCCGGCCGCGGAAGAACTCGAGCGCGGCCCGGTCGTATTCGCCCGGCGGCCAGCTCGGCGGGACCTCGGCCGACAGCATGTCCCGCAGGCGATCGACGGATTCGAGCTCCGCCTCGACGTGCTCGAGCGCCGCGGCCACCAGGTCGAGGCGTGCGGTCGAGATCGAAAGCCGAGGAGGCAAGGCTCTCTAGCGCACCTTCTCGCGCGAGAAGTGCGGGTTCTCGATGATCCCGAACGGATTGCCGAAGGGATCCCTGACCACCGCGACACGAATCCCCTCGCCGACATCCATGAGGTCCTTGAACGGACGCGCGCCGAGCTCGAGCAGGCGAGCGTGCTCGGCGGCCGCGTCAGGCACGCCCCAGTAGGCGACGACGCCGCCCGCGGCGCCCGCCCCGCTCATGTCCGGATCGAGTCCGAGCTCGAAGCCTCCGAGTTCGAAGCCGACGTAGAACGGCTGGGCGAAGTACGGCTCGATTCCGAGAGCGCGGCTGTACCACGCCTTCGCCGCCTCCAGATCCGGAACCTGGTAGATCACCGTCCGCAGCCCGTGGATCATTGGTCCCCCTGCGTTCGCGCGAGTCTATCGACCCGGTGCCGCCTTCGGCCTTTCCGGCGTCGCAGGCGCCTCGGTCGGCGAAAGCCCCGCGGCCTTGCGCCACTCGACGAGGATCGCCTCGAAGCGTTGCGGGCGGTCTCCGGTCGGGTCGATCCTGCCTCCCGGCATCAGGTACTCGAGCTCGGTCGGCTTCGTCTGGCGCGCCCAGGCCTTGAATTCATCGAACCGGTCGCCCGGGACGACGGCCCCGCGCGGCTCGAAGAGAAATCCCGAGACCCTTCCGGCGGGATCGAGCCACCAGGTCGCCCGAAACTTCTGCGGAGAGCGCTCGATCAACCGGTAGAAGCCGTTCATCTCGACGCCCGACGCCGTGACCGAGTCGCGCCCCTCGCGCCAGTCGGAGTACTCGCTCGTCGAGTGGAAGTGCGCGTCCCAGCCGCTCCACTTCCCGTCGAGCGTCCACGCCTCGCCCGGTCCCGCCTTCGCCTCCCACCAGATCCGCGCGTCCGGCGCCATGAGCGCGCCCGCCGCCGCCTCGTCGCCGCGCTTGCGCGCCGCGAGGAACTCCTGCACCGTCGCGATCCCGAGCGCGTCCCTCTGCACGACGCCGCCCTTCATGACCCACGCGACGCGCTCGAGCGTCCCGACGTCCCGGAGCGGATTGCCGCGCACGGCGATGATGTCGGCGTACTTCCCCGGCGCGATCGAGCCCACGCGGTCCGACCAGCCCAGCAGGTCCGCCGCGTGGACCGTCGCGGCGCGGATCGCCTCGAGAGGCGTCATCCCGTGCGACGCCATCCAGACGATCTCCTTCGCGTTCTGGCCCTGCGGCAGCACCGAGGCATCCGAGCCCATCGCGATCTTCACGCCCGCCGCGACCGCCTTCCGGAAGCCCTCCCGGCTCCCGCGAAGAAATCCCTCCTCCCGCTCCTTGCGCCAGGCCGGGGCGTCGGGCTTCTCCGCCTCCTCCTCCATCTCCCAGATCGCGCCCGTCGGCACGAGATAGACGCCCTTCTCCTTCAGCATGCGCACGCCCTCGTCGTCGAGAAGCGTTCCGTGCTCGACCGAGTCGACGCCGGCGCGAATCGCCGTCTTGATCCCATCCGCCCCGTGGGCGTGCGCCGCGACCTTCTTTCCGTAACGATGCGCCTCGTCCACGATGGCCTTCATCTCGTCGAGCGAGAACTGCGTCTCGCTGGCGACGTTGTTGCCCTCGGAACCGCCCTCGGTCGCCATGATCTTGACGACGTCGGCGCCGTACTTGATCTCGTACCGCGTCAGCTTCCTCACGCCGTCGACGCCGTCCGCGATCCCCGACTCCCCTCCGACCCGGACTGTCGGCGAGAGCCCCTCGACGTCCTCGTTGTGGCCGCCGGTCGACCCGATCGCCAGCGTCGCCACCAGCATCCGCGGCCCGGCGACCTCCCCCCGGTTGATCGCGTCCCGCAGCGCCACGTCGGCGAAGTCCTTGGCCCAGAGGTCCCGCACCGTCGTGAACCCGGCGTCGAGCGTCACCTTCGCGCGCGCGTAGGACGTCACCGCGTCCTGCATCGGGCCGCCCTCGAGCAGGAACCGGTACGTCGTCGTGAGGTGCGTGTGGCAGTCGATCAGGCCCGGCAGGATCGTGACGTCGCCAAGGTCGAAGACCTCGTAGCCCGCCGGGATCGCCAGCCCCGGACCGACCGCCGTGATCCTCTCGCCCTCGATCAGGACGACCGGGTTTGCGACGATCTGCCCGGCGACGACGTCGAGCATGGCCTTCGCGCGGACCGCCTTGCGGGCGGGAGGAGCCGCGACCGGCGCCGCGCCGCAGAGGAGGAGGACGACGACCAGCCCCAACGCGAGACGACGCCCCTCACCCTGTCCCTCTCCCGCCGGGAGAGGGGACCCTCGAGAACCCCCTCGCCCCCCGGAGGGGGGAGAGGGTCGGGGTGAGGGGGGGATCCGCATCCCCGTCCCGATCTTCACGCCTTCATCCTACTTCGCCAGGTACTGCTGCACGTTCTCCTTCGTGATCATCGCGGTCGGCAGGACGATCTTCTTCGGAACCTTCTCGCCCTTGAAGATCTTCTCGGCCACGCCGATCGCCTCCCTGCCGCCCGTCGGATAGATGAACGTCGCCGAGAGCTTGCCGTCGGCGACCGCCTGGCGACCGCCGTCGAGCCCCGGGAGAGCGTCGATGCCGACGAACATCATCTGCGTGTCGCGCCCCTTGGCCTTGGCCGCGAGGAACGCTCCCATCGCCATCGGATCGTTGTGCGCGTAGACGAGGTCGATCTTCTCGTGGGCCTGCAGCGCCGACTCCATCTGCGCCATCGCCTCCTCGCGCAGCCAGTTCGCCACGGGGTCGTGCACGATCTTGATCCCCGGCGAGCCCGCGATCGCCTCGCGGAACCCCTCGCTGCGGTCCCGCGCGGGCGGCGAGCCCGGCAGCCCCTTGATCTCCACGATGTCGCCCTGGCCCTTGAGGATCTGCGCGACGAACTCGCCCGCCGCCTTGCCGATCTCGCGGTTGTCGGCGCCGATGAAGGTCGTGTACGTGTCGCCCTCGATCGCCCGGTCGAGCACGATGACCGGGATGCCCTGCTCGTAGACGCGGCGCACGATCGGCGTCAGCGGCTTCGCCTCGTTGGGCGAGATGATCAGCAGGTCGATCTTCTGGCGCAGGAAGTTCTCGACGTCGGCGACCTGCTTGGCGTTGTCCTGCTGGGCGTCGGAATACGCGACCTCGATGTCCGGGAACGCCTTCGCCGCCGCCGCGACGTCGGCGTTCATCGAAACGCGCCACGGCTCGCCCAGGTTGCACTGCGAGAAGCCGATCAGGTGCTTGCCGGATTTCGCCTTGCCGCAGCCGGCGGTACCGAATGCGAGGGCGAAGAGGGCGGCCGCAAGGGCCGCCCCGACGACCCGGACCCGCGATTGGCTCCCGTCGTAGGGGCGGGGGTGACCGCCGGCCTCCCGGCCGGCGTTGCCTACTGCCGAGGGTTTGCCTTCGGTGGTCGGCTGATCCCCGCCCTCCTGCCTAGCGCTTGCGCCGCTGGAGCCACACCGCGCCGAGGATGATGACGCCCTTGAGGATGAGCTGCAGATTCGCATCGACATTGTTCAACCCCATGATGTTGTTGATGACTCCGATGATCAGCACGCCGACGAGCGTGCCGCCGACCGATCCGGTTCCGCCCGAGAGACTCGTTCCGCCGATGACGACCGCGGCGATCGCGTCGAGCTCGTACGCGACGCCGTCGTTGGGATTGCCCTGCTCGAGCTGCGCGCAGTGGACGACACCGGCGAGCGCCGCGAGCACCGACGCGATGATGTAGACCCCGGCCTTGTGCCACGCCACCCGGATCCCCGAGAGCCGCGCCGCCGTCTCGTTGTCGCCGATCGCGTAGAGATACCGGCCGCCGCTGGTCCGCGTGAGGAACAGGTGCATCCCGACGACCGTCAGGAGAAAGAGCACCGCAGGCGCCGGGACGAAGGGCAGCAGCGTCCCCGCAATGCGGTGCACCGACTCGGGCGCCCCGCCCTCGCCGAAGCCGAGCGGGATCGCCATGCCGCCGCTCAGGTACCGCGCCACGCCGCGCGCCGCGCTCATCGTGGCGAGAGTCGCGATGAAGGGCTGAAGCTTCCACCGCGCGACGACGAAGCCGTTGACCGCTCCCCAGAGCGCGCCGACGGCGAGGACCGCGAGGATCGCGCCGGCCAGACCGAGGCCGGCCTTCATGAACAGCCAGGCCGTCAGCGTCGCCGCGAGCGCCAGGACCGAGCCCACGGAAAGGTCGATCCCGCCCGAGATGACGACCGCCGTCATCCCGACGGCGAGGATCCCCTTCTCCGCCACCTGCCGCAGGATGTCCGTCAGGTTCCCGATGTCGAGGAAGACCGGCCGGCCGCCGCGCACGGGCGAAAAGACGACCGAGAGCACGAGCACCGCGGCGAGGCCGAAGAGGCCGGTGTACTTCGACAGCCGGCCGCGTCCCTTCGGCGGCGGCGCCGGAGGCCCGCCGGAAGACGGTCCGCCCGGGTCCTCGCGCCGCTCCGTGACCGTCGTCCCCGCCGCCGCCGCCAGCACCCGCTCCTCGGTGGCCTCGGCATGCGGCAGCTCCGCGGTCACGCGCCCCTCGCGAAACACGAGGACGCGGTGGCACTGCGTCAGGATCTCCGACATCTCGGAGGAGCAGAGGATGATCCCGAAGCCCTCCGCTGCGAGCCTGCGGAGCAGGGCGTAGACGTCCGCCTTCGCCGCCAGATCGATGCCACGGGTCGGCTCGTCGAGCAGCAGGACCGACGGCGAGGCGAAGAGGCAGCGCGCGAGCACCGCCTTCTGCTGGTTGCCCCCCGACAGCGTCGCGATCGGGACTTCCGGAGACGCGGCGCGCACGCCCGTGTCGCGCATCAACGAGCTGGCGGCCGCCTTCGCGCGCGCGCGGTCGATCCAGCCCAGGCGCGAGACCTTCGGCAGGGAGGCGACGGTCACGTTCTCCGAGACGGCGAGATCCGGGAAGATCGCCTGCGATTTGCGCTCCTCTGGCAGGAGCACGACGCCGGAATCGCGCGCCTCGGCGGGCGTGGACGGCCGGTACTCGGCGCCGTCCACGCGGATGCGCCCGGAGAAGGGCCGTTCGAGCGCGCCCGTCAATGCGAGAAGAAGCTCCGTGCGCCCCGCGCCGATCAGGCCGGCGAGGCCCAGGATCTCCCCGCGCCGGAGCGTCAGCGAGACGTCCGACAGCCGGCGGCCGCCCGGCCGGTCCGGGTCCTCCACCGAGAGGCCCTCGACGCGCAGGATCTCCGGAGCGCCTTCCGCGAGCGGCGGCAGCGCGACCCGCTCGATGTTGCGGCCGACCATCAGGCGGACCATCTCGTCCTCGTCGACGCCGGCGGCCTCGCGCGTGACGATGCGCTTCCCGTCGCGCAGGACCGTGATCCGGTTCGCGAGGCGCCGCACCTCGTCGAGCTTGTGGGAGATGTAGACGATCGCGACCCCGCGCTCCGTCAGCCGCCGGATCAGGCGCTCGAGCCGCGCGGCCTCGGAGGAGGAGAGCGAGGTCGTCGGCTCATCCATGATGATGAGGCGCGCGTCGAGCGAGAGCGCCCGCGCAATCGCGACGAGCTGGCGCTGTCCCGCCTCGAGCCGCCCCACCGTCTCGCCCGGGGGAATGTGCGTTTCGCCGAGAGACTCGAGCGCCCGGGCGGCCCCGGGCAGGAGAGACCGCGAGCGGCCGAGGAAGACGTTCTCGGCGACCGAGAGGGACGAGACGAGCTGCAGCTCCTGGGGAATCACCGCGATCCCGGCCGCGATCGCCTCGCGCGGGCTCTCCATCTGCCGCGCCGCGCCGTCGATGCGGACCTCGCCGGAATAGCCCGACACCTCGCCCGACAGAATCTTGATCAGCGTCGACTTCCCCGCCCCGTTCTCGCCGATCAGGGCATGGACCTCGCCCGGCCGGACGTCGAAGTCGACCCCGTCGAGCGCCCGGACGCCCGGAAACTCCATCGACACCCCGCGCGCCTCGACGAGCGAGGTCATGAAGACGTCGCGACGCGAAGCGTCGCCTCCGACCCCTCCCTCTCCCGGCGGGAGCCGTCCACCAGAGGCAGACCCCCGGCCGTAGGCAACACCGGCGTGAGCCGGTGGTATCGGGTCGGGGTGAGGGGAGCTTCCCTCCGATGCGACGTGTACTGCGGCAGTCTCGCCCCCCTCACCCTGCCCTCTCCCCCCGCTGGGGGGAGAGGGGACTCCGCTTCAGCCGCCGCATCAGGTCCGTGGTCTTGCCGAAGTGGTCGTGGAGCTCGAGCCAGTCGCGGTAGAGAACGTCGTAGGCGTCGGCGGCCTCGGGGCTCGGCGTGACGCGCTCGGGCCTGAGCCGCGCCATCGCGCGCGCCGCGTCGGCGAAGCTCGCATGCCCGCCCTGCTCGGGTCCGGCCGCGACCGCGCCGAGCATCGCGGCTCCGAGCGCGGACGCGTTGACCGCCGCGGCGAGGCCGATGGGCCGCCGGGTCACGTCGGCGTAGATCTGCAGCAACAGCGGGCTCCGTTCGGCGAGGCCGCCGACCGCGATCAGCTCCGCGACGGGGATGCGCTTCTTCTCGAAGGCGTCCAGGATCCGCCGCGTCGAGAATGCGGTCGCTTCGATGAGCGCGCGGTAGATGTCGCCGGCCGTCGTGGCGAGCGTCATGCCGACGAGAAGGCCCGTCAGGTTCGCGTCGACCAGGACCGACCGGTTGCCGTTCCACCAGTCGAGGGCGAGAAGGCCGTTTCCGCCCGGAGGCGCCTTCGCGGCTTCCCGCTCGAGGGCGGCGAAGCCCGCGTCCGTCCCCGCCACGAGCTTCGCGAACCAGCCGAAGATGTCGCCGACGGCCGGCTGCCCCGCCTCGTAGCCCGAGAAGCCCTCGACGATGCCGTCGCGAACGACGCCGCCCACCCCCTCGACGAGCTCGTGCCGGTCCGAGAGCAGCATGTGGCAGGTCGACGTGCCCATGACCATGACCATGCGGCCGGCCTCGACGACCGTCGCCGCGGGCACCGCACTGTGCGCGTCGATGATCGCCGCGGCGACCGCCGTGCCGGGAAGAAGCCCCAGCCTCGCGGCCATCGCCTCCGTCAGCCCGCCGACCCGGCGCCCGGGCGGCACGATCTCTCCCGTCAGCTTCGACTCGAGGCCGGCAAAGCGCGGATCGAGCGCCGAAAAGAACTCCTTCGGCGGGAACCCGCGCTCGCGGCTCCAGAAGCCCTTGTAGCCCGCGCCGCAGGAGTTGCGTACGCGCGCCCCGCAGAGCTCCCCGACGATCCAGTCCCCGCCCTCGACGATCGCCGCCGCCGCATCCCAGACCTCGGGGTCCTCCTCGAGGATCTGCAGCGCCTTGGCCGCGAGCCACTCCGAGGACGTCTTTCCGCCGTAGTCGGCGAGGAACGCCTCGCCGCGCTTCTCGGCGAGCGCGTTGATGCGGTCCGCCTGCGGCTGCGCCGCGTGGTGCTTCCAGAGCTTGACCCACGCGTGCGGCCGCGCCGCCCACTTCGGCAGCAGGCACAACGGCCGCCCGGCCGCGTCGACCGGCAGCACGGTGCAGGAGGTGAAGTCGACCCCGATCCCGACGATCGCCTCCTTCGCGGCGTCCGCCGCCGCGAGGGCCTGCGGCACGGCCTTCTCGATCGATGACACCCAGTCGCCCGGGTGCTGCAGCGCCCAGTCGGGCCCGAGCCGGACGCCCGAGTCCGGCAGAGCCGCGTCGATCGCGCCGTGCGGATATTCGACGACGGCCGAGCCCCGCTCCTTCCCGGTGCGGGTCTCGACGACGACGGCGCGCACGGACGCCGTGCCGAAGTCGAGGCCGAGCGCGCATGGCGCCTGCGGTGCCGTCACGCCCGGTACTTCGCCGCCTGGTGCCGGTCGAGCGACTGCTCGGGATCGCCGCACAGGTTGACCTGCATGCCGAGCGCGCGCGCCATCGAGGCCTTGCGGACGAGGGCGCGGTTGGCGGTCGCGGCGTCCGGCGCGTATGCCACCTGGATGTGGTTGGCCATGTGCTTGGCCATCATCTGGTCGCGCGTGATGCCGTAGAGCACCGCGTGCATGATCGGCCATTGGGGAGTCGTCGCCTGCCAGCGGCGCTCGGTCTCGGCGTCCGAGAGCTTCACGACGCCGCCCCGGCCGATGTCCATGTGGAGGCCGTGGTTCTTGACGTAGACGCGCGAGAAGACGATCTCGCCCGGCTTCGAGATCCCCTTGAGGGTCGAGCCCCCCTTGGGGAAGTACATCGGCGGCTGCCGCTCGCCCTTCGCCCCGGCGTATCCCCCGATGAAGTGCGAAGCCGGCGCCGCGCCCGAGATCTCGAACACCCAGACGAAGCCGTTGACCCCGCTCTCCTCGACCGCCGCGCCCCAGCGCACGTCGTGGAGCGTCGTCGAGGGGTCGATGCCGAGGTCGGTCCAGACGCGGTTGGTCAGCAGCGCGTCGACGCCGGCGCACTCGTCCACCTCGTTGAAGTGCGGCACGGCGAGGCCCGCGAAGAGGGGCTTCCCGTCGGCGCCCGAGACCGGCGGCCGGTCGGGGTTGTTCAGCAGGCCCTCCGCCAGGTCCGACGCGACGCAGGTGTCCTTGAGGCCCTGCTGGTACTGGATCCCGATCGCGGCGCAGCCGAAGTCGTTCGCCATCCGGACCGCCGCGTCGTACATCTTGAGCCCTTCGAGCACCTGCCCCTCGGTCAGCTCCGTCGACTCGTCCCGGCCGAGCGCGAACTTCATCCCGCGCGAGGTCAGCCACGCGTAGTGGCGCCGCGCCGTGTCGTCCGGCACCTCGCGCATCGCGGCGTACAGCATCGACTGCGAGAGCCGCTCCTTGAAGAGCCCCATCGCGTGCATCAGGTCGTCGGGGATGATCGCGTTGTACATCCCCATGCAGCCCTCGTCGAAGACGCCCATGATGGCCTGGTCCCGCTTCAACGACTCGCCGAGCACTGCGCCGCGCGCGCGGTCCTCGGCGTAGTTGCCGTTGAACGTCCGGTCCTCGATCGCCTGGGCGTGGCTCGTGTCGTGGCGGATGCTGCCCATCGGAGAGCCACTGCCGCAGCGCGCCGCGCGCGAAGCCGTCCTCGAAGTCCTCGCTCCAGATCGAGCTGTACGGGATGCCCGCCTTCGTCAGCGAGGCGTTGACGTTCAGCATGCCGACGAGGCCCGGCCACTCCCCGCTCCAGTTGGCGAGCGTCAGGATCGGGCCGCGGTGCTTCGTCAGGCCCGCGAGGACGTGGCTCGTGTACTCCCACACCGCCTCGGCGACGACGAGCGGGGCCTCGGGATCGATCTTGCGGAAGATCTGGATCCCCCGCGCCTGGCCGTCGATGAAGCCGTGCTTCTTCTCGGCGTCGTAGGCGTGGCCGCGGGTGATCCGCGCGCCGAGCTCGCCGAAGGCCTTGTCCACGGCCTTCTCGAGCGTCTGCTGCGCGGGCCAGCACCTCTGGTTGGCCGAGATCCGCGAGTCGCCGCTGGCGACGAGGACGACTTCCTTCGCTCCGGGCTTTGCATTCGATGTGCTCATGGGGCTCCTGCTTCTCTACTTTTCTTCGGCCGGAAAGACCGGCTTCTCCATGGGCGTGCCGCCGATGTAGCGGGCCAGCCACTGCTGCACTTCGTAGTTCCAGTAGATCGAGTTCTGCGGCGTCAGGACCCAGTGGTTCTCGTTGGGATAGAGCAGCAGCCGCGACGGCACCCCCATCGCCTGCAGCACGCCGTAGAGCGACAGGCTGTTGCCGTACGGCACGCGGTAGTCCTGCTCGCCCGCGACCAGCAGCATCGGCGTCCTGAAGCTCGCGGCGTAGGTCATCGGGTTGTTCTTCTGCATCGCCTCGGCGTCCTTCCAGGGCGTGCCGCCCCAGACCGACGAGTCGAAGGCGTAGTTGGTCGAGTCGCTTCCGTACTCGGTGATGAAGTCGTTGACGCCGGCGTGGTTGACGAGGCACCGGAAGCGGTCGGTGTGGCCGAGGAGCCAGGCCGCCAGGTACCCGCCGTAGCTCGCGCCGGCCGCCGCGACCCGGGTCGCGTCGATCGCCGGGATGGCCTTCACCAGGACCTCGGTCGCCGCGAGCACGTCCTCCGTGGGTTTGTCGCCCCACGCGCCGTCGATCGAGGCCAGGAAGGCCTCGCCGAAACCCGTCGAGCCGTGTCGGTTGACGCGCGCGACGACGTAGCCGGGCGCCGCGAAGAGGTGCGAGTTCCAGCGGTACGAGAAGTCGTCGCGGACCATGGTGGCCGGCCCGCCGTGGAGGATCTGCACCAGCGGATACTTCCTCGCCGGATCGAACCCGGCGGGATACGTGACCCACATCTGGACGGTGTCGCCGCCCGCCCCGCGGAACTCCCGCGACTCGGTCCGGCCCAGGTCGAGCGTCGAAAGCAGCGTGTCGTTGAACCGCGTCAACCGCCTCGCCGTTCCCGCGCGTCGCGTCGAGCGCGTGGATCTCCGCGGGCCGGCTCGACGACTCGTTCAGGAAGAGGATCGCTCCCCCGCGCACCGCCAGGCCCGCCGACGTCGAGTCGGCGTAGATCCGCGAAAGCCCCGATCCGTCGGCGCCGAGGCGGAAGATCGCGACGATGCCGCGGTCCTCCGAGGTCGCGAGGAGCGCCTTCCCGTCGGCGGAGAAGGAGACGGCGTCGAACGAGCGGTCGTAGGCGTCCGTCAGCGTCGCGCCGGCGCCGGTCGCAAGCTCGACCCGCGCGATGCGGCGGTTGCCGGCGTTCGCCTTCGCTTCGCGCAGGTAGTAGACCGCCCGTCCGTCCGGGGAGAAGCGCGGCCCGTCGTCGGTGAAGGGGTTCGAGGCCGTCACGTCCCTCATCGCGCCCGAGCCGTCGGCCGCGATCACGTACACGTCGAGGTTCGACCGCTCGCGGTAGGGCGGCGGCGTGGCGTTGATCGCCATCGCGATGGACTTTCCGTCCGGCGAGACGTCGAACCCGGGCTCCATGACCGTCGAGAAGAGGCGGCTCCAGCCCGGCGTCAGGTCCGTGAGCGCGCCGCTTTCCGCGTCGACGGCCACGAGCTTGTCGGCGACGCCCTCGGCGAGCGTGCGGTCCCAGAAGCGGTACTGGCGGTCCTCGGTCGCCCGGCCGGTCATGAGCGAGTCCTTGCGCCGCTTCATCTCCCTGCGCATCGCCTCGAGGTCGCTCTTCTCGAGCTTGCCCGAGAGCTCCGGCAGGACCTGCGTAAGCACGGCGATGCGCCCGGCCGACAGCCACTTCGGGGCGCGCACGCCGTAGGGCAGGCTCGCCACCCGCCGCGCCTCGCCGCCGCCCACGCGGATGACGTAGAGCGCGGCCGCATCATCCTCGCCGCGTTTCGAGACGAAGGCGATCCGCGAGCCGTCGGGGCTCCAGGCCGCCGAGCCGTCGCTGCCGCCCTGGGTCAGACGGCGGGGCTCGCCGCCCGCGACGTCGACGAGCCACAGGCTCGACGTGCTCTTCGACTTCGGGATCGACCACTCGGTCACGGCGAAGACCGCCGTCTTCCCGTCGGGCGAGAGCGCGGGCGCGCCCACGCGCTGAAAGGCCCAGAGGTCCTGGGCCGTGATCGGGCGGCGCGTCTGCGCTTCGAGGGCGAGCGCGGCGAAGAAGGCGAACGCGGCGGCGACGGCGCGTCTCATGAGGCGAGGTCGAAGTACATGTTGTAGGGCATGTCGGGTCCCACCTTGTAGAAAGGCATGAACACTCCCTCCGGCTGGCCGGGCGCCGCGAACTCGAGGCCCGGACGGCCCACCATCCATTCGGTCGGTCCGCCCTGCAGCTTCAGGCGCGGCGTCTCGTCGCGCACGAGGACGACCGGGCCGAACGTCACCGCGGCGCGCTTCGGGTGCCGAGCGTCGATCGGCGAAAGGCCGAGGCGCATCGGCAGGCGGATCGTGACGCGGTCGCCGGCGCTCCAGGTCCGCCGCAGGACCGCCCAGCTTCCCGGCTCCGCGGCGACCGGGAACGGCTTCCCGTTGACTGCGACCTCGACGCCCGCTGCGTCCAGGCCGGGACGCGGAACTTCACGTCGAAGGAGGCGCTCTTCCCGGGCCGCACCGTCAGCGTCGTCGTCTCGGAGTCGGGGAACGCCGTCTCCTGCTCGACAGAGACGGGGGTGCCGCCCTGGATCCACGCCGCTCGCGAGGGAACGAACAGGTTGACGTAGAGCCCGCCTGCGTCCCGGAAGTAGACGACGTTGTGGTAGTCGGCGAGGACCTGCGGGTACGTGCCCGAGCAGCACGGCCAGTTGCCGTCGGGATGGTAGAACTTGCGCCCGCCTCCCATCCGGTAGTCGGAGTAGTAGAACGTCGCGCCCTTGGGCCCCATCGGCAGCGCGCCGAGCATGCCGTTGTAGAGGAGCTTCTCGATCCAGTCGCCGTAGCGCGCCTGCCCCGTGTACATCATGAGGTAGCGCGCGAGCTTGAAGCCTCCCCACGAGCCGCAGGTCGTCTCGAACGAGTAGGACGTCGTCTCGAGACGGCGGCCGAGCTCGCCGTCCTCCGGGACGAGGTCCTCCTCCGGGCCGTAGCCTCCGCTCGCGTAGCACTGCGTCTTCTGGAGCCAGTCGTACTCGTTGACGATCGCGTCGAGGTACTTCTTCTGGCCCGTCACGGCGTACGTCATGGCGCACGAGGACATCGTGTTGACGTGGCTGTAGGCGTGGTGGCCGTGCTTCTTCACGTCGGTCGGCGCCGCCCCCGAGAACGCGTTCCAGTAGTCGTCGAACTGCCAGAGCTCGCCGAAACGGCGGTACTTCTCGTCGCCGGTCACGCGATAGGCGCGGTAGAGGTTCTCCGAGAGCGTGTACCACTCGGTGTCGGAGTCGAGCTTCCGGCTGCGGTCGAGGTTCTCGATCGCCCAGTCGGTGATCTTCGAGAGGTGCGTCAACGCGTCCTTGCGGCCGGCGTAGACCGCCATGTCGACGAGGCCGCCGACCTGCTTGTCGTAGATGTAGTGCGGCTGCCACGGCCGGCGCGAGTAGAAGAACCAGCCGTCCGGCTCGATCGTCGAGGCCCACTCCCCCATCAGGAAGATCGCCTTCGAGCGCATCTCGGCATCGCCCGTGGCCTTCGACATCCGGGCCATCCCCGAGAGCCACTGGCCGAAGGTGTTGAAGGTGTCCCCGTTCGACCACCAGTAGCGGCGCGCGGGCTCGCCGCTGTACCAGCCGCCGAGGTCGTTGCCGCGGGCGCGTTGCCCCGCCCGCAGGCGGAACCCCTTGAGGATGTCGTCGTCGGGGATCGCGTAGTAGTAGCCGCGCATCGCGTCGTACTGCGCCTTCATCGGGCCGGGCAGGAGCGCGACGCCCTCGTAGTCGAAGGGCTCGAGGAACGTCTTCGGTCCGGCGACGGACGAGGGGGACGCCGGCGCCCCGAGGCCGAGCGCGGCGAGCCGGCCCGCCAGCGGCGCGGCCGTCGCGCCCAGGAGCGTCCTCGTCACGAACTCCCGCCGGCTGGTCCCGTCGCTCATGGTGCCCCCCGCGTGGATGCCCCGGATTCTATGACGCCCGCCTCCACGCGCTCCCGCAGCACGCCAACGAGGACGATCGTGCCCAGGATCGCGAGCATGTGCAGGGCCTCCCACGAGTCGCTCCACGGGTCGCCGTTGCGGGCGTGGGTGACGACGGCGCCGACCATCACCAGGGCCAGGCCGCAGGCGGCGACGAGGCGGACTGACGGCATGAGGAGCCCGATCGAGCCGATCGTCTCCGCCGCCATGACCGCGTAGAGGAACCCGACCGTGTACCCCGACGCGGTGAAGAAGGCCCGCATCTCGGACAGGTGCAGGAGCTTCCCGAGCTCGGTGGCGAGGAAGCCCAGCGCCGTCGAGACGCAGAGGCCCCGGATCAGGTATGGCGAAGCCGCGAAGGCGAGGCCTGCGGTCCGCGGCGGCCCGGGTCGGTCCCCCCGGAGCGCGAAGGCCCCGAGCGCGAAGACCGAGAAGGCCCCGGCCGTCAGCGCCAGTCCGAACCGGAAGATGAGCGCGCGAAAGATCGTCGCGTAGCCGGCGATCGGCAGGAGGCCCGCGGCCGAAAGCAGCGTCAGCGCCAGAACCGCCGCCCCGGCGGCGACGCAGAAGGCGTAGAAGACACGCGCGAGACGCTCGCCTCGATCCGGCGTCATTTCCCTTCGATCTGCCGGATCGCCTGCTCGGCCGCGTACGACGGCGACCGGTCGATCACGCCGCCGACGTTCGAGATCTTCCGGGCCGCGATCTGCCGGAGCACCGGGAGCGCCGGCTTCGCGGCCGGGCCGATCGCGCCCAGCGCCTCCGCGCACGCCCGCAGGACGTTCACGTTCTCGTCCGCCACGCCCGCCGCCGCGACGAGCGCCGGCACGGCCGGCGCCGCCTTCGGCCCCATCGACGCCAGCGCCTCGGCGGCCGCCATGCGCACGACGCGGTCGGGGTCCTTCAGCCGCGCGGCGAGGGCGTCGACCGCCAGGGCCGCGGCGGCGCCCATCGTCCCGAGCTCCCGGGCGGCGAGCCCCCGGACGACCGGGTCGGGGTCGGCAAGCGCGCGCGTCGCGCCGGCGAGGTCCGTCGGGACCTGCGGGGCCTTCACCGCCGCCGCCTTCGCCCAGCCCTTCGCCCCGACCTCGGCGAGGACGATGTTGTCGACGCCGAGCACGTAGCCCGTCGAGGCTGCGTTCTTTCCGAGGCAGACGTACGTCAGCGTGTGCCGTCCCTTCGTCAGCCTCGGCCAGCCGACCTGGTAGTCCATGCCGACGTAGATTTCGTAGGCGTAGCCGTCGAAGGAGAGCTGCGGCCGCACGTCCGCGCCCGGCTCGTGCTCGAGGACCGGAGCGACGGGCGGCTTGCCGTCGAGGAGCACCGTGTAAATGCCGTAGTCCGAGCCCTGCGCGACCTGCGTGTAGAGCTCGTAGTCGCCTGACTCCGGGACCTCGAACGGGACCTCGAGCTTCGAGCCCGGGCCCTCGCCCTTGAAGATGAGGACGTCCTTGGACCAGAAGAGGTCCTTGAAGACCTCCGCCGTTCCCTTCTCCGTCTTCACCTGCCCGACCGCCGTCTCGACCTCGAACTGCACGGCGTTGCCCTGGGGCAGCCTCGCCGACCCGTACGGCACCGGCGGCAGTCCCGTCGCGACACCGTCCTGGTACCAGTACGCCACCGACGACATCAGGTCGTCGCGCGTTCCGTAGGGCGACTTGAGCGAGCCGTCGTTGTTGAACGTCCAGCCGAGGTGCTCGAGATCGAACCGGAAGGACGTCTTGAACGGGATCGGGTCCTTGATGTGCCAGCGATAGCCGGTCATCCGGGAGCCGAGGCCCGTCCCGTCGGCGACCGTGACGCCGGTATAGGGACCGTCGACCACGTGCAGGCCCCAGGCGTCGTTGAAGTAGTCCTCCGAGCCCGTCCCGCTGATCGAGGGCTCCTTCTCGCCGTCGACATAGATGCGCTCGTCGCCTTCGCCGAACCAGCCGGCCTCGGGCTGGATCACGTTGAGCACGGTCCCGGCGTAGAAGCCGCGGCCCTTCAAGTCGAGGAACGTGTAGACCTTCTTCTCGGCGGGCGCCGGCAGCTCCTGCTTGTACCGGGCGTGGAAGTAGAGGGTGTCCGGCGGAAGGGCCGGCACCTTCGACCAGTCGACGTGGTAGTACACGTGGTCGACTCCGCGCCGCCCCTCGTTCGTCAGCGTGATCCGGCAGGACTTCGAAAACGGCATCGGCCAGTAGCTGTTGCGCGCCCGCCCGTCGGAGCTCGCGCGGATCATCTCGGACTTGACCCACCGCTCGAACCCGTGGCCGACCGCAAAGAAGTCGCCGACCGGAGCGTCGACCGACGGCTCCGCGCTGCCGTCGTAGTACACCCGCAGGCGCATCAGCCGCGGCCAGGCGTACTCGTTGGCCGCGATCGTCAGCCAGATGTGGGTGACGACGCCCGGGCCCTTCAGGTCGGCGAGCGTCAGCGTTTCGCCCGGGATGGGGTGCTTGCTGTCGTTGTTGGAGCCCGGGTCCGGGCTCGAGGAGGAGACGCGCTCGGCCTTCGCGTCCTTCATCTGCGCGAACCGCAGCGCGTCGAGCGGCGGGAGGGGCGCCTGCTGGGCGCGGGCGGCCGCGGAAGCGAGCGCGAGACCGAGAACGAAGACCAGGGCCCTGCTCTTCATCGACTCCCCCCTCCCGTTGCGAAGCGCGCGAAACGGGGGGATTCTACGCGGGGTCAGGTCTTCATTTTTCGGATTTCGATCCGCCCTTCGCGCTCCCGGAGCCCTTCGGCGGGGACGCCTTCGCGGCCTCGAAGACGGCCGGCCCGGCCTTCGCGTACCACTGCCGCGCGAGGAACGGGCGCACGACCGTCTTGGCGCCCTCGACTTCGACACCCAGGATGAGGATGCCGGACTCGATCAGAAAGGCGCCGCGTATCGTTTCGCCGCGCCGGTCGAGCTCGCCCTGGACCGTGAAGTTGCCGCCCTCGGCCTCGAGTCCGCGGACCGTCGTGCGCGGCTCGGAGAGCACCAGATCCGCCGCCGACACCGTGAGGCCCTCGAGGTCGATCAACCCCTTCGTCCACTTCGGCAGCCCCTCGCCGAGGAATGCGAGGAGCGGCCGGCCGTCGCTGCACTTCAGCGCGACCCGGCCGTTGAACCCCTTCGACAGCCGGCCCGACGGTATCTGGAACTCGCCCCACCAGCCCTTCGTGCCCCTCGCCGCGCCGGCCGCGAAGACGTCCGAAACCTTCAGCGCGGTTCCCCCGATCTCCGGCGCGCCGCCGTCGAGCACGAAGTTCGAGATCGCGACCCGGGCGTCGGCGCTCCCCACGAGTGTGAGCCCCGGCCGCACGTACTTGCCCTGCTTCGCGGTGAGCTCGACTTTTCCCGCGGCCGTTCCGTGATCGATGGAGCCCGAGATCGCGAGGCGCCCGGGGCCGCCCGAAATGTGGACGCCCCGACCGAGAAACAGCAAGCCGTCGAGAAAGTCGACCCCCGCCGTCGGCCCGGCCAACTCGGCCCTGGCGGTCACGACCTGCCAGACCTTTTCGTCGAGAAGCTTCTGAACGTCCCAGTCCGCGAAGGTCGCCTCGACCTTGCCCGAGAGCTCCGAGACGGCGACTGTGTCGTCGAACGCGAGACTCCCGCCCGACAGCTCCAGCGACGCGGGTCCGATCCGGGCGCGGTACCCGGGCTTCAGCCGGAACGAGCCGCGGAGCTTCCCGGGACCGCGATAGCGGAAGCCGTCGAACCAGATGTCGTCGAAGGCGTCGGTCGCGACGTCTTCGACCTCGATCGTGAAGGGGTTGGGCTCCGGAGCCGGGAGCTTTTCGCCTTCGACCTTCAGGGGCACGTCGCCGAAGCCCGGAATCGGCGGCAGTCCCTTGAGGCGCGATTCCGACACCGGCCCGGGAGGAAGCTTCTGGCGGATGCGGAACTGGATCGACTTCGGGCGCAGCTCCGTCACCACGAACATCCGGCGCAGCAGCGGGGTGAGCGCGTACTTCAGGCTCGCCTCGGGGAGGATCACGATCCACTGGACGTTCGGGTCGCTGCCCCGGATGCTCAGGTTCCTGACGGTGACCCGCCCGGGCCACGTCGAGACGGCCTCGTCCCACTCGATCAGGAGCTCCTGGGGCTTCTTGTTGATCTCGTTGCGCAGCAGCGGCCCCGAGAGCGCCCTCTTCGCGATGATCCGGTACGCCACCAGGAACGCACCGGGCGAGAGGACGATCAGCGCGAGGAGCCCGATCAGGACGCGGCGGAGCGTCCGGCCCTTCCGCGCGTCAGCCATCGAGCTCGACCGACCACACGACCCGCTTGCCCCCCGAGGTCTTCACGGGGAGGGCCGGTTCCCGTTGTCCATGTCGGACATGATCAGCCACTTCCCGTCGGCGCCCTTCTTGAGCGTCAGCGTGAACTTGCCGTCGTCCGGTTCGCCGGCGCGGGCGGCGTAGCCGCCGATGATGTAGCCGACCGGCCCGTCCGCGGCGAAGGCCAGTGCGCGCAGGACGAGCGGCCCTCCGGCCCCGGCGTACGCTTTCCCGATCGCCTCGCGGCCGCGCACGGGCGGCTTGCCGCGAGCGAGGACGAACCCGTCTTCGGCGAAGAGCCGGGCGAGCGCCGCGGCGTCCTTCGCGCGCCAGGCGGTTTCGTAGTCCGTCAGGACCCGGGAGAGCTCCGGGGGCAGGTCGACGCTCGGCAGCCGCGGGGGCGCCGGCGCCTGCGCGCCCTCGAGCGCCGCGCTCGCGAGCAGCAGGGTCGCCGCCGCCCCGACGGCCATCCGGCGCCCGGACGCGCCGCTCACGAGCGAGCCTCCGCCAGGCGCGCATCCGACCAGTTCCACCACTTCAGCAGATGCGGCTGCCGGCGCGGCTCGCTCGCGAAGTACACCGCGCACCGGAAGACGTACAGCAGGCACCGGTCCTGGCGCACTCCCGTCTTCCGATTGAGCTCGGCGTAGAGGCGCTCGGGGCTTCGCCCCTTCAGCTGCGCCACGCGCTCGATTCCGAGCGAGCGCAGGTCCCGGGCGATGCTCGGCCCGACGCCGGGAATGGTCTCGAGATCGCCTGCACCGCGGCGCGACGTCGTTTTCATCGCGACAGGATATCCGGGGGCCGGGCCTGCCGCGCCTCGAAAACGGCCTCGACCTCGACGGCGACGTCGTAGGGCAGGGCCGCGACGCCGACGGCCATCCGCGAGTGCCGCCCGGCGTCTCCGAAGACGTCCACGAAGAGGTCCGAGGCGCCGTTGACGACCTGCGACTGGCTGACGAAGTCCGGCGTCGAGTTGACGAACCCGGCGACGCGCACGCACCGCACCACGCGGTCGAGGTCGCCGCCGAGGGCGTCCCGGAGGTGGGCGATCAGGTTCAGCGCGCAGAGCCGCGCCGCCTGCCGACCGTCCTCGACGCCGAACTCGCGGCCGAGCTTGCCGACGAATCGGCGCTCGCCGTTCCACTGCGAGAGCTGGCCCGTCAGGAAAACGAGGTCGCCGGTCCGGACCCAGGGGACGTAGTTCGCCCCGGGCTTGCTCGCGTGCGGAAGCTCGATCGCGAGCTCGCGGAGACGGTCGTCGACGCGCCCCATCACTTCCCCCGGGCCCGGGCCGCGGCCGCTCTCACGACGCGGCGCAGGGCCGCGGAGTCGACGTCCTCGAGTCTCTTGACGTAGAGGCAGCCGCCTCCCCGCTTGTACTTCCCGAGCCGGGCGAGCTCGGGCTCGAGGCGCTTGAGTCCGCACATGAAGTAGAGGGTCAGGGCCGCCTTGCGCGGCGAGAAGCCCATCACGAACCAGTCGCCCCCCCGGCCGCTCGCGTACTCGTAGCGATGGTCGCCGAAGCCGACGATCGACGAGCCCCACATCTTCGCCTTCGCCCCTGTCGCCGCCTGCATCAGTCCGACGAGGACCTTGCAGTCCTTGCGCGCCCCGGAATCCGGCAGGCCCGCGAGAAACGCCGCCACGCTCGCCTTCGTCTTCTTCGTCTTCAGCTCCGCCATGGCATCCTCCGCGTCGGGGCTTCTTCCATCCGCCGGACCACGCGCTTCCGAAATTTCATGCTCACCGCTCCGGCTTGTACTCCGTGATCCCTCCGAACTTCTCGAAGCCGATTCTCTCGTACACGCCGAGCCCGTCGGCCGAGGCCTGCAGCACGGCCGTCGTCAGGCCCTCCTCCCGCGCGTCGGCGAGGGGCCTCGCCGTCATGGCGGACCCGTACCCGCGTCTCCGGTGGGCGGCGAGCGTGGCGATGCCGTAGAGGCCGGCGACTCCCCCGGCGACCGTCATCTCCGACGAGGCGACCGCCTCGCCGCCGGCGTAGCCGACGTAAAGCCGCAGCGGGCAGCCCGGCGCGAGCAGGACCGGCGCCGCGAGCTCGTAGAAGCGGACCACGTACGGGTCCGGCGGCGACCAGTTGGCCGCGTTCACGCGCGCGAAGTCCGAAAGCTCCGCGCGGGTCGCGACCCGGCGGATCTCCAGGCCGTCCGGCGCGAGCCCGGCGGCCCGCAGCCGCGCCAGCGGCGCCGCCATCGCGACTTCCGTCTCCGAGGGTTCCAGCCCCTCGGCCGCGAGTCTCGCGCCTAGGTCCGACGGCTCGTCGGCCGGCCCGACCCACCACGAGAAGGGCCGCCCCCCAAACCACGCGATCGCCTCGCGGATCCGTTCCGACGCCGTTTCCGGCGCCAGGCGCGCGCGGCAGACGGCGTTGAACGTGTCGCACGGCATCCCGCACTCGGTCAGGACGAGGTCGCCCGCGAGCTCGGCCCGCATCCCCGACGTCTGCCGCTGCACCCACGTGAAGTGCGCCGCGAGGTTTTCGTCGGCCGCCGCGGTGAGCTCTGCCGGCGTCAGGTATGCCCCGGGCATCTCCGTGTGACGGGTGCCGCCGGGCTACCCGGGAAGCTTCGACGCGAGGACGTCGACCTTCTCGATCGACGCCGCCTTCGAGAACAGGTCCGGGCCCTTCGCCATCAGCGCCGCGGCGACGCGGCCCGTGATGTGCGCCTGCCGGCCGGCCTCGCCCGGAAAGGCGTCGAAGATCCCGAAGGTCGACGGCCCCATGCGAATCGCGAACCACGCCGTCGTCTGCGGCTCGTCCTGCACGATCGGCAGGGCTCCCTTCAGGAAGCTCTCGACCTCCGACTCCTTTCCGGGTTTGGCCTCGAGACGCACCAGCAGGGCCACGGTCACCATGGCAAGTCCTCCCTGAAAGTCCGCACTCTATGCAAAGCCGGGACTCGGAATCACCCCTTTCGTTCGACCGCCGCCTCGCGCATGCAGGCCCGCCACGCAGAGCCAGAGACACCGGGTCCTCGGCTTCATTTCGGCCTCCGCTTCTCCGGGGCGCGCGGGAGCCCCGGGATCGGCCGCTCTCCTTCCGAGCAGGCGATCAGGACCTCGAGGCGCTTGCCCTGCGTCTCCTCCCGCTTCGCGCTGACGATCCACCAGCTCGCCGTGCGCCGATACGCGTCGGACCGCGTCCGGAAGAACTTCCAGGCCTTCGCGTTGGCCCGGAACCGGCGCTCGTGCGCGGCGGAGAGCTTCGGCCCGCCCTGCTCGTAGGAGTAGACGCGCGCGCGGTCCTCGCGACGCGCCCGGAACGCCTCGAGCCCGCGCGGCCGCATCCGGCCCGCCCCGATGAGCTCTTCCGCGCGCCGGATGTTGATGGCGCTCCAGATGCTTCCGGGCCTTCGCGGGGTGAAGCGGATCGTGTACCGCAGCTCGTCGACGCGCTTGCGGATCCCGTCGATCCACCCGCGGCAGAGCGCCTCGTCCACGGATTCCGCCCAGGTCAGGCTCGGCCGGGCCGTGTGCTTCTTGTGGAAGCCGACCCAGAGCTCCGTCTTCGCCGAATGGTGCTTCTCGAGCCACCGGCCGAACCCGGCCGCGCTCGCGAAGTACCGGATCCCGGTCGCGCGCATCCTCCTACCGGAAGAGCGGCGCGCACGCGCGCGCCATCTGCTCCACGTGCCGCTCGTCGGTCCCGCAGCAGCCGCCCAGGACGTTGATCCGAGGGACCTTCGCCTTGAGGCGCGCGTGGTCCGCGCCGAGCGCGACCGGGTCGCCCGCGTCGAGCTCGGCGGACTCGTTCAGCTCCGCGTGGCTCCTGGCCGAGGCGTTCGACCGCAGGCCCCGGATCCGCTCCACCCAGGGCCTTCCCGGCGCGAGCACGCCCTCGAAGTGCGAGGGGTGCGCGCAGTTGATCATGTAATACGCGGGGTATGCGTCGGTCGCGGCGTCGACGCCCTCGATCGCGGCGGAGAGCGGTTGTCCGGTCGGCAGCCTCCCGTCCGTTTCGACCGTGAAGGAGATCACGGCCGGCATTCCCGCCCGCCGGGCCGCCCGGGTGACCCCGACGGCCTCCTCAGCATAGTTCATCGTGATCGCGGTGACCATGTCCGCGGCCGTGCCCGCGAAGATCCCGATCTGTTCGGCGTGATAGCTCTCGGCTTCGTCCTCCGACATCGTCTTCCCGGGGTCGTATCCATCGCCGCGCGGCCCGACGCAGCCGCTGATCACGACCCGCGTCTTCTCGTTCTCGACTTCCTCCCGGATCCCCTCGAGAAGCCGGATGGCGTTGCGGTTGGCCTCCGCCAGCGCTTCGCGCGAGTAGCCGAGCCGCGCTCCCCAGTCCGGGTTCGATCGCCAGGTCGGGCTTTCGAGAATGATCCCGGCCCCCAGGCGGCGCGCGAGCGCGGCGTATGTCCGATAGTACTTGCGCAGGGCCGCTTCGCCCTCGGCGCTCTTCAGGAGGTCGAACGCGGCGAAGAACGGGAGCTCCAGGCCCTCGAGGAAGATCAGCGTCGTTTCGATGCCGCCGTCGGTCAGAAACAGGCCGCCGTCGAGCTGAGGCAGAGCACTCCGATATCGAGCCACCCGTCACCTCCCGGGGACTGCGCCGGATGATTTCGCAGGCGGATGCCCGAGCGCCAGCGCCTGCAGCGGGATCGGTCCGCTCGACCGGCCGTCTGCCGTCAGGGCGCGCCGCACGTAACCCGCCTGGCCGAGGTGAAAGGCGGCGTGGGAGGCCAGGTGCATCAGAAAAATGTCCGTGCGCAGCCGAAGGTCGTTGAGACGCTCGGGGTACTCGGCCTCGAAGCGCTCGGCCGGAAGGCGTCGCAGGACCGACTCGACCACCCGCGAGGCCGCGCGAAGCTCGGCGAGCACGTCGCCGCGCGGCCCGGAACGCCGGCCGAACTCGAGCTCGCGGTTGCGGAGGTAGCCCGTGCCGCCGAGCACCGCGCCGATGAAGTGCTGGAGGTTGCCCGCGACGTGGAGCGCCAGGTTGCCCGCCGAGTTCGGCAGCCCGGGGGCCGTCCTCCAGACGGCCTCGTCGTCCCGGAAGAGGCCGAGCTCGCGCTCGAAGCCCGCGAGCTCGCGCACGAACAGGACGGCGAGATTCGCTCCGAGGTCGGTCATCGGCGCGATCCTAACGCGGCCAGAGGCGCGCCCGTCAACGAGCGCGCCTCTCCCGCACACCGCGACTTTCTGGCACTGCGCCGGACGCGGCTATCCGGCGCGCTTCGTCACGCTTTCGCCGGCCCCGACCGGTAGACGAACGCCGCGACCGCGCCGAGGATCAGCATGAGGATCCCGTCGTGGGTCATCTGCTTGACCGCCAGCATGCCCGGGATCGGCTGAACGACGTAGTAGATGATGTAGGTCGGAACGATCGCCAGCAGCGCGATCGCGAGGCCGAATCGAACCCCCTGCGCCAGCCACGGCTTGGGCTCGATGCCGCGGGAGTAGATCCAGACGAACGCGCCCGCCGCGATCACGTGCGCCAGGATCATCAGCGGGAAATGCTGCTGCGCCTCGGCCTCCGTCCGCATCAGGTTCGGCAGCTGGGCGTAGTCGTCGTGCAGGAGCATGCCGTGCACGAGGATGCCGCCGGCCATCCACACGACGAACACGGCGACCCAGGCCAGAATGAACCTGCGATTCATGCGCTCTCCTTTCTTGCGCGGCGGTCAACGGCCGCGCGACGGCGATCCTCTACTTCTTCGGGTCGTCCCCGCCGGCCCAGGCGATGAACTGCCAGCGGCCGCCGTCCTTGATGAAGACGTCCGTCCAGCGGCCCGTCGAGGCTTCGCGGTCCTTCTTGTAGTTCTCGCGCACCACCATGTACGTGTACTGCGCGACGGCAACGTTGCCGGTGACCGTGATCGAGATCGGGAAGATCTCCTGCTCGAGGATCGTCGAGCTGGCGTCGCTGAAGTGGGACCACCGCGTCAGGCTGGCCTTGTTCTGCGGAGCCGGGCGGCCGACTTCCCACGCGCTGATGTTGGCGTGGACGAGCTTGTCGATCCAGGTGAGGTCCTTGTCCTTGCTCATCTTCCACTGCAGCTCTTCGACGCGCCAGATCTCCTGCTGGTCCGCGCTCCAGGTCTGGGCCGAGGCGACCCCAGAGACGGCGACGAGGAGAAGGATGAAAAGACCCGTGGAAAAACGCCGGGTGGGCATGACGCACCTCCTGCGTCCGCGATCGGACGCACGAACGAGAGCGGCGTCGGGGAGACGCCGAGGTGCGTGACAGTTTGTCACATGCCGCCCGGAGTTGCCAGACGCGGCCGGCTTTCAGGCGGCTTGCGAGGGCTCGCGAAGGGCCACCATCAGCACCCGCGCGGACAGAAGGACGTACCAGAGGCCCACGAAGGGGCCCGCGTCGAAGAGCCCCGCCTCGGCCGGCGGGACCGGAAACGTCCCGATGTTGAGGACGAGCAGAAGGAGCCCCGTCAGGATCCCGCCTCCCGCCGTGAACGGCCGGAACCGGGGATGTCGCCAGAGCGCCAGGCCGAAGAGCACCGTCCCGGCGCCGACGAAGACGTCCCAGGCCACGTCGAGACCGAGCCAGATCGCCGTGAAGGCCGCCTCGGGCTTTGCGACCGCCGCCTTGACCGCCATCTGAACGAGGAGCATCGCCGCGAGCTCCCCGGCGGCGACCGTGTTCGCGACGGCCGCGACGAGCCCGAGCCGAGGCGCGACGCCGCAGGTGACCCCGAGATGCAGACCGATGCTCGCGACCGTCAGGCCGAACGCGAATCCGAAGACCAGGAGCGCCTGGACCGGCGGCGGCGCCGGCAGCGCCATCAGCGCGATGTAGCTCGTCAGCGCCGCAAGCCCCGATCCGCCGGACCACTTCGCCCAGCGGACGTCCGGAAGCGCGCCGGCGCTCAGCATCCTCACTGGAAATCCCGCGGGATCGTCTGATCCCAGCTCTTCTCGCGCAGGAGCTTTCCGTTCTCGTAGAGCTTCCGGCGGCCCTCGTAATAGAAGTTTTCCCGGTCGCTCCGGAAGACCACGACGCTCTCCCAGCGCAGGAGGCGGCCCGGGAGCCTGACCTCGGTCGCGTACTCGCCCTTGACCGACGCCTTGTCCGGATGGCCGTCCTCGGCGTCGTACGTGATCGACTCCGTCTTGTGCTCCTCCCCCCAGGGGTAGCGGTTCGCGCTCGTCGACGTCGCGACGGCCTTCGCCGCTGCCGGTGCGCGGATTGCGGTCGACCGAGGAGATCTCGCCGTAGCCCGACGGCGTCCCGGTGTCGAGCGTCTCGAAGCCCGGCAGCCCGTCCTCGCGCCGCGGATCGATCGGCAGGTACTCCGGACGCGGGCGGGGCGGCCCGCCGGCCGGCACGACCGGAAGCACGAGCCGCGTGGCCGAGGCGCCCATGTAGAGCTTCGTCGTCATCGAGTCGGGTGTCGGCCAGATCATCGGCCACTGCGCGTTGGAGACGGCGAGCCGGATGCGGTGCCCCTTCGGGAAGACCCACGAGGTGAAGTGGAGCTCGATCTCGAGCGGGAACGGCTTGCCGGGCTCGATCGCCTTCGGCTCCCGGGCCGACTCGCGGTGCGCTCCGTTCTGCCCGGCGTTGGCGACGAGGGTCACGGTGCCGTCCGGCGCGACGTCGTTGACGCGCGCGAACCAGTGCGCGAGCGGCGCGTCGGCCGACACCTGCAGCAGCGCCTTCGGCAGCCCGAGGATCTCGACCTCCTCCTCGAGCGGCGCGGTCTCGTAGACGAGGCTGAAGGCGTCGGTCGGGCGCTGGTCCGGCGCGACGTCGCCGAACCACATGACCGGGCCGCCCGCCTCCACACCCGTCGTCGGCACGTAGCGCAGCTGCGCCTCCGCCGCCGCGGGCGCCTCGAGCGAGAGCGAGCGGTCCGGCCGCGGATAGAGGACGCGCTCCTGGATCCGCGCGATCGGCCAGCCGTCCTCGTACCGCCACTGTCCGGGCGCGAAGTCGAGGTAGGGCCCGGGCGGATGCCACTGGCGCACGTAGACCGCCAGCCGCGGCTCCTCCATGATCCCCGTGTCGCGTCCCTTCAGCCACTGGTCGTACCAGCGCAGCGCCTCGCGGCGCCAGTCGAAGCCGGGACGCGGATAGGGCTCGTCCGGATACGTGTGGTCCCACGCGCCGACGATCGCCTTGACCGGAGCCTTCATGTGCTCGAGCATCCGCGGCACGCTGTCGCGGTAGCCGTCGTACCAGCCGCCGATGACGAAGGTCGGGATCCGGATCGCGTCGTAGCGGGTCTTCAGCGCCGTGCGGTCCCAGAAGGGGCCGTCGCGCTGCTGCCGCTTGTACGTCAGCATCCAGGGCGGCTGGTCGAAGCGGTCGCGGAAGAACGTCTCGTCGATCCGGTACTCGGGCGCCCCGGGCATGGAGTTGGCGACGTCCATGCCCATCTCCCACGAGTCGACGTGGATCATGCCGTCCATGAAGTGCACGTCGTCCTGGTAGAGGTCGTCGGTGGCGTCGATGGCGATGATCGCCTTCAACGCCGGCGGGCGGCGCATCGCCATGTGGATCGAGTTGAAGCCGCCCCACGAGATGCCGAACATCCCGACGTTGCCGTTGGAGAAGCGCTGCCGGGCGAGCCAGGCGATGACCTCCTCGCCGTCCCGCTGCTCGATCTCGCTGTACTCGTAGGGGATGAGGGTGCCCTCGCTGCTGCCCGTTCCGCGGATGTCGACCCGCGCGACGACGTAGCCGCGCCTGACGAAGTACGCGTAGAAGTCGTAGCGGTCGGGGCGGTTCTCGGTCTTTCGATAGGGCAGGTATTCGAGCAGGACCGGGAACCGGCCGCCGTCGCCCTTGCCCTTCGGCCGCCAGATGTCGGCCGCGAGCAGCACGCCGTCCTTCATCGGGATCGACGCCTCCTCCATCGCGACCTCGAAGGTCGGCGGCGAAAGCGCCTCGGGCGGACGCGCGGCCTTCCCCGCGCCCGAAACCGACAGCGCACACACTGCCGCAAGACCCACGCCCGCCGCGAACCGCAGACCGACTCCGATCCGGGCCGTCACGCCGCTATTCCATCACCGAGAGGACTGCCGCCGTCAGGAAGCCGAGGGTCGCCAGCAGGCCCACGATCTTGCCGCCGTGCTCGAAGGCCTCGGGCATCATGACGTCGGACAACATCGTCAGGACGGCCCCCGCGGCAAACGCCTTCGCGTATCGCCCGTCGGCGGCCGGGATCGACCGGACGACGGCGTAGCCCAGGGCCGCCGCGGCTGCGGAGGCGATCACGAGCGTCATCCACATTCCCAGGACGTGCTTCGGCGTGCGGCCCGAGGCGACGAGCGAGCGCGTTCCCGCAACACCCTCGGGCACGTTCGAGACGAAGACCGCCGTCAGGAACGCGACGCTGATCGCGCCGCCCGTGCGCCAGGCCCATGCCCAGGATGAGCGACTCGGGCACCCCGTCGAGGAGCGTGCCGAGGAAGATCGCCGTGCCCGATCCCGCTTCCTTGCCTCCCTCGAGGCTCTTGCGCTCCGCCCCGCCGCTCCGGTCGATCAGCCAGTCGGCGCCGAAGAAGGTCAGCGCGCCCCCGGCGAACGCGAAGACCATCCACTGCCCGCCGCCCTTGACCAGGGACGCCGGCACGAGCTCGTAGCCGATGCTGCTGACGAGGGCGCCGGACCCGAAGCCCATGATCGCCCCGGTCAGCCGCTCCGACAGGTTCCAGCGCAGGGTCAGCGCCGCTCCCAGGAGAAGCGAGGCGGCCGCGAGCCCGCCCCACAGGGCCGCGGAGAGCACGTTCATGCCGTTCCTCCGTTGTCGCAAGACGCGGGTGGTACGCGAGGATTGTAGTCGCCCTCAGGATCAACCCTCTCCCCGGAGGGGAGAGGGCGCTACACTCCCGCGCCAACAAGCCAAGGAGGAGACATGCTCAGGCTCCCCCGCGCCCTCGCCCTCGCCGCTCTCGCCTCGTGCGCCGCGCTCTTTGCCCAGCAGCCTCCGCCCTTCAACGGACTCACGACCGGCGTCGGCGACCTGCCGCGCCTCTCGAAGGCGAAGACGCGCTCGATCAGCTCCCGAGAACTTCACCGGCGAGAAGGGCAAGGGCGGCATGGCGACGGAGGGCACCGGCGAAGGCCGACGCGCGGACCTCGGCCAGGGCTGGAAGATCTCGCCCTCGGTCGTCATCAAGCCCGGCCAGACCTTCACGCTGGCCGACATCGCAGGGCCCCGGCGCGATCCAGCACATCTGGATGACGCCGACCGGCACCTGGCGCTACTCGATCCTGCGCATGTACTGGGACGGCGAGACCGACGCCCTCGGTCGAAGTCCCGGTCGGCGACTTCTTCGCCTCGGGCTGGGGCAGCGCTACGCCCAGATCTCCTCGCTCGCCGTCTGCGTCAACCCGGGCAGCGCCTTCAACTGCTACTGGGAGATGCCGTTCCGCAAGGGCGCGCGCATCACGATGGAGAACATCGGCGACGAAGGAGATGACGCTCTACTACCAGATCGACTACACGCTGACCGACGTCGCCGCACGACGCGGCCTACTTCCACGCCCAGTTCCGCCGCGTCAATCCGCTGCCCTACAAGGAGGTCTACACGATCCTCGACGGCGTCAAGGGCCAGGGCCACTACGTCGGCACCTACATGGCCTGGGGCGTCCACAACAACGGCTGGTGGGGCGAGGGCGAGATCAAGTTCTACATGGACGGCGACAGGGACTTCCCCACCATCGGCGGCACCGGCACCGAGGACTACTTCTGCGGCTCCTACAACTTCGAGAACCAGGCGACGAAGCAGTACCAGGAGTTCACGACGCCCTACTCCGGGCTGCCGCAGGTCGTGCAGGCCCGACGGCCTCTACCAGTCGCAGCAGCGCTTCGGCCTGTACCGCTGGCACATCACCGACCCGATCCGCTTCGAGCAGCGACCTGCGCGTGACCATCCAGGCCCTCGGCTGGCGCGCGGACGGCCGCTACCTGCCGCTCCAGGACGACATCGCCTCGGTCGCCTTCTGGTACCAGGCGCGAGCCGCACGCGCCGTTCCCGAAGCTCCCGAGCAAGGACAGCCTCGAGATCCAGTAGCGCGAACGACCCAAACGCGCCGCTCGAGGACTCCCCGTGGACTAGTATCCGCCCGAGGGAGGAAGCCAAGATGTCGCCAAGAACTCGGGTCTACCTCGGGGTCGCGCTCTTGGGTCTGATTCTGATCGCTTCGGGTCTCTCCGCTCAGGAGATCAAGGGCTCGGGCAGCAACATGTTCGTGCCGAAGGTCGAGGAGACCTTCACGCTGGCGGACGGAACGACCGTCAATCGCATGGAGTTCAACGGATTCATCACGGCGGACGATCCGTCGAACCCGCTCCGGCTCGCCAGCATGGTTTGCAAAGGCACCGCGGTCGTCGCCAAGGACGGCAAGCCCATCCGCTCGGGCGGCAGCTGCGACTCGGTCGACAACGACGGCGACGTCGCCTTCTTCTGGTGGCGCTCCGAGGGCAACGCGGGCCGCTGGGGCTTCCTGGGCGGCACCGGGAAGTGGGTCACCGTCGAGGGCGGCGGCACCTACGAGCCGAGCGCAATGTGGAAGGACGGGCGCCAGGCGAACAAGTGGAAGGGGTCCTGGAAGTACACGAAGTAACGATCCCCGTCGCCGGGGCGGGGGGCCCTTGCCCTCCGCCTACTGCGGCGATGAGAGGACGAGCTTCGGCAGATACGCGAGGCCGGACGGCGTCACCTTCGCGTCGAGCGGCGCCGTCGTGGTGTAGCCGGCGAACGTGCTCAAGACCCGGTACTGACCGACCGGCACCGCCGGGAAGTTGTAGCCGCCGTCCGCGCCCGTCGTCACCGTCTGGACGAGCTTGCCGTCCGGCGCCTGCAGCGACACGGTGATGCCCGGAAGGGCGTTGCCGTCGGTGTCGACCGCGATCCCGCGCACCACGCCGAGCTCGACCGGTGGCGCGCTCGAGCACGCGGCGATGACCGCGAGGCACGCCGCCGCGAGCCAGCCGCTTCGACTTCGCATCGCTCGCATCGTATCAGCGCGCCGCGGCCGGCAGCGTGTAGTCGAAATCGTAGAAGTGCCTGCCGCCGGCCTCGATCCGGATGGCGAGCCTGCCCGCGATGCCTTCGAGCTCCCCGGTTCCGGATCCGGGAACCACGACGATCGTCAGCGACGGCTCGCCCTGGTCCATGAGGCCGTCGTGCTGCAGCGCGAACGTGCCCTTCTTCCCGGCGAGCGTGCCGTCGACGACTTCCAGAGCGACGTATCCGCCGGAGCCCTTCGCCTGGTCCATGACCGCGAGCATCTGTCCGCGGCCCGCGGCCTCGAGATCGCCGCGGTACTGCTTGTCGAGCGCCATGCGCCCGATCTTCGGATCGCCGACGCTCTCGTCCGCGGGCCGGGGCGTCATCTTCACCTCGAAGGCCCCGCTCGCACGCGCCGTCATGGCGTCGCCTGCGCCGGCACCCGCCCGTACTTGCGCAGGGCCGCCATCACCCGGTCGCCCGGCAAGCCCGTAGACGCGCAGGCCGTCGGCGCCGGTCATGGTGTCCGCCGCGAGCATGGCGTTGACGACCGCCTCTTCGGTCGCGTCGATCGTGGCGCGGAAGAACGGATTGAGGCTGTCGTTGGGCAGCATGCGCACGGACTTCTCGCCCTTGTCCTTCGCGGTCGAGCGGTTCGCGGTCGAGAAGGCGAGGAACAGGTCGCCGGACTGGTTCCCGGCCCAGCTCCCCAGGCGGCCGAGGCCCATGCCGACGCGCCTGGCCAGCCGCTCGAGCTGTGTCGGCAGGAGCGGCGCATCCGTCGCCACGATCACGACGATCGACCCGCGCCCGAGCTCCTCGGCCGCGTCGAGGCTGCGTGCGCTCGACTTCGCCGGCGCTCCGCAGTGCGCCAGGTCCTTCAGCCAGTCGCGCGTCGGCGGCCCGTCGAGCGCGAGGCACGCCTTCAGGTCCGCGATCTCCCGGGCGACCGGCGCTCCCAGGATCTGCAGATCGCCGCCGTAGTTGCACTGCACGAGCACACCGACGACGTACGACGGACTGCCCTCCGCGGCCACGATCCGCGACGACGTGCCGATCCCGCCCTTGAATCCGTTGCAGATCATGCCGGTGCCGCCGCCGACGGCGCCCTCGGTCACCGGCCCGCCCTTCGCGCCGTCGAGCGCCGCCCAGGCGTGCTCGGGCTTGACGTGCTGGCCGGTGGAATCGCTCAGCGAGTCGAACGTCTCGGAGACGATCGGGTACGTGAACTCGAACTCCCGCCCCCGCGCGATCTCCCACTGGATCGCGGCGTCGCGCACCGTGCCGACGCTGTGCGTTCCCGTCAGCAGGATCGGGCCCTCGAGGAAGCCCGACTCCTCGATCCAGTTGACGCCCGTCATGTCGCCGTTGCCGTTCTGGTTGAACGTCGCCGCCATGACGAAGTCCCAGTCGCCCTTCGGGCGCGTGAGGATCGCCGTCACGCCGGTGCGGACGGGGCCCTGTCCCGGCACGACCCTGCCCTCCCCCGAGATGAGCGTCACGTGCCCGACGGCGACACCCGGCACGTCCGTGATCGCGTTGTTCGCGCCGGTCTTTCCGGGAAACGGGATGCCGAGCTCCCTCCCGCGCGGCTTCGCCTGCCCCGCGAGAACGGCCGGGAGAAGCAACCCGAGCAGGATTCCCCGTCCGACGATTCTCATGCGCCCTCCTCCGGATCCGACCCGAAACGCAGCACGTTCCCGTCGGGGTCCTCGACCTGCATCTCGAGGGCCCATGGAAAGTTCTTCGGCTCCATCCGGATCTTCGCGCCCCGCTCCCGGTACACCTGGTGCAGCGCGCGCACGTCCCCGACTCCCACCCAGACCCACGCGCCACCGTTTCCCTGTCCGCCGCGGCAGAGATAGAGCCCTCGATCGTCGCGACCCACGTACGTGAAGTCGTCGTTGCCCCAGGACGCCTTCTCGAACCCGAGGACGTCGACGTAGTACGCGAGGCTCCGGGCCATGTCCTCGACGCGGAGGATCGGATCGATGCACTCGAAATGTGTCGGCAGGGGATCGGGCATCTTCTCGCCCGCGATTCTATGCGTCCCGACCGGGCGCCCGAGAGCGCCCACCGCGGGCCGATTTCTAGGGCTTGCCGAGGAAGCGGAGGATCTCGTTCATCGTCCGCTCCCCCTGGTCCGTGTCGAAGAGGTATTGCGCGTGGGCCGAGCCGTCGAGCACGACGAGCTCCTTCGGATCGGGGGCCGCGTCGTAGGAGGCCTGGATCCCCGGCAGCCGCTTCTCGCCGCTGCCGTCGGCGTCGTCGCGGGCCACGATGAAGAGCTTCGGGCAGGCGATCTTCTTCGGATCGCGGCCGGCCCGCGCGCCGAGCAGGACGAGCGCGTCGATTTCGCCGGGCTTCGCAACGGCGGCGGCGTTGCCGGCGGCGAACCCGCCCATGCTCGCCCCGACGACCGCGACCCTCGTTGCGCCTTCGCTCCGCAGGTAACGCACCGCGCCGAGCACGTCGTTCTGCAGGGGCGCGCTCATCGGGTCCGCGGAGCCCGGCCCGCGCGACTTGCCGTAGCCGCGGAAGTCGATCGCCAGCACCCGGAATCCCGCCGCCGCGAGGGCGCGCGCCTGCTTTCCCCAGCTCTCCTTGTCGAACCGGCCGCCGTGCGCGAGCACGACGGCGCGGCTGCCGGCGCCGTAGAGGTCGGCCACGATGCGGCCGCCGTCCTGCGTCTGGAAGGAGACGGCCTGCTGCGCCGGAAGCGGCGCACAGAGCGCCCCGGCGAGAATCGCGGCGCCCGCGGCGGACCGGCGGCGCACGTTCCTACTCCCCGGCGTCCTCTGCGAAGAGCCTCTCGAGCGAGGACTCGTCCTCGAGCCCCGAGCTGCCGTAGACCTCGACCTCCACGTGCCCGTCCGGGAAGAACTCGACCTCCCAGTGCTCCCCGGGAACCATGACCTCGACCATCACGGCCTCGCGGACGCTGTCGAGCCGAAACGCGATGTCGGCGGCCCGGAGCCTTCCGATGAAGTCGATCACCTTCTGCAGCGGGTTCATCGTCGATCCCCCCTTGCCGGCGCGCCGGCGGGGGAAAGATAACCCGAACGAGGGACGCCGCTTCAGGTCAGCCCAAGCGCGCGGAACGAACGCCGAGTCGCTAGACCGGAACATCGGCGCCCCAGAGCGGCGGCCGGCGCAGGTGCCAGTCGGTCGCGCGCTCGTAGGCCCGGGCGAGCGCGAGAATGCGCGGCTCGGAAAGCGGCGGTCCGCCGATGAGCAAGTCCGATCGGCAGCCCCGAGCGCGAGAACCCGCACGGCAGCGAGATCGCCGGCAGCCCTCCCAGGCTGAACCCGAACGTGCACGCCGCCAGTGCGAAGGGGTCGACCGCCTCCCGGATCGGCATCGGCAGGCCCGGCAGCGTCGGCAGGACCACGAGGTCGACGTTCGCGAAGGCCTCGTGGATCGAGGCGCGGTGCCGTTCGAGCCTCTGCCGCAGGCCGTCGGCCTCGGACTCCGGGAGCCCCCGCGCGGAGGCGGCGTCATCGCGCGTCCGCCGGTCGTACTTCTCCGGCGAGGCCTCGAGGTACGGCCGGTGGAACGCGTACGACTCGGCGTCGATGAGGCCCCCGAGATCGGGCATCGGCAGCTCCGACTCGCGAATCCGGCCGACGAGCGGCCGGAGGACCTCGATCGCCGCGGCGACCGCGGCCGCGACCTCCGGCTCGACGTGCGCGTCGCAGACGTCGCCCGTCGTGTGGAGCACGCCGAGGCGCAGGCCCGCGATCGCCGGAAGTGCCTCCGGGTCGCACTGCGCCGCGACCGGATGGTTCGTCATCGCCCGGAACATCAGCGCCGCGTCCTCGACCGTGCGGCACAACGGCCCGACGTGGTCGAAGGAGGGCGACACCGGGACGGTGCCCCGCGCGCTGACGATCCCGAAGGTGGGCTTGAGGCCGACGATCCCGCAGCAGGACGCGGGAATGCGGATCGAGCCTCCCGTGTCGGTGCCGACCGACCCGAAGCAGAGACCCGCCGCGACGGCGGCGCCGGAACCGCCCGAGGAGCCGCCGGCCACGCGCTCGAGGTCCCACGGGTTGTGCACGGGACCGTAGTGGCTGATCGCCGACGTCGTGCCCATCGCGAACTCGTGCATGTTGAGCTTGCCGAGGAACACGGCGCCCGCTTCTTTCAGCCGGAGGATCACCTCCGCGTCCTCGGCCGGAATGCGATCCGCGAAGACCGCGCTCGCGGCCGTCGTGCGCACGCCGGCCGTGTCGACGTTGTCCTTGACGGCGATCGGAATGCCGTGCAGCGGGCCGCGCCAGCGCCCCCGGCCCACCTCCTCCTCGGCCTGGCGCGCCTGTGCGAGCGCCGACTCCCGCGTCACCGTGATGAAGGCGTCGAGCTTCGGGTCGAGCCTGTCGATCCGGTCGAGGCAGGCGCGCGTCAGCTCGACCGGGGAGACCGTGCGCTCCCGCACCGCGCGTGCCGCCCCGGCCAGATCGAGCAGCGCCGGATCGCCCGACAGGCGCCGCTCTCGGGAGCAGTCGAGCGTCCCGAGCAGGACGGCGCCCGAGCCCGCGGCGAGCCCGGCGATCACGCTCCGCCGGGAGAGAACCCGCTCGGTTACGGCGTCCCCGCGCCCGGAAGGGAAACGGCCCACTCCTTCAGAAGCGCCGCGTCCTCGGCCGACAGCGCGGCCTCCCGGTGCACGGCCACGTAGAACCACGGAGGCATCTCGCCTTTGGCGACCTGCTCCAGGATCTCCTTGCCCTTCCGGGCCCGCCGCTTCTCCGCGTAGAGATTCCACGTCGAGAAGTTCAGCTCCCCGCGCCCTTCGCGCACGTCGCGCGCGACGAGCCACGAGACCGGCGCCACCCGGCTGTACCAGGGCCAGACGCTCTCGTTGGAGTGACAGTCGTAGCAGGCGCGCCGCAGGACCGCGCGCACGTTCTCCGGCGCCGGGATCTCCGTCTCGACCGGCGGGTTCGACCGGTCGACCGGCACGACCTGGATCGCCGCGAGGACGAGCACGACGCCGAGCAGGACCCGGCGCACGAACGGCCAGCGGATCGAACTCGTCATCGGTGACCCCGCTTGCCCGACTGCATCTCGTAGATCCTGCCGCCCGCCCAGCACTGCGGGATCGCCAGGACGACGAGCGCGATCGGGTACCACCGGGGCCCGAGGCCCAGGTTCCAGGTCGCCGCCAGGCCCACGAGACCCAGGACGACGCCGACGTAGCCGAGCCACAGCGCATGCTTCATCGGCTCCTCCGGAGCGAGCCGCGCCGTGAGCCAGGCTCCGGCGATGCTGATCACGATGCGATACGAGGTCGCGAGCAGGGCGAGCCTGTTGCCGATCGGCTTGTCCATGGGGGGATAGACGCCGGCCGCGTGCAGCGCGATGTCGACGAGGGTCGTGACCCCGACGATGAAGATGACGCCGGCGGCCACGGCCCAGATCGATCGCTTGTTCATGCTCGGCTCCTCGGAAGTCCTGATCGCGGCTCGAACGTCCTCATCGCCTGACCTTTGGTCGGGCCGTCTTCTTCCCGGCCTTCCGGGGCTTCGCCTCGGCGTGAGCCGTCGCGCGGCCGATCCACTTGCGGAGCGACGCCGAGCTCGCGATCCCCGGCGGATCGACGAAGAGGAACCCGCGCATCGGCCGCCCGGTGAAATCCATCGGACGCACCGCCGCCTCTCGGAGGAAGCGCCCCGCCTTCTCCGGGTCGACTCGTACCATCAGGCTCGACCCGACGATCCCGCAGCTCATGTGGCCCCGGACCATGAAGGCCACGCCGCCGAACATCCGTTTCTCCACGACGTCCCTGCGGCCGTCGAGCACCGCGCGAATCCGGTCGGCGAGCGTCTCGTCAAAGGCCAACGCGCCCTCCCGAAACCCGACGGCCCGTCCTCACGCGTCCGCTCCCAGGATGAAAAACCAGAAGTAGACCGGTTCGGCCAGCGGGCCCAGAAACAGGAGGGCCAGCCGCCAGACGCGCTCGGTGCCCTCGGGCACCCGGTCGTTCCGGCCGACGTCCCACAGGTAGAACAGAAGCAGGACCATCTGCAGGACGAGCACGCCGACGAGAAACATCAGGTCGAGGTCGGCGTAGAACAGGGCCACCGAAGCCACGAGCTGAACGGCCGTCGCGCCGCCGAGGACCGCCTTGCCGGATCGGGTCATTTCGCGACCTACTGTATCGGACATCCTCGCGTCAGGCGGTCCTCCCCGACGCCGGCTCGTAGGTCGCGATCACCACGCCCTTGCCCGTCGTCCGGCTTTCGACGAGCCGGAGAGCGGCGAACGCGCCCCCGTCCGGGAAGAGCCGGCGCCCCGAGCCGAGCACCAGCGGGTGGATCAGGAGGATGTACACGTCGACGACGTTCGCGCGCATCAGCGACTGGACGAGCTCGCCGCTGCCGAAGATCAGGAGATCGTCGTCGATCCGCATCTTGAGCTTCGCCACGGCCTCGACGGCCTCGCCCTCGAGGAGGGTCGAGTTCATCCACGGCAGCGGCGCCTTCAACGTCCGCGACGCGACGTACTTCGGCATGGCGTTCAGGATTTCCGTGAAGGGGTTGCCCTTGCGCCCGGGCCAGACGGCGTAGAAGTCCTCGTAGGTTCGCCGGCCGAAGAGGAGGGCCCCCGCGCTCGACATGCCTCCCCCGGCCTCCTGCATCGCCGCGTAGGGCGCCGCCCAGCCGCCGTGCGCGAAGCCGCCCCGGGTGTCCTCGTCGGGACGCCCGGGCGCCTGCATCACGCCGTCGAGCGTCAGGTTCGTGAAGACCACGACTTTTCCCATGGGCGTTTCTCCGTCGTCTCAGCCTCGGGTTGTGCGGCGGCTCGTCGCCCGCTCTTTCGGGGCCGGCCGCGTCCTCGCCGCGATCTGCGTCTTCACCAGCTTGCGCACGAGCGCCGCCGGCAGGGGACGCTCCGGCGGAAAGCGGAGCGTGCCCTTGCTCGTGGAGTAGGCCCCGAGCTCGTCCCGGTGGACGACCAACGGAGTCGATCCGCAGTAGAAGGCGCAGTGCTTCGCGGCCGCGCCGAAGGCCACGAGCATCCTTCCGTCGAGGCGGAAGGCGGGGATCCCGTAGCTGATGCACTCCTGCGCCTTCGGCGCGGCGGCATGGATCGACCTTCGCAGCTTCTGGAGCGCCGCCCGCTTCTCGCTGCTCAACGGAGCCAGGTACGCATCGATGCTCTTCGGCTTGGCGCCCTTCTTCACGGAACCCCTCCTTCTCGATGACGCTCGGGCGCGTAGCGCCTGGCGAGCAGGCCGGTGGCCTCCTCGACGTCGATCGTCTGCACGAGCACGCCCTCCTGCCCATAGGGCAGGTACGCCTGGCACCGGCCCGACGGGTCGATGAGGCTCGTCGCCGATTCCTGGAAGCGCAGCGCGTAGTTGACGCTGGCGAAGTAGATCGTGTTCTCGATGCTGCGCATCATCATCGCCTTCTCGTAGTACGGCGCGCTCGGCCGCGCCCCACTGCGTCAGGCGGACGCCCGTCTCGATCGCTCCCCGTGTGCTGCGGATGAAAGACGATCTTCGCGCCCCGCACCGCCGCCCATCGCACCGTCTCGGGATAGCGCCAGCCCTCGTGGCAGATCGCCACGCCGAACTTGACGCCCGTTGATCTCGAAGAGCCGCCGGGTATCTCCGGGCACGTAGAACCGATCCTCGGTCGGGTCGAGCTGGTTCTTGGTCTGGTATCCCTGGACCTCGCCCCGGGCGTCGATGACGAAGGCGGCGATCTGCCGGCCCGCCGCCGTGAGCCGCTCCATCCCGAGGATCGTCGCCACCGCGTACGTGCGCGCCCACTGCGCGCACGGCCTGGAGCGCCCGCTCCTGCTGCGCCGCGATCGAAGGGAAAGACCTCGAAGTCCTGTCCCCGCAGGCCCGGGAGATAGGCCTCCGGGAAGCAGACGATCTCCGCGCCCTGGGCCGAGGCCTCGGACAGGCAGCCGCTCGATCCTGCTCGAGGCCGTCGTCGAGGGTCGAGGCGATGCGGGGCGACGCCAGGGCGACGATCACGAGGCGTCCCGTTTCGCGTACACGTCGGTGCTCAGGTACTTGAGGCCGGAGTCGGCCATCAGCGTGACCACCCTGGCGCTCCGGCCCCAGCCGCTCGCGCCACTCGAATCGCGGCGACGACGTTGGCGCCGGACGAGGTCCCCGCGAAGAGCGCCTCCTCCCGCGCGAGGCGCCTCGCCATGTCCTTCGCGTCGTCCGTCCTGACCGGCAGGATCTCGTCGACGAGCGCCGGCTCCCAGAGCGGAGGAATGAAGCCGATCCCGACGCCTTCGATCTTGTGCGGCCCCGGCTGCCCGCCCAGCAGCACCGAGGATTCCGCGGGCTCGACGGCGACGATCCGGATGCTCGGCTTGTGCCGCTTCAGCACGGTGGCGACCCCGCGCGAGGAGGCCGCCGTGCCCACGCAGTGCACGAAGGCGTCGATCTTCCCCGTTCGTCTGACTCCAGATCTCCTCGCCCAGCGAGTGGTAGCCGGCGATGCTGTCGTGGTTGTTGAGCTGGTCGGTCCAGTAGGTGTGCGGCTCCCGGCTCAGCTCGCGGGCGGCCTCGATCATGTCGAGGATCAGCTTCCTGGTGGTGAGGCCGCCCTCGCTCGGGACGAGCGTCAGCTCCGCGCCGAGCGCCGCCATGTGATCCAGCTTCTCCCGGCTGAACGCATCGGAGGTGACGATCTGGAGGCGATAGCCCTTGGCGGCGCAGACCAGCGCGAGCGACGTCCCCGTGCTGCCGCCCGTGTACTCGACGACGGTGTCTCCGGGCTTCAGCCGGCCGTCCTCCTCCGCCCGCGAGATCACGGCCTGCGCCATCCGGTCCTTGACGCTGCCGGTGGGGTTCTCCCACTCGAGCTTCACGAAGATGTCCGCGCAGTCGGGCGGAACGACCTTGCGAAGTCGAACCATCGAGGTGTTGCCGATGGCGTCGAGGATGTCCGTCGGCTCGGGCGCAGCGGGCGGCACGGCTCTACCCGACCCGGGCCCCGTTCTCGACGAGGAGCTTCCTCAGGATCGAGCGGTGGCAGCGGTTCTCGTCTTCGCAGTAGCAGCCCACGGAGAAGTTCGTCGTGCGGGAGAGCACGGCGAGAAGCTCCAGGTCGTGCCGGGCCTCGGGCTTGCCCATCTCGGCCCTGTACTTCCTCGAGAACGCCGACCACTGCGCCGGCGTTTCGACCCTCTGCCCCAGCTTCATCGTGGCCACGCTCGGCGCGAGGTTCGGGAACCACACGTCGTACCAGTTCTCCGCCGCGAACCGGGTCTTCGGCACGCCGCGGGGCGGGCGGCGGACCGTCCCGATCCGCGTCCCCTCGCGCGGATGGCGGGGGCTTCCGAGGCGGACGACGCGCACGCTCATGGACGTCTCTCCGACGGTCCGATCACCTCGACGCGGGCGGCGGGCCCTTGGGAGATCCGGCCTCGCACCGTCACACGGGTCCCAGGATCTGAGCCACGTGGTGCCTGAGATGGCCGACGTAATCGCGCATGAAGTACTCGAGCGTCGCCGGCTCGCTCTGCGGGACCGCCGTCCAGGCGGTCTCGTGGAGGTTGTGGCGGGCCCGCGGCCGCTGCCGGACGGGTGCAGGCGTGGCTTCGATGACCCGAGCCAGATGGAGGTTGTAGAGCCGCCAGAGCGCGACGAGGTCCGGCCACGAACCGTCCCGATACCGCTGCGCCGCCACCCAGTCCTCCTGCGCATACCCGGCGAACACGAGGTCGTCCATGAACCGGGCGCGAACGAAACGCTGGTGGTTGTTCGACGCCGAGTCGATGAGGTGGCCGATGACCTCCTTCGGCGACCACTTGCCCGGAGCCGGCGGCCGGCTCGCCTGCGCTTCCGACAGCGCGAGCAGGCGGGGCGTGAAGGACTCGATGGCGTCGCGAAGCTCGGTTTCGACCGCGGTCACGCCCGAAGCCTATCGTCAGCCGCGGCCGAGAATCGAGAGGTAGGCCCGCCAGGGGCCCACCGCCGCCGTGTACTGCCGCGCCATCACGCGAACCGTCTGACCGACGTGGTCGAGGTCGTGCGCCACCCAGGTCGAGAGGTGCTGGCCCAGCGTGACCACGCCGAACTCCGGGTGCCGGCCGCGCCGCGCCAGGTCGGCGTCCGTCAGGCGCAGGGCGGCCAGCCGCCCCAGGCTCTCGCCCCTCAGCCGGCCGAACGTGTCGAGAAGCTCGCCGAGCGAGCGCCCGCGCGACGCGGCGAACATCGCCTCGCGGTCGAAGACCGGGAAGGCCACGGCGTCGCCGTGCTCGAGCAGGTGCTCGACGCGCGGGACCCAATCCGTGCGCTCCCCGTGGATCAGGTGCCCGACGACGTCGAACGGGCTCCAGGTGCCGGGGCCCTCGGTCGCGACGATCCAGGGGTCGGGGAGATCCTGGAGCAGGGCACGGAGAACCGCCGGTGTCCGCCGCAGGACCGGCAGGGCCTCATCGAACTGAAATTCCACGGTTTCCTCCCGGCCGGCTTCGACTCTAAGGGCGCCGGAACTCCCTGCTCTCCGCCGTCTCCCACACCTGAACCCGCGGGTCCCGCATCACGCTGCCCGGGACGCGATTCCACAGCTCCAGCAACGCGACGCGAAACGCCTCCGCCTCTCCCGCGTCCTCGAATTCCAGATCCACGGCGACGAAGTGCGGGTCGTCGGCCGGCCGCAGGACCCGGTAGCGGCGCACGCCCGAGGCCTCGCGGTGGAGAGGATCGCCGTCGAAGGCCTTTTTCCAGGCCTCGAACGTCGGGACCGGGTGCTCGATCCGCACGGTCGTCATTTCGGGACCTCCCTTTCACTCATCGGGGCGGGTGTGGGGGGCCAGAATGAGCTCGAGGCTGCAGGCAGCCGCGGCCAGGTCGGGACCAGCTCTCTCGATCGATCGTCGTCGACGGCCCAGCCGTTGCCCGAACGCCCGAGAACGATCCTCGCCGTCAGCCGGGTTCCCGGAAGACCTGCCCCTCCCGTCTTCGCCCCATCGGGCCAGTGATACGCGAACTCCGCCACGTAAGAATCCCCCTCGTCCTGCCCCGCCCTCGAGCCCTCAGAGCCCGGGAGCAGCGCGGTCACGCCGTCGAACACCGGCAGGCTCTCGGGGGGCCCGGAGAGAAAGGCCTTCGAGTGTCGAATGATCGTTCCGGCTCGCGCCGGCGTCAGCGGTTCGGAGCAACCGACGCCGAGAATTGCGACGGCGAACAGCGCAAGGCCCGGGGCCGCGCGCCTCGGCAGCCCGGAACCCCGCCGCGCCGGCCAGTCAAGCGGCGCGATGCCCATCGCGCTTGCGCGCTCTTCGCGTCAGGAGGGCGAAGAGGACGGCCCACCACAACAGGACGCTCGAGACGACCGCGAGCTGGAGCACCGGGCCCCTGCGCACCTCTCCCATGAAGTGAACGAGGCGGACGAACGGCAGCGCGACCATCTCGATCGTGGCATGGAGGGGTCCGGGCTCCTGCACGTCCGCCAGGTGCGCGAAGAATCCCACCGCCGCGACGAGCAGCGCCCCCAGCCCGGCCGCGAGCAGGCGCTTCCATGGAACCCTTCCCTCATCGGCCATGGTCATCCCTCCGGCGCGCCTTCATGCGGTATCCGGCCTCACGGGGCCTTCGTTCGCAACCACGTACTCGCTCTGGACGAGGCCGCTCGCGTACTGCCGCGTCGCGACGTGCTTCAGCGCGATGTCGCGCCCGGTGACTCCGAAGAGCGGGATGCCGGTTCCGATGAGCACGGGAACGCGCGTGACGATCAGTCGCTGGATCAGCCCGGCCTGGAGGAACCGCTGGATCGTGATCCCGCCATCGATGTAGGCGTGCTGGATGCCGCGAGCGGAGAGTCGGGACACGATCTCCGCCGGAGCCCCCGACATGCGCTCCACGACGGCCTCGCGCGGGGCGGCAGCCAGGTCGCGCGAGCTGAGCACGAAGACGGGCTTCGCCCCGTATGGCCAGGCGGGGAGAGCCAGGACCGTCTCGAACGTGTGGCGTCCGATGACGAGCGCGTCGACCGACGCCATGAACTCCTCGTAGCCGTGAGGCTCGCCGCCGCCGAGTGGAAGGAAGTCGTAGCTCCCATCCCCCCGCGCGATGAACCCGTCGAGGCTCGTGCCGACGAAGACGGACGCTTTCATTTCGACGATCTCCAGTCTCTCGGCCGCTCCGAGCTCGGTCTCCGAATCCGCCAGCGGCGCACCGAGCCGACCGCGCGGAGTGCCGTCATCCGGCCGCCACCCGGGCCGCTACTTGCCCCCGGGCAGCCCGATCCGCGCGAGGGTCTCGAGCGGTGCCCCCCGATGAAACAGCCTCGCAAGCTCATCGGGATCGAAGGTGTGGCCAAAGGGCGGTCTGGCGATCTCCGCCATCCGTTCGCTCCTCACGAATGCGTCGCACTCTCTCTTCGTGGGAAAGTTATCCACGCTCAACTCCACATCGTTGCCGTCGGGGTCCTTGTAGTAGAGCGAGGTCGTGAATCCGTGATTGAGCGGCAGGAAGGGAGTGATGCCCTCGGCCTTCAGGCGCTCGAATGTCAGGACCAGGTCACCGAAGCTCGCCATCCCGTAGGCCACGTGATCGATGCCGGCGGCGTTCTCCGGCCTGGCGACCGTCGCCGGGTCTTCGAAGATCACGAGCCGGTGGTGTTCTTCGTCGAAGGTCATGAAGGCGAGGAACTCGTTCTCATGCTGAATCGTCGCGTCGAGAATCGTCTTGTACCATCGAATCATCTCCCTGAATCGCCGAGCGCGGATGCCGTAGTGGGCGAGGTAAGCGGACTTCGTCGCCGCGCCCTCCGGCGTCCCGTTCGGCGGATTCTGAGTAGCCATGACTTCCCTTCCTCGGTGCCCGGGAAGCGGGTCCGCCTCCGCAGGTGACGTTTCTTCAATCGTCGGTCAAGTCGAGCGCTAGCTCTTGTGCTGGCGAAGGATTCCCTCGATCTCTTCGATCGTGAACGCGTTGAGCTGAACCACCTTTGCCTGGGCCCGGAATCCGGGCGGCACGATGGCCCGGGCTTCCTCCTTGCTGCCGACGTCCACGACGATCCACGACTTGTGCTCCCCGTCCCTGCAGCCCCAGTCGGCATGCGTGAAGTAGTGGGACCCGGTCTTCAGGAGGACCTCGACGGCCCGCGCGCAGGCCGCCGTCGTCGGTTCGTGCGGGAGCTCGATCTGGAATCTCGGCATCTCTTGTCATCTCCTCTGTGATGGGCCCGGCGCGGCAAGGCTATCCGAAACGGCTCGGCGGTCCACAGGCGCGCCGCCCCGGAGCGGTGCCGCCGGCGATCGTGTCATGAGCACGGGACGTCGAACACCTTCACGGGCAACCCGCCTTCAGCAGCAGTCGCTCGGGGTCGGCCGACGTGTCCGTGACCTTCCAATGCTCGTCCTCGAGCTTGAGCGTGAGCCGTTCGGATCGGCCGGGCAGGCTGCAGTTCCAGGCGAGCGCATCCCACCGCCATGCCGTCACGGTCGCCGACCCGCCGCGAACGCTCGGAGCGGACAGCTCGAGGATCGTCGTCTTGCCCGGGAAGTCCGTTTCGAAGACCTTCGCGCGGTATTTCGGCATTCCCGTGTCGATCGGACCGAGCTGGCCGCCGGCGTCGACGGCGACCGGCACCTCTCGGTTGAGCGAAGCCAGGTCGAGGCGCCGATAGATGTCGCCCGCGTATCGTGCGAGGACCACGGATCGGGCGTCCCCCGCGGTCACGGCGGTGATGGCGGCCACCAGCACGGAGCGGTCCGGCTCCCGGACCGGCGAGACGGGGCCCCACGGCCCGAAGTGAGTCGGCGGACCCTGCGTGGACGCGCAGGCGTTCACGATCAGCGCCAGGCCGGCGATCCACCGCGCAGGCTCGAGGGCGCCTGACGGTCGGCGGGTCCGCGGCGGCTGCAGGTCAGGCACCCGGCGCCGCAGGAACCAGACCATATCGGGACATGACGGAAACCAGCCGCGCCCGATCGGGTGGACCGCCGGCATTGACGACGGCGCCGACATCTCGAAAATACTGGGCCCCGATGTCGGGCGTCATGATGATGAGGGCGCGGGCAGCCTCGCCGTGCGGATTGCTGAACTGGTGGACGGAACCTCTGGGCGTGAACATCCAGTCTCCGGGCCGCAGGTCCCGCGTGACCGCGTCGACCGAGTAGCGCAGCATTCCCTCGAGGACGTAGACGCACTCTTCGTTTCTCGAATGACTGTGAGGCGGCGGAACGTTCGAGCCGGCCGGCACCGTCAGCTCGAACAGTCCCATGCCGCCGTTCGCGGTGCCGTCGATGAGATAGCGGATCCTCAGCTGACCGACCTCGATCGCTTCGGGCTGTGTCATGCGTTACCTCCTGCGGCCAGCGAGAGAGCGGGTCAAGAGCCTGACGGGTTGCGCGATGCCGGAGCGTCCCATCGCTCCGGTCAGATCCCCGTGTACCAGGCCCACCCGTTCTGGATGTTGCCCTTCTTGCCGCCGTCGTCGAACTCGTCCGTCACGACGATGCGCTGCAGGTATTTCATGCTCTTGTAGCCCATCTGCCGTTCGACGCGCAGCCGCACCGGCGCGCCGTGCGGGATCGGGAGATCGCGGCCGTTCATGCCGTAGGCCAGGATGGTCTGCGGGTGCAGGGCGTCGAGCAGGTCGATGCTGTCGACCCAGTCGTCGTACGAGTAGAACACCACGAACCGCGCGGTCGGCAGGATGCCGGCCGCGTCGAGCACGGCGCCCGAGCGGCACGCCCGTCCACTGGCCGATCGCCGTCCAGCCCTCCTCGCAGGTGTGCCGCGTGATCTGCGTGCGCGACGGGAGCTGCTTCAGCTCGGCGAGCGAGAACGCGCGCGGCCTGGCCACGCTGCCCTCGACCGACAGCCGCCAGTCGGCGAACGCGCCGCTGCTGCAGGCGGCGGTACGCCTCGCCGAGCTCCGACTTTCACGGTGACGCCGGGATCGGTCGTGCCCGTCGCGGGAAACGACGTGACGTCCTGCGGGCCGTACTCCCTCACCAGCGACTGGCCCGGCAGCAGCGCGCGCTGCGCGCCGTAGGTGAAGGTGTCGCCCATGCGCAGCAGGTTGCCGTAGGTGGGCGGCAGGATCTTCGGGAAGCGGCGCGCCAGCGACGAGTCCGCCGACGGAGGCCAGTCCCGCGACGATCGCCCCGCGGCGAGTGATGAGCCCGGTCGTCTTCATGTCATTCCCCCACGGTCATGGCCCGGATCTGGCGCCGGAATCCGGACTTGACGACCATCACGACGTGCACGATCACGAACAGCACGAGCAGCGACGAAGGCGAAGAAGTGGATCGTGCGCGCGGACTGGTAGCCGCCGAACAGGCCGCAGCAGGATCGGAAACGCGGCGGTCACCGCCGGCGACATCGTCAGGCCGGTCACCACCATCAGCGGCGCCGCCACGAAGACCACGAACGAGTACGCGCACTTCTGCAGCAGGCCGTAGTGCGGGCCGCCGCGGGCGGGCGGAATGCGCAGGCGCAGGTGATCGACGCACGTCGCGCCAGACGAGGCGCGGCGCGAGCTCCCGGGCCCTCGGCCAGATGTGCGAGCGGAAGTGACCGCCGAAGACGCCGGCCAGGAGGTAGACGGCGCCCGGCAGCACGAGAAACCACGCGGCCAGGAAGTGCAGGCTCCGTCCCCAGCCGTTCTGATTGAAGATGTCGTAGGTCCGGCTGGCGCTGATCGGGGCCCGACGGCGTCCTGCGAAGAGGGGCGTCGGCTTGTCCCAGCCGCCGTGCTTGTAGTTCCGGCTGATCGGCAGCTCGACGAGCGCCGGCGTCAGGTCGTTCCCCGCCTCGCCCCAGTAGAGCCGCGGATGAACCATCAGGATCTCGAACCCGCTGAACGCGAGCGTCAGGACGCTCACGGTGACGATCCAGTGAGAGATCCGGACCCAGCGGGCATGACCTTCCCCGCTCGACTCTCCGATGGCGCCTGGAGCTTCAGCCATGCGTCGAACCCTCCCCCCGCGACCCTGCGCGCCAGGCCTTCCCGGGACCTTCCTTATGTTGTCACGGCGGCCCGACGGGCGCCGGCGCGAAGCAAGGCCCGCTACTCGACCGCACGTTTCGTCCACTGCCAGAGGCCGGCGGTCGCCGCGGCCGGCAGGCGGGAGCCGGTCAGCCTCGCCGCCAGCACGATCTGCCCGCGGTGATGGGCCTCGTGGGCCACGAAGTAGGCCAGCACGTGACCGACGTCGAGCGGCAGGTTGCGCCACACGTAGGCCGGGGTGGCGGGGACCTCGCCGCCGGAGCGACACCCCAGCCGCAGGAGCGCCTCCATGCCCCGGCTGCTCCGGTTGAGCGCGGCGACCAGCTGGCGGCGGCTCACGTTCCGGCGGTCCACCGCGGCCGGAACCGGAATGCCATGGGGCCGGCCCAGGGTCTTGAGCCACATGCATCGCGCATTGTGGAGGTGGCCGGCGAGCATGGAAATCGTCTTTCGGGGGGCGCCGGGGATCGGAGTCGTCCAGGCCGCGGCGGGGACGTTCTCGACGAGAAAGACCGTGACCCGATGACTGGTCCGCCAGGCCGCCAGGATGCTCGGGGCGAGATCGGGGATGGCGGGCATTTTCGGGTCTCCCATGACGTCTCGTGCCGCGGCCTGACCGATTGCGCTCCAACCGCGGATCAGGCGGAGCCGGACCCACTCTCCCATTCTGCCAGTTTGCGCTCGAGAACGCCGAGCATCCGCTGGAGGTCGGCAGCCGGCTCGAGAGCGACGGCGACGTGACCTCCCGCGAGCGGATGGACGAAGGCGAAGAAATTGCCGTAGCGGACGAGCACGTAGCGCACGCCGCCGCAATCGATGTTGCCGCGCTGCTGCACGAGCGTGAGCAACGTCGGATTGACGATCAGCTCCTCGTACCGATCCGACTCGGTCGCGCTGGCGCCCGCCACCCCGGCGCGCTCCCGGGTCAGCAGCTTCCCGTCGAGATACACCGCGACGTACCGAACGTCCGGGCCGAGCGCGAGACAGCGCTCGATCAGGACTTCGTGGCTCAGCATCGAGGCACCTCCCATTCGCGCCGCCACGCCCCCGGCCGGATCATGGCGCGAGCGGCCGTTCCATCAGCATCGGACCGCCCTGGTCGGCGATGGAGGCAAACACGGCACGGCCGCCGAATCGATACGTCTCGTAGGACCGCTGCGCGCGCTCCACGAACCCGTGCTTGCGGAAGATCCGCTGCGACACCGGGTTCGTGGCCTCCGTGACCGCCAGCCGATAACCCCTCCTCGCGCCGTTCTCGAGGCACGTCGCAACGAGCTGCCGGGCCACGCCCCTTCCCGCGACCCGGTCGGCAACCCCCAGGAGAAAGAGGTGGAGCGACTCGCCCGGGCTCACCGTCCGCTCGCCCCGGTACTCGGCGTCCAGCTGGCCCAGGATGTCGAAGATCGGATCGAACTTCGGGCTCAGCCGGTCCATTCCGTCGGGCGGCGCCGACGCGCAGTCCTCGGTCAACAGCGCACCCATGAGCTCGCCCGTGTCGGAGTGCCGGGCCACGATGGTCAGGCCGTTGCGCTCGGCTCCCGGGCAGAGCCGCCGGACCAACTCCTCGAATTCGTGAGCGGTCAGCCCGACCGCGACGGCGGGCGGGTCGCGCCGGCTGAACACTTCGCCGAGCAGTCTCGCCATCGCCTCCGCGTCGGACGAGGCATAGAGGCCGTACTCGATCGGGAGGATGTCGGACGAAGGCGTCACCGGTCGACTCCCCTCCACCGCCCCTGAACCGCCGGCGGGTCGGCGGCGGGATTCTACCGAAAGGCCATGGCCTTCGGCTCGATCCGTGCGGGGACTCCCGGGGCGCGCTCCTCTCCGGCACTCCGATAGGCTTCGACGGGTGGACAAGCCTCGCAGCTCGACCGAGCTTCGACCGGCCGGACCGCGAGATCTCGAGGTCGTTCGCGCGCTCTTCGAGGAGTACGCCGGCAGCCTGGGAGTCGACCTGGCCTTTCAGGGCTTCGAGGACGAGCTGGCCGACTTGCCCGGCAAGTACCGGCCGCCGGCGGGCCGGCTGCTGCTCGCGTGGAAAGGCCCGCGGGCCGTCGGCTGCATCGCGCTGCGCCCACTCGGCGCCGGGACCTGCGAGATGAAACGCCTCTACGTAAGGCCCGAGGCGCGCGGCGAGCAGCTCGGACGCCGGCTCGTGGAACGGATCTGCCGCGAGGCGCGGGAGGCCGGCTATGCGCGGATCTGCCTCGACACCCTTCCCATGATGGCCGCGGCGCAGGCGCTGTACGAGTCCCTCGGATTCGTTCCCACCGAACCCTACGTCTTCAATCCCGTCCCCGGCACGAAGTTCCTCGCCCTGGATCTGTAAGGGCGACCTCGGCGTCGATGGACTTCTCGACGACCCGAATCACCGCTTCGCGCATGACGCCTCCGGCCCTGGCCGCGTCCCTCATTCCTTCCGCGCGTCGATCTTGCGCACCGTCTCGCCGCCGGGAAGCAGCCGGCCGGTGCCCGTCAGGTGAGCGCCATCGACCACGAGGCACCACACGATGCGGACTCGCGGGGAGCTGAACTCGACGGACCAGCATCGAGCGCCCGCGTCGTAGACCAGGTCCATCTCGCCCATCGTCTGCCGCTGGCCATCCACCACCTTGTCGGCCTTCCAGCGCACCGTGCCGGGCTTCTCCCCCGCCGTGAAGTCGTAGACCACGACCTCGTCATGACACCCGGGAGCCGCAACGCGGTCGGAGCACGTGGAGGTGCCTCGCCAGGTGCCGACGAGCTCCGACGGCGCGTGGTCGGACGGTGCAGGCGAGGCTCGAAGCACGGAGCTCACAGCCACGAGGATGCAGAGCGCCCGACCGACTCCCCTTTCGACTTCCCTCATCATGCTCCTCCTCATCCACCCTACGGGATCCAGCCGGGCAACGCGGCCGCCTGCTTCACCCACGTCGCCATCTGCGCCTCGTCGAGATCGTCCTCGTGGATGTCGATCCAGCGCGCGTCCTTGCCCGTGCCTCCGGGCGGAACGGGTCGCAGCGACGTGCCGCGGAAGAAGGTCACCTTGACGTAGCGGGTGAAGACGTGGAACGACAGGAACCAGCCCTGGCCCTCGATGCCGTAGAACGGCGAGTTCCACTTCACGGCCTTGCGCACGTCGGGCACGTTGCGCACGATGAGCGCGTCGAGGCGCTTCCCGACGTCGCGCTTCCAGCCCGGCATCGCGGCGATGTACGCCTGCACCGGGGCGTCGCCGTCGGCCTTCGCGATCTGCGGGTTGCCGCCCGAGAGCAGGACGGCCTTCCCGCGCTTGGCCTTTCGCACCTCGGCTTGGCCTTCTTCGCCGGCAGGCCATTCTGGGCCACCGCGGCCTTCACGAGCGCCTTGAACGCGCGCGCGTCGACCTTCTCCCCTTCGTGGATGTCGATCGCCCTTCGCGTGTTGCCTTCCAGGCTGGAATTGAAGAGGCGCGATGGGTCCGGGATGCCGGCCCCGCGGGCGAACGTGAGCTTCACGACCTTCTTGTACGCCTCCCCGGTGCAGACGATCCCGTGGTGCGACCAGACCGGAGTGCCCTCCACTTCCACTCCTCGGTCATCTCGGGGTCGGCTTCCAGGATCAGCGCCCGCATGCGGGCCAGGGTCTCCCCGCGCCAATCCCCCAGGTCGCGGATCCGCTGGTCGATGAGCCGGGAGGCGGCCTTCTCGCGCGGGTCAGGCGGCACGTCGCCCGCCATTGAGAGTGACGATGGCGACGAGCGACAAGCCTGCCGCGAGAATCAGCTCGGCGGGCCCGTCCAGCATCGGAACCGGGACACTGCCGCCGACTCCAATGAAGGTGATGACGCTATTCGGGAGGCCCGCGTCATTGAGGATCGTCTGGCTGCCGGATCGCAGGCCGAGCGCCGTCGGGTGGAATGCCACCGTGACGCCGAACCTGCCTCCCGGGGGAATCACCGCCGGGAAAGTGTCGTAGCAGGACCCGCCGACGCACGGGTTGGGCTGAAAATCCTCGATCACCGTTCCTGCATAGTCGAAGGCGACCGGCACCGACTGGGTGTTGGTGCACCGGAAACTTCGAAGGGTGAACTGCCCGACCGGCACCATGCCGAAATCGACCGTGGGAGTGCATGCGAAGGCGGGAGACTGGCCGAGGAGCTCGCGGGAATGGAGGGCCAGGCAGAGGAGTGCGAGCACGAAGCGTCGAAGGCCCCGCCCCGCGTTCGACTCCGTATGCCGAGCGATGCTCCACGTGTCGCCTGACGGCGGGCGCGTCCGCCGCACCCGCGGCTCGGGCGGCGCCGTAACGCGGGTGCTAGGCCAGCTCATAGCTCAGGGTGAAAGGGTGCTCCATGCCGTGCCCGACGGCGGAGCCGCCGTCGCCGAGGAGGCCCTGCAGGTCGCCAGTGGCGGAGCCGGGGATGACGGAATAGGACTCCTTCGCCTGCCCGCCTTCGAATGTGCCGGTGCGTTGGAGCACGAAGGTGCCGGTCCTGCCGCCGATTCGCCCGACGACCCGCTCGAGGCCCACGAAGGTCGCGGAGCCGTCGCTGCGATACATCATCAGGTACTCGACCTGCCCCTCCCCCTCGATGTCGCCGGTGTAGGTCTTGGTCACCCGAGCCCGAGTCAGTCTGGGCTGATCCGGACCCTGACCATAGGGCTCTTCATCCCACTTCGTGATGGCGAACCGGGCATTCGCGCTCTTCATCTCGTCAAGAGCTCCGCGAACGTCCGCCATGCGTCCGTCTTCGCGATGGCCAGGCGCAAGGGCACGGACACCGCGATGAGGGCTCCGCCCCAGAGATAGACCTTGTGCACCCGCCGCCTCGAGAGGAAGTCGTAGATCCCGGCCACCACGACGAAGAGGAACGACAGGCCGAAGAACGCCGGGGGCCCCGAGCGCAACATGCCGGGCAGGCGCGCGACCGCGGCCACGATGATGCTGATGTAGGCCAGCAGCATGAGCCGCTTGTGCGCTTCCTTGTCGCGTCTGAGCGCCAGGGCGGCGATGACGAAGCTTGCGAACAGGATCATGTCGAAGAGTGGAATGACCAGGAAGGCCAGCGGATCCACACCCGCCGGCGACGAGCCCCGTGCCGCGGTGGCGATGGCAAGGGACGCGCCCGCCACGATCATCGCCGCCGCGAGCAGGGCGCCAGCGACGCCCAGCCGGCGGTGCACCGCTACGCGGCCCCCCGCGACCAGAGCCGTCTGAACGACGAAGAGAAACACCCAGGCCGTGAAGAGCGCGCCGTGCACGTAGACGAGCGAGGTGAACGGTCCCCCGCTGACCGTGGCTTTCGGGCCGCCGGCGGAAAGTCGCAGATAGTACGTCGGCGCGAATCCGGCGAACACCGTGAGCCCCATCGCGACGGCCATGCCGCCGTAAAACAGGCGGTCATACCTGCCGGCGCCGTGGACCGGCAATTGCCGCGCGGCTGTGGCGGCCGAGGCTGCTGCCATTGCGGTCCTCCGACCTCGCGGGACCGTATCATGGAAGGGCCGCTCCCGTGATCTACCTCTCTCCGATCGCGATCGTCATCGGCTGAGACGCGATCGACGCCTCGCGGCAACCGTAGCGCTCATCGCACGCGGCGGGATCGACGACCTTCACCCATCCGGTGACTTTCGCCATGCCCGCGCGAAGAGCGGTGAGCGGAACCGTCTTTGACCAACCGATCTTCTGGCCCGACAGAAGCGTAAACCTTTCATCGCAACTCGGATGTTCCGCGCGGGCGAGATGGCCTGCATCGTGCCCGCCCTCGATCACGCTGACGCCCCACGACGGCCCGAAGCACCCCTCGAATGCGGCCGACCCGTTGTTCGTGAGAATGAACTTCGCCGTCACCGACGTGTCGCCCGCCGCCAGGGCGCTCCCCAATGACATCGCGAGGCTCAGGCTCTGGCCAAAGCCCGGCCTCGGCCTCGCCGTTGCCGGTGTCGCGGATGCCGCCTGGCTCGCGGAGGTACACCCCGCAGCCGCAATCGCGACGAGCACGAGCCCGCCGGCCCACTTCCGCGACCGTCCGCGGCCTGGCGGGCGGCGGGTCAGCGGCGAGCGAGGAGGCGGAGCCGAAGAACGGGTCCGCTTCACCCGCGTGTCAGGCGGCAGTTCGCGGCCGTGAGTAACGAGCCTGCTCATTGGCCTTGAGGCGGCTGCCATAGCTCGACCTTGTTTCCCTCTGGATCAATGACCCAGGCAAACTTCCCATACTCGGATTCGTCAATCTTCTCGAGCACATTGCAGCCTTCTTCCTTCAAGGCCTTGACCAGGGCGTGGAGGTCTTCCACTCGGTAGTTGACCATGAAGGGAGCAGAGCTCGGAGCAAAGTGATCACTTTCTTGCGGATCGATCAACCAGGCAGTTGTGCCTGCAACCGGCTTGCCCTCGGCGTCGGTCCAATCGAAGGCAGCTCCGCCCCAGACCTGGACATCGATTCCCAGGTGCCGCTTGTACCAGGCCTGCAGTGATGGAGCGTCTTTGGCCTTGAAGAAGATGCCGCCGATGCCAGTGACTCGTTTCATGTGACCTCCGATGCGCGGTGGTGGTGAGAGGAATGTTTCGACTGCCCGCACAGGAACGAGTCCGCTCCACGCGCGTGTCAGGCGGCGCCAGTTGCCGTTCGTCTCTGGAGACCGGGCTTTACCGTCCGGCTCCAACCGGCAACCACCGGGCGGCAGCGTCGGCGCTATCGTCGGGTCGTGTATTGAAGGCAATCGCCGCGCCGGGAGCCGTCTTGTGGACCGCGTTGATGACGGCTTCAAATATTGCAAGGCGCCGTGGCGGCAGGCGGACGCCGGCGCCGATGACGACACAGTCATATTTCGCCGCTGCGAGTTGACGCTCCACGGTGGGCCCGGCGGTCTCGTCCGGCCGGATGTAGCCCAGATCGGCCTCCCATCCGCGCAACGCGAACTGCTTCAGCGCAACCTCGATACCGGCGTGAACCTTCTCGGCGGTCATGCCTGGCGGCAAAGCAGGGTCGGAGAAATCGACCGTCTCCGGGTCGTAGCCAACCAGCAGAATGCGCGTCATGAACACTCCCCCTTTCTCGCGATACGGACCGTCACGATGATCGCAGCACCCGTCCAGTGTGACGTTCAGCGGCTGGCTCCAAAATGCTCGCCAGGCGCCACCGGGGCATGCCTCGCGATCATCAAAACAAGCCCCAGCGCTTGACGCGGGACTTGTACACCTCGTAGTCCTTGCCATGGGCGAGAAGGAGGCGCTTCTCCTCCTTGGGGACGATGCAAAAGGACAGGAAGAGGAAGAACAGCGGACCGTGCAGGAGGAGTGGATCGAGGGTACCCAGGAGGAGAGTCAGCCCGAGGAATGGAAGGAAGTCCAGGACGTAGAAAGGATTCCGCGCCGCCGAGAAAGGGAACTCCGTGATCAGTTCCCTGGCGTGCTCTTTGAACATGGGACTTGCGCGGTGTCTGGCGAAGAACTTGAACATCCAGACCTTGCCGACGAAGAACGCGACGACGCATAGCAAGAACAAGGCCCAGCCGAGCGGCGTTGCGGAAGGGGGAGTGCGCAGGACGGGAAGAAGCCAAACCCCGAACTTCCACTGCGCGAAAATGACCAGCAGCTGGATGAGGAAGACCTGGGGTGGTTGGATTCTGACTTCCCTTTCAGCCATGGCGACTCCGATCAAGTCCGCCGTCTTCCCATCCGCATCAAAGTCATATGAGCGGAGCCTGCACCCCGGATGTCAGGCGGCCCTCTCAGAGCGCCACGCAGCAGCAACGAGGCAGACTGTGATCGCACCCGAAAAAGCGATTGGGATGACGAAGAAATACACCCAATTCAAGACGGTGACGGCGGCAAAACAGAGGGCGAGAGCCCAGGCTGCAGGGCGCACGAGCCGCAGGCTCTGTGCCGGAAGGCGACCGAGCTGCCACGCGAGTATCGCCGCGAGCAGAAGAAAAACGCTGACGATCAAGCCGAAGCCGACATAGAAGTCCCCGTACGTCCGGCTGAACCCGAAGATCTTGAAGTGACTTGACCGGACGGCGCCAAGATCCACTCCCCATTCGGGATCGGACCAGGGAGCGCCGGCCGAATGGCCGAGGTCAAACAGCAGGATGAGAACGGCAGCGACTCGATAAAGCACGCGGCTCGTCACGGACCCTCCTCCTGGCCGAGATCCTACTCGTAAAGTGCGCCGCGCCACCGCGACTCGGGCCGCCCGACATTCTGCTACCTTCTGGGCTCATACCGCATCGCCACTGCCCCCGAGCGGAACTCCAGCCGGCTCACGAGCTTCAAGTCGACCCACTTCGACAGCCCCGCGAACAACGTCGGCCCGTGGCCCGCCAGCCTGGGGTGGACCACGAACTCGTACTCATCGATCAATCCCAGCTCCGCCAACGCCAACGGAAGCTTTACGCCTCCCACGCCCAGTCCCTTGCCCGACTCCTGCTTGAGCTGCTCGAACGGCCGTCCCGAGATCCCCGCGCACGAGCTCCGCGTTCCAATCGGCCCGCTTCAACGTGCTCGACACGACGTACTTCTTTGCCGCGTCGATCGTGCGGCGGAAGGGTTCCATCCAATCGGGCATCTCTCCCGTCCACGCCGGCCGAAACGCTGCCTCCATCATTTCGTACGTCACCCGGCCAAAGAGGAGGGCATCCGCCCGGTTGAGGTTCTCGACCGCGTGACGATGCAAGTCTTCGTCCGGGTGAATTGCACGATGATCGCAGCACCCGTCCAATGTGACGTTGATGGAATACCGAAGGGGTCGCATGACGTGAGACCTCCCATACCGATAGGGCCGCCCAACGGGCGGCGAGTCCGCGACACCCGCGGGTCAGGCGGCGGTCGTCGACTCATCATGATGCGAACACTGTGGTTTGCCCCTCACGCAGCGCCAACCACGCGATCGTTCCCTGTCCGAGATCGATCAGGGCGTGCAGCGCGATCGCCGGCCAAAGAGAGACGAAGATCGCCACGACCAAAGTGAAGAACGCGCCGACCATTCCCGTGCGGAGGACGCCATTCCATCCCTGGTACACATGCGCAACCGCGAAGAATGAAAGGGACAGCCCCGCGGCGCCCCACCAGCCGAGCCACGAGGAGAAGACCCAGAGGCCGCGATTCGCTCGAAGCGGTCACCGGAGCGGTGGTCCCACCACTTCCATCTTGTGCTTGCTCATGAGCGCCCGGTTTGTCGCCGCATCCACGCCCTGCCGTTCCTCGAACATTTTCTCGAGACCCCCCGGAGTCACACCCACCAGCAACACGCCAGGCTCCGGTCCGACGTTTTCAAAGGTGTGCGCAGTCCCCCGAGGGACGAACATGACGGAGTGAGCGGGCGCGCTCACGATGCGGTCACCGAGCTTGACCTTGAAGTCCCCGCTCACGACGTAGAAGAACTCATCCTCGGCTTGGTGGATGTGCGTGGGCGGCCCGCTCTTGGGCGCGATGGTCTGACGATACAAGCCGAGCGCTCCTCCGGTGCGGTCTGCTGTTGCCACCAGTTCCGTGACATCTGCTTCTCTGCCCTCGGGCCCGGAGAATCGAGGTGCGTCGCCTGGCAAAACGAGGAATCCCGTTCCGGCGGCCGCCGCGGCGAGAAGCCACACGGAAGTCACCGTCGCAGGCCCGGAGAGCAGGGCGATCAGAATCCAGGCCCCGATGGGCCAGGGCCGCGTGCCGAAACGCAGCTTCATGGCTTGATCTCCATGTCAAAGCGCAGTCGCCCACGCGTTAGAGCGGCCAACGCGCTGCGCGTCTGCGAGCGAGGAGGCGAAGCCGACGAACGACTCCGCTCCGCCCGCGTGTCAGGCCGCGTCCTACACCTGGACATTCTTGGCCAGCGTCTTGAAACGAGGCCCGCTCTGTGGCACCACGGTGATGGTGACCTGACCGCTCTTGCTCTTGTTGATGTCGCGTACGGTGCCGGACTTGCCTTTGTGCGTGCCGGCGACCACCTTACAGAAGACACCCTCTTTCAGCTTCATCTATCCCTCCCCCGCCAATCCGTGATTTGCGCGGCCTAACGGGCGGCGGGTCGGTCGCGAGTGACGAGCCCGCGGGTTAGGCGGCACCACAAGCGAACGCTTCACCGCTCCTCAATATCCCGACCAAAGACGATGCCCACACCATTGATATCGCTCACGCCAAACTCTCGAATGCCATAAGGCTGGTTGGTGGGCTTCCTGGCAACGTTGGCCCCTCGAGCGACGATCTCCTTGTAGTAAGCGTCGACGTCTTTCACCCACTGAAACGAGTGGATGCCACTTGGGCTGGTCTCATCTTTGACGAAGTGAATCGCCGAGTTGTCTCGCCAGACGACCGCATACGCGTCATCACCGAAGTCCCATGTAAAGCCCAGCACATCACGGTAGAACGCTGCGGTCCCCGCGACGTCTCGTACGTGCAGCACGGGTGCACCCTGGACACATTGTATCGGATCAGACGATGGTCGCTGAGGCATGGGCCACTCCTAACGTGATCGCAACCGGCTCGGAATGACTCGACAGCTGAGCGACACAGATCAGCTGTCCTGATCGGCCACGGTCGTTGGCTGCACGAAGAACGTGAACCCAAAGGCAAGCGCGAGAGATCCGTAGAGGAGTAGGACCACGGTGAGTGGAGTCGAGAAGGAAGCACGGCTGGCGGCGTTTCCCAGCAGCAGTGCTGCGGTGCCGGCATGCGCAAGGTTGCTCGCCACGACGGGCCGCCCAAAGATGCCTCCTACACGCGCGTAGCGATTCAGCCAGTTGAGCATCGCAAAACCGAAAATGGCGCTGCCGATGACCTGAAGCAGAGTCCTGTCCAGGATCGAGGTCGGCGCGCCTGCGAAGGTGAGCAGCTCTTCTGGTGCGAAAAGGAGAGGCAGCGCGACCGCGAAGTAGAGGACGGCGCTGACAACGAGCAAAACGCTTGGTCGGTTCATGCCGGAATCCTACGGCTGAATTCGTCTTTCGCGCCGGGCTCGTCCTCTCGAGCGGTCCGAGCGACGCTTAACCGCTGGCGGCTCAGCGGCGAGCCGAGCGAGCAGCGCGAGCGACCCGAGCGAGGTAAGGGACGGGGTTACCGGCAAGGACCACCAGATCCGCAGCCTTTCCGGCCGCCATGGAAACGGGCGCCGTGAGCCCGTCACATCGCCAGTCCAACGTCGCCTTCGAGCACCGATGTCTTCAGCTGCGGGCGCTCTCCGCTCTTCCACAGTGCGGCGGTGTGCAATACCCGATACCGGATGGGCCCCCCGTCCGCTCTTTCGCTGCGCGCAATGGGGCGCGGGATGCTAACCTTCCGACTGTCGATGCCTCCGGAACCCGCTTTCTCGTCGCCTAACGGGTGGCGGGTCAGCGGCTCGTGAGGCGCCGAACGCGAGGAGCGAGTCCGCTGCACCCGCGGGTTCGGCGGCTTATCGATACACTTCTTTGCGATCAGCGACTCGGACGACGAGAACCACCAATTCGGCATCAGCGATCGAGTAAGCGATGCGAAACCGGCCGACGCGGACCCGGTACCGATCGTCTTGCCCTGCGAGCTTCTCGCACCCGACCGGCCGCGGCTCCTCAGCCAGCGCAAGAATGCTCGCCACGATGCGCTGCCTGTCTTTCTTCTGGTCAACGGCCTCGATCTCCTTGGCCGCGGACGGCTTGATCAGGACGCTATAGCTTGCCACGCCGCTTGAGAGCCTTCACGAACTGTTCAAAGTCGAGATTCGGCTCCCGCTTGCGCTTCTCGAACGCCTCCAGGTCCTCGACATCCTCAGCCAGTGACAGTTTCACGGCGTCGTTCACCATGTCGGAGATCGACTTGTCGGACGTCGCGGCCTTGAGCCGCAAGGCCCGGTGGATCTCCGGTTCAAAGTAGACGGTGGCTCGCTTGGCGCGACTCATGACGATAGCTTAGCGCTTTGACGTTAAGACGTCAAGTTGCTAGGCGCCGCCTAAGGGCGGCGCGTCAGCGGCGAGCCGAGGCGAGCGCAGCGAGCCACGCGAGTCGTTAGCCCTCCCAGGACCGCGCGAAGTATCCGACGACATTCTGTTTCCTGTACAAGTACCAGCCTGAAAACAACAGGAACGGAGCCCAGAGCAGACGCGCCTGGCCACCACGAACATACCCAATGACACTCAACGCTCCCTCGAGAAGCCAGAACGCGAGAATGAGAGGTCGAGCCCAGCGCTTTCGATCCCGAATCCCGAACCCGATGCTGAGCAGCAGAGTCCCAGAAACCAGCATCAACATGCCCAAGACAGGCAACCCCCAGGACCCCAACGGCGTGTCGCGCAGCCGGGAAAACTCGCCAAACCCCGCCGCAGCGGGAATCGCAGAGACGACCGCCAGAGCGCCGACGGCAAACGACAGGATCATGCCGGCACGAAGGAGCGTAGGTCTCTTGACCGAGGGTTCTACCGCCGTGGTCATAGCTTCGCGCCGCCTAACGGCCTGCGCATCAGCGGCGAGCGCCAGCGAGTCCGCTGCATACGCGTGTTAGGCCGCCCCAGAGAGGCATCTGCGATGAAGTCCAGGCCAGATCATTTGTACCTCGTGCGCTCGCCCGTCGGCGTCACAGGCTTCGCCGCGTCAGACGCTCGCCGCACGTCATCGTCTGTGAAGACTGCGAAAAGGTACGGCAGCGATTCGAGATAGTCAGCCAGGCCTCGCAACGTCAGACCAAGATCCGACAGCCGGTTTTCATCAACGAAGATCTGGCAATTCTCCGCATCGAAGGACGTAATCAGCTTCTTGGCCTCAGGATCAAACTTCTCGTGCAACAACTCTATGATCGACGGTGCAAAGTGACGCCGGTCCGGCGACGTCGGTTCCGACGGCATGCCGTGGTCGGCGGTCACCGCGAGAAGATAGTTACTCCCAACCTTTGCCTCTAGCGCAGTTAGCATCCGGGCCAGCTGACTATCCATTTCGCTGAGTGTGACGCGGAGCTCGTTGGAATCCGGACCGTACTTGTGGCCCACGAAATCCGCGCCTTTGTAGTTCATCAGAACGAGGTCTGTCACGTTATCTTCACCCACCGGCTCGTGCTCGACCATCGCGGTCATCGCGTCGGCTTCGAATGCCGGAAAGAGGGCCGAGTAGCGCAACGCGGCGGGCGAGTCGATTCTGTGATGCATCCACTCTCCGTCAGCCGGCCGTAGTGTCATTGCGTTTCGATCCTTCAGATACTCGGGCAGCCGGTAGCAACTGGGATTCGTAGTCCAGCCTCCCGTCTGCTGGTCGTAGGCTGCGAGCACAACCGGCGCTCCATTCAGCTGACACGCTCCATGCCCCGCGAGCGGCGTTGCCGCTCGGTCCATGCTTCCCTGCGCCAGTATGATCGCGCGACCATCTGTCGCGAGCTGCCAGACGTCTGCCAGCGTCAATGCCATCAGATCCTGCGGCGTTGCTCCCTCGAATAGGTTGTGGCGCCGGCGGTTGATGCGATCGTACACGCTGACTCCGGTGATTCCGTGCACGCGGGGATCGGTTCCCGTCGAGATGGTCGAGTGTCCAACGGCGGTGTTCGACGGAAGGGTGTTGACCCGCGCCTGAGTGAACCAGGCGCTGCGCCGGCGCAGGGCGGCGAGCGTCGGCATCGAGCTGGCGTACCGATCGAAGTACTCCCGACGCATGCCATCCAGGACAAGCAGCATGACTACTCGTGGGTGGGCAAACGAACTCCGAAAAACCGGCAACGCACGTCCGGTCGCGGTGGGGGGCATCTGCACGCCAAGCGCAACCGCGAGGGTCGGCGCAATGTCCTGCTGCACTGCCGGCGTCGAGTACATCCCCGTTCTGACTGAAGGGCCCGCAAACATGATCGGAATCGAGATGTCATACGCCCAGGGCGAACCGTGCATGTACACAACGTCCACGTCAGGCCGAGTAATGAAGTCGCCTTCACGTGGAACGATGAGAAGTTGGCCAGTTCGTCCGGGAAAGTATGCCCGAGCGAACATGTCGAGGAACCGCTGTCGCGCTGCTATGGCGGCGGTATCGGCCGACGCCACATGCGGCGTTGGAGGCCCGCCGCCTCCGGAAGATCGCTTGACCTGCTGGCCGGACATCGGCCGCGCTATCGCAACCAGGGTGAGAGCGAGCGCTGAGAAAATGATTGCTCGCGTACTGCGCATCAGGATCTCAGGCGGCCTAACGGGTGGCGGGTCAGCGGCGAGCCCCGGAGCGAAGCCGAGGAGCGAGTCCGCTGCACCCGCGGGTTAGGCCGCGACTCGCTCGTCTCGCGGCCTGAGCTTGGGCCAGCGGTACGACCACCACTCGAACGCAATCCAGAGCAATCCGACCAAGTAAGCCGTGATCCAGGCAACGTCGACATATCGAGCGTCCCCCACTCGCGTCACCAATGCCCCGACCATTACAACGCCGACCGCAAGGCCAGCATATGAGGCGACCCAAGGAACCAGCAGCAGGATGCCCCCAGCCACTTCGATCGCCCCAACCAGCCAACGCAACCAGATCGGGTAACCCCAACGCTCGAACGCCGCAGTCCAGAAACCGTCCGCGTCGAACTTTACCCAACCCATCGACACAAACATCTTGGCGAAATAGATGCCGAGGCACCATGCAACCACGAGCCGAACGCGCTTGGCCACAGTCAACGCCATGGGATCCCAAAGCCCCGTCGGCACGACTTGGTCTCGCGGCCTAACGGGTGGCGGGTCAGCGGCGCGTGAAGAGCCGAAGGCGAGGAACGAGTCCGCTGCACCCGCGGGTTAGGCAACCCCATACACGCCCTCGATTCCGCCCTTTCTGATAGGCCGGGCTACGAAATAATAGTTCTGCACGACGGGCGAGAACAGCCGTTCGAGCACCGCGTCGCCACGATTGAGTGCCGCAGTTACCAACGGAGCGTCGCGCAACCGGGCCGGAAGCGAATTCAGAGAATTTCGAGGCAGAAAGCCGTAGCGTCCGCTCTCCAGTACGGAGAGCATCGCCTCTTCGCACAGCTTACGAATGTCGCGACCCGTGAAACGATGGCGGTGAAAGTCACCCCGCTTCCGTCGCTCCCCGAGCCGCCGACTGGCCGCCTCGATATAGCTGTATCGGTTCGGAAGGTGGTAGCAGATCAAGACCGCATCGGGTGCCAACACACGCGCGAGCTCGAGCAAGCTCGACAGTTCGTCCCCACCCAATTCCTGGACGTGCTCCAGCACGCCTACGCTGAAAGCAGCCGCAAACTGATTGTCAGCGAAGGGCAGCGTACGCGTTTCATCGAGCCGACCGTGAACCCAGGTCAGCCGCGCCCGTTCTGGCTCCGTGAGGGTCGAGAAGATCTCTGGAACGTGCTCGAGCGAGTAGGCCGTCACGCGGAAGCCGCGCTTCACGAGGTAGTAGGAAAAGTGCCCCCGTCCGCAACCCCAGTCCAGGACGTGGGACCCCGGTCGGACGTATCGCTCTGTGAGTTCGTAGAGCTTGCGGTACTGGCTAGCGGCCGGCAGGCTCACGAACTGGTCAATTGCCCCAGCCGCATCGTTACGACGAATAGCTGCGAACAGCTCTGCCACCTGCCGCTCAGCCCGTGTCATGCAGGGTTGCCTAACGGGTGGCGGGTCAGCGGCGCGTGAAGAGCCGAAGGCGAGGAACGAGTCCGCTGCACCCGCGGGTTAGGCGCCCTTTGATAGCTCACGCTGGAGCCGCTCGGCTAGAAACTGCTTCAGCAACGATTGATATGGAATGTCGCGCTTATTGGCCAGTACCTTGAGGTGACCAATCATCGACTCAGGCAGCCTCAGAGAGATTGTGCGAAGGGTCGGACGCAGTTTCGGGAAGGCTCGCCGCTGAGCACCGCTCCAGTCCACGAAGTCAGCCGAATCGTGCTCAGCCCAGAAGCTACGCTCCTGCTCTTCAGATTCGAACTTTGGAATCTGCTTACGCTTTGCTTTGCTCATAGGTCTGTAGTTCCCTTCGGGTCATGTCGCGTGCCGAGATCACTCGGATGAGAGACCTGCGAACGGTAAAGCTAATGAAGAGCCGGCGCCCGGAGTCTGCTTGACCGAGCGCGAAGTAACGAGACTCGGAAGCCGAATGCTCCCGATCGGGCGAGACAACCAGTGGCTCGTTAAAAAAGACCTCCTCAGCCTCCCAAAACGGCACCCGGTGACGGTCCCAGTTCTTTTCGAGATTGCCGTCATCCCAATCAAACCCGGTGCAGCCTGCCAGGGGGTCATCTGCCGCCACACCAGAAGTATATGTCAGGCATATACACGACGCAAGGCCCTTAGGGCGCCTAACGGGTGGCGGGTCAGCGGCGCGTGAAGAGCCGAAGGCGATGAACGCGTCCGCTGCACCCGCGGGTTAGGCGGCACTTGCATCAAGGCTCCAGAAGTGCGGCGAGTTTGCCGAGAACTTCATCCTTCGCGTCGACAGGAAGCCGGCCTGCAAACTCGGCCTTTCGCGCGCGCCAATCCAGACTCTTGACCTGATCAGCCAGGACGACCCCACCAACCGATAGGCCCTGCGGCACCGCCACTTCAAAGGGATAGCCCTTCACTTGACTCGTGATCGGACAAAACAGGCCGAGACCGACTTTTCCGTTGTACGACTTGGGTGAGACGACAACGGCCGGCCTGCGGCCAGCCTGCTCATGGCCCGCCTGAGGATTCAGGCTGATCCAAACGATGTCACCGCGCTCAGGCACGTACGCCATCTGTGCTTACCAGGACTCTCGGCCAACTGGTTGCCCAAAGTCCGCCTCGGCATGCCGGTTCCGCGTCGTCACCTTGGAAATGAGCGCTCGGAGCTCCCACCGCGGCCGAACTGCTGAGAATCGTAGACTCCCCTTCTCCAGAGACACCTCGACCTCCGTTGCCACTTTCAGACCTGCACCCTCTGCGAAGGGCTTAGGAATTCGCACCGCGAGACTGTTCCCCCACTTCTGCACCTTCGTCCTCATGACGCCTCCGTATCTACAATGAGTCTACCATGAGGACGGCCGCAAGGTGGCTACGGGCCCGCCTAACGGCCGGCGCATCAGCGGCGAGCCCCGAAGCGAAGCGTAGGGGCGAGTCCGCTGCACCCGCGGGTTAGGCGCCACTCGGTACCCCCGCGAATCGCCGGCTTGCGCGATGAGCTAAGGCGGCGCCAACAGCAACGATCGCGCCGTAGAACGCATAGAACATGAATTCGAACGGCCAGAGATTATGACTGCGTCGGATCAGCCACCATTTCCGCGAACGCCGCCAAGGGCAGGATAGCGACAGCAATGGCGCCAAGAAGTGGAGCGCGAGTCGGGAACACGAAGCCGAGCAGCAGGCCGACGACAAAGAACAAGACGAGCTGCCACAGGCCTAGGTATTCCTGCGCATTTCTGATGACCGGAAACAAAGGTGAGTCGTGCCAAGGGGAGGGCCGCCGCAGTAACACCGGCACAATCATCGCCATCAAACCCAGAACCGGAGCCGCCAGGATCCACAGCCGGTTACGCTTCATGATTCGTTTGTGGCGCCTAACGGGTGGCGGGTCAGCGGCGAGCTCCGAGCCGAAGGCGAGGAGCGAGTCCGCTGCACCCGCGGGTTAGGCGGCACCTGAACCTGGATCATCAGTCACTTCACCTCCGCGGGGTCCGTAGAACACCCGCCACACGAGCAGGTCATCGCTGAAGTCCTCGAATCGATGCTCGGTCGCAGCCGCCACGAAAAGCAAGTCGCCTGACTCGAATGGGTCACGCCTGCCGGCGTGAAATAGAACGCCTCGCCCGCGAATCGCGACGTAAAACTCGTCCTGTTCGTGTGGCGCCTGTTCATTCGGGCGCGCTGGCGTCCCGAGGCTTACGTCGAGCGTGCCGCGCTGCAGAACGTTGACCGACCGCTCGCCAACACGAATAGCAGCTTGAGAGTCGGCGAGATGGATTACGTAGCTACGATCAGTCATGCGCATCCCTGCCCTTTGGGCCGCCTAACGGGTGGCGGGTCAGCGGCGAGCCCCGTAGCGAAGCGCAGGGGCGAGTCCGCTGCACCCGCGGGTTAGGCGGCTCCATGCTTTTCGCCATCTCAGAAGTGCGCTGGCTCAAGCATTTCATCATCAACGATCACGGCTCGAAAGCACGCCGAGTGACATGCCCAGACCTGCCACTTGCCATGTGTCGTCTCTACGGTCACTCGGCAGGGATCAACCTCAGATGGGGCGATACCCTTGCCACAAAAGGCGCATGGGCCGAAGGTCACTTGCGTTTCCATCTCGCTCATGAGCCGCCTGACCGTCGCTTAGGCTGCAACTTGGACGTCCTAAGCGTGACAATCACTTCCTGCATCACTGGCCTCTCAATGCTGCTCTACGCCTACGGCGTCGGCCCTACCTTGACCTCGAACTCGAGGTCAGCCATCGAGTTCGCGTCCGCGTGGAAAGTCCCCACGTACCCATAGGCCTCTCCCTGGACGATCGTGTACTCCGACGCTGCCTGACCAAGGTAGAGGTCGTACTCACCGGGCGGGATTCCGACGATCGACAGCGCTCCGTCTCCACCCGTCGTCCACGGAAGACCGTACGCAGAAAAATGGTTCATGAGGACGTCGCGCGGGATGACAGTTCCATTCCATCGCAGCCAGACAAACTCGTCCTGAAGCGCTTCGGAATCTGGAGGAGCGCTCTTCAGCTTGAGCTTCAGCCCGGCGAACTCATTCGTACACAAGAGCTGCGCCTCCTCGGCCGATTCCGACACATCGGTGGCCTGAAGGGCGCAACCTGGGCCAGTGGAGAAAATCCGCGTCGCACCCTTAAGGGACCGTGGAACCTCGAACTTCCCGTCCCCGTCGCTGACGGTCAGACCTTGCCGAATTGGAACCCCAGTCGTGAAAGACGCGATGGAGGCGTTGGACACCGGCGCTCCGCCCGTCGTCAGCACCCTTCCCTTTACGGTGGACAGCTTTGTGATCGTGAGCGTGGTCGCCGGAATCTCGTCGGCATCGTCGCTCGGAACCGCAACCGGCTCGCAGGTTTTATATCCGAGCTTCCCGGCCTTCAGCTCCACGGTCCCCTTTCCGTCGAACGAATACTCAAACTGCCCGGAGCTGTCCGTGGTGTTGCGCCGATTGTTGGTCGTGTTGTCGACCGTCTGTATCAACGTCACCCAAGCGCCATCGACGGGAGCACCAGCCTGGTCGACGACGAGACCCTTGATGGCTTCTCCCTTCAGGTCGAAGTCGACAGAGGCACCGTCCGAACCGACGAAAACGGAGCGATCAGCTGCAGACACCGTTGCCGTCGTGGGCAAGACCTCGAACGAGTAGCGGCCGGCCAGCCAGACAGAGCCGGTGTACTCGCCGTCCGCGTTTGTCTTCGCTATCATCGGTACCGGAAAGCTCGTCCGGCCTGATCCGTTCGGAAGGTCCGCCTCGAGCGCAGCGATAACGGTCGCTCCGGCGAGCAGGTTATCGCCCTGACGTACCTTTCCGCTCACTGTGATCCGATTCAACTCGAGCTGCTCAGCAGTTTCCATCCCTTCGAGGATCCCCACGACATCATCGCTGCCTGCGCCCCCATCCTGAGGAATCACTCGAAAGAGATAGGTACCTTCGCGAATTCCGGACAGGAGACAAGATCCCTCCCCGTTCACGCGGCCGGCGACTATGACCTGAGAGTCTGGGACCAGACCCTTACCTTTCTTCGCGTTGGCGCGCATCGAAACGATCTGGCACGCTGTTCCTACGGCCGGCGCTCCGTCGATCGTGACTGCAGCGTTCAACCGGCCGCCGTGGTCGAAGGCGACGTCTCTCACCTCCATTTTCCCGCGGGGCCCACCGACGCCAGGGACATTCGCATCGAGCAGTCCCCCGACCTTGCCGGATACGGAGACGAAGGGAAGACTGATACCGCCGAAGACGGCGAGCCCATCGTCCGCGCTGTCAGCGTGAGCGACCGGGGACGACTCCCCGGCTACCGTGGTTCCCAGGAGGGTCAGGTCGGCCCGCGGGACGGGCTTCTTGGTTTCGCGATCGATGCATCGAACTACCAGTGACCAACCGGGCGCGCTCTTGTAGTCGACAGTGAAGGTCCCGCCGGGCTTGGGAACGAGAAGGATAAGGCTCGGTGCGAGATCGGTCGCGCCAGGCTGCAGGGCGAGCAAGATCGGGCGGGCAGGAACCTTGACCTGCCCGCCCGCCACGGCCAGCTCCTTGGCTGGCCGCTGAAGGGAAGTATCGCGGTAGTAGATGATGGGCCTTGAGCTCCAAAGGCGATGCCGTCGAATAGCGACCGTAGCCTTTCGCGGAACGCGAATCGGAGACGCAAAGGATGACGCAAGAACATCCGCAGGGCCGTGATCAGGACGTTCGACCACAGCGCTGTCGAACGCCTCGAATCCTTCGGGAGTTCTCCAAGGAGGCGCGCCCACGCAACGAGTCTCGAGACTCTTGGTCACGCAAAGCTGCATGGGAGCAGTGATCGCTTTCCCCTGATCATCGACGAACGTGAACGTGCCCGCGCTTACAGCCGCGGGCAATGCGAGCGACAACACGCACTTGAAGAACAACCGAAGTGTCATGACTCCCCTCCCCAGCAACGACTCGAGGAGCGCAGGGTTCCGAGACCTATGCGCCGCAAGCGTGCCTTCATAGTGCTCACAGAACCACAGCTTTCAGCCGCCTAACGGGTGGCGGGTCAGCGGCGAGCTCCGAGCCGAAGGCGAGGAGCGAGTCCGCTGCACCCGCGGGTTAGGCCGCACCTTTCCAGTACCGTACGAGAATCACGAACGTAATGTAGTGCGTCACCAACAGCGCGGGAACCCAGAAAGCAGGAATCCAGTAGGCTGGCCCCATGTAGGGCTCCGCGCCGTAGATCGTGGCGAGACTGATCGCGGCAACCAGGTCGGCCGTACCCACGATATTGAAGAGCCAAACGAGGGGCCGCGCGCCCTGTGAGTTCTTGGTCACTGCAGCAATCGAGAGCAGTGCCAGGACGGCCGCCAGGAGGTCGCCCGCCGCAGCGGGGTACGCGAACTCATGAGGGATACCCGGATAAGTGGCACCAGGCGCGAGAAACATCAAGCCAAAATGTCGGAAGGTGTGAAGCAAGAGGATCGGAAGCAGGACAGTTCGGGGCTTCCATTCATTGAGCCTGGGAAGCACGTAGATTCGGGCGGCGATCCAGAATATGAGCGTGCTGAAGAGAAGATTGATGGTGAGGATGGTCATGGGGACATCCCTGGCTACGCCCACCTAGCTCTAGGGCGGCCTAACGGGTGGCGGGTCAGCGGCGAGCTCCGAGCCGAAGGCGAGGAGCGAGTCCGCTGCACCCGCGGGTTAGGCCGCACCTAGACCTCATGCTGCAAGGTCAAGACAATTCTCCCCGGACTCGATCCGCGCTCGACGGCCTCGTGCGCTGAAGAGATGTCGTCAAGTGGGACGCGCGCTTCGATGTCGAAACCAAGCCAGCCGTTCCGCAGCGTATTGTTCAAGGCAGAGGCGGCCTCAATCTTTGCCGCCGTGGGGAAGTCGTCGCTGCCCAGGAAGAACATCGCAACGTTCTTGAACACCAGAGGCCAGAACGGGATCGTCGGTGTTGGGTTTCCGGTCGCGTACGTCGCGATCGAGCCACCTTGCAACAGGATGTGCTCGTCAGTCGCAATGTTCGCGTGAAAGGCCACCTCGACAATATGGTCTACGCCTTCGGATGCGTGAGCGAGGATGCTTTCGGCCGCCGCTTGGGTCGAGAGGTCGCCGGTGACGATGACATGGTGTGCGCCAGCCCGTTCCGCGACTACCCTGTCCTGTTCGGAGCGAACCGTTGCGAGCACGGTGGCACCGGAATGCCGCGCCAGCGCGACAGCACACTGTCCGACAGCGCCAGCACCTCCCTGGACAAGAACCGTTCGCCCATCGACCGGGCCGGCGACATGGACGGCTCGGTGGGCAGTGATGCCGGGAATACCCAGGCAGGCACCTTGCTCGAAGCTCACATTGACCGGCAGCGGCACGGCTCGATCGGCCGGTACGACAACAAACTCGGCGGCTGTCCCGAATGGCCGGTAACTCTGCGCTCCGAAGCACCACACCCGTTCGCCGAGTCGAGACACCGACACCACGTCGCCAACCTTGTCGATGACGCCAGCGCCGTCGCTGTGGGGGACGACCCGCGGATACGGCATGCCGACACCGAACATGCCCTGACGCTTCTTGACGTCGCCGGGGTTGATGCCGGAGACGGCGATGCGGATGCGAACCTCGTTCGGGCCCGGTTCAGGAGTAGGCATCGCGCCTACAAGGAGAACCTCGTTGGCGGCGCCCTGGCGTTCGTACCAAGCTGCTCTCATGGTGCTCTCCGTCGGTGTGGCGTTCTTGGTGCGGCCTAACGGGTGGCGGGTCAGCGGCGAGCGCCGAGCCGAAGGCGAGGAGCGAGTCCGCTGCACCCGCGGGTTAGGCGGCCACTCGCATCAGGCCTTCATGGTGAGATCGTCTCGCACCGATTGTAGATCAAGACCAGAACGCGATAGCCGATCACGACGTCGTGACCAGAGTGACATCGTAGACCACGTTGCAGTCGGCTCGCCCCTCGCGCCAGAATGAATCGCAGCTGGCAAGCCCTGCAACGACGCCGGAAGCAACCCAACTCCCAGAGACGTCTGCTGCAACTTTACGGCTGCGAACGCCGTAGGCAGGCCGATAAGCAACGTGAACACATATCCAGCGAGACGGCGCGACAAAGCCGATGAATGAAGCCTCCCTCGAGATGCGGCCCGCGAAGGTCGGCACTCTGAGGAGGCCTCGATGCGCGAAGATGCCATCCATACGGCCACGGGACACTGACGCTGCGAACCACGGCCAGCGGATGCGAGTACCGCTGCGGACAGAATGCCGTCATCGAGCCGGACTCGTGATCGACGTGCCGCCTAACGGGTGGCGGGTCAGCGGCGAGCGTCCGAGCCGAAGGCGAGGAGCGAGTCCGCTGCACCCGCGGGTTAGGCGGCCGCCTCCTGCTCGCGTCTAGTCACGCCATCGAACACCAGCCGCACCAGACCTTGATCTGCCGTCACGAGATACACCGCTCGGCGCGCGCTACGGAATGCCTCCCTGCGGTCGGACTCGGCGCGCATGAGAGCGTCGCGCATAGCGACGTGACGGGCGGGCCGACTGGAGTTCGATGCCAGCGAAATGGCAGCCACGCTGTGCACCGTATCCTGGAGCCGGGATAGTCGGCCCATTCCCGCAGGCTGAAGCGGCAGAACGCTGGCTACCAGACGCCAGAGCTGCTCCGTCGCTCGACGGCATCACGATCGCCAGCCTCGCGATCGTCGACGCGGCTCACTGATAGCCCGCGCGACGAGCCGTCGTCTTCGTGCCGCCTAACGGGTGGCGGGTCAGCGGCGAGTGACGAGCCGAAGGCGAGGAACGAGTCCGCTGCACCCGCGGGTTAGGCCGCTGCGCTTCATCGCTCCGACTCATCGCCACTGACGCGCAACGAGGAAGCCACGAGACAGACTGATTCGTACGGTAAGCAAGTACAGCGCGACCAAGCCAGCTAGTACGCTTCAGCGCCTGCATCCAGCGACGAGTGCTGAACAGCCGATACGGCAACGCTGAGCGGACCACGTGGTCAGGAGGAACCAGCCTCGGTCGACCGGTCCGGGGATCCCGAGCCGACGGCTGTCTGCGGTGATCGCAATCGGCCACAACTCAAGGCACGACCCAGGTCAGTAGCAGCGAGTTGACGAAGGATGCCGATGGCTCGATGCCGCCGAGGGCGTAGACCATGCCGACAAGGTAACCACAAGAGCAACACATCAACGGCGACAGGTGGCAGCTGCGAATCGGAGCCACCTTGATCATTCAGCGGCCTAACGGGCGGCGGGTCAGCGGCGAGTGACGAGCCGAAGGCGAGGAACGAGTCCGCTGCACCCGCGGGTTAGGCCGCTTGTTCATCGCCCACTCATCGCCCTACGCGCAACGAGGAAGAAGAGAAGACTGATTCCGTACGTAAGCAAGTACAGCGCGACCAAGCCAGCTAGTACCTTCACGCCTCTCCAGCGACGAGTGCTGAACAGATGATACGGCAACGCGAGCGGCCACATGGTCAGGAGGAACCAGCCTCGGTCGACCGATCCGGGGATCCCGAGCCGTCGGCTGTCTGCGGTGATCCAATTGGCCACAACCAAGGCACTACCCAGGTAGTAGAGGAGGAAGAAGGATGCCGATGGCTCGATCCCGCGCAGGGCGTAGACCATGCCGACAAGGTTAACCACCAAGAAGAACACACCAACGGCGAAGGTGGCTTTGAGGTTGGGAATCGGAGCCACCTTGATCATTTCAGCGGCCTAACGGGTGGCGGGTCAGCGGCGAGCTCCGAGGCGAAGCGCGAGGAGCGAGTCCGCTGCACCCGCGGGTTAGGCGGCCCGCTGCACCGGACCATCGATGACCTCGCAATGCCACGGTCGAGGACCCGCGACTCGTACCGAGGCTCTCCGTCCAGCGCTGGCATCGCGCGTGATCGCGTCGCAGCTGCCTCACGAGGATCCAGGGCCTGCACGAGTACAGCTCGGCGAGTCCCGAGAGTCGACCCTGGACGCCTCCGACGCGACCGTCACGCTCAGTCCGAAAGCTCGGCGCAGCCGCGTAGAGCGACTGCGCAGAGACGCTCGCCGTCTGCCGGACGTACGGCGTAGCGTCTCGCGAGGTCGAGGATCGTTGACTCGCCAGCGAGAGTGCACGGACCTGAGCGAACGTCACGACTCCGAGCGGATCGCCGAGCAGCGCGGACCACGACGCGACAGCAGACGACGAGCCGCAGCGTGCGACGGCGCGCCACGCTGCGCTTCGGAGCCGCCTAACGGGTGGCGGGTCAGCGGCGAGCGCCGAAGCGAAGCGTAGGGGCGAGTCCGCTGCACCCGCGGGTTAGGCGGCCGCCATTGCATGCCGTCAACGTTCGACATGCCACACGAGCACGCTCGCTCATCGGGCAGCCGAGGCCGATTGCCAGCCACGGAATGCGCCGAGCTTACGCGCGCGACGCGAGTTGCATCGCGTCGGTCGTCACTCGGGCGGACAGCACGCGAGTGTGGATCGCACCGCCGAGCCGGCATGCCAACGCTGACGTCGTCGAGCCTCGCCAGATCCGAACGAAGCGCACGACTCCGCGTCCTGCGTCCGGAGCCGGAGCGGCCGGCTCTCGAGGCGATGCCCGAGCACGCAGCACGTCTCGACACGCCAGGCGCACTGCTCCAACGCGATCGCAGCGTCGCGATCGTCGACGCGAGTATCAGCCCGCGACGCAGCCGCCGTCTTCGCGCGCGCCTAACGGGTGGCGGGTCAGCGGCGAGCTCCGAGCCGAAGGCGAGGAGCGAGTCCGCTGCACCCGCGGGTTAGGCGGCGCCTTCCAGGACCGTACGAGATCACGACGTGCATGTCGACGTGCGTCACCAATCGCGCACGCTCGAGCAGCAATCGAGTACGCCGGCTCGTAGCGCTCCGCGCCGTAGATCGTCGAGACTGATCGCTGCAACCAGGTCGCGCCGTGCCCACGATCATGAAGCAGCCAGACGAGGCCGCGCGCCCAGTGACTTGGCACTGCAGCAATCGAGACAGTGCCAGGACGCGCGTCGCTCACGGACGTCGCCTGCCGCAGCGACGCACTCGAACGCGTCAGCGATACTCGCGATAAGTGGCACCAGGCGCGAGACGTCAAGCCGAAACTCGGAAGGTGTGCGCAGACGACCGAGCAGGCAGTTCGAGGCTCCACGCGACTGAGCCTGCGAGCACGTAGCTCGGGCGGCGACCAGAATGCGAGCGAGCTGAAGCGCAGCTGATCGAGCGTCATGCGGACATCGCTGGCTACGCCCACCTGCTCTCGCGCGGCCTAACGGGTGGCGGGTCAGCGGCGAGCTCCGAGGCGAAGCCGAGGAGCGAGTCCGCTGCACCCGCGGGTTAGGCGGCGCCGTCCACGCCATCGCGCAAGATCGCACACGACGCCAGCGATCGCAGCCGACGATGCCATGACGAGCGCCATCGTCGACGAAGCACTGGACGATCGGGCTCGACAGTGAATCGCCACCAGTCCGACTCGCCAACCCGCTCGTAGCTCGGTCGCGACTTCGCGCGACAGCCAGAGGCCGCACGCGACTCGGCACTCCGGCACAAGCGCCAGCAACGCGAGCTCGAGCAAGCGAGCGTGCCGCCGCTGAGGCGCCGATTCATTCGTCACGCCCGCCTAACGGGTGGCGGGTCAGCGGCGAGCTCCGAGGCGAAGCGCGAGGAGCGAGTCCGCTGCACCCGCGGGTTAGGCGGCGCCGTCCCTCGTCGTGGCTTACACGCTACGCGACACCTCGCTCCAGCACCACGCGACAGCTCGACCACGAGATGCGCCAGGCTGCAGACGCGCCGCTGCGACCGGACTGTCCTCGCCTCTGCAGCCACTCGCGCGCCAGACGCGGCGACGCCGATTACGACCGGCGGGCGCGGCGCCGACCAGATACAGTCGTCTGCACGTCACAGACGCTCCGCGAAGCCGCCACGCTGCGCCCCGCTCGCTGGCAGCCGAGAGTAGTCGGCCACGCACTCCCGAGCAGCGTCGGACCGGCGCCGCATGAACTTCCGTACCGATCACGGCGCAGCGCGATCCGCCTCCGGACACAATCGCCAGCCTCGCGATCGTCGACGCGACATAATCGCCAGCCCGCTGCGACCGGCCGCCGTCTGACGTCCGAAGCCGCCTAACGGGTGGCGGGTCAGCTGCGGGCGCCCGACCGCCACGATGTCCCTGGACTCGCCACGACCTTCCCTCTCGCCAAACCGCATGGCGACCGTCAGCTGCACCCGCGGGTTAGGCGCCCCTTCCCTGTCGGGTTTACACGCCACGCGACACCTCGCTCGCACCAGGCCTCGACCACGGGATGCGCCGGCTGGCGCGCGCTACGAATTGTCCTCCCTCTCGCCACTCGCGCGCCAGAGCGGCGCGGATTACGACGGGGGGCGGGCCGACTGATAAGTCGTCTGATGCCACGCCGATCCCGAACGCCACGCTGCGCCCCGCTCCTGGAGCCGAGATAGTCGGCCCGCATCCCGCAGGCGGACGGCGCGCAGAACTTCTACCGATTACGCCAAGCTCTCCCCTCCGGACACAATCGCCAGCCTCGAGATCGTCGACGCGACTATTCAGCCCGCGCGCCGGCCGCCGTCTTACGTGCGAAGCGCCTAACGGGTGGCGGGTCAGCGGCGAGCGACGAGCCGAAGGCGAGGAGCGAGTCCGCTGCACCCGCGGGTTAGGCGGCCCCAGGAAGGAGCGCGCCGAGGACCAATCGGCCGAACTCTGCCAAGCGTTCTTCCGAGAAGCTGAACTCTTTTGCTTCTTTGACATCGAGATCAGCGAAGGTGATGAAAGTGTCGTGTCGCCAGGTGCGGCTATTGGTTCCGTTGAGAGAGACGCTATCAAGGGTCAGCTCGAGCTTTCCAGCGTGGGGCCTGACCGAGATGCACAAGCCGCGAGAGCCGCGAGCGCCGTCGTCTTCAGCTCGTGCCATGCCGACCTCCTACCTCTGGGCCGCCTAACGCTTGCATAGGCTGTAACTTCGACTTCCTAAGCAATTCTGTCAAACGCTGCATCGCGCACCGCCCCACGTCTCTCTATTCATCTACGTCCTCGGCCTCCGGTTCATCGGGAACTTCCTCACCGGCCAGCAGCAGTCGCTCCGGGGGCGCGGGCGATGTCAGGTAGTTAGACTGCGAAGAAAGCTGTCTAGTGTCCGGACCGCCGGCGACGCCGGCCCACAGGATGTCGGCAGGGCTGCGGACGCCGCGTCCGCCACGGTTCAGAACGTGGGTGTAGATCATGGTCGTCTTCACGTCTCTGTGGCCGAGGAGCTCCTGGATCGTGCGGATATCGTACCCCTCTTCGAGCAGGTGAGTGGCGAAGGAGTGGCGGAAGGTGTGGCAGCTGATCCGCCTGGAGATGCCGACGTCGAGGACGGCGCGTCGCAGGGCGCGCTGGATCACCGTCTCGTGCAAGTGGTGGCGGCGCTCGGGTTGGGGCGCCGGGCGTGGTGGGATTCCGGATCGGGCGGTGCGGCGCCGGGCTGGCCGGGGCGCTTCTCTCCCCCGCGGGGATCGTGGCTGCGGTGCTCGCCGGGGAAGACGTACTGCCAGCCCCACTCGCGGTCGGCGCCGGGGAACTTCCGGGCGATGGCGTCGGGCAGGTAGACGGTCCCGAATCCGTCGGCGAGGTCCTTCTCGTGGATGCGCTTGACGCGGGAGAGCCAGGTGGGCATCTCGGCGCGGGCGACGAGGGGGAAGGGGACGACGCGGTCTTCGCCGCCCTTGGTGTCGCGAACGACGATCCGGTTGTTGCCGAACTCGAGGTCCTTGACGCGCAGGCGCAGGCATTCGAGAAGGCGCATGCCGGTGCCGTAGAGGAGGGTCGACACGAGGCGGGGCGTGCCGTTCATGCGGCCGAGGATGCGGCGGACTTCCGCTCTCGTGAGCACGCTCGGGAGGCGGCCGGGGCGCTTGGCGCGGATGACGGTGTCGAGGTCGGGCAGGGGCTTCTGGAGGACGTGGCGGTAGAGGAACATGAGAGCCGAGAGGGCCTGGGTCTGGGTCGAGGCGCTGACGGGGCCTTCGACGGCGAGATGGGTGACGAAGGCGTTGATCTCGGGCTCGGCCATCTCGAGGGGATGGCGCTTGTTGTGAAACAGGATGTAGCGGCGGATCCAGCCGACGTAGGCCTCCTCGGTGCGGAGGCTGTAGTGGCGTGCGCGGATGGCCTGGCGCACGCGGTCGAGAAGGCGGGGCGGGCCGGGGGGCGGCGGCCCGGGGGTTGGACCCGATGGACACATCTACATAAGACTTGTCGCGAGAAGGGTCAGCGCAAGGATCAGCCGGCGAGGGCGAGAGCGCGTTGTGCGGCCGACGAGACGCGGACGGGCGCAAACAGCGTCCGGGGGTAGAGATAGGCCTGTCCCGACTCATCCACGACGCGCAACAGCGACTTCGAGCCGACCCTCTCTGCACCCAGGCATCGGTAGATCTTGCGGGGCTCGAGCGATGCGGGAAAACCCGTGTTGCGGACACAGACGACGAGGCGGTGAGTCATGGAGCGAGTCTTGCGAATGGGCTTCATTCCAGAATCCGCTTGATCTTGAATTCCCTTCGGCCTACTCCTGCCGCCTCGTACCAGTGAATCTCGGCACGAGCTGTCGATCCGTCGTCGAACCGAACCGTCCCCACGCCCTTGCGCTTTCTCCAGCGGCCCTGTCCGTAGGCGCGTCGCAACCGAGCAAGTTCTCGAATCCGGCTGCCGATCGCGATCGTGTCTGCATCAGTGATTTGGCCGACCAGCTCGAGGCCGCTGACAATTGTACCGCCGCGACGTCTTTCTAACGGCGGCCGGTCATCCTCGCCGTCCCGGACCTCAAGCGGCGTAGCACCTCGCGAGCCGGGATCGTATCGGCCCGGCTGGCGTCCAGCTCTCGCTCCCGACGCTCGGCTTCGTCGAACCAGAGGCGCTCGATGGTCGTTTCGCCTTCGAGGGGGAGGCTTTCCAGGAGCGTTCGGGCGAGGGCGGCCCGGGCCCGCGCTCCGAGCTTCAACGCTTCGGCTTCGATCTCTCCGAGTTTCCGAGGCATGCGGGTGCCCTCCAGCGCTCATTCAGTCTACGCCGCCTTTCGCCTACTTACTGATTGTCGCGAGCGCCGACCGGGCGGGGGCTAGGCGAAGGGATTCCGGACCGTCACGCCCTCGTAGGTCTGGCCGTGGCTCAGGTCCTCGGTCCAGAGGATCCGGCAGCCGAGCGAGCGGGCGCTCTGGAGGATCATGGCGTCCCAGAACGAGATGTGGAGGCGCTCCCGGAGGTCGATGGCGGAGAGGAGGTCGCTCGCCCGGGGACGGTGGACGCGCCAGCGCGAGAGGTACGCGATCTCACGTCTGGCCTCGGGGGGCGAAAGGGGCTTCGAGATCTTCGCCGTGACGGAAACGAAGAACTCCTGGAGAACCTGGATGCTCAGGCAGCCGCTGCCTTTCTGCCAGAGATCGACGACGTGTCTTCGAGCCAGCGCGCTCTTGTGACCTGCGGCGTGGTCGAATGCGTAGACGAGGATGTTGCTGTCGAGAAACTGCGGCGGCTCAGCGGCGCTCATGCAGTTCGTCGCGCGTCCAGGTGATCTTGCCGCCGGTGCCGAGATCTCTCGGCTGGTTCAGGGACTCGAGCGCCCGAACGCGGGCCTCCTCGTAGGCGTCGTCTTGACGGACGAGCTCCTCGAGGGCTTCGACGAGAAGGCGGGAGATGGATGTCTCCTTCTCGACGGCGAGGTGCTTGACCTTCCGGAGCAGGACCCTGGGCAGCGCGAGGGTCACGTTCTGGGTTTCCACGGGTCTACCTTTATGGGTGTTGTCGCGAGAGTCGCTCTTCACGTGAACAAGTGTAGCACGTGAACACGTGTAACCTGGTAATGAGTGAAACTAATTGTTGATGTAGTTGGGCTTCTCAAGATAGTCGCAAAAGAGTCGAGCATGGGTGCGTTGGTGCCGAACGCCGGCGCTCTTGAGTGTCAGTCGTACACGCCGTCGGCGAACCACTTGTCGTCCGGACGATCGCGGTAGATCCGGTAGAGGCCGCCGTCGGAGAGCTCGATGTCCCAGTAGTCGCGATCGGCCGGTGCCTCGGTCCACCAGCCGTCCTCGAGGGACCAGGGACCCGAGGCCACGCGCACGGAGCCGGAGATGGGCGGCGTCGCATCGGGCGGGGACGTGATGGATGTGGGGCGTGAACATTCCCCTCTCCCCCCGAGGGGGGAGAGGGTCGGGGTGAGGGGGGAATCCACGATCACCTCCACCGCCACCGGCGGCCGCAGCACTCTCACCGAGAGCAGCCCCCTCCCGTTTCTCGCCGGCGAGCGCAGCTTCGGCGGAGGCGGCGGCGTGTAGCCGCTGTGGCTCATCGCGAAGCGCTCGGGGCGGTGGCCGTCGACCGAACGCGGAGAGCCGACGCGGTCGGCGCCGAGAAGGGCGGCCAGGCGCGCGATCGTCGTCGCGAGGCGGTCGGGCGAGAGGGCCGCGGGGCCGAAGAGGGAAAGCTGGGCGCGGCGGGGCGAGTCCGGGTGCGCGGCGAGAACGAAGCCGGCGACGGGCGCGCCGGGCGGGCGGGCCTCGAGCTCGAGGCGGACGAGGGTCAAAAGCGTCTTCGCGTCGCGGGTGGGCGCGGGCAGCGCGATCGCGCGCGCGTCGTGGCCGTCGGGGTCGAGCTTGAGCGTGACCTCGAGGCGCGTGCAGGAGAGGGCGCGGGACTCGAGCCGCGCGAGCAGGCGCTCGAGCGCGGCGTGGGCGAGAAAGAGGAAGGGCTCGAGGGTGGCGAGCGGCCACTCGAGGTCCATGCCCTCGGTGAAGGAGGGCGGCGGGACCCAGGGCTCCAGCGGCTGCGGGTCGAGGCCGCGCGCGGACATGTGGAGGGCGCGGCCGAGCTCGCCGAGGCGGCTGGCGACTTCGCCCTCGGGCAGCTTCGCGAGCTCGCCGATCGTCGAGAGGCCCCAGCGGTCGAGAGTCGCGGCGATCTCGAGCTGCGGGGCGAGCTTCTCGAGCGGGAGCGGCGCGAGGAAGCTCGCCTCTTCGCCTTCGGCGACGACGGTCGGCGAATCGGGAAGCCCGGCGGCGACGCGCGCCGCGAGCTTCGACGCCGCGACGCCGACGCGCGCCGGCAGCCCCGCCTTCTCCGCCGACGCGGATCATGTCCCGCGCGAGGTCGACTAAACCCCCTCTCCCCCCCGGTACTCCCTCTCCCCCCTCGGGGGGAGAGGGTCGGGGTGAGGGGGGGACCGCGAGCCGCGCGTGCCCCTCCAGGTCCGCGTACACCACTCCCTCCCCCGCGTCCTCGACGCGCGGCGAGAAGGACTCCGCGACCTCGAGCAGCGCCTCCGACGCGGCGCGCTCGCACTCGGCGTCGCGTCCGCGCGCGATCAGGCCGGGCATCCGCCCGCGCGCCTGGGGCAGCGTCATGCCGGGAGCGATGCCGGCCCGGCGCGCCTTGCGCGTCGCGGCGACGACGCGGGCGGCATTGCCGTTGCCCTCGAAGATCGCGACGGCCTCGCCCTTCAATTCCGGCTCGCTCCGCAGCCGCGCCGCGAGCGGAAAGAGCGGGACGAAGAGGCAGGCGATCATGCCGAGACGGAGCGCCCCTCACCTCGACCCTCAAAAAGATCCCCTCTCCCCCCCGCGGGGGGAGAGGGCAGGGTGAGGGGGGCATCAAGGGTGAGGGGGGCAACCCCGGTGACCGCCAACGACATCCCTTCTCCCGACTCCCCGTCCGCGCCCGCCCGTCCTTCTCGAGCGTCAGCCGCACGCCCACTGCCCTCGAGCAGCCTCGGCGACTTCCCCGCTCCGCGCCACACGGCGCGCGCGGCGCCGGCGGAGACGACCGCCTCGGCGGCGATGCCGCTGACGCGATAGGGCGCGAGCACGAGCAGCGCCGCCCGCCGGTCGCGGGCCGCGCGCGTCAGGCGCACCCACGCGGCGTCGGGAACGAAACCGCCGCGCACGGGCGGCAGGCCCAGGTCGACGACGACGAGCGGGAACCCGGTCGCGAGCAGCATCTCCGCGCTCGCCACCGCCTGCTTCAGCTTCGACGGCCGCACCCAGAGGAGGCGCGAGAGATCGACGCCGGCCTCCTCGGCCGACTGCGGATCGAGATGCCCGCCGAGGTCCACGAGCGCGGCCGCTTCGCCGGCACAGGTCGCCGCGGCGAGCGACGCGATGCCGATCGAGAAGCGTCCGCACGAGCGGCGGCCCGAGATCTCCGTCAGCGCGCCGCGCGGGAGTCCGCCCGAGAGCAGGCGGTCGAGGGCGGCGACTGTCGTCGCGAGCGGATTGCGCGCGGCCGCGGGCGACGGCAGGTCGCAGGCGCGCGTGAGGAGGGCGCCCGATTCTTCCAGCAGCCGCTCGATCGCCAGAGCGCCCATGGGACCTCCTGTCGGATGCAGGAACGCACGATAGGCGTAAATATGGCGTAAGTCAATTAGGACAAAGATACTTGTCTATATGTCATGCTTGCTTTACCATCCCGACACTGGAGGCCGACGCATGGACGCGCCCGAAGCAAAAACCCCCCGGAAAACGGGCTTTCTGGACCTGCCGGTCCTGGCGCTCGCCCTCGCCTTCGTCGTCGAGCTCGCGGCGGCGATCGCGTTCGCGCTGCGGCCGCCCTCGGTGATGTGGGCGGCGCTGCTGGCGATCTCCTGGAGCGCGGGCCTCGCGATCTTCTCGCGGCGGTGCGCGTGAGAAACCGCCTGCGCGTCCTGCGCGCCGAAAGGTCCTGGTCGCAGGCGGACCTGGCGCAGCGGCTCGCGGTCTCGCGCCAGACCGTCAACGCGATCGAGACGGGGCGCTACGACCCGAGCCTGCCGCTGGCCTTCAGGATCGGGAAGGTCTTCGGCGCCCTGATCGAGGAGATCTTCCTCCCCGACGGCGAGCCCCTGCCCCAGTCGTTCGGGACGTAGGGACGGGGTCAGGCCTGGATTCTGTACTCCGGGCGCAAGCGGCAGTACAGATTCAAGGCCTGACCCCATAGAATTCCGGCATTACGACCCCCGGAGCTCCCGCGGCATGCGCCCTGCTCGGCTGCTCGAGCCGGGACGAACCCTTGCCATCTCACTGACGGACACGCGGCGCCGACATCCATGAGCCTGTTCGTCAAGGGCATGATCGTGGGGTTCTGCCTCGCGGCCCCCGTCGGCCCGATCGCCGCGATCTGCGTCCAGCGCACGATCGCCAAGCGCTGGCTCTCGGGCGTGGTGTCGGGCCTGGGCGCCGCGGCGGCCGACGCGGTCTACGGGGCGATCGCGGCCTTCGGCGCCACGATCGTCTCCGAGTTCCTGATCACCGAGCACGAGTGGCTCCAGCGGGTCGGCGGCGTGATCCTGCTCGTCCTCGGCCTGCGTCTCCTGCTGATGCGGCCGATCGAGCGCGAGACCACCAACGGAAACGGCGGCCGCGGCCTCACCGGCGACTTCATGTCGACCTTCGTGCTCACGCTGACCAACCCGATGACCTTCGTCGCGTTCGCCGCCATCTTCGCGACGATGGGCATCGGAGCGGTGCACGGCCGGCCGATCCTGACGATCGAGCTCGTCGCCGGCGTCTTCGCCGGCTCGGGAGCGTGGTGGATCATCCTGTGCGCGGGCGCGTACGCCCTGCGGCGCCACTTCGACTTCAGGCGCCTGGTCTTCGTCAACCGCGCCACGGGGGTCTTCGTCATCGGCGTCGGCCTCGTCTATCTCTTCCTCAAGACCTCCGCCGACCACGCCCCGACGATCCCCATCCCCGAGCGCCTGCGCGCCCCCACGCCCGCCGCCCCCCCGTAGCCGCTCGCTATCCGCGGAACTCGATCTTGTGGTGGGTGCCGTCGCAGTACGGCTTGCTGGCGGACGCGCCGCAGCGGCAGAGGGCGTAGCGGTGGCCGGCGTCAGACCAGCGCTCGCCGGCGGGATCGACCAGGGGCATGGGGCCGCGGACGGTGATGGGACCGTTCTTCTCCACGGTGATCTCGACCTTGGACGGGATCGCCTCGGGGGCTCCGCCGTCGCGGCGCTCGTAGCGCAGCGCTCCGGTCGGGCAGCGCGCGACGACCTCCGCGATCTTCTCCGCCGCTCCGTTCTCCGGCCGGATCCAGGGCTTCGCGTTGGGATCGAAGACCTCGGGCGCGCCCTCGACGCAGCGCGCCGCGTGGATGCAGCGCCTCGGATCGTAGCTGACCTCGATGTCCCTGGACGCGTACGTCTTTCTCACGGCCGTCCTCCATGGAGCGCGGGCGAGAGCACCATCCGCGCCTTCTCGAGCGCACGAGTGAGAGAGTCGTCGACCCCCGCGTCGAGCGCGGCCTCGAAGGCGCGCCACTCCATCGGCCGAGCCGGGTCCTCCGCCGCCGAGAGGTCGATCCCGGCCGTCGTCGTGAAGAGGTAGCGCACGTCGAAGTGATGGTGCGCCGGCTCGCCGGGCCGCTCCGGGATGGCGTGGACGTCGACGTCGAAGATCGCGCGGCCGAAGGGCGCCTCGAGCGCCGCGATGCCGGTCTCCTCGCGCGCCTCGCGAAGCGCCGCGTCGAAGGCCGAGGCGTCCGCGCCGTCGGCGTGCCCGCCCGGCTGGAGCCAGCGCCCGAGCTTGCGGTGATGGAGCAGCAGGAACGCCGAGCCGTCGGGCCGGGCGACGACGGCGCTCGCCGTGATGTGGCCCTGGGGGTTCTCGCGCGCGAAGGGGTCGGCCGGCGCGGCGAGGAAGCGGCGCATCCAGGCGAGCGACTCGGCCTCGCGCGCGTCGGCGGGGGCGTAGTCCGAGAGATCCTCGAGCAGTTCTTTGCGGTTCATGTCGTCCTTTCCAGCACCAGGACCGTCCAGTCGTCGGCGAGCGCGGGGCCGGTCGCGGCCCGCACGGATTCGAGCAGCTTGTCGACGGTGCGGGCGCCCGAGAGCAGCGCCTCGAACTTCTCGTAGCCGAGCGGCTCGCCGTTCGACGTGGGCGCCTCCGGCAGCCCGTCGGACAGGAGCATCAGCCGCTCGCCGGGCGCGAGCACGCCGCCGATCTTCTCGTACGCGACCTCGTTGCGCACGCCGAGCGGGAACCGCGGCCCCGGCGCGGAGATCGCGCGCGGCTCGCCGTTGACGTCGAGGACGTACGGGTCCGGCAGGCCGGCGTTCGAGAGCTCGAAGGCGCCCGTCTTCGGGTCGTAGCGCGCGTACGTCAGAGCGACGAACTCGCGCGCGTCCAGGCGCGGCTTCAGGCGGCGATTCGCCTCCCGCAGCGCCTCGTCGACCGGCCGCTCCGCCGCGAGAAACGGAAGCGCGGCCTTGACCGTCGCCATGATGAGGCTCGCCCCCATCCCCTTGCCGGCGACGTCCGCGACGACGATGCCGACGGCGCCGTCCGGGAGGCGGAAGACGTCGTAGAAGTCGCCCGCCACGTAGCGGGCGGGGAGGTTGCGCGCGGAGATGCGGTAGCCCTCGCCCGAAAGCTCCTGCGGCGGAAGGATGCGCTGCTGGATCGAGCGCGCGAGCTCGATCTCCTTCTCCGCGAACTCGGCCTCCTTCAGGCGCTCGACGGACTTCTCGAGCTGGCTCTGCATGAGGCCGAAGCCGTAGAAGAGAATGCCCACGAGGGCGCCGATCGCGCCCGCGACCGGAAAGTAGCCGCGCAGCTCCTGGAAGCCGATCTTGAAGTGGACGAGGCCGAGCGCCAGGCCGAGGCGGCTCGCGAGCAGCCACCCCACGACGCCGCCGACGAAGTAGACCGCCGTCCGCGCGAGCCAGGCCGGAAGGCGCGTGCGCTCGAGCCAGCCGCGGAAAATCCACGCCAGCCCCGCGCAGAAGACGTAGCCGAAGATGCCGATGAGCACGCCGTAGGCCGCCGCGCCCCACGTGAACCGCCGCGCGTCGTCGGCGGTGACGAGGTAGACCACGCCGAGCCCGATCGCGGCGGAGATGGCGACGTCGCGCAGCTGCGCGAGGACGTGCGACCGGCCGGAGTTTGCCACGGGCCGATCGTACAGCCCCGCGTCCGGGGATCGGCAATAATGCCGCCCGCGAGGTGAGCCGAATGACGAACGCCAACCCGGACGTCGCCACGATCGACGGAATCATCAAGGCCATGTACGAATCGATCTCCGGCAAGGCCGGGCAGGCGCGGCAGTGGGACCGCGACCGGTCCCTGCATCACCCGAAGGCGCTCCTGATCCCGGCGCGGCAGGCCCCCGGCGGGCCGGCGTCGGGCGTTTTCGACGTGGACGGGTTCATCGCGTCGCGCGGGCCGTACCTCGACGCCAACGACTTCTACGAGGTCGAGATCGGACGGCGCGAGTTCCGCTTCGGCGCGATCGCGAACGTGCTGTCCTCCTACGAGGCGCGCACGGCGCCGGCGCCCGCGGGGAAGGTCCTGCGCAAGGGCGTCAACAGCATCCAGCTCATGCACGACGGCGAGCGGTGGTGGATCATGTCGACCCTCTGGGACAACGAGCGCGACGGCGTCGCGCTGCCGAAGGACCTGGCGGGCTGACTCCCTCTCCCCCTCGAGGGGGAGAGGGCCGAGGTGAGGGGGTGTCCCCTACGCCCGAGCCGCTCCCAGCTTCTCTCGCCCGAACGCCAGAGCCACCGCTGCGAGCCCCCCGGCCAGATACAGCCCGCTCACCGTCAGCGACGGCGCCTTGCCGAGCGCGCCGGTGAAATCCGCTCCCGACCCGCCCGACATCGCCATGTACCAGGCGACGACGTAGAGGCCGGTGAAGAGCTTGCCGCCCGAGGTCAGCGACCCCAGGCCGACGCACGTCGCGGCGACGGCGAGCAGTCCCGCGACGCACGCGAGGCCCTTCGCCGGCGATTCGACGAGACCGTGGATCGTCATCGGCGTCCCGAGCATCAGGACGACGAGAGCGAGCGCGGCGGATCTTCCAGAGGACCGGCGACGCGGGCACTCCCGGCTGCGAGAAGACGAGCGCGCGCGTGCCGGCCATGTCCTCACGGGCCGCGGCCTCGGAGATCACGGGCACGAGCAGCACCAGGAAGATCCCCTGCGCGAGGTTGCCCGGCAGCAACCCCGCGAGGATCGCCGAGAGCGCGAGCGGCCACTTGATCCACGAGGCGCTCTCCCAGATCAGCCGCGCCTCCGCCAGCACCGCCCGCGCCGCCGACGGCTCCGCCGTCACCGGCGTGAGTTTCACGGGGGTCAGGTCTTCATTTTTCAAATTTTGAGGTTCGTCCGGAAATCCGAAATTTGAAGACCTGACCCCATTCCGGAGCCCTTGGTACCAGCGAGTTAGGAAGGACGGCTTGCGGATTCTGCGGCGGCCGCGCGCGGGATCGAAGCGGTCGAAGAGGAGCACGGCCAGGGCGAGGGGAACGAGCGCAAGAGCAAAGTTGAGGGCGCGCATCGCGGCGAGCTTCGGCGTGACCTCGATCCCGGGCCAGGGCACGCGCTCGAACGGCTTGCTGTGAGTGACGTGTCCGGAGGAGACGCCCTTGACGGCCTCGGGCAGCGACTTGCGGACGAGGTACTGGTCGGTCGCGAGGCCCGTCGGGTCGAAGATCGGCTGCCGGACCATCTGCATCGGCTTGGGCGTCGGATCGTCGACGTCCTCGCCCGCGAGATCCAGCGGGAGCTTCACGAGGCCGAACAGGAAGACGAAAAACCAGATCACGAGGCCGCCCCGGCTGCGCAGCCCCGGCGTCACGTCGAAGAGGACGGCGAAGGAGGCGACGACGGCGATCGCGGGGATCGTCGAGAGGAAGTACGGGAGCGCAAAGGCGATCGGATCGAAGGGGCCGGCGCCGTAGCGGATGAACGCGACGAGCCCGGCGGCGAGGCCGAACGTCGCGATCACCAGCAGGTACACGAAGTGCGCGGCCCACTTGCCGCCGAGGTACGCCGTCTTCGACAAGGGCGTCGCCGCGAGGATCGCCCCGACGCCCCGCTCGCGGTCGCGCCGCACCGAGCCCGCGACGAGATAGAAGCCGCTCATGGCGAGGATGATCCCCGAGAGCACCGAGACCGCGAAGCCCACGTACGCCGCGCTGTAGACGGGGGCCTGCACGCGCCCGTCCGGGAGCTCCCACGACAGCGACGTCGCGTTGCCCTTCGGGTCCGGGATCCAGAAGAACGCCGCCGCGACGAACGCGGCGACCGCGATCGGCGTCGCGAAGGAGCGCAGCCGCATCCGGACCTCGGCGCCGATCTGCGCGACGAGCGGATTCACGACGGCAACTCCGAAGATTTCAGACCTGACCCCGAGTCGAGGTTCAACATCAGGTAGGCGTCCTCGAGGCTCGGCTCGATCGCGCGCGAGTCGGGCAGCGCGGCTCCCGTGCCGTTCGACACGTAGCGCACGTGCACGCCGTCGGCCCGGCGGATGAGGTTGGAGACGTGGACGCGCTTCTGCGCCTCGGGCAGGCGCTCGGAGGAGACGACGGCCGTGAACACGCGGCCGGTCGCCTTGCGGAGGAGCTCTTCCGGCGTCGACTGCGCGACGAGGCGGCCGCCGCGGATGACGGCGATCTGCGAGGCCACGGCCTCGACGTCCGAGACGATGTGCGTCGAGAGGATGACGATGCGGCCCTGCGCGATCTCGGAGAGCAGGTTGCGGAAGCGGACGCGCTCCTCCGGGTCGAGGCCGACGGTCGGCTCGTCGACGATGACGAGCTTCGGGTCGCCCAGCAGCGCCTGCGCGATGCCGACGCGCTGGCGCATGCCGCCCGAGTAGCCGCCGAGGCGCCGGTCCGCCGCGCCGTGGAGGTTCGTCAGCTCGAGCAGCTCCTGGACGCGCCGCGAGAGGTCGGCGCCGGAGAGCCCCTTCAACCGGCCGAGGTAGAGGAGGAACTCGCGCGCAGTCAGCCGCTCGTAGACGCCGAAGTCCTGCGGCAGGTAGCCGAGCCGGCGGCGCAGGGGGAGCGGATCGGCGACGGCGTCCTTTCCCTCCCAGAAAAAGGTGCCGGAGGTGGGCTTCGTCACGGTCGCGAGAATCGACATCAGCGTCGTCTTCCCGGCGCCGTTGGGACCGAGCAGCCCCAGCACCCCCTCGCCCGCCTCGAGCGAGAAGTCCGAGAGCCCCACCGTCCCGCCCGGATACCGCTTCCCCAGGGACCGTATCGACAGCATCGCGTCTTCCCTCGGGCTCTCAAACGCAGCCCCTGACCAGGAGTTCCATGGGGTCAGGTCTTCATTTTTCAAAAAATCGAGAAATTTGAAATTTGAAGACCTGACCCCCATCGAACATTCTTCAGGCGGGGTGCGTATTAAGAGGTCGTGGCTCGACTTTTCGCCGGTTTAGGGGGGTTTCTCGTGAAAAAGAAGAAGTGGATCGCGATCTTGACAGTGGCCCTGGCCGTAGGGGCCGCGGCGATCGTGGCGGCCAAGGGCAAGGAGAAGGATCCCAAGGCCGAGAACTCGCCCTTCCGGCTCGGCAAGGTCCAGGCCGAGGACCTCCAGGTTTCCGTCCGCGAGGTCGGCGTCGTCGACCCCGTCACCAAGGTGGACGTCAAGTCCGCGTCTCCGGCCGCGTCCTGTCGCTCTCGGTGCGCGAGGGCGCCGTCGTCAAGACAGGCGACGTGCTGGCCGAGATCGAGCCGGACGTCAACCAGGCGCAGTCGCTCTCGGACGTCCAGGCGAGTGTGCGCGAGTTCGACCTCAAGCTCCAGGACGCCGAGCGCGAATACGCGATGCAGAAGGCGCTCTTCGACCAGGGCCTCGTCGGCCGCGACCCGTACCGCGCCGCTGAGATCAAGCGCGACCAGGCCGCCGACAACCTGCGCGCCGCAAGGATGCGCTACCAGATCGTCGAGGACCGCGGCATCCCGATCTCCGGCAACGCTTCGTCGCAGAAGGCGCGAGTGACCGCGCCGATGTCCGGCGTCGTCATCAAGCGGGGCGTCGAGCTCGGCGAGACCGTGACCTCGGGCGTCTCCTCGTTCAACGCCGGCACCGTGCTCTTCACGGTGGCGGACCTGAAGTCGCTCATCATCCGCGTCAACCTGAACGAGGTCGACATCGCCAAGGTCCACGTCGGCCAGCCGGTGCGCATCACCCTCGACGCGTACCCGCAGAAGCTCTTCACCGGCAAGGTCAGCTTCGTCGCGCCGTCGGCGGAGCTCGTCGAGAAGATCAAGGTGTTCAAGGTCGAGGTCACGCTCGACGAGCTCGGCGACTCGTTCCGCACCGGCATGAGCGCCAACGTCGAGATCCTCGGCGAGAAGCGCGACAAGGCCACGTCGATCCCGCTCGAGGCGCTGCAGAAGCGCGACGGCAAGACGGTCGCCTATCGCCTCAAGGCCAACCTCGATGCCCAAGCAGATCGCCGCCGCGCAAGGACGGCCTCTCCGGCCGCAGCAAGTTCGTCTGGCTCTCGGACCACTGGAAGGACTACTTCGACGTCGTCCCGGTCCAGGCCGGCATCGCCACGCTCGAGCGCGTCGAGATCGTCGCGGGCCTGAAGTCGGGCGAACAGGTCGCGCTCGAGGACTCCGTCGCAAGAAGCGCGTCGAGAAGGACGACGAGGACAACTAGCCGGAAAATGGCTTCACCGGGAGAGGAGACCCTCGCGACTTTCCCTCCCATTTCCACGGTCCGCGAAGCGGACCGCTAGAGGTCTGAGTTCCATGTCGGCAATCATCGAAACCCACGGCCTCACGAAGGTCTTCGGCACCAACGGCGCCGCGGTCCACGCCCTGCGCGGCATCGACCTGACCGTCGAGCGCGGCGAGTTCGTCGCGCTGATCGGGCCGTCGGGCTCGGGCAAGTCGACGCTCATGGCGATCCTCGGCTGCCTCGACCCGCCGACGGCCGGCACCTACGCGCTCGACGGCGAGCAGGTCGAGGGGCTCTCCGGCCGCGAGCTCGCGCAGATCCGCAACGAGAAGATCGGCTTCGTCTTCCAGCAGTACAACCTGCTGCCGAAGGCCTCCGTCGTCCGCAACGTCGAGCTGCCGATGCTCTACGCCGGCGTCGGCGCGCAAGGAGCGCCGCGAGCGGGCGCTGGAGCTCCTCGAGAAGGTCGGCATCCCCGACAAGGCGAAGGTCCTCCCGGCCGCGCTCTCCGGCGGCCAGCGGCAGCGCGTCGCGGTCGCCCGCGCCCTCGCCAACCGGCCCGCCCTGCTGCTCGCCGACGAGCCCACGGGCGCGCTCGATTCCAAGACCGGCCACGAGGTCCTCGAGCTCTTCGTCGAGCTCCACCGCCAGGGCAACACCATCATCATCGTCACGCACGACCTCCAGATCGCCGCCATGGCGCAGCGCCAGGTCGAGATCCACGACGGGCTGATCAAGCTCGCGGAGGCTGCATAGCTCCGTCTCCGCTCTCCCGGCGGGAGAGGGGCCGGGGGTGAGGGCCATGACCTTCAACGGCGCCTTCCGCGAGACGGCTCCGCAACTCGTGGGTCGAGATGCGGGAGAACCTCACGCCGCTCGATCCTCCAGTCGCTCGGCGTGATGCTCGGCGTCGCCTCGGTGCTCGGCGGCTTCTCGATCTCCGACAGCATGCGCAAGCGCTCGATGGAGCTCTACGTGAAGATGGGCGGCCTCGACAAGCTGAACGTCCGCCAGTCGGCGGTCGTCCAGCGACGGGGCGCCCACGGCCCTGCAGACCGCGAACCTCGGCCTGCGCAACGACGACGCCGAGGAGGGCGAGGACCTCGCGACCTCGGTCCGTCGACGGCGTCGTCGATGCGGAAGGACGCGCGCGCGCGGGTGCGCTCGCCGTACGCCGACCAGGAGCGCGACATGCGCGGCATCGGCGGCGACTTCCTCGCCCTCGACGGCTACGAGATCGAGGAGGGGCGCGACCTTCACGCCAGCACGACATCGACACGGCCGCGCCGGTCGCCATCCTCGGCGCGGAGGCGGTCGAGACGTTCTTTCCCGACGGCGACGCCGTCGGCCGGACGCTGCGGATCGGCGACATGCCGGTCCAGGTCGTCGGCGATCCTCCGGGAGCGGATCTTCCGCTTCCGCGACGTCCAACCGGAACATGTTCCGCGTGGCGCAACCGCATCATCGCGCTGCCCGTCGACGCTCGTCGCCGCGCCGCTTCGAGGGCGACCAGTACCACCGCCTCGACCGCGTCACCTTCCGCATCCGCGATCTCGACGCGATGGCGAAGTTCTCCAAGAGTCTCTCCTCGCATGCTCAAGGCGAACCACCGCCAGCAGGAGGACTTCCGCCTCGACGACGTCGGCGCGCGCGTGCGCAAGGAGCAGTCAGCCAGGGCGACGTCTACGACATCATCTTCATGCTCTCGGGCTTCCTGTCGCTGATCGGCGGCGGCATCGTCAACGTCAACATCCAGATGGCGACGCTGAAGGAGCGCATCCGCGAGGTCGGCGTCAAGATGGCGATCGGCGCGCCCGGGCCGCGAGATCTTCAAGGAGTTCATGACGGAGGCGCTGCTGCTGACCTCCGCAGGCTCGCTCGCCGGCCTCGTGATCGGCGTCGGGTTCTCGAAGATCATCACCTCGTCGATCGGCGTCCCTCTCCACATCGACCCGAAGAGCTTCGTCTCGGCCTACGCCCTGGCCGCCGTGTTCGGCTTCGTCTTCGCCCTCTTCCCGGCCTGGAAGGCCTCGCGCCTCTCGCCAATGGAGGCGCTGCGTTATGAGTGAAGCCGTCCTGGCCTCGCGCGCGCCCGCCGAGGCCGCCGTCCGTCCGCCCCGGCGGCTCTCCGCCGGCGCGAAGCTCTCGCTCGCCTGGGAGATCGTCAAGGGCGGCCTCGTCGAGCTCTGGGCCCACAAGCTGCGCTCGACCCTGACGCTGACGCTCCTGATGCTCGGCGTCTTCGCGCTCGTCGTCATGACCTCGGTCATGGACGGCGTCATGGACAAGATCGCGATGGGCTTCTCCGGCATGAGCTGGGACGGCACCGTCATGCTCGCGCCCAGGTCGCCCGAGACGACCGAGGACCAGAAGCGCTTCGCGATGAGCCCGGGCCTGCGCTACGAGGACCTGCCGCGCGTCGCCGCGCCGGACCCGCGCGTGCTCGCGTACCTGCCGCGGGCGACGAAGGAGTCCGTCGTCAAGGTCGCGGGCGGCGACCGAGCGCATGTACGTCAACGGCGTCTGGCCGGACTACGGCTACTGGATGAACCGCAGGATCGCGCTCGGCCGCGGCCTGACCGACGACGACGAGCGGCGGCGCTCGGCGGTGGCCGTCGTGGGCGCGACTCTCGGCTCCAAGCTCTTCGGCGGCGCCGACCCGGTCGGCCGCGACGTCACGGTCGAGGGCGTGCGCTTCCGCATCGTCGGCGTCCAGGCGCCGAGCCAGATCTTCAACGAGGAGCTCTGGTACGACGCCAACGGGATCTCGATCCCGCTGCAGACCTACATGGACCGGATCGACCCGAAGCACGCGCTCTCGCAACGTCGTCGGTGAAGCTGAAGGCGAAGAAGGACATGGCGGAGGTCTCGGCGATGATCATCGGCCGCGCACGAAGCAGGCGCACCACGGCATCGAGGACTTCGAGATCAAGGACCTCGAGGCCGAGTCGGCGCGCGCCTGGGCGCAGTTCCTCGACCAGATCGCGCGGCTGGAAGGTCGTCCTGATGAGCCTCGCCGCGACGGTGCTCCTCGTCGGCGGCGTCGGCGTGCTGTCGGTGATGCTCATCTCCTTCTCCGACCGGCGCTACGAGATCGGCCTGCGCAAGGCGATGGGCGCCTCCGACTTCGAGATCCTCGTGCAGTTCCTGCTCGAGGCGTGCGTGCTCGCCGCCGTCGGCGCCTCGCTCGGGACCTTCGTCGGCACCGCCGTCTGCAAGGCCCTCTCCGCAAGCTTCCCCTACGGCCTGGTGGTCAACCCGATGGGCCTGCTGATCGCCTGGGTCACCGCGCTCGTCCTCGCCGTCGTCTTCGGCCTCTACCCCGCCGTGCGGGCGTCGCGCCTGTCGCCGATGGAGGCGATGCGGTAGGACCTGCCCCCCTCACTCGACCGATACGAGAGGGGCGGCCCCGGCGGCCGCCCCGAAATCCGAAGAATCCAGACCTGACCCCTACTTTTTCGTGGACTTGCCCTCGGCGGCCGTCATCCAGGTCTTTCCGTCCTCGGAGGTTTCCCACTTGAAGCTCTGGGTGGTGGGCGAGGTCAGGACGACCGTGTACTTCGACTTGATGAGCTTGCCGCCCATCTTGTCCTCGCCGGTCCAGTTCCACGTGCTTCCGGTGGCGGTCCCGCTGGCCGAGCCCATCATGCCCATGCTGTCGAAGCCCATGTACTTGTAGACCTTCTCCTCGGCGTTCCAGCCCAGGATGGCCTCGCTCTTCATCTTGCCCATCGCGCCCGAGGAGCTCTCGCGGCAGATGAGCTGGAACCCGCCCTCGAACCACGTGCACTCCGACTCGCTCGTCATCTTGCCGCCGGGTCCCCACGGACCGGGCTTCATTTCGGCCTCGCCCTTCCACTTCCCGGCGAACGGCTCGAGCTTCTTGGTCTCGGGCCCGGGCTTGGGTGCCTCGGGACTGGCCATCGCGATGCCGGCCGAAACGGCGACAGCGGCGCCCAGGGCAACGATCCAGGTTTTCCTCATGCATCCCTCCTCTGGTCTCCGAGGTTCGAAGACCTGAAAAATGAAGACCTGACCCTCCATTCTATTCAACGTCGGGGCGGGTTTCTTTGGGTATCCTGCGGGCATGAAACACACATCGATCCGGCTCTTCGCGGCCGCCGCCGTCATCCTTGCCGCCACCGTCCTCGCCGCCGCCGACGGAACCGTGGGAGGTCTCCGTTGGAACGTCCCCGCCACCTGGTCCGCCGCCAAGGAGCGGCCGATGCGGGTCGCGACGTATGCGATCCCGGCCGCCGCCGGCCAGGAAGCCGGCGAGTGCGGGGTCTTCTTCTTCGGGCAGGGCCAGGGGGGCTCGGTCGACGAGAACCTCTCGCGCTGGGTCGGACAGTTCGAGTCCCCGTCCACGCCGAAGAAGGCCGAGCGCACGGTCAACGGGCTCAAGGTCCACACGATCGACGTCTCCGGGACCTACCTCGCGCCAGGCGGGCCGATGATGCAGTCGCAGGGCAAGAAGGCCGGCTGGCGGCTCCTCGGTGCCATCGTCGAGGCGCCGGAGGGGATGGTCTTCTTCAAGTGCACCGGGCCGGCCGCGACGATCGCGAAGGCCGAGAAGGACTTCGAGGCGCTGCTGAAGTCGGTCACGAAGGCGGCCAAGGCGTAGGGCCCTGGGGTCAGGTCTTCATTTTTCGGCTGTCGCTTGGAGTTCGACACCGCAGAAAAATGAAGACCTGACCCCGCTCTCTAATACCTCGCGAGCTCCTCCCGCAGACTCCCCTCCTGCGCGCCGCGCAGCGCGATGCAGAGCTCCATGCCCTCGAGCACCTGGGCGAGGTTGCGCGAGCCGCCCGGCAGCTTCTCGACGCGGCCGGCGAAGAACTCGGCGACCTCCTGGCGGCGAGTCGCGTCGCAGAGGCCTTCGGCGAAGAACGGCATGAAGCCGGTCGCCTCGCGCGGCATCCGCGCGACGATCGCGTCGTAGTTCCCCTTCAGGTACTGCCACGACGCCTCGCGGCCCGCCGGCGTCCGGAGGGACGAATACAGGATGCTGCCGGCCTCCCGCGAGTCGAAGCTGCCCGAGAGAACGAAGGCCATCGCGTCCTTCAGGATCGCGGGGTCCTGGAACGCGCCGAGGCCTCGGAAGAGGCGGACGCGGTCGCGGCGCTCCTTCGCGGACTGGACACCCGCGCGGTAGGCGTCGAAGAGGGCGCGGTCGCCGTGGCGGGCCGCGCTCTCGAGAACGGCTCCCACCATCTCGGCCTCGACCGCGGAACGGTCCTTGAGCCAGGCCAGCGCGAGCCGCCGCGCCTGCCTCTGGAGCTCGGGCTCGTCGCCGTCCTCGGCGACGAAAGGCACGAGCGAGGAGCGCAGGAGCCGCGTCTCCTCGTCGTCGCCCGGCTTGCTCGCAAAGCCGAGGGCCCGGGCGCGAGCGCCGTACGTCTTCGAGACGTAGCGCGCGTACGCCGGGCGCAGGTCGTCGGGCAGGACCTTGTCTCCGGCGTCGTCCGAGATGCGGATCGCGGCCTGGACGATCTGCCGGTCCGGGTCGCCGGCGAAGCGCGGCGCCAGAGCCATCGCGCGGCCGAGCGGGACGACCCCGGCCATGGCGAGGGCGTCGAGGTCGCGCAGGAGCCCGACCCGTTCCGGCACCGACAACTTCTGGTCGGCGACGGTCATCAGCTTCTCGAGCAGGTCGCCGCGGTAGATCGCGCGGTAGTAGCCGATCTCGCCGTCGTTGGCGAGCACCCAGGCCGGGCAACCGCCGGACGGCGCGGGCGCGTCGAGCGACCCCGAGGCTTCGCGTCAGGAGCGTGCAGGCCTTCGCGGCCCCGCCGCCCTCGCCCGTCCGCGCGCACACGGGGATCTGCCAGGTCTGCGCCGGCGATCCGGCCGAGCCGACGGGCAGGAGGCGCTTCTGCGACAGCGCGAGCTTCGCGCCGCCGTCGCCGCAGGACAGCGTCACGTCGACGACCGGCACGCCCGCCTGGTCGAGGAAGCTCGAAAACGCGGCCGCCACGCCGGGGCGGCTCTCCGCCTCGATCGCCTCGAGGAAGTCCTTCGACGTGGCGGTGCCGTAGGGGTGCGAGTTCAGATAGCGCCGCACGCCGGCGCGGAACTCGGCGGCGCCGATCCACGCCTCGAACATCGAGAGGACCGCTCCGCCCTTCTGGTACGAGATGCTGTCGAACGCGTCGTAGATGTCGTCGGCCGTCGCGATCTCCTGGCGGATCTTGCGGGCCGAGACGAGCGTGTCGTCGCCCATGACGTTCGACCGGTCGACGACGCGGTCGGTGGCAACGCCCCAGCCGGGCTGCCACTCCTGGATCGTGCGGTCCGCCATCCAGGTGGCGAAGGACTCGTTCAGCCACACGTCGTCCCACCACGCGAGCGTCACGTAGTCGCCGAACCACTGGTGCGCCATCTCGTGCGCGTTGATGGAGGCCTGCACGCGCTTGAACCGGATCGTCTCCTCCTGCGGCGGCGCCAGCAGCGCCGACTCCGCCCAGGTGACGAGGCCCGCGTTCTCCATGGCGCTGAAGGTCACCGCCTGCGGGATGACGAGCTGGTCGAGCTTGGGAAACGGGAACGGCATGCCGAAGTAGGCCTCGAGCCGTTCGAGCAGCGGACCCGTAGTCTGCGCCGCGTAGCGCGCCCGCGAGGCCTTGCCCTTCGGCACGACGATGCGGATCGGCGTCTGCTTCATGCCGGCCTTCCCGGCGTCGACGTAGTCGAACGGGCCCACGCCGAAGGCGACGAGATAGGCCGGCAGGGGCTCGGTCTTCGCGAACCGCACCACGTGGCCGCCGCCGGCGGCGGGGCTCTGCGAGGCGATGGGCGTGTTCGAGAGGGCGTTGGATCCGGCCGGGATCGTCAGCGTCAGCTCCCAGGGCGACTTGTACGACGGCTCGTCGAAGCAGGGAAAGGCGCGCCGGGCGTCGGTCGTCTCGAGCTGCGTGTAGACGTACCAGGAGTCGCCGTCCTTCTGGCGAAAGACCCCCTGCGTCGAGGTCTCGGCGATCGAGCCGGTGTACTCGACGTGCAGGGCGAGCTCGCCGGCGTCGACGGGCTTCTCGAAGGCGAAGCCGAGGAAGTCCGCGCCTCCCGGGACCACGCGCACGGCGATCGGTGCGCCGCCCGCGGACGCCGTCGCCTTCTCCACCTCGAGCTCCGTGGCGTTCAACCAGAGGAGCTCGGTCGGCGCCGACAGCTTCACCCCGATGTCGGCCGTGCCGCGGAACGTGGTCTTGTCGGGATCGACCGCCAGGGAGATCCGGTATCCCGTCGGCGCCGCCCCCCCGGGAAGACGCAGCTTCGGCGGCTCGGGGTCGGGGGCGGCGAGCGCCGGCCCGGCGGCGAGAAGCAGGGCGGCGGCGAGGCGGAACCGGGGGAAAAGGCGTCCTTGCGACATTTTCGATGCTCCTTCGGACACACTCCGACCGGGATTTATCCGTCAACCAAACCGAAAAGTTTCGGGATTTCGCGGGGTCAGGTCTTCATTTTTCAAATTTCGGGAAATCCTCGGGACGACTGAAAAATGAAGACCTGACCCCCTGTAGACTCGCCCGCCGGAGGGGTCGCAATGCCGTTTTTCGCCACCGCCGTTCTCGCGGGCACGCTCGCCGGGCTCGTCGTCCCGCAGGGAGGTCCAAGCGACGCCATGAAGCAGACGATGACCCGCCTCGAGAACGAGCTCGCCGCGAAATACGGGGAATCCGAGCGCCCCCGCATCCAGAAGGGGATCGAGCAGGCGGCGAGCTTCTGGCGGCCGGAGGACGGAGACGAGAAGGCCTTCGCCGCGGTCGTGACCACCTACCTGGCCTCCGACTCGACCGTCCGCAACGCCTTCTTTTCCCGGATGGAGAAGTCGCTCGAGTCCCTCGACGGCCACATGAACGAGATCTCGCGCGACTTCAAGTGGCAGTCGGACCTCGATCTCGGCGAGATCTACCCGTTCGACGAGGTCCTCGCCGGCTACGACCCCTCGGCCCACTTCGTCGACGACTCGTTCCGCAACCGCCTCGCCTTCGCCGTGCTCCTGAACTTCCCGGTCACCACCCTCCAGCAGCGGCTCGACCAGGGGCCCGGGTGGACGCGCCGGCAGTGGGCCGAGGCGCGCCTGGCCGAGCGCTTCTCCAAGCGCGTTCCCGCCTCGGTCAACCTGGCGATCACCGAGGCGGCCGCCGAGGCCGACCGGTACATCGCGCAGTACAACATCTGGACGCACCACCTCGTCGACGTCAAGGGCACGCGCCTCTTCCCGCCGAAGATGCGCCTGCTCTCGCACTGGAACCTGCGCGACCAGATCAAGGCCGACTACTCGGACAAGAACGGCCTCGCCAGGCAGCGCCTGATCGCGCTGGTGATGGACCGCATCGTCACGCAGACGATCCCCGCCGTCGTCGTCGACAACCCCTACGTCGACTGGGACCCGGCGCACGAACGCCGTCAAACCCTCGCTCGAGCGCGACTCCGACAAGGCGGCCCCGCCCGACCTGAAGGTGACCAACGCGCCGGAGCCGGACACGCGCTATGCCGTCCTCCTGAAGACCTACCAGGCCGCGCGGCTGGCCGACCCCTACTCCCCGACGGCGCCGACGCTGATCGCGCGCCGCTTCGACGAGAACCGGCAGATCCCGGAGGAGCGGGTCAGGGCGATGCTCGTCGAGGTCCTCTCCTCGCCGCTCGTCCCGAGGGTCGCCGCCATCATCCAGGGCCGCCTCGGCCGTCCGCTCGAGCCCTTCGACGTCTGGTACAACGGCTTTCGCCCGCGCGGCAAGTACACCGAGGAAGAGCTCGACGCGATCGTCCGCAAGAAGTACCCGAACGCCGAGGCCTTCCAGGAGAACATCCCGAACATCCTCGTCCAGCTCGGCTTCTCGCGCGACCGCGCTCAGTACGTCGCCGCGCACATCGTCGTCGATCCCGCGCGCGGCTCGGGCCACGCCCTCGGAGCCCAGCGCCGCGCCGACAAGGCGCACCTGCGCACCCGGGTCGAAGCGCAGGGCATGAACTACAAGGGGTACAACATCGCCGTCCACGAGCTCGGCCACAACGTGGAGCAGACGTTCTCGCTGAACGACGTCGACTCGACGCTGCTGCAGGGCGTTCCCAACACGGCGTTCACCGAGGCGCTCGCCTTCGTCTTCCAGGCGCACGACCTCGAGCTCCTCGGCCTCGCGAAGCCCGACCCGCAGAGCGAGGCGCTGAAGGCCCTGAACGATTTCTGGGCGACCTGGGAGATCGCCGGCGTCGCGCTCGTCGACATGGCCGTCTGGCACTGGATGTACGAGCACCCGAACGCCACGGCGGCCGAGCTCAAGGCCGCGACGCTGCAGATCTGCCGGGACCTCTGGAACCAGTACTACGCGCCGGTCTTCAAGAAGAACGACGTCGTGTACACGCTCGGCATCTACTCCCACATGATCCACTCGTTCCTCTACCTGCCGGACTACCCGATGGGGCACCTGATCGCGTTCCAGATCGAGCAGCAGATCCAGAAGTCCGGCAACCTCGGCAGCGAGTTCGAGCGGATGTCGAAGGCCGGCAACATCGCGCCGGACATCTGGATGACGCAGGCGACCGGCGCGCCCGTCGGAGCGGGGGCGCTGCTGACCGCGACCGAGAAGGCGCTGGCGCGCCTCAAGTAGCGCGGCCGTGAGCCCTCTCCCGGCGGGGAGAGGGCCGGATGAGGGGTTGCGACCCGGGTAGGCGACCCGCACCGGCGCATGCGCCGGCAAATGATGCAAAGGCATCACCCCGGCGGCGGCCCCGCCCGCTACGGTCATCCCATGGCAACCCCCCGACGCGCCGTCCTCGACGCCACCGAAGCCGTCGCCTCCGTCGCCCACCGGGCGAGCGAGGTCATCGCGATCTACCCGATCACGCCCTCCTCCGGGATGGGCGAGCTCGCGGACGCCTGGTCGGCCGGCGGCCGGCAGAACCTCTGGGGCCAGGTCCCGCAGCGTCATCGAGATGCAGTCGGAGGCGGGCGCGGCCGGCGCCGTCCACGGCGCCCTCCAGGCCGGGGCGCTCGCGACGACCTTCACCGCCTCGCAGGGCCTGCTGCTGATGATCCCGAACATGTACAAGATCGCGGGCGAGCTGACCGCGTTCGCGATGCACGTGGCGGCCCGCTCGCTCGCGACCCACGCGCTCTCGATCTTCGGCGACCACTCGGACGTCATGGCCTGCCGCCAGACGGGCTTCGCGATGCTCGGCTCGGGCTCGGTCCAGGAGGCCCAGGACTTCGCCGCGATCGCGCACGCCGCGACCCTCGGCCTCGCGCATCCCGTTCCTCCACTTCTTCGACGGATTCCGCACGTCGCACGAGATCGCCAAGATCGACGACGCTGTCCGACGAGGACCTGCTCGCCCTGATCGACGAGGAGGGCATCGCGACGCACCGCGGCCGCGCGCTGACGCCCGACACGCCGGTCCTGCGCGGCACCGCCCAGAACCCGGACACGTTCTTCCAGGCGCGCGAGGCGGCGCAACCGCTTCTACCCTCGCCTGCCCCGACATCGTCGAGGCGACGATGCGCCGCTTCGCCGAGCGGACCGGCCGCGCCTACCGGCTCTTCGACTACGCCGGGCACCCGGAGGCCGAGCGGGTCGTCGTCCTGATGGGCTCGGGCGCCGAGACGGCGCACGAGACGGTCGACTGGCTCGTCGCGCACGGGCGAGAAGGTCGGCGTCCTCAAGGTCCGCCTCTTCCGGCCCTTCGACGTCGCGCGCTTCGTCGCGGCGCTGCCGAAGACCGTCCGCGCGATCGCCGTGCTCGACCGCACCAAGGAGCCGGGCTCGGTCGGCGAGCCGCTCTACCAGGACGTCGTCACCGCGCTCGTCGAAGGCGGGAGAGCGCCGCGGCGCGGCCGAAGGTCGTCGGCGGCCGCTACGGCCTCTCCTCCAAGGAGTTCACGCCCGCGATGATCGCCGGCGTCTTCGAGGAGCTCGCGCGGCCGCAGCCCCGCAACCACTTCACCGTCGGCATCGTCGACGACGTGACGCACACGTCGCTGCCCTGGGACCCCGAGCTCGACATCGAGCCGGACGACGTCGTCGCGCGCCGTCTTCTTCGGCCTGGGCTCCGACGGCACCGTCGGCGCCAACAAGAACTCCATCGAAGATCCTCGGCGAGGAGACCGACGTCTGCGCCCAGGCCTACTTCGTCTACGACTCGAAGAAGTCCGGCGCGGTCACGGTCTCGCACCTGCGCTTCTCGCCGCGGCCGATCCGCTCGGCATACCTCGTCGGCCGGGCGAGCTTCGTCGCGTGCCACCAGTTCGAGCTCCTGAACCGCCAGGACATCCTGGGCCTCGCGCAGGACGGCGCGACGGTTCTCCTGAACGCGCCGTACGGCCCGGACGAGCTGTGGGACCGGCTGCCGCGGGAGGTCCAGGAGCAGGCCATCGCCCGCCGGGTGCGGCTCTTCGCGGTCGACGCCTACCGCGATCGCGCGCGAGGCCGGGCTCAAGGGCCGGATCAACACGATCATGCAGACCTGCCACTTCGCGCTGTCCGGGACGCTCCCGCGCGAGGACGCGATCGCGAAGATCAAGGCGTCGATCGAGGAGAGCTACGCGAAGAAGGGCCCCGAGGTCCTCAAGCGCAACTTCGCCGCGGTCGACCGCGCGCTCGACGGGCTCTTCGAGGTCCGGGTCCCCGAGGCGGCGACCTCCCCGCACGCCCGCCCGCCGGCCGTGCCCGCGGCGGCGCCCGAGTTCGTGCAGCGCGTCACGGCCATGATCATCGCGGGCCACGGCGACCGGCTTCCCGTCTCGGCCTTCCCGGTCGACGGCACGTGGCCGACCGCGACGACGCAGTGGGAGAAGCGCAACATCGCCGCCGAGATCCCGGTCTGGGAGCCCTCGCTCTGCATCCAGTGCAACAAGTGCGTCCTCGTCTGCCCGCACGCCGCCATCCGGGCGAAGGTCTTCGAGCCGGCGCTTGCCGAGAAGGCCCCGGCGACCTTCAAGACCGACGCGTTCCGCGCCGCGGACTTCGAGGGCTTCCGCTATTCCATCCAGGTCGCGCCGGAGGACTGCACGGGCTGCTCGCTCTGCGTGGCCTTCTGCCCCGCCAAGGACAAGGCCAACCCGAAGCGCAAGGCGATCGAGATGGCGCCGCAGCCGCCGCTGCGCGAGGCCGAGCGCGAGAACTACGCGTTCTTCCTGGACCTGCCGGACCCCGACCTCTCGCGCCTGCGCCAGATGGACGTCAAGGGCACGCAGTTCGCCCGGCCGCTCTTCGAGTACTCCGGCGCCTGCGCCGGCTGCGGCGAGACGCCCTACATCAAGCTGCGTCACGCAGCTCTACGGCGACCGCACGCTCGTCGCCAACGCCACCGGCTGCACGTCGATCTACGGCGGCAACCTGCCGACGACGCCCTGGACGGTCGACCGCGACGGCCGCGGCCCCGCCTGGTCGAACTCCCTCTTCGAGGACAACGCGGAGTTCGGCCTCGGCATGCGCCTCGCGCTCGACAGCCGGGCGGCCCGGGCACGGCGGCTCCTCGAGACGCAGGCGTCCTTCGCCGGCGGCGAGCTCGCCCGGGAGATCCTCGAGGCGGACCAGGCGAGCGACGCCGGGATCCGCGCCCAGCGCGAGCGCGTCGCGACCCTGAAGGCGCGGCTCGCGCGGTCCCGCACTCCCGAAGCGCGGGAGCTCGCCGCCGCGGCCGACGACCTCGTGCGCAAGACCGTCTGGATCATGGGCGGAGACGGCTGGGCGTACGACATCGGCTTCGGCGGCCTCGACCACGTCCTCTCGCTTCCGCACGACGTCAACGTGCTCGTGCTCGACACCGAGGTCTACTCCAACACCGGCGGCCAGCAGTCCAAGGCCACGCCCCTCGGCGCGGCCGCCAAGTTCGCCGTGCGCGGCAAGGACGTCGGCAAGAAGGACCTCGGCCTCATGGCGATGACCTACGGGCACGTCTACGTCGCGCGCGTCGCGATGGGCGCGAAGGATTTCCAGACGGTCAAGGCGATCCAGGAGGCCGAGGCGTACCCGGGACCGTCGCTCATCATCGCCTACAGCCACTGCATCGCCCACGGCTACGACATGGCCCTCGGCTGCGAGCAGCAGAAGCTCGTCGTCGACTCGGGTCTCTGGCCCCTCTACCGGTTCGATCCGCGGCGGCTCGCGGAAGGGCTCTCGCCCCTGCAGCTCGACTCGGCGGCGCCGAAGACGCCGGCGGACCGCTTCATGGCCAACGAGAGCCGGTTCCGCATGGTCGAGGCGGCCGACCCGGCGCGCTACAAGCGACTGGCCGCGCAGGCCGGCGCCGAGGCGGCCCGGCGGGTCGCGCTCTACCGCCACATCTCCGAGTGGAAACCGCCCGCCGCCGGCGTCGAGCGGGGTGCCGCCCCGGCCGCGGTCGCGGTGGCGGAGGCGGCGGCGACGGCGACCGCGGAGGTGAAGTGACCATGGACCTCTCGACGACCTATCTCGGCCTCCACCTCCCGCATCCCTTCATGCCGGGCTCCTCTCCGCTCGCCGACGATCTCGACATGGTGCGCCGGCTCGAGGACGCCGGGGCCGCCGCGATCGTCATGCGCTCGCTCTTCGAGGAACAGATCACGGGCGACGAGCTGGCGACCTACCACGCGCACGAGGCGCCGAGCGAGTCCTACGCCGAGGCGCTCTCCTACCTTCCGGAGCCGGCGCTCTTCTCGCTCGGCACGCACGAGTACCTCGAGCAGCTCCAGCGGATCAAGGCCGCCGTCTCGATCCCGGTCATCGCGTCGCTGAACGGCACCACGCCCGACAACTGGCTCGAGTACGCGCGGCTGATCGCGCAGGGCGGCGCCGACGCCCTGGAGTTGAACGTCTACGACCTGCCGACCGATCCCCGCGAGTCGGGCGAGGACGTCGAGCGCCGGGTCCTCGACGTCGTCGCGACGCTGCGCGAAGCGGTCGATCTGCCGCTCGCCGTGAAGCTCTCGCCCTTCTACTCCTCCCTCTCGAACTTCGCGCGCCGGCTGGAGCTCGCCAAGGCCGACGGCCTCGTGATCTTCAACCGCTTCTACCAGCCCGACTTCGACGTCGAGAACCTCGAGGTCGTGCCCCGCGTGCGCCTCTCGAGCCCGACGGAGCTCCTGCTGCGGCTGCGCTGGCTCTCGATCCTCTCCGTCGCAGGTCGGCATGTCGCTCGCGGTGACGGGGGGAGTCCACAACGCCGTCGACGCCGTCAAGGCCATCATGGCCGGGGCGCACGCCGTGCAGATGGTCTCGGTGCTGCTGCGGCGCGGGCCCGCGGCCCTGACCCGCGTGCGTTCGGAGGTCACCCGGTGGCTCGAGGAACGCGGCTACGAGTCGCTCCGGCAGATGCAGGGCTCGATGAGCGCGGCGCGCGGCGCGAGCCTGCCCGCGCTCGAGCGCGTCCACTACATGCGCGTGCTGCAGAGCTGGCGCCCCGAGGACGAGGCGCCCGAGAGGAGGGAACAATGATGACGATCGAGGTCTTCACGGCCCTGCCCGTGGGACGGACGATTCCCGACGAGGGGACGATCGTCCAGTGCCCCCGCTGCGGGCGCAACGGCCTGCTCCAGGAGCACGGGCTCTGCGGGCCCCGCTGCCTCCACGCCGAGACGACCACGGTCGAGGGCGACGGGATGCTGATCGAGCCCACGGACTGCTGCGAGGTCCCTTCCCTGCGGTAGCATCGCGGGTCCAGTGACCGACGATCAGGACGACACCGCCGAGCTGCCGGCCTGGCAGGAGCCGGGTTCGCCGGAGCCCGCCGGGGCGTCCTCGCTCGTCGAGGTCGACCTCGCGGGCCTCTCGGACCCCGGCAAGGTGCGGGGCAACAACGAAGACCACTTCTTCGCCGCGCGCTTCGACCGCTCGATGCGCACGCTCCTGACGAACCTTCCCGAAGGCAGGATCCCCCGGGAGTATTCCGAGACCGTCTACGGCATGCTCGTGGCCGACGGCGTGGGCGGCGCGGCGGCCGGAGAGATCGCCAGCCGCACGGCGATCCAGGCGCTCGTCGACCTCGTGATCGAGACGCCCGACTGGATCATGCGCCTGGACGAGCCGCTCGCCCGGGAGGTCCTCGAGCGCATGGAGCGCCGCTTCCAGCAGGTCCGGGAGACTCTCGTCGAGCGCGCGAAGGCCGACCCCGCGCTCAAGGGCATGGGGACGACGATGACCGTCGCGTGCAGCGTCGGCCCGGTCCTCCTGACCGCGCACGTCGGCGACTCGCGCGCGTACGTGCTCCGCAAGGGCGGCAAGCTCGAGCGCCTGACGCGGGACCAGACGATGGCCCAGTCGCTCGCCGATTCCGGGGCGATCACCCAGGCCGAGGTGGCGACCAGCCCGTACCGCCACGTGCTGACGAGCGCGCTCGCGACGCGCGGCGCGTTCGTGCAGGTGGAGCTCAAGCGCTCGACCCTTCGCGACGGCGATCAGGTTCTCCTGTGCTCCGACGGCCTGACCGAGATGGTCGGAGACGACGCGATCGCCCGCGAGCTGGCGATGGCCGGACCGGCGGCCGGCGCCTGCCGGCGCCTCGTCGACCTCGCGCTCGAGGCGGGCGGAAAGGACAACGTGACCGTCGTCCTCGGACGCTACCGGATCCCGAACCCCGACGCGCACTGATCGCCGCGGGAAGGGGCCGGCGATCGGAACCATGAGGCGGGCCGCTCTCCTGCTCGCCCTGGCCGCGCGGATGGCCGCGGCCGAAGAACCCGCCACGCCGTCGGTCCCCGGCGACCTGATCCTGATCGACAGCTTCGGGCACATCGTCGTCGTGCCGGCGTCCAGGGTGCACCCGGGCCTCCGGCCGCCGCCGACGATGCCGATCGAACAGCAGGTGCCTGACGCGCCGGCAGGCTCGAAGCTCGCCCCCGAGCTGCTGCGGCGCATGGACTCCGGCCGCAAGACGGCCTTCACCCTCTTTCCCGCCGTGCCTCCGACTCTCGCGTCGTACCTCGGCGGACTCGACGAGCTCGGCAACACGGCGATCCAGCCCGGCCCGCTCTTCGACATCGCCCCGGCCGAGTCCCTCGTCCAGGGCGCGAAGTACTGGCTCGGCGCGCGCGGCCTGCGCTACAGCCTCTCGCATGACTTCACGTACACGGGCGTTCCGGACACGCCGTCGGGCTCTTCCAGCATGGGCTACTACTCCCTCAAGCTCCTTGCGAAATGGGCGGTTTACGAGTCGCCGGCTTCCGGCACCGCGGGCTGGCTGAGCGCGGAGGTCTCCGCGAAGGAGGGGCTGGGTAGTGCGGGCGCGAACCAGAGCGCCAGGTCGAACATCGGGAGCCTCACGAGCCCGACCGGGATCCTGTCGAGCCGGAACGGGATCCGCGTGCCCGAGCTCGCGTGGCAGCAGTCCTTCGCCAGGGGCCGGGTCGTTGCGATCGCCGGTGTCGTCGACCAGAGCAACTACCTCGACAACAACACCTACGCGAATACGGGGCGCGGCCAGTTCATGAATTCCGCCCTCATCAACAGCATGGTGCTGCCCCTGCCGCAGTTCAACTTCGGCGTGAACCTGCAGTGGCAGCCGGCCGAGGCGTGGTACGCCATCCTCGGCGCCTCGGCCGGCAACGCGACCGCCGGCGAAACCCCGTGGACCGATTTCGACTGGGACAACTGGTCGGTCGTCTCCGAGATCGGTTTCGCGCCCGAGGACGCCTTCGGCCTCGGCCCCGGCGTCTACCGGATCCAGCCGTTTCTCGCGCAGGCGGGCGGGCCGACCCAGGGGGGAGTCGGCTTCAACTTCCAGCAGCAGCTCGGACACGAGTCGCCCTTCGCGGTGTTCGGACGCTTCGGCGTCGGCGGCTCGCAGGTGTCCGCCGGGGCCTCGACCCAGGTCGGGACCGGCCTCGTCCTGAAGGGGCCCTTCCAGGGGTTCGACGTCCTGAAGGATCTGACGAACGACGTCGTGGGCGTCGGCTTCGTCTGGAGCCAGCCCTCGGCGACGACGCAGACCGTGTACCACCGCGACGAGTACGTCGCCGAGGCCTTCTACACGCTCCAGCTCTCGCCCATGTCCCGGTTCGAGCCCGACCTGCAGCTCGTGTGGAATCCGGTCTTCAACACCGAGCCCGGGCCTTACGTGGTCGTACAGGCGCAGTTCCTGCTCTCGTGGTGAACATCTGAAGTAGCATCCGCCCAGTTTCTCGGGGGATCCTTCGATGCGCTGCTCCTCGTGCGCGGCCGAGCTGCCGGAAGCGAGCCGCTTCTGTCCGGCCTGCGGCGCGCCCGCGGGATCCCAGTCGCAGCTGCCCACGGGCCTGGCGACGCCGTCGGTGGCGGAGGCGGCGCTGCGGCGGGGCAGCGTCGGACAGCCCGGTCGGCCGTCTCGCCTCCTCCCCGTCGCTCGACGGCGGCGGCTTTTCGCCCGGGACGATCCTCGCCGAGCGATACCGCATCATCGGCCTCGTCGGCCGCGGCGGCATGGGCGAGGTCTACCGGGCCGACGACCTGAAGCTCGGCCAGCCGGTGGCCCTGAAGTTCCTGCCGGAGAAGCTCGCGTCGGAACCGGCCTTCATCGACCGCTTCTACGCCGAGGTGCGCCACGCGCGCAGGCGTCTCTCACCCGAACGTCTGCCGCGTTTACGACGTCGGCGAGATCGACGGGCGGCACTTCCTCTCGATGGAGTACGTCGACGGCGAGGACCTGGCGTCGCTGCTGCGGCGGATCGGGCGGCTTCCCCAGGACAAGGCGATCGAGATCGCGCGCGAGCTCTGCGCGGGGCTTGCCGCGGCGCACGACAAGGGCGTGCTGCACCGGGACCTGAAGCCCGGCAACGTCATGATCGACGGCCGCGGCCGCGCGAAGATCACCGACTTCGGCCTCGCCGTCGCCGTCGACGACGACAAGGGCGGGGCCGAGGTCTCCGGCACGCCGGCCTACATGGCGCCCGAGCAGCTCGCGGGCAAGGGCGCGTCGATCCAGAGCGACATCTATGCGCTCGGTCTCGTGCTCTACGAGCTCTTCACGGGGCGCAAGGCCGTTCGAGGCGGCGACACTCGCCGAGTGGCGGCGCAAGCACGCCGAAGAGCAACCCACGTCGCCCTCGACGGTGACGCCCGGATTCGATCCGGTCGTCGAGCGCGTCATCCTGCGCTGCCTCGAGAAGGACCCGAAGGCGCGGCCGCGCTCGGTCGCCGCCGTCGCCGCGGCGCTGCCCGGAGGCGATCCGCTCGCCGCCGCCATCGCCGCCGGCGAGACGCCTTCGCCCGAAATGGTCGCCGCGGCGGGCAGCGACGAAGGCATGAAGCCCGCGGCCGCCTGGACTTGCCTGGTCCTGATTCTCGCGGGAATGGCGCTCGCCGCCTATCTCTCGCCGCGCGCCTACCGCCACGGGCACGTGCCGCTCGACAAGCCGCCCGAGGTCCTCGCCGAACGGTCGAAGGAGATCATCCGAAAGCTCGGCTACACCGAGAAGCCGCTCGGCACCGCGTGGGGCTTTTCCGGAAACGGCGAGTACCGGCGCTGGGTCGAGGAGCACGACAAGTCGAAGGACCGCTGGAAGGACATGGAAGACGGGCGCCCGGCGGCGATCTTCTTCTGGTACCGGCAGAGCCCCGGCCCGCTCGTCCCCGAGCGCTTCCGCGGGGAAGACTTCGGGGGGGTCACAAGTGACCGAGAGCGATCCGCCGCTAACGACGAGCGGGATGGTCGGCGTCGAGCTCGACCCGTTGGGCCGCCTGATCCGTTTCGAGGCGGTCCCGTCTTCCGGGCCGCAGGCGTCGTCCGCCGCGCTCGATTGGTCGATTCTTCTCGCCGAAGCCGGGCTCGACGCCGCGGCCTTCTCGCCGGCGCAAGCCGCAGTGGCTTCCTCCCTCGTACGCGGATGCCCGGGCGGCGTGGATCGAAAGCAAACCCGAACGACCGGACCGGCCGCTGCGCGTCGAGGCGGCGGCCGCGAACGGACGGCCCGTCTTCTTCGAGCTGGCCGGACCCTGGAGCCGTCCGCCCGCGGACGGTTCGTCCGGCCGAGCTTACGCAGGTCGGCCGCGACTTCGATCTCTTGTTTCTCGGCATACTGGTCGTCGGCGGAGCGCTGATCGCCCGCCGGAACCTGCGTCTGGGCCGCAGCGACCGTCGGGGGGCCATGCGCCTGGCCGTCTTCACGTTCGCCGGCTCGATGCTCAGTTGGGCGTTCCTGGCGAGCCACGTCGCGGGCGATGCGGAGCTCGCCCTGCTCCTCCTGGGCGCGAGCGTCAGCCTCCTGCTCGCCGGCGTGAGCTGGCTGATGTACGTCGCCCTCGAGCCGCTCATCCGCCGCCGCTGGCCGGACTCGCTGATCGCCTGGACGCGTCTGCTCTCGGGCCGCTTCTCCGATCCGCTCGTCGGGCGCGTGCTTCTGGCAGGCGCCTTGCTCGGCGTTTTCGGGCCATCGCCGGAGAACTGCTGCGAGCTCGCGCGCCAGGCCTTCGAGGCGACGCCGCCGATCCCGCCCTTCCCGTGGGATACGACGCTGCGCGGCCCGCGAGCCGTGGTGAGTCACTTCTGCAACCCCGCGGTCGCCATGTTCTTCGCGCTCGCCACCGCGATGCTCTTCTTCCTTCTGCGCGCGGTTCTCAGGAAGGAGTGGCTCGCGGCCTCCGTCTTCGTGCTGTTCTTCACCGTGCCTTCGTTTCTCGACGGTGGCCTGATTTCCGGGGCGTTCGGCCTCGTCGTGGCCGCCGCCGAGATCTTCGTCTTCCTGCGCTTCGGCCTGCTCGCCTGGGTCTTTGCCAATCTCTTCGGCCACTGCCTGCAGTTCCCGCTGACGACCGACTCCTCCGCCTGGTACGCCGGGACGTCGCTCTTCGTCCTGCTCCTTCTCGCCGCGATCGCGGTATATGGTTTCCGCATCGCGCTCGCCGGCCGGCCGATGTTTTCGGGAGCGCGCCTGGAAGATTAGGAGGAGCTCTCATGGCGTTTCGCCGCCCGCTCTACGTTGCCGCGTCGATCCTGACTCTCGCCCTCCCGCTCCTCGCGCAGGAGGGCTACCCGCTCTTCACGACGGACTTCCCGCCCGAGGAGTTCACGGCGCGGCGCGCGAAGGTCTACGAGGCGATCGGCACCGACGCCTTCGCCGTCGTCCAGGGCGCGCCCTCTCCGCCGAGCTACACGCGCTTCCGGCAGTCCAACGAGCTCTACTACCTCTGCGGCGTCGAGGTGCCCCACGCCTACCTGATCCTGGACGGGCGGGCGAAGAAGACGACGCTGTTTCTCCCCAACCGCAACGAGGGGCGCGAGAAGGGCGAGGGGAAGGTGCTCTCGGCCGAGGACGCCGACGAGGTCAAGAAGCTCACGGGCGTCGACGCCGTGGCCTCGACCGACGTGCTCGCCGAGCAGCTCGAGAACCGCTATGCCCGGCAGGGCCTCCGGATCCTCTACACGCCGCTCGCGCCGGCCGAGGGCGGCTCGATGAGCCGGGACCTGGCGCTGCGCTTTACCGCCGACGCGGCGGCCGATCCCTTCGATGGACGGCCGTCGCGGGAGGGGAACTTCGGCCGCCTCGTCCGCGAGCGCTTCCCCTTCTTCGAGATCAAGGACCTCTCGCCCACCCTCGACGCGCTGCGCCTGATCAAGAGCGAGCGCGAGCTCGCCGTGATCCGCAAGGCCACGAAGCTCGCCGGCCTCGCGATCCTCGAGGGGATGCGCTCGACGCGGCCGGGCCAGTACGAGCGCGAGCTCGACGGCATGGCCAAGTTCGTCTTCTACCGCAACGGCGCGCAGGGCGACGCGTACTACTCGCTGATCGGCAGCGGACGCAACGCCTACTGGCCGCACTACAACGCCGGCAAGCGGAAAATGGAGGACGGCGACTTCCTCCTCATGGACTACGCGCCGGACTACGGCTACTACATGGCCGACGTCACACGGATGTTCCCGGTCAACGGCAAGTTTTCCCCGTGGCAGCGCGAGCTCTACGGGTTCTACCTCGCGTGCTATCGCGAGATCCTGAAAGCGATCGCGCCCGGCAAGACCGGTAAGGAAATCATCCAGCAAGCGGGCGCGGGCATGGACCCGATCCTCGCCGCCGCGAAGTTCTCGAAGCCCTCCCACCGCAAGGCCGCCGAGGACTTCGTCGCGAGCTACAAGAAGAGCGGCGAGAGCGAGTATCCCTACATCGGCCACTGGGTCGGCATGGCGACCCACGACGTCGGCTCGCACGAGGGGCCGTTGAAGCCCGGCATGGTCTTCACGATCGAGCCGGCGCTGACCGTGCCCGACGAGAAGATCTACGTCCGGCTGGAAGACATGATCTTCATCACCGCGACCGGCGCCGAGGTCGTCTCGAACGACGCGCCCTGGGACATCGACGCGATCGAGAAGGCGATGAAGGAAGAGGGGATGCTGGAGAAGTATCCGCGGGTCTACCCGCCGCCGGGAAAGTAGAGAGCGCCGCGCTCGAACATCCGCTCGCGGCGCGAGGAGTCTCCGCGAGCGCAGCGGAGGACGCCTCGCGCCGCGGGAGCGGCAGCGTGGCGAGAGGTCAGGCTCTCCAGCCCACAGGCGAGCCGCGAGCCGGCGCGCCGCAGGCGCGGACCTCGAGATAGCTCCCGCGACGCCCCCGCCTCCCAGTCGATCGAGCCGCCGATCTCGACGAGCTTCGCGCCGCCGCGCACCGTGTCGATCGTCAGCGGCAGCCCCGGCGGCATCTGGAAGAGCTTCATCTCGGTGTAGCTCTTGGTCAGGAACGGCGTGAGGAAGTTGATGACGAACCCGACCACGCCCTTGCAGTGCGTCTCGATCTTGACGTCGCGCAGGACGAAGGCGCGCGCCGGCTTGTCGACGAAGAGGTTGGCGGATCCGATCGGGGCGCAGAACTGCGAGAAGAGCTTCTTCAGGCCCTTCTTCGCCTTCTTCTCCGCCGTGACCTCGATCGACAGCGTGAAGCAGGACTCGCCGCAAGGCCGGAACGTCTTCGGAACGATCGCGAAGTCGATGTTCTTGATCGCGAGGTCCTGCTGCCACTTCGCCTCGAGGGCGAGCAGCGCCGCCTGCTCGATCGGGTCCCAGGGCGCCTTGAAGACGTAGGTGCCCGTGATCTCGCCCTCGTCCCCGCCCGCATCCTTCAGCAGGAGCGACGAGGCGAAGGGCCCGTGGAAGTCGAGCATCAGCTTCTTCTCCGGAATCTCGGCGATCGGGTACTTGACGACGAAGGGGTATTCGAGCTGGTAGTCGAAGTCGATCTCGAGCGGACCGCTGGCGCGGCCGTCGACGATCGTCAGCCCCGCCGTCCGCACGTGGATGTCGGAAGCCGAGATCGTCGCGCCCTTTCTCGAGAGCGCTCCGGTCTTGCCCGCGAGGTCGAGCTTCGCGAGCCCCGAGAAGTGCCCCGCCGAAGTCACCTCGAGGTCTGCGACTTCGAACGTCGAGCCCGAATCGAGCTCCACGCCCATGCCCCCGGGCACCACGAACTTGCCGGACGACAGCTCGAAGGCGAGCGTGGCGGCCGAAAGGGAGGAGGCGATCTTGCCGTCCTCTCCGGTCTGGCCCTGGAACTCGCCCTTGCGGATCTGCCCCTTCGCGATCGTGACCTGGTTCGCCTGGAATTCCATCTCGCCGTTCTCGATCTCGCCGTCGAGGTGGCCGGAAAGCTCGACGTAGTTCGGCGCCCCGCCGTGGCCCGGGCGGAAGACGGCCTTCTCGATGGAGACCGTCATCGCTTCGCCGGACGCCGGATGCGCGGCGGTGTCGAAGGCGACGAAGGGCCGCAGCACCATGCGCCTTCCGCCGTACGCCGTGACGACCATGTCGTTGAGGCGGACCTCGCGCACGAGATCCATGAACGAAGGGGTCGGCGCCGCAGGCGGAGGAGTCGGAGCGGGAGGCGGCGCGCCCGGGGCGGGCGTCGGCTTCTTCGCGCCGAGGATCTCGCCCTTCAGGACCGAGGGTATGTCGGTCCGCAGCTCGAGCTTGCCCACGGCGGAACGGGCGATGCCGCCGAAGATCGCGACGATGGGCTTCCAGATCCCGAGGCCGTGGAACTTCAGATTCGTGATCCCCTTGGGGTCCTGGAACTCGAACGACTCGATCGCGACTTTGGGGCGCAGGCCGCTTCCCCGTACGACGAGCTGGCCATTCTCGACTCCGAACTTCATGTGCGTGACCTTGCCGTCCGCGGCTTCGACGGCGACCGACGTCTTCGGCGAGCCCTGCACCTCGAGTGTGTACTTCGGGATGACAGGCATGCTTCCCTGCTGCAGGTCCGCCTCGATCGCGAGATGGCCGTCCTTCACGAGCTTCCCGATGTTCTCGAGCATCTGGGAAGTTTCCGGGAGGGCCGACGTCGGCGACGCCGAGGCGTTCGGGACGTACGGGGCCGGAGCGACGGACGGAGATGCCGAGGCGTTCGGCGCATACGGCGCCGGAGGGGCCGGCGGCGCTTGAGCGTACAGGTGCGCCGAGGCCATGAGGAGTCCCATGACGAGCCGACCGGGACGCATGCGCGGATTCTGACACCGACCGCGTCCCGGCAGCCGATCTATGATCCCCGCGCGTGGCAAACCCGTCGGACACCGTCGAAGCCGTCTTCATGACGGCGCCCGGCCGTCCGCTCGAGATGCGCCGCGTGCCGGCGCCGCGGCCGCGCGAGGGCGGCGCCGTCCTCGAGACGGTCGCGAGCGAGGTCTGCGGGACCGACGTCCATCTCCACCACGGCAAGCTCTCCGGCGTGCCCTACCCGATCATCCCGGGCCACGTCAGCGTCGGCCGCGTCCTCGAGTCGAACGGCGCGCTCTCCGACGTCGAGGGCCGGCCGATCGCGCCGGGAACGCTCGTCACCTTCTACGACGTGTACGGCACCTGCGGCGCGTGCTGGCACTGCCTCGTCGCTCGCGCCGCCACGCGCTGCCCGCACCGCAGGGTCTACGGCATCACCGCGGCGGCCGCCGACGGGCTGCTCGGGGGCTGGTCGGAGCGGATCGAGATCCTTCCCGGCGTCAGGCTCGTGCCGCTGCCGGAGGGCATTGGCGTCGAGGATTTCCTGGGCGGCGGGTGCGGCCTCCCGACGGGCTTCCACGCCGTCGAGCGCGCGGGCATCGCGATGGGCGACACCGTGGTCGTCCAGGGAAGCGGGCCCGTCGGACTGAACGCGGCGATCTTCGCTCAGCTCTCCGGGGCGCTCGCGGTCTTCGTCGTCGGAGCCCCGGAGGCCCGGCTCGCGGCGGCGCGGCGCCTCGGCGCCGAGGACACGCTCGACATCACGCAGGTCCCGGCGGTCGCCGACCGCGTCGCCTGGGTCCGGGACCGCACGCGCGGCCGAGGCGCCGACGTCGTCATCGAGGCCTCGGGCAACCCGAAGGCCGTGCCGGAGGGGCTCGAGATGCTCCGCGACGGCGGCCGCTACGTCGTCGTCGGCCAGTACACCGACTCGGGGGATGCCACCGTCAACCCGCACCGCCAGATCAACCGCAGGCACGCCACGGTGCTCGGCTGCTGGGGCTACGAGTTCTCCCACCTCCACCGCTCGCTCGCGATGATGGCGCGGCACAACGGCCGCTTCCGGTGGCGCGAGCTCGTCACGCGGGAGTACCCGCTCGAGAAGGCGGGCGAGGCGCTGGCGGACATGGAGAAGCTCGAAGTCGTCAAGGCCCTGATACGTCCGTAGACTGAGCTCCGCGGACTGGTCTTCGCTCCCGTGCGCGCGTCGAGCGCGCCTCAAAACGTGAAAGCGCTGATCCGGCCGTAGCGGTAAGAGCCGCGGGCCGCAGAATCCCCCTCTCCCCCGAGGGGAGAGGGCAGGGTGAGGGGTTTGCCGCAGCAGCCGACCCTGGACTCGCTCAGGCCCGGAAAGGCCCCTCACCCCGACCCTCTCCCGCCGGGAGAGGGGGCAGAGTACGGGGTTCCGATTGTTCCTCCCTATCAATCCACAGCGGATCCGGCACCTTGACGCCGAACCGGACCGAGACCATCCGCAGAGCGACGATCGTAACGAAGCCGAGCCCCGCCGCGAGGAGCGGGGAGGCGCCGAGCCAGGTCGAGCCGAGGAAGGCCCACGCTCCCGCAAACGAGGAGACGGCGTAGAGCTCGCCCGGGCGAAAGACCACGGGGATCTCGGTCGACACCACGTCCCGCAGTACGCCGCCGAAGGTCCCGGTGATCACGCCGATCAGCGAGGACACGAACGGCGGCATCCCCTGGTGCAGCGCGAATCCCGTTCCCGTCAGCGTGAAGAGCGCCAGGCCCATCGCGTCGACGAAGACCGCCTGGCCGTGCCAGCGGCTGACGCGCTCGTAGACCGCCTTGCTGTACACGAAGCCGACGCAGAGAACGACGATGACGAGCAGGTACTCCTCGTGGCTGACCCAGAAGAACGGGCGCCGGTCGATCAGGAGATCGCGCAGCGTGCCGCCGCCGAGCGCCGTCACGACGGCCAGGCAGTACGTTCCGACGATGTCCATGCGCTTGCGCGCGGCCGTGATCATTCCGGAGACGGCGCTGACGACGACGGCCGCCGCCTCGAGCACGCCCGTCAGGTGCGGCACGGGCTACGGGCGCCGGGGCGAGGCCACGCCGGGCGGCGGCGCGAGGATCGGGTAGCCGTTGGCGCCGATCGGCGGCGGCACGGACCCGGGGCTGCCCGGCGGGGCGAGGATCGGGAACCCGTTCGGGCCGATGCGGGATGGCGGCGGCGGAGAGGGCGGGCGCGGCGGCGGGTAGTAGCCTCCGCCCCCTCCCCAGTAGGACCCCCAGTACCCGTACCCCGGATCGGCGTACGAGGGGGCCATTCCTCCCTGGGGCGGGGCCGGTGGCATCTCGTACCCGGGGCCTTCCAAGGCGCCGCCCACATAGAGTGTCTCCCCTGGCGCGAGCTTGTCGGGGCCTGGCGGTTCGGCGTCCTGGGCGGACACTTTCTCGACCTCGGAGGCCGCCAGGCTCATGTAGACGCCGTCCGGGTACCTGTGGAAAAGCAGGACCCGCCCCCTCTGGACGGGCATGTCTGCCGAAAAAACCCGGGAACCGCCCTTCAGCTCCAGCGCGTAATATTTAGCCGAGGCCGCGGGGGAAGCGGAAGCCGCCAGCGCCCCGGCCAGCAAGCAGATCGAGAGGCGATTCATGACGGGTATCCCCCTGTTCTTTGGGTCAGGACGGCTATGGTATAGACTCAGAGGTCTGGGCGAAACAGGGCCGATTCCGGCACGGGTGGTGGGGATCCCGCCCAGCTCACAGAACCGTACGACATCGAGGATCGACGAATAATGTCCGTCCGAAATGATTCGGGCTTGGGGCCCGATAGCGTCCCGAGCCAGGCCGAGCGCGCGTCCGTCCGAAACGCCGTCGAAGCCGCTCAGCGATATCTCCTTTCGATTCAAGCTGAGGACGGCCACTGGTGCGGCGAGCTCGAGGGAGACACGATCCTCGAGTCCGAGTACGTCCTGACGATGCATTTTCTCGGACGCATCCAGGAAGATCGATGCCGCAAGGCCGCCGAGTACCTGCGCCGGAAGCAGCTCCCCGGAGGCGGCTGGGCGATCTACGAGGGCGGGCCCGCCGAGGTCTCCTCTTCCGTCAAGGCTTACTTCGTTCTGAAGTTGATGGGCGACGACCCGAACGCGCCGCACATGGCCCGCGCGCGGGAGACGATCCTCTCGCTCGGCGGCATCGAAGCCTGTAATTCCTTCACACGGATTTATCTCGCGATCTTCGGTCAGTGCTCGTGGGACGACTGCCCCGCGGTGCCGCCGGAGATCGTGCTTTTGCCGGACTCCTTCGTCTTCAACATCTACAAGATGTCCTCCTGGTCCCGCGGCATCGTCGTCCCGCTCTCGGTCATCTGGGCCTCCAAGCCTTCCTGCCCGGTGCCGGACTTCGCCGCGATCCCGGAGCTCCACATCCGGCACAAGAAGGCGCCGCACGTTCCGCGCTCCGCCAAGGAGCGCTACTGGCGGGCCTTCTTCGTCAAGATCGACCACGCCTTCAAGCGGCTCGAGGCGGCCGGGCTGACCCCCCTGCGCAAGAAGGCGCTCGCGGCCTGCGAGCAGTGGATCCACGAGCGCCTCATCCAGTCCGACGGCCTCGGCGCGATCTTCCCGCCGATCATCAACACGATCATCGCCTTCCGCTGCCTCGGCTACGCCATGGACGACCCGCGGCTCGTCCAACAGATCAAAGAGCTCGAACGGCTCGAGCTCGAGGACGAGGAGACGCTCCACGTCCAGCCCTGCTTCTCCCCCATCTGGGACACGGCGCTCGTCATGGAGGCCCTGTCCGACGGCGGGACGCCGGCCGACGATCCGGCGATGCTGAAGGCCGCGCGCTGGCTGCTGGACAAAGAAGTCAAGACGATCGGCGACTGCAAGAAGGCCTGCCCCGAGGCCGAGCCCGGCGGCTGGTACTTCGAGTACGCCAACGAGTGGTACCCCGACACCGACGACACGGCGGAGGTCCTGACCGCCCTCTCGCGGGCGAAGTTCCCGGGCGAGGCCGACGACCTGGCCCGCCAGGGCGCGATCGCGCGCGGACAGGCGTGGCTGCTGGCGATGCAGAACAGGGACGGCGGCTGGGGCGCCTTCGACAAGGACTGCGACAACGAGGTCCTGACCTACATCCCGTTCGCCGACCACAACGCGATGATCGACCCGAGCTGCGAGGACATCACCGGACGCGCGCTCGAGGCCTTCCACGCGATCGGCGTCCCGGCCGACCACCCCGCGGTCCGCCGCGCGGCCGAGTTCGTCGAGAGCAAGCAGTACGCCGACGGCACCTGGTACGGCCGCTGGGGCTGCAACTACATCTACGGCTCGTTCCTCGCGCTGCGGGGACTGCTGCATGCCGGGGCGGACCTTCGGGAGCCGCGCTTCCAGAAGACGGCCGCTTGGATCCGTTCCTGCCAGAACGCCGACGGCGGCTGGGGCGAGCTCCCCCACTCCTATGACGACCCCTCGACCAAGGGCCAGGGCCCCTCGACGCCCTCGCAGACGGCCTGGGCGCTGGTGGCGCTCTTCTCGACCGGCGACCGCGACTCCGAGTCCGTGCGCCGCGGGATCGAGTACCTCCTGTCGCACCAGCTCTACGACGGCTCCTGGAAGGACGACCACTGGACGGCGACCGGGTTCCCGAAGGTGTTCTATCTCCGCTACCACCTCTATGCGACTTACTTCCCGCTCCGGGCGCTCGCGCTCTACGCGCGCGAGGGCACGACCGGAGTGTCCCGCAGAGCCGAATACGGCGAAAACGTGCATGCGCCCCGGCGAACCGATCACGGAGTGAACTGATGCGCTTCCCGACTCACATCATGACCGACACGATCCAGAACTCGGTCAGAAACGCGATCCGCGGCAACAAGCGGTACCCGTTCGTCCTCATGCTCGAGCCGCTCTACACGTGCAACCTCGCGTGCCTCGGGTGCGCCGTCGAGCGCCACACGGGCAAGCTCAAGGACCGGCTGTCGCTCGACCAGTGCATCGAGGCCGTCGAGCGCTCGGAGGCCCCCGTCGTGTCGATCTGCGGCGGCGAGCCCACGATCTATCCGGAGCTGCCGCAGCTGGTCGAGGAGATCATCAAGCGCAAGCGCCACATCTACCTCTGCACCAACGGCCTGCTGCTCGACGAGAACGTCTACGGCGAGATCAAGCCCCACAAGCGGCTCATGATCAACGTCCACCTCGACGGCATGCGCGAGACCCACGACTACGTCTGCGCGCGCGAGGGCGTCTTCGACAAGGCGATCGCGATGATCGAGAAGGGCGTCTCGCTCGGCCACCACATGATGGCCAACACGACGGTCTTCAAGGAGACCAACGTCGACGAGGTCGAGGAGCTCTGCGAGCTGCTGACCAACATGGGCGTCGAGGGCATGCTCGTCTCCCCCGGCTACCACTACGACTCGGTCGGCGCCGACATCTTCCTGACCAAGTCCGAGATCCACAAGAAGTTCCAGCGCGTGCTCGACATCTCGAAGAAGTACAAGCTGACCTCGACGCCGATGTTCCTCGAGTTCGCCGCGGGCCTGCGCGAGTACAAGTGCTCCCCCTGGTCGACCGTGACCTACACGCCCAACGGCTGGAAGGGGCCCTGCTACCTGATCGGCAAGACCTGGTCGCCGACCTTCGAGGAGTTCTGGAACGGCACCGACTGGGCCTACTGGGAGTCCCGCAAGGACCCGATGTGCCAGAACTGTCTGATGCATTCGGGCTTCGAGGCCTCGGTCGTGATGGAGCTTCCGAAGCACCCGGGCGACATGGTCCGGATGATCGCCTGGAACCTCGCGGCCTGATCTAACCTCACAGTCCCATGGATCTGGTCACCGGCGGAACGGGTTTCGTCGGAACGCACGTCGTCCGCGCGCTCGTCGCGCGGGGAGGCTCGGTGCGGTGCCTGGCGCGGCCGGCGAGCCGGCGCGAGAACCTCGAGGGCCTGGAGGTCGAGATCGTCACGGGCGACCTGACCGATCCCGCCTCGCTCGCGCGCGCGATGCGGGGCGTCGCGACCCTGTACCACGTCGCCGCGGACTACCGGCTCTGGGCGAAGGACCCGCAGGAGCTCTATCGCGCCAACGCGGGCGGAACGGAGAGCATCCTGCGCGCGGCCTCCGAGGCGGGCGTCTCGCGGGTCGTCTACACGAGCTCGGTCGCGGCCCTGGGCCTGACCGAGGACGGCTCGCCGGCGACGGAGGAGACGCCGGTCTCCCGCGAGAAGATCATCGGCCACTACAAGAAGTCGAAGTTCGACGCGGAGCGCGTGGCCCTCGGCTGGGCGAAGAAGGGCCTGCCCGTCGTCATCGTCAACCCGTCGACGCCGATCGGCGAGCGCGACATCAAGCCCACGCCGACCGGCCGGCTGATCGTCGATTTCCTCAATCGCAAGATGCCCGCGTACGTCGACACGGGCCTGAACCTGATCGACGTGCGCGACGTCGCGGCGGGGCACCTCGCGGCGGCGGAGAAGGGCCGGGCCGGCGAGCGCTACATCCTCGGCCACCGCGACATGACGCTGAAGCAGATCCTCGACGCTCTCGCCTCGCTCACCGGGCTGCCCGCGCCGACGGTGCGCCTGCCGCACTGGATCCCGCTCGCCGCCGCCGCCGTTTCGACGGGAGTCGCGCGCGTCACCGGCCGGCCGCCCGGCGTCTCGCTCGAGAGCGTGCGCATGTCGACGCACCGGATGTTCTTCGAGGCCTCGAAGGCGGTGCGCGAGCTCGGCCTTCCGCAGACCCCGGTCGAGGAGGCCCTCGCCCGGGCAGTCGAGTGGTTCCGGGCCCACGGCTATGTCCGCGGCTGACGACGCGTCCGTCCTCGTCCTCGCGGCGATCCCCGAGGAGCGTTCCGCGATCGCCGGGCGGCTTTCCGGCCGCGCCGTCGTCGTCGCGACGGGCGACGGGCCGCGAAACGCCGCCCGCGGCGCGACGGAAGCGATCGAGCGCCATCGGCCGACGGTCGTCTTCGGCGCCGGCGTCGCCGGGGCCCTGACTCCCGGCCTCGCCGCGGGCGAAATCCTGGCGTCCGCCCGCATTCTCGACGCCCGGGGCGAGGCCCCTCCCCCGTCCCGCAGGCTTCTCGAGGCCGCCCTCGCCGCGGCGGGAATCCGGGCCGGCACCCTGCTCACCATCGACCGGCCGGCCGTCTCGGCCGCCGAGAAGGCGACGCTCGCCGCCTCGACCGGCGCTCCGGCGCTCTGCGACATGGAGTCCGCCGCGTGGGCCCGAGCCGCGGCCGCGGCGGGCGTGCCGTACCTGGTGCTTCGCGCCGTGAGCGACACGGCCGAGGAAGACCTGCCGCGATATCTTGCGCGGTGCATGAACGCCGGGGGAGGAGTCAGCCGCGCCGCCGTGACGCTCCAGGCCCTCCTGCACCCCGCGACGATCCCGGACCTCCTCCGCATGCGCCGCCGCGTGGCCGACTGCGCGGAGAGACTCGGCGAGGTCCTCTCCTCGGTCGTGGGCGCGGGGATCGATCCCGCCCCGAAGAGCCCATGAGCTCCCTCGAGCGCCTCCTCGAGAAGACCAGCCGCACCTTCGCGCTGTCGATCCCGGTGCTGCCGGAGCCGACGCGCCGCGAGGTGATGATCGCGTACCTGCTCTTCCGGATCGCCGACACCTTCGAGGACGCCTCGCACTGGACGCCGGAGGCGCGCAGGACGGCGATCGCCGACTTCAACGGGCTCCTCCACGCCTGCGACCGTCCGCGCGCCGAGCGCCTCGCTCTCGACTGGGTCTCCCGGCAGGTGGCGCACCACGCCGGCTACCAGGAGCTGATGGCCGAGACGCCCTTCGTCCTCGACGAGTTCTTCGCCCTCTCGCCCGGGGCGATTCCGCCGATCCGCGAGCACGTCATCCGCTCGGCGGAGGGCATGGCCTCGATCGTCGCCCGCACGCAGGGCGGCCGGCTCGAGCTCCACTCGGTCGAGGAGCTCAAGGACTACTGCTACATCGTCGCTGGCATCGTCGGCGAGATGCTCTCGGAGCTCTTCCTCCTCGGCCGGCCGGGCCTGTCCGGCATCGCCGCGTACCTGCGCGAGCGCGCCGCGACCTTCGGCGAGGCCCTGCAGCTCGTCAACATCCTCAAGGACTCCGCCTCGGACGCGGAGGAGGGCCGGCGTTACCTGCCGGCCGAAGTGCCGGTCGCGGAAGTCTTCGCCCTCGCGCGACGGGACCTCGGGGTCGCCGGCGAGTACATCCGCGCCCTGCAGGAGGCCGACGCTCCGCGCGGCCTCGTCGAGTTCACGGCGCTGCCCGTGCAGCTCGCCTGGGCGGCCCTCGAGCAGGTCGAGAAGCGCGGCCCGGGCTCGAAGGTCTCGCGGCCCGAGGTCTTCCTGATCACGCAGCGCTTGAAGCGGGCGCTCGATCGGGGCGAGCCGGCCGTCGCGCGGTGAACGACCCACGCCGTCCGGCGGTTGACCGGACCCTCGATGGTCATTAAAATGACCCTATGACCACCCTCACCGCGACCCAGGCCAAGCACTCGCTGCTGGAGCTCCTCCGGGCCGCCGAAGAGAGCGGCGAGGAGTTCCAGATCACCCGCAACGGTCTTCCCGCAGGCGTCCTGGTCTCCGCCGAGGAGTGGCAGAGCCTGCTCGAGACGCTGTCGATCCTGTCCGACCCGCAGGCGATGCGAAAGGTGGCCCGTGCACGCCGGGAGATCCGCGCCGGCCGGGTCCGCACCCACGACGAAGTCTGGAGCGCTCATGGCCCATCGGCTGCTGTACCTGCCCGGCGCAGAAAGGGACATCCGCGGCCTTCCCGCGCTCGTGGCACGGCGGGTGCGAAGCGGACTCGAGCGGCTGGCCGCCGACCCTCGGCTCGGTAAGCCGCTCCAGGGCGGCCTCGCGCCGTTCTGGTCGTATCGGGTCGGCGACTACCGGATCCTCTACGAGATCCACGACGCCGAGCTCACCGTTCTCGTCGTGTTGCTGGGCCACCGGCGCGAGATCTACGAACGGGCCCGCCGCAGACGCTGAATCCCTTGCGCCGGCCCTCGATTCGGAGATAATGCCGCCGCTCCCAGGACCGACGCATGATCCGAATCAAGACCCGGACTACGATCAAGGTGCGCCTTGTGCCGGCGATCCTGCTCGCCGCCGCGGCGCTCGTCGCGGCTCCGCGCGTCCGGGCGGAGGAGTTCCGCCTCTTTCCGGACCCGCCACCCGGTCCCCGAAAAGGCACAGGGCTCCATTCGGAGGGCGAGGCGCAGTTCTCGCTTCTGGATCTCGACCGCTCGCATCCGTGGGGGAACGCGGATCTCTCGATCGAGATCCCGGCGCCGTTCGAGGCCGCGGGGACTCAGCAGCCGTCGCTTTCCGCCGCGCCGCCGCCTCACCCTGCCGACAAGCTCTTCACGACCCCGACGACCCTGGTCACCGCCGGCGCGCTCGTCGGCGGGTTCCTGCAGGGGATCGGGGCCCCGCTGCAGTACGGCTGGCAGCCCTGGAACGTCACCGACGAGGGCTGGTTCGGCCGGGACACCTACGTCGGCGGGGCCGACAAGATCTCGCACTTCATCATCTCGAGCGGGGTCTCGCGGGCGCTCTTCGAGACGTACATCGCCCAGGGGCACACGGTGGACCAGTCCTTCAAGCTCGCCTTCGCGACGGCGTTCATGGCGGGCACGTTCGTCGAGATCCTGGACGGCGTTTCCGTCTACGGCTTCTCGTTCCAGGATCTGACGGTGGACGCTCTCGGCACGGCGGCCGGCCTGCTGATCCAGCGCAACCACCTCGAAGACATGCTCGGGCTGCGCCTCGGTCTCGCCACCACGGACATCCCGCTCCAGTACGTCGGCTCGAGCGTCGAAACGCTCGGCCACAGCTACAACGACGAGATCTACGCGGCGGACTTCAAGCCGTCCGGCCTCGTCCGGCGCCTCGGCGGCAAGCCCGGCTTCGAGCGGTTCTTCCTCACCTCGTTCGTCTACTTCACCCGGGGCTTCGGCTACGACCCACCGCTGTCCGGCCGCTACCAGGAAGTCGGCTTCGAGATCGGCCTGAACTTCCCGGAGATCCTGCGGGCGGTGGGCGTCGACGAGAAGACGTGGTGGGGCACGGGGCTCCAGGCGATCTTCCAGTTCTTCCGCTTCCCGTTCACGCAGGTCGGCGTCTACTACAACCTCTACGACCACAAGTGGTACGGGCCGGGCGCTCCGTACCACTACTACTGAGCCGGGCCGCCAGCTTCAGCGGGCGGACTGGGGACTCGACTGTCCCGGGCCCGGCGCGCCCCGCAGCCGGCGTCCGCCGAGCGCCATGACGAGAAGCGCCAGGAAGAATCCCGGCGTCCCCACCGAGACCGGCGCCAGGAACCAGTAGGCCTTTCCGAAGAGCGCGAGCACCATCACGAAGTAGATGAAGTCGCGGCGGGCGAGAGCGTCGAGGACCTGCGTCAGCTTCGAGCGGCGCGAGGGCGAGACCGTCGTCAGCAGCGGTCCTCCCCCCGTCCGGGGACGCATCGCGTACGCGTAGATGAACCCGGCGCACAGGACCGTGCCGCCGACGGAGAGCGCCGCCAGGGTGAGCGGCCACCGCTGTCCGATCGCCGTGCTCCAGGCGATCCCGAACGCCGAGAACACGGCGACGTGCACGAGGTTGTCGCCCCAGAAGTCGAGGACGCCGCCCAGGCGCGACTCCTGGAACTTCAGCCGCGCCATCTCGCCGTCGCAGCCGTCGAGGATCGAGTGCAGGAGGAAGAGCAGGCCGCCCGCGACCTGCCGGGGCAGCGCCGGGGAGAGGAAGGACCACGCCCCCGCCAGGCCCAGGGCGACGCTCACGACCGTCATCGCATTGGGAGTGACGCGCGTTCCGGCCAGCCGCCGGGTCACGGCGAGCGAGATCTTCCGGCTGATGAGCTTCGTGAGGATGCCGTCTTCCTTCTTGACGAGGCCGCGCAGGAGAAGGGCCTCGCCCGCGGCGAGGTCCGCGGGCGTCGCCGCTTCCAGCGGCGGGGCCACGCTCACCGCGGCCCCGGCCGGCAGCGCCGCGGCCCACTCGGAGACCACGGAGGACAGGAGCGGCTGGCCCGCCAGCGCGCGGGCGAGCGGCGCGGGCTCGGCCGTTTCGACGACCGCGCCGGCGCCGAGGCGATGGATGCGCCCGGGCTCGGCGGGCATTTCGAGGACGCTGCGAAGCCACGGGACGTTCGCGACCACGCGATCCGGCAGCAGCACGATGCGGCCCGCGAGCAGCGCCGGCCCGGCCGGGTCGCTCGGGAAAGCGACGGCCCCCGTTCCTTCGAGGACCGGGCTCGCGGCCCCGTCGCCGAGCACGTACACGCGCTCGAACCCGGCGCGCCGGGCCGCGAGCGCCGTGCGGCGCAGCAGGGGCAATCCCAGGAGCCGGGTCTCGGCCGTCGGAGAACCGGGGGCCGGCGTGCCGGAGCTCGCGAGCAGAAGTGTCGCTCCCGCCGTCATACGGCGACGCGGATCCGGCGGCGCAGGCGGGCCGCCAGGTGTGCGGCGATGTGGTCGGCCGCTTCGTCCCGGAAGAGAGCGAAGCTCGGCCAGGCGTTGACGTCGATCACGAAGATCTCGCCCGGGGGCGTGACGATCGCATCGCCGCCCCAGACCTCGAGGCCCAGCGCGTCCGCGGCCCGGCACGCGATCTCGCGCAGCGCCGGCTCGTCGAACGCATGCCCGGACACGGGCTTCTCCTTCGGGTAGAACCAGCGGAACCAGGCGGCCTCGGCGGGCCCGTCCCCCGCCTCCCCCGCGCCGCCGACGCCGTAGAACTTCACGAGGTCGCCCTCCACGTGCCGCTGCACGACGGCGCGCGACAGGCCGAGGCTGCGGAGGCGATCGATCGCGTCCCGGACGGCGGAAGGGCTCGTCGCGAAGACCACGTCGCCCTCGCGCGTCTTGTGCTCGGTCGCCTGCTTGACCCAGCACGCCGAGAAGAGGCCGTCTTCGTTCGCGCCGCGCGGAGGCGGTCCGTCGCCGTCGAGCAGCCGGCTCTCGGGAGTCGGAACGCGGCGGGCGTCGAGGAGCGGGATCATCCGCTCGCGGTGCGTGTTGGCGACCGAGCGCGCGCTGTTGACGACGCAGACCCCGCGGCGTTCCCACTGGCTCACCCGTTCGAGCGCCTCGTGGCCCTCGCACATCGAAAAGACGAGCGCGGGCAGCGCGTCCTCGTGGCCGGCGAGAGCGTCCGGAGCCCGGTAGTCGACGGCGAAGCCCGCGTCCCCCTCGCCGAGCCGCCGGCCCGTGGCCTCCAGGATCCCGGCGTCGTCGGCCTCGCGGCCCGGCGAGTGCTCGACCTCGCGGTAGACGCCCCAGCAGACGGCCGGCCCGGTGCGTCCGGTCATAGCTCGAGCCGCAGGATCTCCGCGAGGCGCGCGATCACGGGGTCCTCCGGGCAGCAGGGTCCGCCGTTGCCGGCCGCGCTCTCGGGGCGCAGCCACACGTGGCGCATCCCCATCGCGCGCGCGCCGGCCATGTCGCGCCGGAGGGAGTCGCCCACGAAGACCGCCTCGGCGGGCTCCGCCCGAAGGCCCTCGAGCGCCGCCTGGAAGATCCGGGGGTCCGGCTTCTTGACGCCCGCGAGCGTCGAGTCGACCGCCACGGAGACCGAGGGAGACAGGCCCGCCTCGTCGAGGACCGCCTGCAGGTTCCCGTAGAAATTGGACACGATCCCGATCCGGTACCGGCCGGAGAGGCGCGACAGGATCGACGCGCTCTCGGCGAGCTGGCGCAGGGAGTCGTTCGTGAATCGGTCCCCGACTCTCCGCAGCAGGTCGCTCTCGCGCGAGAGCCGCAGAGCCAGCCCCGCGGCGACGCGATCGACCGTCTCGCGAAAGCCCGCGCTCGGCGCAATTCGGCCCTCGAGCGAGTCCGTCGCCCCGTAGAAGGCCGGGTCGAACTCGGCCTGGGGAACGTCGAGCCCCTCCTGCCGGGCCGCCTCGAAGAAGCGTTCCTTCCACGGCACGCCCTCCGCGTCGAGAGTGCCGCCGAAGTCGAAGAGCAGGACGCGGGTCGCCGGGCGGGCCGGCCCGGAGGGCGCCGTCATCGGGCCTGCTCGGACCCGGCGAGCTTCGGGTCCGGGACGATCGGCACGAGCCCCGCGCTCGCAGCCGGCCGGTGCGCGAGGAACACGAGGCCCGGCACGACCCACAGAAGCTCGCGGGCCCGGCGGACGAGACCGTAGGCCACGCCCGTCGAGGCCGGAAGCCCCAGGAGGACGAAGACGCCCGTGCGGACGCTCTCGGCGGTTCCCGCGCGGCCGGGGATGAAGAGAAACATGTTGTTCAACAGCATCGCGAGGGATTCGACCGCGAGCGCCGTCGCCCAGCCGCGGCCGGGAGCCATGAGGCGCAGCACGATGTAGGTCTCGAGGAGCCCGCCGCACCAGCCGAGCAGGCACCATCCCGCCGCCGAGAAGAAGTGGTGCGGACGGTCGGCGTAGAAGCGGCGGATCAGATCGTCGAGGGCCCTCGCGCCGTCACGGTACCGGGCGAACCGGCGCGCCAGCGGCTTGAACCGGGAGGCTGCCAGGAGCAGGGGCTCGAAGGTCCCCTTCTGCAGCGCCCAGGTCATGAGGACGAGAAGGCCGGTCAGGACGACGAGGCTCGCCAGAGCCGTCCAGCGCACCGCGACGGGAAGGTCGAAGTACACGACGGCCACGCCGAGACCGACCGCAACGAAGAACGACTGGGAAAGCATGTGGGCGTGCTTGAAGATCGTCACCGAGGCGATCGCGCTCGACGTCTTCATCCGGTCGCGCAGCATGTTCGCGCGGACGGGCTCGCCCGCGACGCTGCCGGGCGCGAGGTAATTCAAAGTATTGCCCGCCAGATAGATACGCAGCAGGTCGGGCACGCTCGAGAGCGGGGGCCGCGGTTCCATCACCCCGCGCCAGCCCAGCACGAACGCGATTTCGGCCAGGAGATACAGGGCCACCAGCCCCAGAAACCTCCAGCCGATCAGGGCGAGGTTCGCCTCGACCGCGGGCCAGCCCGTCCGCCACACCAGCACGAAGGCGATGCCGATGCCGACGAGCAGGAGGATGGCCCGGGCATGTCTGGCGCCGAACCCGCGCCCTTCTTTGGGAGGCATCTGAACCCAGCGAAGAATACCAGCAGGAAACGCCCTGACTCGGGGGCTGAGGCTACGGGCCGATCGCCAGCGGCACCCGGAACGGATTGGCCGGGTATCGCGCCGTGTCGTAGACCGCGTCGACCGGCGAGGTCCCGTCCCATGCCTTCTTGTCGGGGTACACGGGCCGCGGCTGGCCGTCGACGAAGGCCGCGATCTCCTGGGCGTCCCGGTCGTCGATCGTTCCGGGCTCGTCTCGCGGCATCGCGTGCCGCAGGAACCCGGCGAGCATCTCGACGCGCGCCAGGCCGGCGACGTCGTCGTAGGAGCGCGGCCCCCAGACCGGAGGGACGTAGTCGTAGGGAAGCGGCTGGCGCCGCTCCCGGTAACCCTGGCCGTCGAGGCCGTGACAGCCCGAGCAGAGATCGCCGTAGCGCGCGCGGCCCCGCTCGGCGTTCAGGTCCGGAATCGGGATGAGGCTGCCGGCGGGGATGCGGCTCTCGTCCGAGGCGGACTCCCCCGGCCGGGCGATCGAGGTCACGTAGGCCGAGAGCGCCGCGACGATCTCGCTCGACTTCTCCGGCGCGCGTCCGGCGAGGCTGTGGGTGAAGCACCGGAGGATGCGGTCCTCGAGCGTCACCTCGGCGCCGGAGGCGTCCTTGCGCGGATAGGACGCGGCCGCGCCCGTCAGCGCCAGGACCCCGGCCATCCTCCCGCCCTCGAGGTGACAGTTCGTGCACGCCAGGGCGTTCGATCCCAGCGCGGGCGCGAGCGTCTGCGTGCGCAGGAAGATCCTTTCGCCGAAGGCCGCGTCGCGCCGGGCGACCGCGGTCGAGCCGCTTTCGCGGTCGCAGGCGCAAGCCAGCAGGACGAGTGAAGCGAGGGCGGCCGCGCGAATCGCGCCCGGGCCGGACCGCAAGCCTAGGCCGCTTTCTCCTCGGGGCTCGGCGGCCGGGTCGACGCGCGGCGCGGGATCACCTTGACGATCTTCCTAATGAAGGACGGCACGAGTGTCGGCCGCAGGAGCCGCGGATCGTACGGCGCCAGGCGCCTTTCGTTCTCCGCGAGACAGGTCTCCAGGAACGAGCGAAGCGAAAAGTCGCCGAAGACCGAGTGGGCCTTCAGCGTGAAGCCGGCCTGGGTCGCGTCGCGCCCGGTGACGGGGTCCGTCTTCACGTCCTTCTTCTTTCCGTCGCCGCCGGCCATCTGCAGCGCGCCCTTCAGGCGGTCGACGGCCTGCGCGGCGATGTTCCAGCCGCGCCAGACGTCGAAGCCCGGGCGCAGCAGAACGGGGCGCTGGGCGCGCAGGTACGCCGCCCAGTTGACGATGAAGAGGATGTGGCGGGCTTCCTCCTGCATGATCGTCTCGAAGATCGAGATGAAGGCCTTGGGAAAGACCTGAGCGTCTGCCCCCAGGCGGAAGAGACCGAACGCAAAGAAGGAGTCCAGGCACTCGCCGTAGCCGGTCCGAAGGAAGGCCAGCGTCGGGTCCTTCGGGACCTCGGGCGGCGGAAACGGCTTCACCTCGATGCCGTAGTGCTTGGTCAGGAGCAACAGGGTCTCGGAGTGCCGGGCCTCCTCGTACCCCTGGAGGCTGATGGCCTCGGCGAGAAGGGGGTCCTTCTCCGTGTCCCCCAGCGACTGCACCTTGACGGCCGTGGCCGCCTCGGTCCGGGTGGCCTCGTTCCAGATCGGCATGGCCTTCAACCGGGCGAGGCTCTCGGCGTCGAGGTCAGGCCACCGGATTTCGGTCGGTTTGAACGGGTCGTGGGTGTCGATGAACGTCCGGCAGAGCAGCTCTTTGTGCTCCGGACTGCCGATCTTGAGCGTATTTGCCATACGAAGTTGTAGAGTATCATCCGCGTTTCTTGTCGGTGGGGGGTAGGAAATCGTATGCCCATTCTGAGCCGGATCGAGGGTCCGAAGGACCTCAAGGCCCTCTCCTACGGAGAGTTAGCCGAGCTCTCGCAGGACTGTCGCGACATCATCATCCAGACGATCACCAAGACCGGAGGGCACCTCGCCTCCAACCTCGGTGTCGTCGAGCTGACCATTGCCATGCATCGCGCCTTCGACAGCCCGAAGGACCGCCTCGTGTGGGACACCTCCAACCAGTGCTACACCCACAAGCTCGTCACCGGCCGCCGGGACCAGTTCCCCTCGATCCGGACCCCGGGGGGCCTGTCGGGCTTCGCCGAGCCTTCGGAGAGCGACCATGACACCCTCGCCGCCGGCCACGCCGGAACGGGGCTCTCCTACGGCCTCGGGGTCTCGATGGCCCTCCAGGGCGCGCCGAAGGACCCGTACGTCGTCGTCATCGTCGGCGACGGCGCGCTGACCTCGGGCCCTTCCTACGAGGCGATGAACAACATCGTCCACGTCAAGCCCAAGCGCCTGATCGTCATCCTGAACGACAACGGCTGGTCGATCTCGGAGAACGTCGGCTGGCTCGCCCACTGGCGCAACCGCTTCGAGCTCCACCCGACCTACCAGAAGTTCGTCGACGCCGGCCACAGCTTCTTCAAGCGGCTGCCCAAGGGCGACAAGGCCTGGGAGCTCGCGAGGAAGCTGAAGAGCTCGGTCGAGGGCCTCTTCTTCCCCAACCTGATCTGGGACGAGCTCGGCTTCCACTACGTCGGCCCCGTCAACGGCCACGACTTCAAGGAGCTCGAGGAAGCGCTGGCGCGCGCCAGGGACGTCTCCGCCGACGGCACGCCGGTCGTGATTCACGCGCTGACCCACAAGGGCCGCGGCTTCCAGCAGGCCGAGCAGAACCCGTCGAAGTTCCACCAGCCGGGCACGCCCACCGGCGCCGGCGGCGCGGGCGCCCGGTACACGTACTCGCAGGTCTTCGCGAAGACGCTCAACTCCATGATGGAGAAGGACCCGAAGATCGTGGCCTTCTCGGCCGCGATGCTCGAGGGCACGGGGCTGATCGAGGTCCAGAAGAAGTTCCCCGGCCGCGTCTTCGACGTCGGCATCGCCGAGGAGCACGCGGTGATCTGCGCCGGCGGCATGGCCAAGGAAGGCTTCAGGCCGGTCGTCTCGATCTACTCGACCTTCCTGCAGCGCTCCTTCGACCAGCTCATCCACGACGTCGCGCTCCAGAACCTGCCCGTGACGATCTGCGTCGACCGCGCCGGCCTCGTCGGCGACGACGGCAAGACGCACCAGGGCGTCTTCGACATCTCCTACACGCGGATGATCCCGAACATGACGATCGCCGCGCCCAAGGACGAGAACGAGCTGCAGCACATCCTCTACACCGCGATCACCTCCGGCCACCCGTTCGTCGTGCGCTACCCCCGCGGCGTGGCGCTCGGGGTCGAGCTCGACGCCGAGTTGAAGAAGGTGCCGATCGGCAAGGGCGAGCTCCTCCGCGGAGGGCCGGGACCTGACGTTCGTCGCGTACGGCTCGATGGTCTCCGTCGCCGACCGCCGCCGCCCAGGAGCTCGAGGGACGCGGCATCTCGGTCGGCGTCGTCAACGCCCGCTTCGCCAAGCCGCTCGACATGGAGCTGCTCGCGAAGGTCGCCGCCTCCTGCCCGCGCCTCATGACGCTCGAGGAGCACCTGGCGGCGGGCGGGTTCGGCGCCGGCGTGCTCGAGGCCTTCCACGCGTCGAACCTCCCGACGGCGGGCCTCAAGGTCCACGCCATCGCCGATCACTTCATCGACCACAGCCCTCAGCTCCAGCAGCGCCACAACCTGAAGCTCGACGTCGAAGGCGTGGTCGAGACGGCTTTCGCCCTCTACCCCGACCTCGCCCGCACGGCCGGCTCGACCTCGGGCCCGGGAAGCGACGCGCGGAGCAAGAAGGAAAAGTTCGCCGAGACGGTGAACTGGTGACCCGCAGGGCGACTTCTCCGGCATCCGCGTCGAGAAGCTCCTCGTCGCCGGACTGCGCGGCTTCTGCGCCGGCGTCGTCCGCGCGATCGACGTCGTCGAGAAGGCCCTCGAAGTCGATGCGACGGGCCCGTCTACGTCCGCAAGGAGATCATCCACAACCGCTACGTCGTCGACGAGCTGCGCGACAAGGGCGCCCGCTTCGTCGAAGAGGTCGACGAGGTCCCGGACAACGCCTCGCTGATCTTCTCCGCGCACGGCATCGCGCCCCAGGTCCGCACGCTCGCCCAGCAGAAGAGGCTGCAGACGATCGACGCCACGTGCCCGCTCGTTACGAAGGTGCACCTGGAGGCGATCCACTACGCCAAGCAGGGCTACACGATCATCCTCGTCGGGCACCACGACCACGACGAGACCGTGGGCACGCTCGGCGAGGCGCCGGACGCGATCCGCCTCGTCGAGACCCGCGAGGACGCCGAGAAGGTCACCGTGCCGGACCCCGACCGCGTGGCCTACCTGACCCAGACGACCCTCTCGATCGACGACACGCGCGACATCCTCGCGGTCTTGAAGCGCCGCTTCCCGAACCTGAGGGCGCCGTCCAAGCAGGACATCTGCTACGCGACGCAGAACCGGCAGGATGCGGTCAAGGCCATGGCGCCGCACGTGGACATGCTGCTCGTGCTCGGCGCGCCGAACTCGTCGAACTCGCTCCGCATGTGCGAGGTCGCGCGCGCCAACGGCGTCGCGTCGCACCTGATCGAGCGGGCGCGCGACATCCGCCCCGACTGGCTCGCAGGGCGTCCGGGTGCTGGGGCTGACGGCCTCGGCCTCGGCGCCCGAGATCCTCGTCCAGGAAGTCGTGACGTTCGCGCGCGAGAAACTGGGCGTGACGGTCGTCGAAGAGTTCGAGACGGTCAAGGAAGACGTCCATTTCCCGCTGCCCCAGGAGTTGAAAGCCCTTCTGCCCGTCCGAGTCTGACCCTTCGACACCCCTCATGACTCCCTCCACCGCGCCCGGCGCGGCCCCACGCGACGTTCCGAGACGCTCCCGGGCGTGGAGGATCGCGCTCTTCGCCGCGGGCATGGCGGCCGTCGGCGCCGGCCTCGCGCTCGTGGGCTGGGAGCCGATCGTCGAGAACCTCGCCCGTATCGGCCCGTACTTCTTCCTCCTCGTGGCCCTCTACGCGGGCGCGCAGGTCGCGTTCACGCTCGGCTGGCGGGTGATCGTCGGACACAGCGGCCCCGCGGGATTCCGCGAGCTCTTCGCGGCGTACCTGGCGGGCGACTCCATCAACTACTTCACCGGCGTCGGCGGCGAGCCCGTCAAGGCGCACCTGCTGCGCGGCCGGATGGGCTTCGGCCCCGCCTTCGCGACGATCTGGGTCAACCGCAACGCGGACGTGCTCGCGCAGTGGCTCTTCCTCGTGGCGGGCGCGGCCGTGGCGCTGACGCACTACGCGCTGCCGCCCCTGCCCCGCTACCTCGTGATCGCCGGCCTGACCGTTCTCGGCGCGCTGGCGATCGGGTTCACCGGCATGCAGCGGCGCGGCTTCTTCGGGCCGATGCTGCGACTCCTGAAGAAGGTCCCCGCGCTCGAGGCCCGGCTCGCGCGGCTCGAGGCCCACGCCGAGCAGGTCGACGCCAGGATCCGCCTCTACTACCGCAGCGAGAAGCACGGGGCGCAGTTCGCGATCGCGGTCGCCTGGGGATTCCTCGGTTGGTGCGGCGGGCTCGTCGAGACGTGGATCGTCCTCAGGCTGCTGTCCCCGGCCCACACGTTCGCCTCGGCCTTCGCGGTCGAGTCGCTGGCGATGATCCTGAACGGCATCCTTCTCCTCGTTCCCGCCCGCATCGGAAGCGCCGAGGCCATCCGCCTGGGCGTCGCGGCGCTGGTCGGAATGACGCCCGCGCAGGGCGCGGCCTACGCGCTCGTGCGGCGGGCCCGCGAGCTCGTATGGCTGGCCCCGGGCTTCGTCGTGCTCCTGAAGCACCACCTGATCGACGTCTCGCACCTGAAGCTCGAACGGCTCGACCTGTCCGAGGGGGAGGCGCGGCCGTGACCTTCGGCCCGGGCTCCTGCGGTAACCTTCCTGCCGTGTGCGCCGACACCGGGTCCGCACGCCGCCTGACGACCGACTCGGTCGCGACGCGGCGGGAGATCTTTCCGTGAGCGCGATCGTCTCGGGCGCCGTCATCGCGGCCGGGGAGGGCTCCCGCCTGAAGCAGCTGGGCGTGCCCAAGCCCCTCATCGAAGTCGCGGGCGTGCCGCTGATCGAGCACGTGCTCGGCAACTTCGAGGCCGCGGGCATCGTCTCGGCCGCCGTCATCTTCAACGAGGCCGAGCGCGACTGCGAGACCTTCGTGCGCGAGCGCTTCGGGCGCCTCGTCCGGACGATCCTCGTGAAGACGACGCGCTCCTCGCTCGAGAGCTTCCGCGCCATCCTCGAGGCCGCCCCGAAGGGCCGCCTGCTCGTCTCCACGGTCGACGCCTTCTGTCCCCGCAGGGACTTCGTCCGCTTCGTCGAGCGGGCCTCGGAATCGCCCTCCCCGTCCACGGTCCTCGCCGTGACCCGTTTCGTCGACGACGAGAAGCCCCTCTGGGTCAACATCGCCGGCCACGGCCGCGTCTCGGCGGTGGGCGGCTCGACGGGAGACGCCGTCACCGCCGGAATCTACGTCTTCCCGGAGAGGGTCCGCCGGCTCGGCATCCCGAACGAGCTGGGGCGGCTGCGCGATTTCCTCGCCTGGCTCGCGAAGTCCGGCGAGCCCATCCAGGCCGTCGAGATCGAGAAGGTCGTCGACGTCGACCGGGCCGAGGACCTCGCGGTGGCCGAACGGCTGGCGGCGGCGCGATGACGAATGCCGCCATGCGCTGCTGGGGCGTCTACCGCGAGCTCGCGCACTCTCCCGGCCGGGAGACCGACGACGCCGAGATCCTGCGCTCGACGGCCGCCGAGCTCTCGACGCGCGGGTTCGACGTCTCCCTGAAGTCCACCGACGAGCTTCCCGGAGCGGACGACTCTTCCACGGTGCCGCCGTTTCTCTTCGTGATGTGCGAGCGGATCCCGGTCGTCGAGAAGCTCGCCGCGTGGGAGCGCCGCGGCGCCCGGATCGTCAACCGTCCCGCCGGCATCCGCAACACCGACCGCGAGCGCACGCTCGCGCTCTTCGGGGAGCACGGCGTGCCCTTCCCCGGGAGCGTCCTCGTCGAGACCGCTTCGCGCGACGTCGCGTTTTCGGGCCCCTGCTGGATCAAGCGGGGCGACGTTCACGCGACGGAGGCGGGGGACGTCGCCTTCGCCGGCGACGCGGACGCCCTCGCCTCCCACCTCGAGCGCCTGTCGGAGCGCGGCATCGCCCGCGCCGTGGTCCAGGACCACGTCCCCGGGGACCTCGTCAAGTTCTACGGCGTCGCGGGCCTCGACGACCCGCCGGGCCGCCCGTCCTGGTTCCAGTGGTTCTACCACCGCGACCAGAAGCTCTCGAACCATCCCTTCGACCCCGCGGCCCTGGCCGCCGCGACCGCCCGGGCCGCCTCGGCGCTCTCGCTCGAGGTCTACGGCGGCGATGCGATCGTCTCGGAGGACGGCCGGATCTCCGTCATCGACCTGAACGCGTGGCCGAGCTTTGCCCTCCTTCGTCCCGTGGCCGCGGCGTCGATCGCCGCCCTCCTCGCGGCGCGCTTCTCACGCGCGGGAGCCGCCCTGGGGGTCTCCCGATGACCGAGGTCCGGAATCGCATCGAGGTCGGTCCGCGCTCGAAGGCGATCGTCGACCTCGAGCAGCGCCACATGGCGCCGGGCCTCCAGTCCTTCGCCCTGTACTCCGGCCTCGCGATGGCGCGCGGCCAGGGCAGCCGGATCTACGACGAGGACGGCAACGGCTACGTCGACTTCATCGCCGGGATCGCCGTGGGCTCCGTCGGCCACTGCCACCCCCACTACGTGAAGACGCTCCAGGAGCAGGCCGCCCGCCTGACCTTCGGAAGCTTCACGACGGAGGTCCGGGCGAAGTTCCTGAACCTCCTCGGCAGCGTGACGCCGCCGGGCCTGACGCGCATCCAGCTCTTCTCCGGCGGCGCGGAGGCCGTCGAGGCGGCGTTTCGCCTGGCCAAGGCCGTCACGAAGAAGTTCGAGTTCGTCGGCTACGCGGGGGGCTTCCACGGCAAGACGGGCGGCGTGCTGCCGCTTCTGTGGGGCGACTTCAAGGAGGGCCTCGGCCCCTTCGTGCCCGGCACCTACTCGGCTCCCTACGCCTACTGCTACCGCTGCCCCCTGAACCTGACGTACCCCGACTGCGGGATCGCCTGCGCGGAGGAGACGCGCGCGGTCGTCAAGAACCAGTCGGGCCAGCAGGTCGCCGCGATCATCGTCGAGCCGATGCAGGGGACGGCCGGCAACGTGATCCCGCCTCCCGGGTTCCTGCCCGCCGTCCAGTCGATCGCGAAGGAGATCGGCGCCCTCTTCATCGCCGACGAGATGATCACGGGCTTCGGGCGCACCGGGACGTTCTGGGGCGTCGAGCACGACGGCGTCGTCCCGGACGTCATGACGTGCGGCAAGGGGATCGGCGGCGGCTTTCCGCTCGCGGCGGTCGTCTCGACGGACGCGCTCACGGCGGCGAAGCCCTGGTCGAACCCCTCCGGCAGCTCGTCCTCCTACGGCGGCAACCCGCTCGGCTCGGCCGCGGGCCTGGCGGCGCTCGAGATCATCACGACGGAGAACCTCGTCGAGAACTCGCGCCGCGTCGGGGCCGCGATGCTCGCACGGCTCCAGAGGATGCAGGAGAAGCACCGCGTGATCGGCGACGTCCGCGGCAAGGGCCTGCTGCTCGGCGTCGAGCTCGTCTCCGACCGGAAGACGAAGGCGCTGGTGTCGAAGGACTTCGCGAAGGCGCTCTTCCAGGAATGCCTGCGGCGCGGCCTCGTCGCGATGTCCTACGCTCCGATCATCCGCATCAACCCGCCGCTCTCGATCGACGAGGCCACCGCTCTCGAGGGGCTCGACATCCTCGACGAGGCGATCGGCGCGGTCGCGCGCCAATGGAATCTCGCTTGAGGACACGGTCCGGCCGGGTCCCTGGAAAGCGCTCGCGACGGTCATGCTGAAGGGCGCGCTCCTCGGCTTCGGCCACGTCGCCGCGGAAGGCCACGCCCCGGGCTGGCTCGCGCGCACGGACGTCGAGATCGTGGCCGCCGCCGACGCGCGGCCCGAGCGGCGGACCGAGTTCTTCGCGTCCTTCCCGGAGGGGCGCTGGTACTCGACGGCCGAGGACCTGCTGTCGAAGGAAGAGCTCGACTTCGTCGACATCTGCACGCCCCCCGGCTCGCACGCCATGCTCGTGCGGCAGGCGCTCGCGCGCTCGCTCCACGTCCTCTGCGAGAAGCCGCTGGTGGTCTCGCCGGAGGAGCTGCGGGGGCTGCCCGCCCTCTCGGCCGAAAAGGAACGCGCCGTCGTGACGGTGCACAACTGGCGCTACGCCCCCGCGGTCGCGAAGGTCGCCGAGCTCATCGCCTCCGGAATCCTGGGCGACCTGCGCCGGGTGCGCTGGCAGACGCTGCGCAACCGGCCGGCCGTCGCCGTCGGCGACGCCGGGAACTGGCGCGTCGACCCGACGCAGTCCGGGGGCGGGATCCTCGTCGACCACGGGTGGCACGCCTTCTACGTCGTGTCGGGGTGGATGGGAGCGGCCCCGCGCACCGTCGCGGCGCGGCTGGAGACGCGCAAGTACCACGAGTGGCCGATCGAGGACACCGCCGACCTCTTTCTCGTTTATCCGTCGGCCACGGCCGAGGTCCTCCTCACGTGGGCCGACGAGGAGCGGGCCAACCGCGCCGAGGTCACCGGCACGAAGGCCGCGCTCCGCCTGGACGGCGGGACGCTGACGCTCTTCGACGCGGCCGGCACGGACCGGAAGGAGCAGTGGAGCGTCGCCTCGCTGACGGAGGGATCGCACCATCCGGAGTGGTTCTCGGGCGTCATCGGGGGCTTCCTCGACGAGATCGCGGACGCGAAGTGGCGCGGCCGCAGTCTCGCCGAGGCCACTCTCTGCGCCAACGTGCTCGCGCTCGCGCGCGAGTCGAGCCGGCAGGGCGGCGTGCCGCTGCCGGTCGACCGCATGGCGCCGGGCGCGCGCCGGTGAGCCGCGTCCTCGTCCTCGGGCCTCCCGACGGACCGCCCGGGGTCGCTCCCGAAACCGTTCTGCTCGGGCTGCCGATCGTCCGCCGCACCGCCCTCTCGGCGCGGCGCGCGGGCTTCGAGGAAGTGGCCGTGCTCGCGGCGCCGCTCGCGGTCCGCGCGGCACTGGTCGGAACGGACGCGGAGCTGCCCGAGGCGGCGCCGCCGGACGCCGTGCCGATGGACTGGAACCGGGTCGTCGCGATCCGGGACCTCGAGGCGATCCGCGCGGGAGCGCCGCCGTCCTCGGTCGGCGTCGCCGCCGCATCCGCCGCCGACCTGCCCCGCGCCGAGGAGCACCTGCTCGCGAGCCTCGTCAAGGACACCGAGGGGTTCATGTCGCGCCACTTCGAGCGGAAGATCTCGCTCGCCGTCAGCCGGCGCCTCGCCTCGACCCGCATCACGCCCAACGCGATGACGCTCCTGTCGGTCGGCGTCGGAATCTTCGGCGCGTCGTTCTTTCTCGAGCCGACCGCCGCCAGCCAGATCGTCGGCGCCCTGCTCTTCCTGCTCCACTCCATTCTCGACGGCTGCGACGGAGAGCTCGCGCGCCTCAAGTTCCAGGAGTCCCGCTACGGGGGCCTGCTGGATTTCTGGGGAGACAACGTGGTGCACGTCGCGGTCTTCTCGGCGATGGCGGCCGGCTGGAGCCGCTCGACCGGCGCCCGGTGGCCGCTCGTCCTCGGAGCGCTCGCGGTCGGCGGCACGCTCGCCTCGGCGTTCCTCGTCTACTTCCGGACGATGGCCGGGCCCCGCAGCGGGCCCCTCTACACCTCGGTCGCGACGGGGCCCGAGACGCGGCTGTCGCGCCTGGCCGACGCGCTGTCCCGCCGGGACTTCATCTACCTCGTTCTGATACTGTCCGCCTTCGGCAAGGCCGCCTGGTTCCTCGTTCTCACGGCCGTCGGGGCGCCGATCTACTTTCTCGCGCTGACGGCGATCGCGCTTGCCGAGAGACGCCACCCAAGGAGTGCCTCATGACGGATCGGACCTCTTTCTACCCCGAGCTCGCGAAGACGATCGCCCCGGCCGACGGCAAGCTCGCCGTCCTGCTGCCCGGGCTCGGCGCGGTCTCGACGACGCTGATCGCCGGCGTGCACCTGATTCGCAAGGGCCTGGCGAAGCCGTTCGGCTCCGTGACGCAGATGCAGAAGCTGCGCCTCGGGAAGCGGTCCCAGCCCCGCTTCAAGCCGGTCAAGGAGCTCGTCCCGCTGTCGGACCTCTCGGACCTCGTGTTCGGCGGCTGGGACATCTTCACCGACAACGCCTACGAGGCGGCCCTGAAGGCCGGCGTCCTCTCGTCCGAGATGCTCTCGGCGGTCCGGCCGGAGCTGGAGTCGGTCCGCCCCATGCCGGCCGTCTTCGAGCGCACCTGGGTCAAGAACCTCGACGGGCCCAACGTCAAGAAGGGCGCGACGAAGATGGATCTGGCCGAGGCGCTCGTCCGGGACATCGAGAGCTTCCGCAAGTCGTCCGGGGCGGCGCGCGCCGTCATGGTCTGGTGCGGCTCGACCGAGGTCTACGCCCAGGAGAAGCCGGTCCACGCGACGCTCGCGGCGTTCGAGAAGGGCCTCAAGGAAAACTCCCCGGACATCCCGCCCTCGATGATCTACGCCTACGCGGCGATTGCGAGCGGGACGCCCTACGCCAACGGCGCGCCCAACCTCTCCGTCGACGTGCCCGCGCTCCGGGACATGGCGAAGGCGAAGGGCGTTCCCATCGCCGGCAAGGACTTCAAGACGGGCCAGACGCTGATGAAGACGATCATCGCGCCGGGCCTGAAGGCCCGGATGCTGGGGCTGCAGGGCTGGTTCTCGACCAACATCCTCGGCAACCGCGACGGCGAGGTCCTCGACGATCCCGGCTCGTTCCGTTCGAAGGAGGTCTCCAAGGCCTCGGTGCTCGACGCCATCCTCCAGCCCGAGCTCTACCCCGAGCTCTACGGCGACTACTTCCACAAGGTCCGCATCGAGTACTACCCGCCCCGCGGGGACGCCAAGGAGGGCTGGGACAACATCGACATCGTCGGCTGGCTCGGCCAGCCGATGCAGATCAAGATCGACTTCCTCTGCCGCGACTCGATCCTCGCGGCGCCGGTCGTCCTCGACCTGCTCCTCTTCCTCGACCTCGCCGGCCGCGCCGGCCTCTCGGGGATCCAGGAGTGGCTGTCGTTCTACTTCAAGTCGCCCATGGCGCGGCCGGACCTCCGCCCCGAGCACGACCTCTTCGTGCAGCACATGAAGCTCGCGAACACCCTGCGGATCCTGGTCGGCGAAGAGGTCATCGACCACTCGGGGCTCGACTACTACGAGGGGACCGAGGCCTAGGCGCCGCGCTCGATCCCCTCTCCCCCATGGGGGGGAGAGGGCAGGGTGAGGGGGTCTCCCCTTTCTCGTACCACAATACCCGCCGTGAGCGACGCCCCTCACCCCGACCCTCTCCCGCCGGGAGAGGGAGGACATCGGATCCGCCGCATCCTCCACGTCGACATGGACGCGTTCTACGCGTCCGTCGAGCAGCGGGACGACCCGTCGTTGAAGGGCAGGCCGGTCGCGGTGGGCGGCCCGCCCGAGAGCCGCGGCGTCGTCGCGGCCGCGAGCTACGAGGCCCGCAGGTTCGGCGTGCGCTCTGCGATCCCGATGGCGCGCGCCGTGCGCCTGTGCCCGGAGCTGACGATCCTGCGGCCGGACTTCCGGAAGTATGCCGCCGTCTCGGAGCAGGTCTTCGGCATCTTCCGGAGCGTGACGCCGCTCGTCGAGCCGCTCTCGCTCGACGAGGCGTACCTCGACGTCACCGAGAACGCGCTCGGCCTGGCGCTCGGCGTCGAGGTGGCGCGGCACCTGAAGCGGAGGATCCACGACGAGACGCGGCTGACCGCTTCGGCCGGCGTCGCCCCGAACAAGTTCCTCGCGAAGATCGCCTCCGGCTGGAAGAAGCCCGACGGCCTGACCGTCATCGCCCCGGAGCGCGTCGAGCGCTTCCTCCAGGAGCTGCCGGTCGACGCGCTGTGGGGTGTCGGCCCGGTGACGGCGGGCCGGCTGCGCGCCGCCGGGATCCACCGCCTCGTCGACGTCCGCGCGGTTCCGGCCGACGTGCTCCAGCGAGCGGTCGGAAGCTGGGCGGAGTCGCTCCGCCGCCTCTCCTTCGGAGAGGACGACCGGAAGGTCGAGCCCAACCGCGAGCGCAAGTCGATCGGCTGCGAGGAGACCTACGCGAAGGACCTCGAGGCTCTCCCCGCCATCACGAGCGAGATCGAGCGACTCGCCCGCCGCACCGCCGCGATCCTGGAGCGCAAGGCCCTCTTCGCCCGCACGGTAACCCTCAAGCTCCGCTACGCCGACTTCACCACCATCACCCGCAGCGGCACCCGGGATCCCGCGTCGCGCGACGCGGAAACCGTCGTCGCCCGCGCTCTCGATCTCCTCGTGAAAACCGAAGCCGGGCGCCGGCCCGTGCGTCTCCTCGGCGTCTCGGTCCACGGGCTCGTCACGGAGCCGACTCCTCAGGAGGCCGAGGCCGACGACCTCCTACCGCTCTCCTGACTGTGCTCGCGGCGCGAGGAATCTCCGCGAGCGCAGCGGAGGACGCCTCGCGCCGCGGGAGCGAGCGCAAGCGAGGTGCCCAGCCCCGTGGTCGAGCCCGCATCCGGGCGAGCCACGGGGCGGTGCGCCCGAAGGGCGCAGGGCACCGAGCGCGCGCTCGCGACGGCCCGTCGTAATCCCCCGGCGCACCGCCGCCAGGGGCGCCGCGTCGTCGTAGACGATGCGCCCGCCGGACGACGACACGCCGAGCCTCCTCCAGAGCGCGGGCAGGTCGACCTTCATCGGCGCCTTCCCGAGCTTCGCGTAGAGCTCGACGAGCACCGGCACCCCCGTCGCGCGGTCCCCGGCCGCGAACGCCCGCTCGATCGGCCAGGAGGCCGTGACGTCGCCGCCGGCCTTGACGATCCCGCGGAGCGCGTCGTCGAGCGACCTCCGGTTGCCGGTGCGCTCTCGGATCTCGACGTCGGCGAGGAAGGCGAAGACCGCGCCGCCCCAGTACGTCGCCCCCCAGCTGCCGGCCTCGTCGAGGCCGACGCCCCCCATGCCCTCGATCCCCTTCGGCAGGCCCCACAGGAGCCAGCGCCAGATCTCGTCCCTCTCGATCAATCCCGCTCGGGCGCGCGCGAGGGGCTCCACGTAGGTCGCCAGCCCCTCCTCGATCCACTCGTGACCGGTCATCGAGGGAAACGCGAGGTGCACCATCTCGTGAACGAGCACCCAGTTGGAGGCGAGGTCTTCGGCCGTCGTGTCCTCGCCCGCCGTGATGACGATCGCGGCCCGCCCGCGGTCCCCGAACGTCCGGCCCCCGGCGATCCCGCCGGCGCGCCCGGTGCGTATCGTCAGGTCGACGCGCTCGACCGGAAAGCCGCCGTAGTACCCCGCCACGGCGCGCCCGGCCTTCTCGACCCACGTCAGGAGGTCCGCGCGCGACGGCGAAACGCCGGCGCCCGCGAACGACACCTCGATCGTTCCGCCGGGAACTTCGATTCGGGAATCCGCCGGGGTTGCGAGCAGGGCCGCCGCGAGCGCCAGGGAGAGGATCGCCGACGGCCCCCTAACGCTTGTCCATCGGCTTGAACGGCCGCTCGCCCGGGCCGAGGTACACCTGCCGGGGCCGGGCGATCTTCTCCTCCGGGTCCTCGAGGAGCTCGCCCCACTGCGCGAGCCAGCCGGAGGTGCGCGGGATCGCGAAGAGGACCGTGAAGGCCGCCGTCGGCAGGCCGATCGCCTGGTAGATCAGGCCCGAGTAGAAGTCGACGTTGGGATAGAGCTTGCGCTTGACGAAGTAGTCGTCCTGGAGGGCGATGCGCTCGAGCTCGAGGGCGATGTCGAGCAGCGGATTACGACCGGTGACCTCGAAGACCTCCTCGGCCATCCGCTTGATGATCTTGGCGCGCGGGTCGAAGTTCTTGTAGACGCGGTGGCCGAAGCCCATGAGCCGCTTCTCGCCCTTGCCTTCCTTGACTTCCTTGATGAACCCCGGCACCCGCGAGGTCGAACCGATCTCCGCCAGCATCTTCAGGACTTCCTCGTTGGCGCCGCCGTGGAGCGGCCCGTACAGGGCCGCGGCCGCGCCCGCGAGCGCCGAGTAGGGGTCCGTGTGCGCCGAGCCGATCCCGCGCATGGCGTTGGTGCCGCAGTTCTGCTCGTGGTCCGCGTGGAGGATGAAGAGGACGTCGAGCGCGCGCACCAGCGTGGGGTTCGGCTTGTAGTTCTCGGCGGGGGTCTTGAAGAGCATCGTGAGGAAGTTCGAGGTGTAGTCCAGGTCGTTCGAGGGGTAGACGTAGGGCATCCCCATCGAGTGCTTGTAGGCGAACGCCGCGATCGTCGGCATCTTGGCGATCAGCCGGTGGATCTGCTTGGTCCGCACGGCCGGGTCGTGGACGTCGCGCGCCTCGGGGTAGAACGTCGACATCGCGGCGACCGTCGCGATGAGCATCCCCATGGGGTGCGCGTCGTAGTTGAAGGCGTCCATGACCTTCTTCAGGCTCTCGTGGATCATCGTGTGGTACGTGATCGCGTGGACCCACTCGTCGTACTGCTGGCGGGTCGGAAGTTCGCCGTAGAGGAGGAGGTACGCGACCTCGAGGTACGTGCACTTCTCGGCCAGCACCTCGATCGGGTAGCCGCGGTACTGCAGGATCCCCTTGTCGCCGTCGATGAAGGTGATCCGGCTCGTGCAGGAGGCCGTGTTCAGGAACGCGGGGTCGTAGGCCATCAGGCCGAAGTCCTCGGGCCCGGTCTTGATCTGCCGGAGGTCCATCGACTTGATCGTGCCGTTCTTGATCGGGACCTCGTAGACGCGCCCGGTCCGCTCGTCCTTGATCGTCAACGCGTCCTTGCGGACCTGCGCCGCCGACGCCGTCTCTTCCTTGGTCGTTTCCACGGTGGCCATAGGGAAACCTCCGAACTCTATTCTCTAACGAAAGACCGCAACGGCGCTCCTACGTCCGCGACAGGCCGCGGTCGAGGTGCTCGATCAGGACGTCGGGACCCTCGAGGCCGACGGACAACCGGATCAGCCCCGGCGTGATCCCGCGGGCGAGCCGGTCCGCCTCCGGCACCGCGGCGTGGGTCATGGAGGCCGGATGCTCGATGTACGAAATGGCGGACCCGAGGCTCACCGCGAGCTCCATCGGGGTGTCCCGCCGGGCGAAATAGTTCATCAGACGCTCGCCCGCCTGCACGCCTCCGACGAGGTCGAAGGTGACGAGCCCTCCCCCGCGGCGCATCTGCCGGCGGGCGAGCTCGGCCTGGGGGAAGTCCGGAAACCCCGGATAGTGAACGTGCGCGACCTCGGGGTGGCCGCGCAGGAAACCCGCGATCAGGGCCGCGCTCCGGCACTGCTCCTTCTGGCGAACCGCCAGGCTCTGCAGGGTCATGGAGTTGAGCCAGGAATCGAAGGGCGACGGCGTCGCGCCGAGATCCTTGTACCAGGGGAAGAGGTCGTCCTTCATGAACCGGAACGGGCCGAGGACCGCGCCGCCGACCGAGGTGGAGTGCCCGTTGACGTACTTGGTCAGCGAATGGACGACCAGGTCCGCGCCGAGCCGGAAGGGCTGCTGGAGGTATGGCGAGCAGAACGTGTTGTCGACGGCGAGCAGGATCCCGCGCTCCTCGGTCAGGCGCGAGATTCGCTCGATGTCGGCCAGGCGCAGCGTCGGGTTCTCCGGGGTCTCGAGGAAGACGAGCGCGATGTTGGGGTGCGCGTCGAGGGCTTCCTCGACCGCGGCGAGGTCCCCCATGTCGCAGAAGACGGCGCCCACGCCGAACTTCGCCATGCCGCGCAGCAGGCTGTCGGTGCAGCCGTAGATGTTCCCGGCGAGCACGACGTCGCCGGCGGCGAGAACCGAGGCGAAGAGCGTCGAGAGCCCGCCCATCCCGGAAGAGAAGATGAGCGCGCCGATCGTCGGCTCGAGCTCGTCGGCCTCGAGGGCCTTCTCGACCACGTGATGCGCCTCGAGCTGAAAGAGAACGCGCTCGAGGTACTCGGTGGTCGGGTTGCCGAGGCGCGTGTAGATCCGCGCGTAGGGCCGCTCGCCGCCCCGGGACATCCCCAGGAAGCGGTCGGCGCCGTCGCGCACGCTCCGGAAGGCGAAGTTGGACCGCTGGTAGATCGGCGGAAGCCCGGTACCGGCCGCGATGGCGCGAAACACGCCCTCGGCCAGTTGCGGCTCCCGATCCCTGACCCAGTTCTTCTTGCGCTCGATCCACCAGTCCCACCAGGACCAGCGGGCCGCGCCCAGCGCGAGCCCGGTCCGGGGGCGCTCGGTTTGAGTGTCCATGGACATCAAATACCCCAGATCCGCATCGAATCGGGGGATGCAATTGCATCAACCGCGCGGGACGGGTACCCGGCGAAGGCGATGGTTTTCCAAGACTTTGGCCCCTCCGCCGGCCTTCGAACGGAAAGATTGCGGGACGGGGAAGGCCGCGAGAGGATAGCGGCCGTGACGACACCGGCCGCGAGCCTCCAGGACACCTGGGCCCCCCGCCACCGCTGCTTCGGCTGCGGGCCCGCCAACGAGAAGGGCCTCCGGATCAAGAGCTTCGTCGAGGGCGACGAGGTCGTGGCCGAGTGGCAGCCGCAGCCCCACCACCTCGCCTTCGAGGGGATGTTGAACGGCGGCATCTGCGGCGCGCTGCTCGACTGCCACAGCAACTGGACGGCGACCCATCACCTGATGAAGCAGTCCGGAGCGGCCACGCCGCCGTGCACCGTCACCGCGGACTTCCACGTCACGTTGAAGCGCCCCACCCCGATGGACGTGCCGTTGAAGCTCCGCGCGCACGTCGTCGAGTCGAAGGAGGACCGCGCCGTCGTCGAGGCCACGCTGGAGGCCAACGGCAAGGTCACGGCGAGCTGCCGCGGGACCTTCGTCGCGGTCAAGCCGGGCCACCCCGCGTACCACCGGTGGTGAACCTGCGCCGGCGCCTCGCGGCGCTGCTGCTCCTCGCCCTACCCGCGGCGGCCCTCGCGGGCGCGGACATCGAGAAGCGCACCGTGGTCTCGCGCGGCAAGAAGCGCGTCTACTATCTCTTCGTTCCCGAAAGCGTCGGGCCGGAGAAGAAGGCGCCGCTGATCGTCACGGTCCACGGCTCGACCGCCGACGGCCGCTCTCTCGTCGAGCGCTGGAAGGACATGGCCGTCGCCCACGGGATCATCCTCGCCGGCCCCGACGCGACCGACAACTCGCGCTGGGCCTCGCCGCAGGACGGGCCGCTCTTCTTGAAGGACGTCGTCGACGACGTCGCCGCGAAGCACCCGGTCGACGGCCGGCGCATGTACCTGTTCGGCCAGTCCGCGGGGGCAGTCTTCGCGCTGCAGATGGCCGTGCTCGAGTCCGAGTACTTCGCCGCCGCGGCCATCCACGCCGGCGCCATCAGCTCGGATTACTTCTCGATCTTCGACGCCGCCACCCGGAAGATCCCGCTGGCGATCTACATCGGGACGCGCGACCAGTTCTTTCCGCTCGAGGTCGTGCGCGCCACGGCCGAGGCCCTGAAGGCCCGCGACTTCCCACTGCTCTACAAGGAGATCCCGGACCATCAGCACAGCTATCGGGAGGTCTCCGACAAGATCAACCCGGAGATCTGGGAGTACTTCGAGAGCCATCCCCTGCCGACGGATCCGCGGTACACGAACTACCGGGACCCCTAGCCGCCTCCCCCGGGCCCCTGTCCTTTCTGCGGACCGATCGGCCAGTCGCGCCGGGGCCGCCGGACGCCTAACCTTGTCCCCACCATGAGACAGCCCCTTTCGGGATCCCGGGGGAGGACTCTCCTCGCGCGGGCGGCCGCCGGCGCATGTGCGCTGCTGCTGTCGCGCGGCGCGCCAGCCGCGACCACCTTCCAGTTCGCCTACATGACTGGGACTTCCGGGGCTCCGTCCGGCGGCGCCGCCGTCTTCCTCGTGGGCAACCAGTTCCAGGCGGGAGCGAGCGTCACCGTCGGATCGTCGTCCGTCTCCGCCTCCTTCGCCGGCCCGACGCGGCTGTCCGCGACGATGCCGGCGCTGGCCGCCGGAGCGCTCTTCGACGTCAAGGTCACCAACCCCGGCGGGCCCTCGGCCACGCTCCCGAAGGCCTGGTTCTCGGATTTCCTCGACGTGCCTCAGTCGAGCTCCTTCCATGCGCCCGTCGAGACGATGGTGCGCGACGGGATCACCTCCGGCTGCGGCGGCGGCAACTTCTGCCCGGCCTCCTCCATCACGCGGGCGCAGATGGCCGTGTTCCTGCTTCGCGCGGAACACGGCGCCGCCTACGTGCCGCCTCCCGAGACGGGCGCGATCTTCTCGGACGTGCACGTCGGGGACTTCGCCGCCAACTGGATCGAGCAGCTCTACGCCGAGGGGGTGACCGGGGGCTGCGGCACCAATCCGCTCCGCTACTGCCCGACGACCGCGGTCACGCGCGGCCAGATGGCGGCCTTCCTCCTGAAGATCGACCACGGCACCGCCTATGCGCCGCCCGCGGCCCAGGGGGTCTTCTCCGACGTGCCGACGTCGATGCCGCTGGCGCCGTGGATCGAGGAGCTCGCGCGCCTCTCGGTGACCTCCGGCTGCGGCGGCACGGCGTACTGCCCGTCCAACTCCGTCACGCGCGGCCAGATGGCGGTCTTCATGGCGAAGACCTTTCACCGCGCGGAGGCCGCCCGTTTCCTGGAGCAGGCGACGTGGGGCCCGTCGGACATGGAGATCGGCAAGCTCCTCGGCCTCGGCATCCTCCCCTGGCTGGCCGCACAGTACTCGGCGCCCGCCTCGACGTACGGGACGATGACGCTCTGGCCGGACGACGTGCCCGACTCCTGCGACGACCCCTGCTACCGCGATCACTACTCGCTCTATCCGCTCCAGACGCGTTTCTTCGTCAACGCGATGTACGGCCCCGACCAGCTTCGCCAGCGCATGTCCTGGGCGCTCCACAAGCTGATCGTGGTCTCGGCCAACGTCATCCCGTACCCGGCCTACCTCGTTCCGTACCTGCGCACGCTCGACCAGCACGCGCTCGGCAACTACCGCGACCTGCTCTGGAACGTGACGTTGAACCCGGCGATGGGCGAGTTCCTGAACATGGACACCTCCACCAAGTACGACCCCAACGAGAACTACGCCCGCGAGATCCTGCAGCTCTTCTCGATCGGCACGGAGCTGCTCGACACGGACGGGTCGGTGAAGAAGGACGGCGACGGCCGGGCGCTCCCGAGCTACGACCAGAGCGTCATCGACGAGTTCAAGCGGGTCTACACGGGCTGGTACGTCCCCGACATCCCCTGCCCCGCGCCCAACGCCGGCGCCGACTGCTGGGACTTCGTCGCGCCGATGTCCCACGATCCCGACCTCCACGACACCGACGCCAAGACGCTCTTCGGCGGGTTCCTGCCGAACCCGACGGTCCTGCCGGCCGGCCAGACCGGAGACCAGGACTTGAACGGCGCGATCGACGCGATCTTCCAGCACCCCAACGTCGGGCCCTACGTCGCGAAGGAGCTGATCCACAGCCTCGTCACGTCGAACCCCTCGCCGGCCTACGTCGAGCGGGTCGCCGGCTTCTTCAAGGACAACGGCGCCGGCGTGCGCGGAAGCCTCTGGGCCGTCGCCAAGGCCATCCTGCTCGACCCCGAGGCCCGCACGTCTCCGAGCGATCCCGTCTACGGCCATCTCCGCGAGCCCGTCCTCTACATGAATGCTCTCTTCCGGGCCATGCGGGCGAAGTCGGCCAACGGCGTGTCGCAGAGCGACGGCCACGTCAGCTGGATGGCGCGCGAGATGGGCCAGAGCGTCTTCCGGCCGCCCACCGTCTTCTCCTACTATCCGCAGTTCTACGTCGCGCCCCCGGCCTCGGCCGGCGTGCTCGGACCCGAGTTCGCGTTGATGAACGCGAACACGTCGCTGCGCCGCGCCAACTTCGTCAACCAGATGACGTTCTGGGAGGGGATCCCGCAGGACCCCGCCGACGACACGCCGTACGGCACCGTGCTCGACTTTTCGGAGCTGCAGCTGCTGGCAGGCAACCCGGGCAACCTCGTCGACCGGCTGGACCGGCTGCTGCTCCACGGAACGATGTCCGACGAGCTGCGGGCCTCGATCCAGGCCGCGGTCTCGGCCGTGGATCCCGGCGATCCGCTCCGCCGCGCCAACCAGGCGCTCTATCTCGTGGCCGTCTCGTCGCAGTACCAGGTGCAGAGGTGAGAGGGAACCCGATGAAACACTCGCGCAGGGACTTCTTCAAGCGGACCTCGTGCGCCGCCCTCGGCGCCGCCGCGGCCCAGGCCGGCGTGCAGCGCCTCGGCCTGATGAACCTGATCGCGGCCACGCAGGCGCCCTCCGACTACCGGGCGCTCGTCTGCGTCTTCCTCGACGGGGGCAACGACGGCAACAACCTGATCATCCCGACCGATGCCGCGCCCTACACCCAGTACCTCGCGGCGCGGCCGCTCGATTCGGGCCTCGGCCTCGACTCGGACGCGCTCCTCGACCTCGGGACCCCGCCGGCCTTCTCGGGCAGCGGGCGGACCTTCGGATTGCACCCGAGCCTCGTCGAGCTCCACTCCCTCTACACGCAGAGCAAGCTCGCGGTGATCTCCAACGTCGGCCCCCTCGTCGTGCCGGTGACGCAGGCCGAGGTCGTCTCGGACTCGAAGCCGCTGCCGTACTCGCTCTTCTCGCACTCGGACCAGATCGACTGCTGGTCGACCGCGCGCGCCGACCTGCGCATCGCCAGCGGCTGGGGCGGGCGCATCGCCGATGCCACGCTCGCTTGCAACGGCCAGTCCGGGTTCCCGACCGTCACCTCGATCGACGGCGCGGCGACCTTCTGCGTGGGCCTCAATCAGAGCCCGCTCGCCCTCGACACGGGTGCGCTCGACCAGGTCCTGGTCCTGAACGGCTTCTACGGCGGCGCCGACGACGTCGCTCGCAAGAACTCGATGGACTTCGCGCGGACGATCGACCGATCGGCTCTCCTCATCGCCGCCGCGAGCGACGTGACCCAGCAGGCCGTCAACATCGGCTCGGCCCTGTCCGTCGACCCCACGGTCGCAACCGTGTTCCCCGACACGTACCTCGGGAGCCAGCTTCTCCAGGTCGCCAAGGTCATGAAGCTGAACCAGACCTCCCCGGAGCTCTCGCTGAACCGCCAGATCTTCTTCGTGACGCAGGGCGGCTACGACACGCACCAGGACCAGGCGACGGACCAGGCGATCCTGCTCGCGGAACTGTCGGTGGCGCTCTCCGCGTTCCACGCCGCGACCGTCGAGCTCGGCATCGAGAACCGCGTCACGACCTTCACGCTGTCGGACTTCGGGCGCACGCTCGAGCCCTCGGGGGACTACGGCTCCGTCGGCAGCGACCACGGCTGGGGCGGCCACCACTTCGTCCTCGGCGGCGCCGTGTCGGGGGGCAACTTCTACGGAACGCCCAACACCACGACCGGCTCGATGTTCCCGCGTCTCGTCTACGGCGGGCCCGACGACATCACGCCGGACGACCGCGGCCGCTGGATCCCGACGACCGGGGTCGAGCAGTACGGCGCGACGCTCGCGTCGTGGTTCGGCGTGCCCGCGCTGGACCTGCCGACGGTCTTCCCGCTCATCGGGAACTTCACGACGCAGAACCTCGGCTTCCTCGGGGCGCCCGGCTCGAGCTGCTGACGCCGGGCGCGACTGCGGGTAAGATCCGGCCCACGAACCCCGAAGTCGTCGCCGCCATCGGACATCTGCGCGAGAAGCGCGTTCTTTCCGACGCGCAGGCGGCCGCCTTCGCTCCGGTGGCGCGCGGGGATCTCGTCTCCGTGCGCGGGGAGCTCCGGTTCCTGCTCTACGGCGGCGTGCTGTTGCTGGCGGGCGGCATCGGCCTCTTCCTCAAGGAGAACCACGAACGGCTGGGGCCGGCGCTCGTCGCGTCCGTCGCCGGCGCGGCGGCGCTCGCCTGCTTGCTCTACGTCGCGAGGCGCGCGCCCGCATTCTCCTGGGGCGCCGTCGACTCGCCCCACGTCGCGGTCGACTATCTCCTGCTTCTCTCGATGCTCCTCTTCGCGTCCGACCTCGCGTACGTCGAGGCGCAGTTCCGGGTGCTCGGGCCGAACTGGACGTGGCACCTGCTCGCCGTAGCGATCGTCTACTTCGCGGCGGCGTACCGGTTCGACTCGCGGGCCGTGTTGACGCTGGCCCTCACCTCGTTCGCCGCCTGGCGGGGCGTCGCGGTCGGGATGCCGTTCTTTTCCGCCGCCGCCGTCTCGGGGGGCTCGCCCGGCGCCGTGCGTGCCAACGCGATCGCCTGCGGCGTTCTGTACGTCGCGGCCGGCATCGCCTCGGTCCGGCTGAGGCGCAAGGCCCACTTCGAGCCGGTCTGGGTGACGGCCGGGCTGCTGCTCGTCTTCGGGGCCGTCGTCTTCGCGCTCGAGGGCTCCAGCTGGCGCACCTGGGAAGCGGTCCTCGCGCCCCTGTCGGCGGCCGTTATGGCGCTCGCGTACCGCCTGCGCCGTCCGGTGGACTTCGCGATTGCCCTGGCGGGCCTCTGGATCGGCGGATTGCGCGCGATCGGAGACCTCATCTCCGGAGGCTCCGACGCGGTCTTCCTGGCCCTCTGGAGCGTCGCCGTCCTCGTGGTCCTGATCGCCGCCACGCGCCGCATGCGGAGCGCGTCGTGAAGAGCGCGTGGGTCGAGACTTCTCGCGCCGAACAGGTGCGCGAAGCCGCAAGACGGGTGGAAGCAAGCCGGCGCGATCGACGGTGGGACGCTCGCGGCGATCGAGACGGATTATCCGGACTCCCGGATGCGGCTTCATCGCGCCTGGAGGGTCCTCGTCTTCGTTCTCGCGACGGTCGCGATCCTGGCGCTGTTCTGGACGTTCTTCGGAAGGTCGCGCGGGTTGCTCGTATCGGGGCTGATCTCGGCCGCGGCACTCGCCCTGGCGACGGAGCTGCTGCGCAGCTCGCGGCTCTCCGGAACGGGAGCCGACGCGGCGACATCCTTCTGGGCCCTCGTCTTTCTCCTCTTCGGCGTCCAGACCCTCTTCTCCGACACGCTCAACCTCGCCGGTGAGGACGCCCTCACCGCCGGCCTCGCGGCCGCGGCCGCCGCCGGCGCTCTCGCCGCGTGGCGATGGGGCTTCTGGTTCGAGGCGGGGATCGGGGCCGCTGCGCTGTATTTCCTGCTCGGCCGCTGGCCGGGCGGACGCGCGGCCTGGATCGCGGTCGGCGCTCTCGCCACGGTGCTGACGTACCGCCGACTCGACCGTGCATCGCTCTCGCCGGCCCACCGGCGGGGACTCGCGGCCGTTTTCGTCGTCTCGGCCGCGGCCCTCTACGCCGCCCTCAACCTCTACTCGTACGACGAGCAGCTCGTCGAGAAGATCCGCTTTCCGCTCTTTTCCGGACAGCAACCGGCAGCGTCGCCCGCGGCCGTCTTCCGGCCGCTCTGCGCTCTGGCGACGGCCGCGCTGCCGGCGCTCTGGCTCGCCTGGGGGATCCGGGCGCGCCGGACTCTGCTGCTCGCGATCGGCATCGTCGCCACGGCCCTGTCGGTCGCGACGCTTCGGCACTACGTTCCGATCGGCCCGTGGTGGGCGTTCCTGACGGCCTGCGGAGCCGTCCTCGTCGGCGCCGCGCTGTGGATCCACCGCCGTCTGCGCGACGCCCCGGGCGCGGCCTGGCGGGGGCTCACCGGTTCGCCCCTGGACTCGGGCGCCGATGCGCGGCATTTCGCCGCTCTCCGCGCTCGGCGCCCATCTCGCCGTGCCGGGGGCGCCGGCCGAGGACCGGGGCGGCCTGACGCCCGGAGGCGGGGAGTTCGGCGGCGGCGGCGCTTCCGGGCAGTACTAGGGCGGGTCTACTTCCCCTTCAGGATGTCGATCGATCCGTTCGAGTCGGTCAGCGTCAGGGGGCACTTGCCGTCGCCGATGCGGCCGTTCAGGCTCTCGCTCGAGGGAGAGCCGGCGATCGTCAGCGGCAGCTCCGTCTTGATCTTGCCGAACGACGTCCGCGCCTCGACCGTGTAGCCCGCGCCCTCGGGCAACCGGACGGTGATCGGGCCGAACGACGTTCTCAGGGAGATGGGCTCGCACTTCGCGCCGGCGGCGCGCACCTCGATCGAGCCGTTGGAGTTGTCGACGTCGATCCTTCCGGTCACGTCCTGCAGCCAGACGGAGCCGAACGAGGTGCGCACTTGCGCGTCGCCCTTGATGCCCTGCGCCTTGACCGCGCCGTTCGAGTTCTCGACGGTCAGGTCTCCCCCGACCCGCGCCGCCTCGGCCGGTCCGAAGCTCGTCTTCAGGAACGCGGCCCCCCCGACGTCGGTCGCGGAGACCGGGGCGTTCTCGGCCACGATCTTCACGCCCTTCTGGACCTTCGTGGCCGCAATCCGCGCGAACGAGCCGCGCAGGTCGGCCGCGCCGGCCACGTCGGAGACCGAAATCGCGCCGTTGGAGCAGGTGACGATCGCGTCGGCGCCCAGTGCCGACATCACCACGCTCCCGAAGGACGAGCGGACGGTGGCGGCGCCCTTGATCGTGTCGCCGGCGACGGCCCCGTTCGAGTTCTCGACCTCGAGCGTCGACGTGAGGTTTCGGGCCTCGACGCTGCCGAAGGAATTCGTCACGGACACCGCGCCCTTCGCGTCGTTGACCTGGACCGCGCCGTTGGAGCCCGAGATCGTGAGCCGGCCCTGGATCCGCGAGGCCGCGACCGGGCCGAACCGGTTCCGGATCTGCGTCGCGCCCGCTACGTCGGCGACCGCGATGCTGCCGTTGGAGCCGCTCACGTCCACGCTGCCGGCGTTGGTGGTGACCTCGATCGCGCCGAAGGCGTTCTCGACTCGCTGGTCGCCCCGGCCGTTGCGAAACACGACCTTGCCGTTGGCGTTGGAGATCGTCCCGTTGGCCTTCAGGCCCTCGACCGAGACGTCGCCGAACTTGTTTCGGGCAGTCAGGGGCATCGTCTCGGGCAGGACGATGTCGAAGTCGACCGAGTAGGACACGAATCCGGAGCCGAAGAACTTCCACTTCTTCTCGGGGTACCGCGTCTTGACGGTGATCGCCGCGGCGCCCTCGTCGACCGAGATCGCGATCCCGTCGCCGAACGTCCTGGCCTCGCCGCTGGCGGAGGTCGAGACCGAGACGTGCGCGCGGATCCGGACCTCGGGCAGCGCGTGGGTCGTGACGCGAACGGCGCCCTGGCTGTGGTCGATCTCGAAGCGCTGGCCGGGCTTGAAGGCCAGGGTCTTCGAGAAGTCGCGCTCGTAGTCGTCGCGGCCCTCGGCGGACAGCACCGGGGCGCAGGCGGCCAGGACGAGCAGGGCGGCTCCGGCGGATCGGGCGATGCGGCGTTTCATGACTTGACCTCTTTCATCAGGTCCTGCAGGGCCTCCTGCTTCGCGCGGTAGACGGCGAGCAGCTCCCGGCGCAGGTGCGTGTTGTAGCGGTTCTGTTCGATCGACGACTTCAGGTCCGCGATCGCGGAGTCGAGGACCGCCAGCTTCTCGCGGTAGTTGAGCGCGATCGGCGAGCTCGCGGCCTGGAGTCTCGGCGCCGCCAGCCGCGAGAGCTTCTCGATCGAATCGATGTAGCCCTTCTCGGCCGCTTCGACCTCGTCCACGGCCGCGTCGGCGAGGATCGGGTCGCGGGTCGTCTCCCAGCGGCCCGCGAGGGGATCGCGGCCGCCGGCGTTGCGAAAGACCCAGAGCCCCGCCGTCGCGATCGCAAAGAGCGCGACGAGAGCTCCGGCCGGAAGCCACCGCAGCCACGCCGACCGGGCTGCGGGCTCTTTCGACGCGCTGCCGGGCTTCTGCGACTCCTCGGCCAGGCGCTGGCGGATCGCGGGCCAGAGCTCGGGCGAGCTCCAGGCGACCCTGAGCGACGGCGCGGCCGCGGAGAGACGGCGCCACTCGGCGAGCTCCCCGGCGCAGGCCGCGCAGCCGCGCGCGTGCTCGTCGAGCGCCTCGAGCAGCGCCGGATCCCCGCTCGAGAGCGCGCGCTCGAGGTCGCGGCAGGAGGCCTTCACGGGACCTCCGGCGGGAGGAAGGCGCCCGCGGCCGAGAGGCTCTTCTGCAGCCGCCGCTTGGCGCGGAAGAGGAGGCCGCGCGAGGTCGTCTCGGGCACGTCGAGGATCCCGGCGGCTTCGCGGTGCGAGAAGCCCTCGACCTCGCAAAGGAGGAACGCGGCCCGCTCGCGCTCGTCCAGGCGCGAGAGCGCCGCGTCGATCGCCAGGCGCAGCGGATGGTCGGTCTCGCGGCCGGACTCGACCGCGATCGAGGCCGGCATCGGGCCCTCCGCGCGGCGCCGGTTCCTACGCATGAAGTCGTAGCAGGTGTTGACGAGGATCCGGTGGAGCCACGTCGACAGGCTCGCGCCGCCGCGGAAGCCCGGCGCTGCCCGGTAGGCCTTCAGCATCGCCTCCTGGACCGCGTCCTCCGCGTCCGCGGTGTTGCCCGAGAAGATTGGCGGCGACCGACTTCATCCTGTCTCCGTGCTCCGTGAAGAGCCGCTCGAACGCCGGCAGGCTTCCCGCCTGAAGACCCTCGAGAAGCTCCCCTTCGCCGGACCGGGCATCGGTGCCTGACAGGACGAACTCCTTTGCCGTCTGTGCGATGCGAACGATACACCTGCCTCCCGGCCAGTCGAAGGAACCATTCCCGGCTCCTTAGACGCCCGGCCGGCCTGTTTCGTTTTGGGGGTCAGGTCTTCAAATTTCAAATTTCTGCAGGCGCCAGGCGGCCCCGGCGCGTCGCCGCCCGCCTCCGGAAAAAACCGAAAAATGAAGACCTGACCCCCGTTATAAGGGGCCATGCGCCGAACTGCTCTGCTCCTCTGTTTCGGATTGGTTCTGGCCGCTTCGCAGGCGGCGGCCCAGCAGGCCGTCTTCGTGGTCCGCCACGGGGAGAAGATCTCGGAGCAGGACGAGCGCCTGACCGAGGCCGGTCGGGCGCGGGCCCAGCGGCTGGCGCAGATGCTGAAGCGCTCGGGAATCACCGCGATCTACTCGACCGACACCGAGCGCACGCTCGGGACCGCGAAGCCCCTCGCCGACACGCTCGGCCTGAAGATCGGGATCTACGAGGCCAAGGCGATGGGCCCGCGAGTCGACGCCGCCGCGCTCGTCGAACGCCTGCATCGGGAAGTGCCAAACGGCATCGTTCTCGTCGTCGGCCACAGCAATACGGTCCCGCCGCTGCTGTCCGCCCTCGGCTGTCCGGAGCAGGTCACGATCGCCAACGACGAGTACGACAACCTCTTCGTCGTCGTGCCGAAGGAGGGCGGCAAGGCGGCCCTGGTGCGCTTGAGGTATTGAAGAGGGCGGGGGCAAGCCCCGCCCCTACGCCGCCTACCAGCCGACCGGCTTGCCCTTGTTCTGCTCGTCGAGCCACTTCTGGAGCGGCGCGAAGTAGTCGAGGATCGCGGTCGCGTCCATCTGCCGCTGGCCGGTCAGCGCCTCGAGCGCGTCCGGCCACGGCCGCGACTGCGCCCATCGCCAGCATCGTCGCTCAGGCGCTGGCCGGCCGCCTTGTTGCCGTAGATCGAGCAGCGGTGCAGCGGCCCCGTGCAGCCCGGCGGTCTTCGCACAGCGCGCGGTGGAACTGGAACTGCAGGATGTCGGCGAGGAAGTAGCGCGTGTAGGGCACGTTCGCCGGCACGTGGTACTTCGCGCCCGGATCGAAGACGTCCTCGCCGCGCGGCGACGGCGGCGCGACGCCCTGGTACTTCAGCCGCAGCGTCCCACCACGCCTTGTTGTAGTCCGCGGGCGTGATCTCGCCCGAGAAGACCTTCCAGCGCCACTGGTCGATCAGCAGGCCGAACGGCAGGAACGCGACCTTCTCGAGCGCCTTCTGCAGCAGCAGCCCGATGTCGCTTCGACGCGTCGGGCGCCTCGTCGAGGAGGCCGATCTTCACGAGGTACTCCGGCGTCACCGACAGCGCGATCGTGTCGCCGATCGCCTCGTGGAAGCCGTCGTTCGCGCTGTCGCGGAAGAGGACGGGCTGCTCGTTGTAGGCGCGCTGGTAGAAGTTGTGGCCGAGCTCGTGGTGGATGGTGACGAAGTCCTCCGCCGTGATGCTCGATGCACATCTTGATGCGCAGGTCGTCGACGTAGTCGACGTCCCACGCGCTCGCGTGGCAGACGACCTCGCGGTCCGCGGGCTTCGCGAACAGCGAGCGCTCCCAGAAGGTCTTCGGGCAGCGGCTCGAAGCCGAGCGAGCGTGAAGAAGCGCTCGCCGTACCGGACCATCTGCGCGCGCGTCGGTCTTCCGGGCCTTCAGGATCTGCGTCAGGTCGTAGCCGGGGTCGGCGCCCTGCGGCGCGACGAGCGGGTAGATGTTGTCCCAGTCCTGCGCCCACATGTTGCCGAGCAGGTGCGCCGGGATCGGCCCGTTCGCGGGGACGGCGTCGCCGTACTTCTCGCGCAGCTTCCTGCGCACGTAGGCGTGCAGCGAGACGTAGAGCGGCCGGACCTGCTCCCAGAGCCGGTCGAGCTCGGCCGCGAACTGCGTCGGGCGGCATGTCGTACTTCGAGCGCCACATCGCGCCCGTGTCGGCGAAGCCGAGCTCGCGCGCGCCCTTGTTGGCGAGCTCGACGAAGCGCGCGTAGCTCGGCTTGCATGGGCGGCGCGATCGTGTGCCAGCCGTCCCAGACGTCGAGCAGCTGCTTCGCGTCCCGCGACGTGGCCATGATCTTGGTGATGTCCTCGAGGTCGAGGCACTTGCCCTCGGGCGGGCAGTACTTGCCCTTGCCGTACATGCCCTCCATCGCCGCGCCCAGGCGAGTCAGCTCCGCCGCCTCGGCCGGGTCGGCGGGCGCGGCCACGGTCAGCGAGAGCTTCAGGAGCCGGAGCTTGCGCTCCGTTTCCGCGTCGACCTTCAGTCCGTCGAACCGGGTCGCCTGCTTGGCGTACCGGACGCCCGCGGTGATGGACTTCTCGTTGGCCTGCGCCGCGAGGATCTCGGTGTCGTCGGTGATGTAGGTCGACTTGACCCAGTCGGCGCGGCCGGTGTCGATCCAGAGCTTCAGCAGGTCCTGCTCGGCGGCCTCGACGAAGGCCTTCGCCTCCTCGGCCGTCGGGGGCTTCTGCGCGGCCCCCTGCGCGGCCGTCTCAGCGGCCACGGCGAGCCCGAAAAACGCCAGCACGGCGGCCGCGAGGCCGGACATCCGTCTCGTCATGCATCCCTCCCGTTACAGACATCGCGTCAGGCAACGGCACGGGAATCTACAACACGCCGGGCCGCGGCGGCAGATCCATTCGGCTCACCCGATCCGCACGAAGTCGATGAAACCCCGCTCGACGTCCGTCGAGATGAGCTTGACGCGCAGGCGGTCGCCGACCTCGAGGTCCTCCCAGCCGTGGACGAGCTTGCCCTCGACGGGCGGCTGGAAGATGCGGACCCAGGTCCCCTTCTCGGACGCGCCCGGTGACGACGGCGTCGAAGCGTCTGGCCGAGGTGCTGCTCGAGCAGGAGCGCGGCGGCGGACTTGCGCACCTGGCGTTCGACCTTGTCGGCGTCGTCCTCCTGCTCGGTGCAGTGCGCGGCGAGGGATCCGAGCTCGGCGACGTCGTAGGCCGGCGGCTCGCCCGCGAGCGCGGCCTTCACCAGGCGCTGGGTGACGAGGTCCGGATATCGGCGGTTCGGTGCGGTCGAGTGGGTGTAGTCGCGGACCGCCAGGCCGAAGTGGCCGATCGCCGGCTGGCCGGGGCGCTCGACGACGTATTCGCCCGCGCCCATGAGCTTGACGATCACGAGGGAGAGGTCCGGAAACGTGACGGGATCGGCGCGTCGCCGCTTGACCAGAAAGGCCTCGAGCGCCCTGGCGTCGGGCTCCGACCGGGAGGCGGTCCCCCGACCGGCCCGCCACCTCCACGATCTTGGCCCACCGCTCGGGAGACCGCACGACTCGGCGCAGTGACGCGATCCCCTTCCCCGCGAGAAAGCGCGCGGTGACCCCGTTGGCCGCGATCATGAAGTCTTCGATGAGCTCGCGGGCGCGGTTCTTCGGCTGAACCGCCAGGTCCGTGACGGTGTCGCCGTCGAACACCGCGCGGGGCTCGATCGTCTCGAGATCGAGCGCGCCTTCCTCGTGCCGCCGGCTGCGGAGCGCCTGCGCCACGGAGTCCTGGACGCGCAGCTGCTCCGGCACGCCGGAGGTCGCCTCCGCCTTCTCCGGCATCGCCCCTCCCTCGAGGCCCACCGAGACGCTGTCGTAGGCGAGCTTGGACCTGTTGTGGACCGCCGCCCGGTAGAGCTCCGAGCGGACGAGCGTGCCGTCCCTCTCGAAATCCATCTCGGCGACGACCGCCAGCCGGTCCGCGCCCTCGTTCAACGAGGTCAGGTCCGTCGAGAGCTTCTCCGGCAGCATCGGAAAGATCTCCGCCGCCGTGTAGATGGAGGTGGTGTTCGTGCGCGCGTGGACGTCGATCGCCGAGCCCTTCGGGACGAGCGCGTCGACGTCGGCGATGGCCACGAGGATGCGAATCCGGCCGCCCGGCAGGTTCTCGGAGACGGTGAGCTGGTCGAGGTCGCGCGAGTCGTCGTTGTCGATCGAGACCCAGAGCCGGTCGCGCAGGTCCCGGATGCCGTGGCCGCCGGCGGGCGCCGCGTCGCGGATCGACCCGAGCTCCGAGAGGACGTCGCGCGAGAAGTCGGGCTCGAGCCCCCGATCCGCCATCGCGCGCCGCGCGATCGCCTTCAGGTCCCCCCGGTCATGGCGCCCGCTGCGCTTCTTGCGCCGATCGAGTCCACTGCGCCGGTCGCGATCCACGCGGGGGAGTTTATGCGAGGCCTTCGGTCCGACCGGCACTATGATTTTCGGGTGAGCTCCCGTGTCGCGCCGGCTCCCGCCCGCTCGGCGCGCTTCTACGCGAAGCTCTCGATCGGCGCGTCGGTCCTGACGATCGCGTTGAAGCTCGCCGCCTGGAAGCTGACCGGATCGGTCGGCCTCCTCTCGGACGCCGCCGAGTCCGTCGTCAACCTCGTGGCCGCGCTGATCGCGCTCTGGGCGCTGACCGTGGCGGAGAAGCCGGCGGACCAGAAGCACGCCTTCGGCTACACGAAGGCCGAGTACTTCTCGAGCGGCGTCGAGGGGTTCCTCATCATCGCGGCGGCCGCCGGCATCGTGCTCGCGGCGTGGCAGCGCTGGCAGTCGCCGCGTCCGATCACGGACGCCTGGCTCGGCGTCGGCGTGTCGTTCGTGGCGTCGGCGATCAACGGGTCGGTGGCCCTGCTCCTGCTCGCGGCGGGCAAGCGCCTGCGCTCGATCACTCTCATCGCCGACGGGCACCACCTCCTGACCGACGTCTGGACCTCCGCCGGCGTCATCGCCGGGATCGTGCTCGTCGCGCTGACCGGCTGGGTGCGCCTCGATCCGCTGATCGCCGCCGCGGTCGCGGTGAACATCATCTGGACCGGCTGGAGGCTCGTGCGCGAGACGGGCCTCGGCCTGCTGGACTCGTCCCTCCCCGAGGACGAGCGCAAGGCCGTCACCGAGGCCCTCGCGCCGTTCCAGGAGGAAGGCATCCTCTTCCACGCGATCCTCTCGCGCGTGGCCGGCCGCCGGCGCTTCGTCACGATGCACGTGCTCGTGCCCGGGACCTGGACCGTCCAGAAGGGCCACGACCTCTGCGAATCGATCGAGGCGGCCGTTCGCCAGACGCTCCCCGGCGCGCACGCCATCACGCACCTCGAGCCGCGGGAAGACCCCGTTTCCTGGGACGACCGCGGACTCGACCGGAAGTAGCGCGCTAGGCGGCGCCCCGGACCGCGTCGGAGAGCGTCACGACGTCGACGAGCCCCGCGCAGCCGTAGATCGCGGGCAGGACCTGGCCCGGCGGATACCGCCGGCGCAGCTCCGCGACGACCTCGGTCCCGGCGCGATAGGCGGGCAGGTTCATGCGGCCGAGGAGCGGGTGCCGGCCCCAGGCGCCGGCGAGCTTGTCGGCGCGCTCCTCGGAGACGAGGAAGTCGCGCCGCAGCGAGGCGGCGATCTCGTCCTGCGGGCGCGCCTTCGCCTCCAGGTCAGGTACGACGACTGGTTCTTCGCGTCGTCCTGGAGGTGCGCGAGCAGGAGGCCGATCTGCAGGTCCTCGTCCGGGACCTGCTCGACCTCGGTCAGGCCCATGCGCCATCAGGACGGCGTTGTTGCGCGATCCCCTCGGCGAGCGTGCCCCAGCGCGTGTTCATCGTGAGGATCGTCGCCTCGAAGCCGACGCGGCCGCGGACGTAGAGGCCCTGCATCAGCGCCGACGTCGTGACGTGGCCGGGAACGACCTCGTGGCCGACGAGCTGCTCGAACTCGGGCACGCTGATCTCGAGCGAGGCGTTGATCTCGTAGGTCGCCTCGTACTGCGGCGAGCCGTCCGGATTGCGCGCGCGGCCGACGTAGTTCATGAAGCCCGAGAACCAGGCGTCCTTGATCGGGACGAACGTCATGTTCGATCGCGGCACGCCGCGCAGGTCGGCCGGCAGGTGCGGCGCGAGGTGCTTCGTCGTCCCGGCGTCGAAGCGCGCGATGAAGGCGTTGGCGAGCGTCGGGATCGACTTCGGCGGGACCATCCGCTCGCGCCGCCAGGCGTCGACGGCCGCCGAGCAGCTCCGCCGCGGTCTTCGACGGGTACCCGGCCTTCGCGAGGAGTTCCGCGAGGCGCCGCCGCTTCTCCTCGGGACGCGAGGGCTCGGGCGGCAGGCCCGTCGCGGCGCGAACGCAGCGCTCGTAGGGAACCTCGGGCCCGCGGCCGAGGATCTCCATCGCGAGATCCCACATGGCCGACAGGCACTCGCCGAGCCCGTCGAAGAAGGCGCCGCGCAGGCCCGCGAGCTTCCGCGCCCTCGGCCACGAGACCGTCGATCGCGCCCTTCACGTCGACGGCGGCGAGGTACGCGTCGATCGCCGCGCGCGTCGGGCTCCTTCGCGGCGACGCCGCCCGTTCGCCCGCAGCGCCGTGGCCGCCGGGTGCGTGTACGCCTCGGGCATCGGCTCGTCCGAGAACCAGGAGTCGACGATGAAGCGGCCCGATCCCCGAGGGGTTCATGACGTCGCCGCCCCAGAGCGTGTCGATCCCGAGGAGGGCCGTGGCCGTCAGCGAGCCGAGCCGGTCCGTCAGGCGAGCTTCTCCTTCTTCGAGCGCGCCGTTCCAGAGGTACACGCAGAGGAGCGATGAAACCGATCGAGCTCACGATCTGCGATACCGGCTCGTTGTCGTAGAACGGCAGCTTGATCAGGTCCTCGCGGTACCAGCCGAAGAGGCGCAGCGCCGCGCCGAAGACGCCGCCGAGCGCGCCGCCGGCCATGAGGCCCGAGGCGATGATGACGCCGCGCTCGCGCATGGTCCGCCCCGCGGTCGCCGCCGACCTTCTCGGACCGCTTGGTGACGTAGTGGGAGATCACGCCGCCGACGAGCGCCGGCGTGTTGAGCTCGAGCGGCAGGTACATCCCGAGCGCGAAGATGCAGCGCCGGCACGCGCGAGCATCTCCATGACGACGGCGATCATGGCGCCCGCGCCGAAGAGCACGTACGCCACGGGCTGCCGGCTCATGAAGCCCTCGACGAGCGCCTTCATGATCGAGGCCTGCGGCGAGGCCAGGATCGGCCGCGTGTCGCCCGGCGCGGCCTCGCCGAACTGGAACGTCTGCGCCAGCACGACGATCGCGAGCCCGACGACGACCGACGACGCGATGACGCCGAAGAACTTGACCTTCTCCTGCGCGGCGGGCGTCGAGCCCAGCCAGTAGCCGGTCTTCAGGTCGGTGATCGTCTGGCCCGAGACCGACAGCGCCGTGCAGACCATGCCGGCGATCGCCATGACGAAGAACATGCCGGTCGTCCCCGAGACGCCGAACTCGAGCAGGACGACCGACGAGATGATGATCGTCAGCATCGTCATGCCGGAGACGGGGTTGCGCGGCGTCGTCGCGATCGCGTTCGCGGCGACCGACGTGAAGAAGAACGAGAAGACGAGGGTCAGCCCCAGGCCGACGAGGGCGATCGACCGACGTCGTTCCGAGATTGCCGAGGAAGATCGCGACGGCGACGGCGGAGACGACGACGCCGACGAGGATCTTCATGATCGCGATGTCGCGGTCGGTCCGCTCCGTGCTGTGCGTGCTCGCCGTGCCGGAAGGCCTTCGCCGCGATCGCGAACGAGCCGACGACGATCTTGCAGCGACTTGAGGATCCCGAAGATGCCGGCCGTCGCGATCGCGCCGACGCCGATGAACCGCACGTAGCCGCGGAAGATCTCGACGGCCGCCATCTTCGCGATCGGGCACCGTGCCCGGGTAGACCGGCGTCCGGGAAGTGCTGGCCGATCAACCAGATGAGCGGCACGAGGACGAAGTTCGCGAGGCACGCCGCCCGCGCACAGAAGCATCGAGGAGCGCAGGCCCATGACGTAGCCGAGGCCGAGGATGAACGCGATCGCGTCGAAGCGCAGGACCATCCTCGCCTTCTCGGCGAGCGCGTTCGACGAGCGGGACGAACTGGAAGTCGACGATCTCCTTCCAGACCTGGAAGGTCGTGACGAAGAAGTCGTAGACGCCGGCGATTCCGGTCGCCTGCAGGAGCAGCTTCGCCTGCGAGCCGCCCTTCTCGCCGGTGACCAGCACCTCGGTGATCGCGGTCGCCTCCGGGATAGGGGAACTGGCCGTGCATCTCGCGCACGAAGTAGCGCCGCAGCGGGATCAGGAACAGCACGCCGAGGCAGCCGCCGGCGAGGCAGATGAAGATCGTCTGCCAGGGGTGCGGGTCGAGCTTGAGGATGTAGAGCGCCGGCAGCGTGAAGATCGCGCCCGCGACGACCGCGCCCGAGACGCCGCCGATGCCCGTGATGATGACGTTCTCGAGCAGGCTCGAGCGCCGGCTGTAGACGCGGGCGAGGCCGATCGCGAGGATCGAGATCGGGATCGCGGCCTCCATGACCTGCCCGACCTTGAGGCCCGGAGTACGCCGAGGCCACGGTGAAGATCGCGCAGAGGAAGAGGCCCCAGAGCACGGAGCGCCACGTCGCCTCGGGCAGCTGCGCCGAGGCCGGGACGACGGGCGCGTAGACCTCGCCGGGGTTCGAGGGTCCGGTAGGCGTTCTCGGGAAGGGACTTCGTCTCGGACGCGTCCATCGGCCCTCCGGCGGCGGTTGGGCTATCGTGTCCGGGCGTGCCCGCCGCAAACTGCGCGGATCTTACCGGAGTCGGGGCGGGCGGAAGGAGAAAGGGTGGCGAGCGATGCGGCGGGCCGGGCCTGGGCGCTTCTCTTCGCCCGCGGCGTGCTCGGACTGATCTTCTTCATGGCCGGATTCTGGAAGGTCTTCACGCTGACCCCGGCCGGCCACGCGCACCGCTGGTTCGTCGATCCCTACGCGGACACGTTCCTGCCGGCGTGGTCGCTGTGGCTGACGGGCGTGACGATCCCGGTCGTCGAGCTTCTCGCCGGCGGCCTCATGCTCGTCGGCCTGCGGGTGCGCGAGGCCTCGATCGCGCTCGGCCTCGTCCTGCTCGTCGTCACGTTCGGGCATCTCCTCAAGGAGCCGCTCTACGAGTTCCACACCCACGTGATCCCGCGGCTCGCGCTGCTACTCTTCGTCCTGATGCTCCCCCGGGAAGCCGACCGGTTCTCGCTCGACGCGCTGCTGGCGCGGCGGGCCAATCCATAGAAAGGGAGACCCATGAGGAAAGCGTCGCTCGTTTCGGTCCTGCTGCTCTTCGCCTGCGCCATCGCCTTCGCCCAGGCGGCCCGGCCCGCCGCCGGCGACGGCGCCACGGTCGACTCGGCCATCGCCGCCCTGTACGCCTCCGTCAGCCACGGCCCGGACGCGGAGCCGGACTGGACGCGCATGCGCAACCTCTTTCTTCCCGTCGGCATGCTCATCCCGCCCAAGCGCCCGAACGAAGACATGTTCACCGTCCTCGACGTGGACGGGTTCCAGCAGCGCGTCCGCAAGGGAGCGGAGGCCGCGAAGGCCAAGGGCGATCCGACCGCGTTCTTCGAGAAGGAGGTCGCGCGCCGGCTCGACTGCTTCGGCAACGTTTGCCAGGCCTTCTCGACCTACCAGGCGCGGCGCGCGCCAGCGGACGAGAAGCCGTTCGTCAGCGGGATCAACAGCATCCAGCTCGTCAACGACGGCCAGCGCTGGTGGGTGGCGTCGGTGGTCTGGGACATCGAGCGGCCGGGCAACCCGATCCCGGACCAGTACAAGCCGAAGTAGGGGCGGGGCTCGTCCCCGCCCTGGCTCTGCAGGGCATCCGGGGTCAGACCTGACTTTCGGGGCTTCGAGGGCTTCCTTCGGGGGTTCCCGAAAGTCACGTCAGACCCCTAGACCCCGCGGCCGAGCTCCTTCGAGCGGGCCGTGGCGGCCTCGACCGCGTCCATCAGGATCGCGCGCAGGCGGTTGCGCTCGAGGCTGTGGAGCGCCGCGATCGCGGTGCCTCCGGGCGAGGTGACCATGTCCTTCATGACGGCCGGATGGATCTTGAGGACCTCGGCCATCTTCGCCGCCCCGAGCACCGTCTGCACCGTCAGCGCCGTGGCCACGTCGCGCGAGAGCCCCACGCGCACGCCGGCGTCCGAGAGGCCTTCGATGATCTGGAAGACGTACATGGGCCCGCTGCCCGAGAGCCCGGTCACGGCGTCGAGCTGATACTCGGGCAGCTCGACGACGAGGCCGATCGACTCGAAGATCTTGCGCGCCTCGCCCATCCGCGCCGCCTTCGCGTGGCGGCCGGCGCAGAGCACGGTGGCGGAGAGACCCACGACGGCGGCCACGTTCGGCATCGCGCGGACGACGGGCACCCGGTCCCCCACGATCCCTTCGATGCGCGCGGTCGGAAAGCCCGCGGCGATCGAGACGACGAGGCGGTCCCGCGAGAGCACCGGCGCGATCTCCGCGAGCACGCCCTCGAGAATCTGGGGCTTGACCGCCAGGATCACGATGTCGGCCGCGCGGGCCGCCTCGAGGTTCGACGCCGCGACGCGGATGCCGAGCTCCCGCGCGAGAGCCGCCGCCTTCGCGGGCTTGGGATGCGAGGCCGTCAGCTTCCCCCGCCGGCCCCATCCCGAGCCCAGAATTCCCCGAAGGAGGGCCCTGCCCATGTTCCCGGCGCCGAGCACGGCGATGCGTTTCTTCTCCATGCCCCGAGAATAGCGCGGGCGATTGCTGCTACGCTCGATCCACGCACTCGAAGGCGCGCAGGGAGGTCACCATGGGGCGGATCAACTTTTCGCGCGTCGTTCTCGGCGGGATCCTGGCCGGCATCCTCATCAACATCTCCGAATACCTGCGCTACGACGTGGTGATGCGCGGCGAGTTCGAGGCCGGCATGCGCGCCCTCGGCAAGGGGCTGCCGCAGGGCGGAGCCGTGACCGCTGTCTGGACCCTGTGGGGATTCGCGCTCGGGATCGCCGCCGTCTGGCTCTACGCCGCCATCCGGCCGCGCTACGGCCCGGGAGCGGGCACGGCGGTGCGGGCCGGGGTCGCCGTGTGGTTCTTCACGTCGCTGCTGGCGATCATCGCGATGCGGGCCATGGGGCTCTTCGAGGTCTCCCCGCTCGCGCTCGCGTGGACGTTCGTCGAGAGCGTCGCCGCGACGCTCGCCGGCGCGTGGCTGTACCGCGAAACCGAAGCCTGATTCCCGCGCCCTAGGCCAGGGCCTGCCGGAAGTCCTCGATCAGGTCGTCGGCGTGCTCGAGCCCGACCGAGACGCGCAGCAGGTTCTGCGGCGTCCGGGAGCCCGGGCCCTCGCTCGAGGCGCGGTGCTCGAGGAGGCTCTCGGTCCCGCCGAGGCTCGTCGCGTTGACGAAGAGCTTCATGCGCGAGGCGCACCGGATCGCCGCGTCGCGGCCGCCGCGCACCCGCACCGACAGCATCCCGCCGAAGGCGCTCATCTGGCGCCGCGCGACGTCGTGGCCCGGGTGCGACGGGAGCCCCGGGTAGTGCACGGCCTCGACCCCGGGATCAACCTCGAGCGACCGGGCGAGCGCGAGCGCGTTGGCGCAGTGACGCTCCATCCGGCACGCGAGCGTCCGCAGCCCCCGCAGCACGAGCCAGGAGTTGAACGGCGCCGCCACGCCGCCGAGGATGTAGCGCACCTGCTCGGCCTTCTCGAAGGATTCGTCCCTGCGCCGGAAGACCAGCGCCCCGCCCTGGACGTCGCTGTGCCCGCCGAGGTACTTCGTCGTCGAGTGGAGCACGGCGTCGGCGCCGAGCTCGAGGGGCCGCTGCAGGGCGGGCGTCGCGAATGTGCCGTCGACGACGAGCCGGGCGCCGCCGCCTGCGGGCGATCCCGGCGAGCGCCGCGAGGTCCGCGATCTTCATCAGGGGATTCGACGGCGTCTCGGCCCAGATCAGGCGCGTCGCGGGCGTCATCGCCCGCTCGACGGCCGGCAGGTCCGCCATGTCGACCGCCGAGGCGGTCATTCCCCAGCGCGGAAGGAACTCCTCGGCCATGTGCCGGAACCCGTAGTAGACGTCGTCGGGAAAGAGCACGTGCGAGCCGGCGGGCATCGCCTGCAGGTACGCGGCGCCGGCCGCCAGCCCCGACGCGAAGACGAGCGCGGCCTCGCCGCCCTCGATCGCCGCGAGGGCCTCGGCGAGCTGGCCCTGATTCGGGTTGGACTCGCGGATGTAGATGTGGCCGCCGGGGCGCTCGGCCGCGGGGCCGTGCTCGAAGGTCGTCGACAGGTGGATCGGCGGCGCCACGTCGAGGGTCGCCTTGTCGCGGCCTCCCCCGGCATGAACCGCGAGCGTTTCGAATTTCATGAGAACCCCCTTCCGCGTTTGGAGCGCGGGCCCGTGGACCGTCGCGCGACCCGGTAGACGGGTCCTCTCGCCCGACCCGCGCACAACTCTTTCACACGGGGAGCTTTGCGCGCCACACGGAATCCACCGACCCGCGAGCCGCGTACTCCGGGTGAAACGCCACGCCCGCGCCGGAATCAAAGGCTCTCCGGCGAGGTTTCGCCGGAAGGAGGTTCGTCACCCTTGAACGCCCGTCGCTTCTCGACTTTGTATTTCGGACTCGCGGTTCTGGCCCTGGCGGCATCGGCTTCGGCCGCGCCGACGGAGAAGGCCATCTTCGCCGGCGGCTGCTTCTGGTGCGAGGAGAGCGCGTTCGAGGGCCTGCCCGGCGTCGTCTCGGCCGTCTCCGGATACACGGGCGGCAGGACCGTCGAACCCGACCTACGAGCAGGTCTCGACGGGAATGACCGGACACGCCGAGTCGGCCGAGATCACCTACGACCCGGAGAAGATCTCCTACGAGCAGCTCCTCCAGGTCTTCTGGCACAACATCGACCCGACCGCAGGCCGACGGCCAGTTCTGCGACCACGGATCGCAGTACCGCTCGGCGATCTTCTACCCTGAACGACGCGCAGAAGCGCGCGGCGGAGGCGTCGAAGGCGAAGCTCGAGCAGGACACGCGCTTTCGCGGAAAGATCGCGACGCAGATCGTCGCGGCCTCGAAGTTCTACCCGGCCGAGGAGTACCACCAGGATTACTGCAAGGTGAATCCGCTGCGCTACCAGATGTATGCCGCGGGCTGCGGCCGCGCCGCGCGCCTGAAGGCCGTGTGGGGCGACGAAGCCGGAGGCCACCCGTGACCCGCTCCGTGCTCGCCGCCGGCCTCGGCGTGCTGGTGCTCGGCGCCGACGCTCGCCGCCACCCTCGCTCCGCAGCCTTCCGCACCCGTCCCGACGCCGGCCGCCGCCGCGTCCGCGACCGCCGCGCTGGACCGGCAGCTTCGAGAAGCCGAGCGCCGGGGAGCTCAAGAAGCGCCTCACGCCGCTCCAGTACGTCGGTGACCCAGCACGAGGGCACCGAGCGCGCGTTCGCCAACGAGTACTGGGACAACAAGAGGGCCGGCATCTACGTCGACGTCGTCTCGGGCGAGCCGCTCTTCTCGTCGCTCGACGAAGTACGACTCCGGGACCGGCTGGCCGAGCTTCTGGAAGGCCCTGGAAGAGGCCAACGTCAAGACGGGCAAGGAGCTGTCGTTCGTGATGCCCTATGCGGAGGTGCGCTCGGCGCATGCGGACTCGCACCTGGGCCACGTCTTCCACGACGGACCGAAGCCGACGGGCCTGCGCTACTGCATGAATTCCGCCGCGATGCGCTTCATCCCGGTCGAGGACCTCGAGAAGGAAGGGTACGGGCAGTACCTCGTCCTCTTCGAGAAACGCTGACGCCCGTTACGGCGAAAGACCCGGCTCGTAGTTGGTGAGGAACTCGAGGAACCGGATCGTCTCGATCATGTCCTTGCCGCGAAACCGGATCGAATGGGCGTCGGTGCGCTCGACGATCGGCAGATACGCGAGCACCTCCGACGGCCGGTAGCTCTTGAAGCGCACGTCGAGGGTGACCGGCGCCTTCACCTCGTAGGCCTTCATCGCCGAGAGGCGGCCGAGCGCCCTCTTCGCGGCCTCGCGGATCCTCTCGCAGCTCGCCTCGGGCGTCAGCGTGCGCGCCGAGTGGAAGCCGAGGTTCCACTTGACGACGGCTCCCTCGATCGGCCCGAGCAGGGCCTGGGCCTCCTTCACGGCCGCGTCGTCGCCCGAGATCATCGCCACGGGCACGCGGAAGTGTCCCGCGACCGCGGCGTTCAGGCCCGCCTCGGGCACCGGGACGCCGTTCAACCGCACGTCCGCGAGGTTGGCGGAGGACATCGTGTGCGCGCGCACGCCCTCGAGGCTCGTGGTCGAAGCGTGGTAGCCGACGAAGAGGACGGCGGAGAAGCTCGAGTCGATGCCCTCCATCATCGCCAGCGGACGCGGCCACGAGCGGACGATCTGGACGTCCTTCGGAAAGCGCTCGATCAGGAGGTTCTCGCCGTTGCCGTGCGAGTCGGCGACGAGGATCTCGGTCGCGCCGGCGGCCCGCGCGCCCTCGATCGCCGCGAGGACCTCGTTGGTCATGAAGCCGCGGAACCGCTCGTACTCGAAGCCCTGCGGGCCGAGCTGATCTCCGGTGACCACGCCCGCGACGCCTTCCATGTCGGCGGAGATGTAGACCTTGAGCCTCGGCTGCGCCGCTGCAGGAAGCGCCACGAGCGCGCAGACGAGGCCGGCCAGGACGAGGGCGAGCCGCCGGGTCATCGCCCGCCTCCCCCGCCGACCCCCGGAGCCTCCGGCTTCTTCGGCATCGCGAAGCGCGAGTCGTCGATCGGCACGTTCAACTCGATCTTCTCGAACTTCAGCGACTGGGTTTCGGGGACGCCGGCGGCCGACGCCTCGAAGGAGTGCGGGAGCATCAGCCCTCCCACCTCGCGGTAGTCGCCGATCCGGCTGCGGATCTCGACGTCGCGGCCGTCGACCGAACGGCGCGTGACCGCCAGGACCTGGAGGTAGGTCTTCGCGTCGAGATAGAGGTCCCGCGTGTCGCCGCCCTTGCGCTGGATCTTCAGGCGCCAGGCCTCGACGCCCCCGTCGATCGTCTCGCGGCCCGCGAGCTCGATCCTGATGCCCTTGGCGGCGGAGTCGACGAGCGGGCCGTCGACGTCGGCCTGCAGCTCGATGTCGGCCGTCTCCGAGGCCGACATCACCTGCGGCTCGGTCACGCCCGCGAACGGCATCGTCATCCAGGCGGTCTTCCCGTCGTAGGCCTGGACGGCCGTCTGGCCCTCCATCGTGAATTCCCACCGGGTCTTCGCCGGGCGCTTGATCTCGAGGAGCGTCGGCAGGCTCTCGTCGCCGATCTTCATCGTGCCCGTCATGCGCATCGACTGGACGGACTTGATCTTCTCGAGCCCGCCGCGCGCCTGGACGTTCTTCGCGACCAGCTCCTCGGCCGTCGGCGTCTCGCCGGCGAGCGCCGCCGCCAGACCGAGCCCCGCGAGCAGCAGTCCGAACCGCTTCTTCCGCATGGTTCCCCCGTTCGCGCGGACTCTACCCCACCGCCCCCGGAGCCCGGGCCGAAAGCGATAGGCTCTCGCCCGATGCCGCCGATCGAAGATCTGCCGACGCCGTCGGTGCTCGTCGACCTCGACGTCCTGGAGTCGAACGTGCGTTCCATGCAGGCGAGGGCGAGCGAGGCGGGGCTGAAGCTGCGCCCCCACGCCAAGACGCACAAGTCGCCCGAGGTCGGGCGGCTCCAGATCGCAGCCGGCGCGTCGGGCCTGACGCTCGCCAAGACGTCCGAGGCGGAGGTGTTCGCCTCGTTGGGATTCGAGGACATCTTCCTCGGGTTTCCGATCTACGGCGCGGACAAGGCGCGGCGGCTGCTCGCGCTCTCGGATCGCATCCGCCTGACCGTCGGCGCCGACAGCGTGGCCGGGGCGAAGAGCCTCGGCGACGTCTTCCATGCGGCCGGTCGGCGGCTGCCGGTGCGGCTGAAGATCGACTGCGGCTATCACCGCGTCGGCGTCGATCCCGGGGACGCGGTCGCGATCGCACAGCGCATCGCCGCGCTTCCGGGGATCGCGTTCTCCGGCGTCTTCACCCATGGGGGCCAGGGCTACGCCGGACGCACGCCCGAGGAAGTCGCCGAGGCCGGCCATCTCGAGGGGCGCGTCGTCGCCGCGGCGGCGGAAGCGATTCGCGCGGCCGGGCTGCCCGTCGGGGACGTCTCGCTCGGATCGACCCCGACCGCGCGGGCGGGCATGTCGCAGCGCGGCGTGACGGAGACGCGCCCCGGCACCTACGTCTACAACGACTTCTCGCAGGTCCGGCTCGGCAGCTGCCGGCTCGAGGACTGCGCCATGACCGTGCTGGCGACGGTCGTCAGCTCCCCCGCGCCGGACCGCGCCGTCGTCGACGCCGGATCGAAGACGCTGTCGAACGATCCCCTGCGGCCCGAAGGCCCCGGCCACGGCGCGATCCTCGGCCGCCGCAGCCGTCTCGCCCGCCTCTCCGAGGAGCACGGAGTCATCGCCGTCGCGCCGGGCGAGTCCTACGCCGTGGGCGAGCGCGTCCGGATCCTTCCCAACCACGCGTGCATCGTCTCGAACCTCCACGACCGGCTGGTCGCCGTGCGCAACGGGCGCGTGGAGGGCTGGATCACGGTGGCCGCCCGCGGCTGCGTGCAGTAGAGTTCGGGGTCCGGTCCGGGGGTCTTCGGAGCCCGGAAGACCGAAAAATCCAGACCTGACCCCCGGAAATTTCGGAAGGAGAAACACGATGTCCCGCACCCGGTTGCTCGCCTTGATCCTCGCCGCCGCGGCGGCGCCGCTTTTCGCCGCCGACACCTACACCATCGACAAGAACCACTCCGACGTCAGCTTCCGGGTCCGGCACTTCGCCTCCAAGGTCCGGGGCACCTTCGGCGACTTCGAGGGGGCGATCCAGGCCGATCCCGCCAAGCCCGAGATGTCCTCGGTGGTCTTCACGATCAAGACGGCCTCGATCAACACGAACACTCCCGACCGCGACAAGCACCTCCAGTCGCCCGACTTCTTCGACGCCGCGAAGTGCCCCGAGCTCTCCTTCAAGAGCTCGAAGATCGTCCCGGCCGGCAAGGACAAGTACACCGTGACGGGGACGCTCACGATGCACTGCGTCTCGAAAGAAGTGACCCTCCCCGTGGAATTCCTCGGGATGACCAAGGACCCCTGGGGCAACGAGCGCGCGAGCTTCGAGGTGACGACGAAGCTGAACCGCAAGGACTGGGGGATCAATTGGAACAAAGCGCTCGATGCGGGCGGGTTCATGCTTTCCGACGACGTCGAGGTGACGGTCAGCCTGGAAACGGTCAAGAAGAAGCCCGAGGCGGCCCCGGCCAAGTAACCCCTTCTTCTTCAAAGCGGTCCGAGGGCGGCCTGCGCGGCCGCCCTCGCCTTTTTCTGGACAACTTTTCCGCCCCTGGAAGGGGCCGCCTAGCATCCACAGCCCGCGCCGGACCGTACTCCGGCGGACGGAGCCAGCGGTAAAGTTCCTCTCATGAAGACCTCAGTCGCAATCGTCGGGCGTCCCCGGACCGTACGGGCCTCAGCCGTGGCGGGCTTCGCGCTCGTCCACGTCACCGCGGCCCTGGGCGTCATCGCCCTCGGCTTCTCCTGGACGCGGAGTCGCCCTGTGCGTGGCCTCCTACTACCTGCGGATGTTCGCGATCACCGCGGGCTTTCACCGCTACTTCAGCCACCGGACCTACCGCCTCGCCCGCGTGCCGCAGTTCCTGCTCGCCTTTCTCGGCCAGACCGCCGCGCAGAAGGGCGTTCTCTGGTGGGCATCCAACCACCGCCACCACCACAAGTACTCGGACCGGCCCGAGGACATCCACAGCCCCCTGCAGCGCGGTTTCTGGTGGAGCCACATGGGCTGGATCCTGTCGCCGGACTACGACGAGACCGACCTGTCCCGGGTCCCGGACCTCGCGAAGTTCCCCGAGCTCGCGTGGCTCGACCGGCAACCAGTACGTCGCGACGCTGGTCTATGCCGTCGCCCTCGTCCCTCGCCTTCGGCTGGACGGGTCTCTTCTACGGCTACTTCCTCTCGACCGTCCTGCTCTGGCACGGCACGTTCTCGATCAACAGCGTCATGCACGTCTTCGGCCGCCGCGTCTTCGCGACGACCGACGACTCGCGCAACAGCTTCCTGCTCGCTCTCGTCACGATGGGCGAGGGCTGGCACAACAACCACCACTGGGCCCCGGGCTCGGCCGCTCAGGGGTTCCGCTGGTGGGAGGTCGACGCGAGCTACTACCTCCTCTGGCTCGGCGAGAAGCTCGGCCTCGTGCACGACCTGCACCGCCCGCCGCAGCGGTGGCGCGAGGCCGCGCTCGAGGCCGCCCGGACCGGGCGCGCCTTCACGTCGGCGCGGCTCCACGTCGCGGTCAAGACCTGACGCGAGCGCTGGGGAGAGATGCGCGCGTCCGCGCGCCTGACGGCGCACGACGCGCTCGTCGAGCTCGAGGCGGCCCGGGTGCGCGCCGCGGCGCGGCTCGAGCACCTCCACGCCGAGGCCGCCGCGGCCGGCGCGCGGGCCGGCCGGCGTCTCGACGAGATCCACGCCGAGATCGAGAAGGCGCGCGCGAACCTCGTCGAGATCCTCCGGCGCCTCGTCGAGACCGCCGAGTCCCTCGGCATGCCGGATCCCCAGACGGGATAGCCATGTTCCCCGGAGCCGCTTGAGTCGCATCGCCGTCATCGGCTCCGGGATCTCCGGTCTTTCCGCCGCGCACTTTCTGTCGCGCCGGCACTCCGTCACGCTCTTCGAGCGGGAGGAGCGCCTGGGCGGCCACACGCACACGCACCGGGTCCAGGCGCCCGAGGGCGCGCTTCCCGTCGACACCGGGTTCATCGTCCACAACCCGCGCAACTACCCGAAGCTCTCGCGCCTCCTGCGCGAGCTCTCGGTCGAGACCCAGCAAAGCGACATGTCCTTCTCGGTTTCCTCGGGCGGGGACGGGCCCGACTGGTCGAGCCGCGAGCCGCTCCGCCTCGCGCTTCGCTCGGCCAACCTCCTCGACCGCGCCTGGCGGGGCTTTCTCCCCGAGATCGCGCGGTTCAACCGCCGCGCGCCGTGCCTGCTCGACGAGCCCTCTCCCGATCGCCTGACGCTTTCCGAGTACCTGACGCGGGAGCGCTTCGGAAAGCGCTTCCGGGACCACTATCTCTACCCGCTCGCGGCCTCGGTCTGGTCGACCTCGGCCGACCGGGTGGACGACTTCCCCGCGGCGACGGTCGTCCGGTTCTTCAAGAACCACGGCTTCCTCGGATTCTTCACGCAGAGCCCGTGGCGGTCGATCCGCGGCGGAAGCGCCTCGTACATCCCGCCCCTGACGGCCCCGTTCCGGGAGCGGATCCGCCTCGCGGCGCCGATCGAGCGGGTCATGCGGGATGGCCGCGGCGTCACGGTCCGCGCGCGCGGCCTCGCCGACGAGCGCTTCGACGAGGTGGTCTTCGCCTGCCACGGCGACCAGGTGCTCCCGATGCTCGCCGACCCGACGCCCGAGGAGACGAGCGTTTTCTCCGCGTTCAGGACGAGCGCGAACGAGGCCAAGCTCCACACCGACACTTCGGTGCTGCCCTTCCGGCGGCGGGCCTGGGCGTCGTGGAACTTCCGGCGGTCCAGGGCGCAGGACGGCCGCCTCTCCGTCACGTATCACATGAACCGGCTCCAGGCGCTGCCGACCGGGACGGACTACTGCGTCAGCCTGAACGCGAACGGGGAGGTCGACCCCTCGCGCCTTCTCGCCCGCATGGAGTACCGCCATCCGCTCTTCACCCGCGAGTCCGCCGCGGCCCAGAGGCGCTGGGCCGAGGTGTCTGGCGTCTTTCGCACCCACTACTGCGGGGCGTACTGGGGATACGGCTTCCACGAGGACGGGCTCGTCTCGGCCCTCGCCGTGGCCGAGCGTCTGGGAGTCTCCTGGTGAGCACGCCGCTTCCCACGCCCGCCGTGTACCGTGGAACGCTCCGGCACCGCCGGTTTGCGCCGACGCCCCACGCCTTCACCTATCCCGTCTTCATGGTCTTCCTGGACGTCGAGCGCATCGCGGAGCTCTCCCGCGTGTCGCCGTTTCTCTCGGTCAACCGCTGGAACTGGGCGAGCTTCGACGACCGCGACCACCTGGGCGACCCGGGGCGCCGACTGCGCGACCGGCTCGCCGAGAGCGCGGCCGCGAAGGGGCTGCGGCTTCCCGACGGGCCCATCTTCCTGCTCACGAATCTGCGCTATCTCGGATACTGTTTCAATCCGGTCTCGTACTTCTACTGCTACGACGGGGCCGGGGAGCTTTCGCTCGTGATGGCGGAAGTCAGCAACACGTTCGGGGAGATGCACTCGTACTGGCTCGACGGATCCCTCGAGACCCGCACGGGCGCCGGCCGTCACTACGACTTCGACAAGGCCTTCCACGTGTCTCCGTTCATGCCGATGAACTGCCGCTACCGCTTCGGGTTCACGGACCCCGGCGACTCGCTCATCGTGCAGGTCTCGGAGTGGAAGGCTGCCGACCTCTTCTTTGACGCGACGCTCCGGCTCGAGCGCGAGCCGTGGGGCGCGGCGGCTCTGCATCGGGCGCTGTGCCGGCACCCGTGGATGACGCTGAAGGTGATCGCCGCGATCCACTGGCAGGCGCTGCGGCTCTGGATCAAGCGGCGTCCCGGTCTTCACGCACCCGAAGAAGCTCGCCGGTAAGGAGGGCGCGCCATGAGCGTTTGTCGCAATCTCTTCCTCCGCGGCCTCGAGCGGATCGCCGACGGCCGGCTCGAGCTGCAGCTCCCCGACGGCCGCGTACGGGAGTTCGGCGACCCCGCCTCGGATCTCCACGCGACCGTCGAGATCCGCGACGAAGCGGCATTCGCCCGCTTCGTGATCGGCGGCGACATCGCGTTCGGCGAGGCCTACGCGGAGGGGCTCTGGTCCTCGCCGGACCTGCCGTCGGTCGTGCGCCTGGCGGTCCGCAACATCGCCGCCTTCGACGCCGGCGACCGCGCGACCGCGGCCCTTTCGCGCTGGGCGGCGCGCCTGCGGCACTGGCTGCGCCGCAACACCGTCTCCGGCAGCCGCCTCAACATCTCCTATCACTACGACCTCGGGACCGACTTCTACTCGCTCTTCCTCGACCCAACGCTGACGTACTCGTGCGGGCTCTTCGAGAGGCCGGGCCTCTCGCTCGAGGAGGCCCAGGTCGCGAAGTTCGACCGCATCGCGCAGATGCTCGAGCTCGCGCCGGGGGACCGGCTCGTCGAGATCGGCTCGGGCTGGGGCTCCTTCGCCCTGCACGCCGCCCGCCGCTACGGCTGCCGGGTCACGACGACGACGATCAGCCGCTCCCAGTACGACCACGTCCGCGGCCGTCTCGCTCGCGAGGACGGTGGCGGGCAGGTGGAGCTCCTCTTCCAGGACTACCGGCAGCTGACAGGCCGGTATGACAAGGCCGTTTCGATCGAGATGTTCGAGGCGGTCGGCCTCGCCTATTACGACGACTACTTCCGCGCCGTCGACCGGCTGCTCGAGTCCGGCGGGACGATGCTGCTGCAGACGATCTGGATCAACGAGGCACGGTTCCCGCGCTACCACGCCCAGCCCGACTTCATCCAGCGCCACGTCTTCCCCGGCAGCGAGCTCGCGTCGATCGGGCAGATCCGCAGGTCGCTCGCGCGGGCCACCGCGCTTTCCGTCGCCGCGCTCGAGGAGATCGGGCTCCACTACGTCGCGACGCTCGCCGCCTGGCGCCAGGCCTTCCTCGCCCACCGTGACGAAGTGCGCGTCCTCGGCTTCCCCGAGACGTTCGTGCGCATGTGGGACTACTACCTCGCCTACTGCCAGGGGGCGTTCGCGGAGCGGTACATCGGCGACGCGCAGATCCTCCTCGCAAAGGCGTCGGCGCCGGCCGGCCGGGCCGCGGTTCGCTCCGGGGCGGCGGGAGCGAAGGCGTGAAGGCCGCGCTCATCGCCCTCTTCGGGGCCATCCTCGCCGGCATGCTCGCGGTCACCGGCTGGGCGAGCCTGCGCATCCCGATCTGGAAGGCGGGTCCGGACATCTCGGACCCCTGGTCGCTCGCGACGCTCGCTGACGCCTACGCCGGCTTCCTCACCTTCTTCGTCTGGGTCGCGTACCGGGAGTCGAAGCTCTCCGCCCGGGCCCTGTGGTTCGTCCTCATCATGGCCCTGGGCAACATCGCGATGTCGATCTACGTCCTTCGGGAGCTCCTGCGGCTCGCGCCGGGCGAGCCGCCCTCGCGCCTGCTCGAGAAGCGCCGCGCATGAGCCTCCGGGGATTCTTCCGCTCGCGGATCGCTGCGCCGATCCGCGAGCAGCTCACGCAGGGCCTCTCGCCCGAACAGATCGCCCTGACGATCGGCGTCGGCCTGGCGATCGCCGTCATCCCGGTCGTCGGCGTGACGACGGTCATGAGCTTTCTCGCCGCCTGGGCGCTCCGGCTCAACCAGCCCATCATCCAGACGATCAACTGGTCCTCGTATGCGCTGCAGCTGCTGATGATCTTTCCCTTCATCCGCCTGGGCGAGAAGCTCTTCCGCGCGCCGCGCCTCCATCTCTCCCTCGACGAGCTCGTCGCGATGGGCAAGGCCGATCCTCTCGGGACGCTGTCGCAGCTCGGCTCGACGATCGGGCACGCGGTCGTCGCCTGGGCGCTCGTCGCGCCGCTGATCGTGGCCGCCGCCTACTTCGGGAGCCGCCCCGCGCTACGCGCACTGTCCCGCCGGCTCACGCCGCCGGCCGCGAGGCCGGACGACGCCACGGGAGTCGACGATGTGGCGTGAGGCCGCCGTGCTCGCGCTGTGGGGCGCCCTTCTCGTGACGGCGGTCATGTTCGCCGCCTGGGCCGCGCACTTGAAGGCCAGGAACGCCGGGGTCGTCGATGTCGCCTGGTCGGCCAACATCGCGCTCCTTGCCGTGCTGTATGCGGCGCTGGGACCGGGGCTTGTGCTGCGGCGCGTCGTCGTCGCGCTCATGGGCGGCGTCTCCGGCCTGCGTCTGGCGTGGCACATCCACGCCCGCGGGCATGGCAAGCCCGAGGATGGCCGCTATGCGACCCTGAGGAAGGAGTGGGGCGGGAACATCGAGTTGAAGTTCCTCGTCTTCTTTCTCTTCCAGGGACTTCTCGATCTCGTCCTCGGAATCCCGTTCCTCTTCGCCTCGCTCGACGGATCCGCGTCGCTCTCGCCCCTCGAGTGGGCCGGCGTCGCGCTTTGGTGCGTCGCCGTCACCGGCGAGACGGCGGCCGACCGGCAGCTCGAGCGTTTCAAGTCGGACCCGGCCAACCGAGGCCGGACGTGCCGCGCCGGCCTCTGGCGGTTCTCGCGCCACCCCAACTACTTCTTCGAGTGGCTCGTGTGGGTCGCCTGGGCCGTCTTCGCGCTCGCCTCGCCCGGCGGGTGGCTCGCGCTCGTCTGCCCGGCCCTGATGCTCTTCTTCCTGCTGCGGGTGACCGGCATCCCCGCGACCGAGGCCCAGGCCCTGAAGTCCCGCGGCGACGACTACCGCGACTACCAGCGCACGACGAGCGCGTTCGTGCCGTGGCTCCCGAAAGCATGAGCGCCCGGGTGAAGCTCGAGCTTCCGGCCGCGGGCCTCCTCGAGCGGGGCCTCGTTCCGGACGCCGTCCTGCGCCTGGCGATCCGCCGCCTCCTCGCCGCGCGACTCCGCGAGGAAGACGCCGGAGACCCCGAGGCCGCGCGCCGCCGCACCGACGCGTTCGCGCCAAGCGATGCGGGAGAGCCCGATCGCGATCGCGACTTCCGACGCCAACGCCCAGCACTACGAGGTTCCGCCGCGGCTTCTTCGAGCTCGTCCTCGGGACGCGCCTGAAGTACAGCTGCGGTCTCTACGAGAGCGCGGCCGTGACGCTCGACGAGGCCGAGGAGGCGATGCTCGCTCTGACGGGCGCCCGGGCGCAGCTCCAGGACGGCCAGCAGGTCCTCGAGCTCGGCTGCGGCTGGGGCTCGCTCACCCTCTGGATGGCGGAGCGCTTTCCGCGATGCCAGGATCACGGCCGTCTCCAACTCCCGCGACCAGCGCGACTTCATCGAGACGCGCGCCGCGGGAGCGCGGCCTCGTCGAACGTCACGGTCGTGACCGTCGGACATGAACGCGTTCGACCCCGGCCGGACGCTTCGATCGCGATCGTGTCCGTCGAGATGTTCGAGCACATGCGCAACTGGCCGAAGCTGCTCGAGCGGGTCGCCTCCTGGATGCGGCCCGACGCGCGGCTCTTCATCCACGTCTTCTCCCACCGAGCGCTTCGCCTATCCCTTCGACGTGCGGGACGCCTCCGACTGGATGGCACGCCACTTCTTCACCGGGGGCCTCATGCCCTCGGACGACCTGCTCGACCGGTTCCCGGATCACGTCCGGATCGAGCGAGCGCTGGCAGGTCGACGGCACCCACTACGAGCGCACCGCCGAGGACTGGCTCGCGAACCTCGACGCCCGGCGCGACGAGGCCCTCGCGCTCTTCGCAGCGACGTACGGAGATGCCGAGGCGCGTTCGCGCCTCGCGGCCTGGCGCCTCTTCTTCCTCGCCTGCGCCGAGTGCTGGGGCTACCGCGGCGGAACGGAGTGGATCGTCTCGCACTACCGGCTGCGCCGGTCCTGATGTAGCCTGCGGGGAGATTGAACCTCCCCACGCCGCTCGAGCCGGCGCCGGCGGAGCTCGCCGGCGGCCGGCGGCTGCTTCTCAAGCGCGAGGACGTGCACGAGCTCGGCGCGTTCAAGTGGCGCGGGGCGCTCCCGACGATCGAGGCCTACAGGGAGAACGGTGCCGCGGCCGTCGTCACCGCCTCGACCGGCAATCACGGGGCTGCGGTCGCCTGGTCGTGCCGGCAGCTGGGACTGCGCGCGATGGTCTACGCCCCGGTCGGCGCATCGCTTTCCAAGCTCGCCCTCATCGATTCCCTCGGCGCCGAGCTGCGCCTGATCGGGACCGACCTCGACTTCGCCAAGGACGAGGGCAAGCGGTTCGCGGCGGAGGCCCGGGTCCCCTTCTTCGAGGACGGCGTCGAGCCGGCCCAGTACGCGGGCTACGGCGTGATCGCCCGGGAGATTCTCGATCAGATGACCGAGCCTCCGGCGGCCGTCGTCGTGCCGGTCGGCAACGGCGCCCTCGTCGCGGGCATCGGGCGGGCCCTGAAGGAGCGGTCCCCGGAGACCGAGCTCGTCGGCGTCGCCGCGAAGGAAGCGCCCGTGATGGCCTGGTGCTTCGAGGCCGGACGCGCCGTCGAGTGCGGCCGCATGGAGACCTTCGCCGACGGCCTGGCGGTTCGGGTGGCGATCCCCGAGGCGGTCGCCGTCCTCAACGGACTCGTCGACCGCATGCTCCTCGTCTCCGAGCGCGCGATGGCCGAAGCCGTCGGCGCCTTCGCCCGCGCCGGGATCCGCGCGGAAGGCGCGGCGGCCGCCGGCCTCGCCTCCCTGCCGCAGCTTTCCGAAGGCGAGGGACCGGCGGTTCTCGTCGTCACCGGCCGCAACATCGACGACGCCCTCCATCGGCGCGCGGTCGAGGATCCTCAGTCCTTCCCCGACTGAGCGGCCTGCCTCCCGCCTCCCGCCTACGGCTTCCCGAGGCCCAGGTCCGCCGTCGTCAGGAACCGGGGCGCCTTCCGCGCCTTCGTCGCCTGCTCGAACGCGTAGGCGAGCCGGATCAGCGTCGGCTCGCTCCAGGCCGCGGCCGATGAACGACATGCCCACCGGCAGGCCGAAGACGAAGCCCGCCGGCACGGTGATGTTCGGGTAGCCGGCGACGCCGGCGGGCGTCGAGCTGCCGCCGGCGACCGTAGTCGCCGTTGACGAGGTCGATCAGCCACGCCGGGCCGCCGGTCGGCGCCACGAGCGCGTCGAGCTTGTGCTCGTCCATCACCGCGTCGATGCCCTCCGCGCGCGACAGCGCGCAGGTCCTTCGCGAGCGCGTCGAGGTACGCCTTGTCGGTGAGCGGCCCCTTCGCCTCCGCCTTCACGAAGATCTCCTGGCCGAAGTACGGCATCTCGCTCGTCGCGGTTGCTTCTCGTTGAAGGCGATGAGGTCGGCGAGCGTCCGGACCGGCGTCGCCGGCGCCGAGGCTCGCGAGGTACGCGTTCAGGTCGGCCTTGAACTCGTAGAGCAGGACCTCGAACTCGGCGTCGTCCGTCTCGCCGACGGTCGCGATGTCGGCCGGATCGACGATGACCGCGCCCGCGCTTCCGCATGTCGGCGAGCGCCTCCTCGGCCACCGCGTCGGCCGCGGGGCTCTGGCCGAAGAGCTTCTTGCGCGGCGACGCCGATGCGCGCGCCCGCCAGGCCCTTGCGGTCGAGGAAGCTCGTGTAGTCGGTCGGCGCCTTGCCCGGCGGCTCGCGCGTCGCCGGGATCGCGCGGGATCGACGCCGGCCAGCGCCGCCAGCAGGATCGCGGCGTCGGCGACGGTGCGCGCCATCGGGCCCGCGGTGTCCTGGCTGTGCGCGATCGGGATGATGCCGCGCGCGGCTCACGAGGCCGACCGTCGGCTTGATGCCGACGAGCGCCGCAGTTGGTCGACGGCGAGACGATCGAGCCGTCGGTCTCGGTGCCGACCGCGACGGCGCAGCAGGTTCGCCGCCGCCGCGGCGCCCGAGCCCGAGCTCGAGCCGGACGGGTTGCGGTCGAGCGCGTACGGGTTGCGGCACTGGCCGCCGCGGCCGCTCCAGCCGCTCGAGCGAGTGCGTGGAGCGGAAGTTCGCCCACTCGCACAGGTTCGTCTTGCCGAGGATCACGGCGCCCGCGTCGCGCAGGCGCCGGACGATGAACGCGTCCCGCGGCGGGATCGGCGCCGACGAGCGCGAGCGAGCCGGCCGTCGTCTGCATCCGGTCGGCGGTGTCGATGTTGTCCTTGATCAGGACCGGGATGCCGTGCAGCGGCCCGCGCGCCCTTGCCGGCCTTGCGCTCGGCGTCGAGGGCGTCGGCGATCGCGAGCGCGTCGGGATTGATCTCGATCACGGCGCGCAGCGCCGGCCCCTGCGCGATCGAGCGCCTCGATCCGCGCGAGGTACTTCTCGGCGAGCGTGCGCGCCGAGTCGGCGCCGGACGCCATGCGCTTCTGCAGCTCGGCGACCGTCACCTCGTCGAGCTCGAAGGCGGAGGGCGCGGCGGACGGAGGGGACGCCGCATGGGCGTTTCGGGAGATCGCCGCCGCGGCGCCTCCGAGGACTCCGCTCCTGAGCAACGACCGGCGATCGATCATCCCGTCCTCCCGCTTTTCGCGGCCGAGAGATATCACGGAGAGCGGCGCTGGCGGCGATAGGATCTCGCCAGCGTGACCGACCGACGCGCGCTCCTGCTTCTCGCGGCGCTCGCGATTCTCACGGCGTTCTATCCCGTTCTCTTCGGCGAGCTGCCGGTCCCGGCCGCCGGCGCGCGGCTGATCCTGCCCGACGGCGGCCCGCCCCGGGACCGCAACGACGAGCTCGGCGACGTGCCGACCCAGTTCCTGCCCTGGACGGCCGCCGTCGCCGACGGCTACCGCGCGGGTCGGCTGCCGCTGCGCTTTGCCGCCAACGGCTGCGGGACTCCCCTCTGGGCCAACCCGCAGGCGCAGGCGGTGACGCCGACGACGCTCTTCTCCGTTCTTCTCGGCTCCGCCTGGGGATTCGGCGCGGCCGCGGCCGCCAAGCTCTGGCTCGCGGCGGCGGGCGCGTACCTCTTCGCGCGCCGGCGCGCTCTCTCGCGCGGCGCCTCGGCGTGGGCGGCGCTCGCGTTCGGCTTCGCCCTCCAGATGACGGCCTGGATGCACTTCCCTCACACCTGGCCGCTCTCCCTCCTGCCGTTCGTCCTGCTCGCCCTGGAGAGACTCGCGCGCGGCGAGCGGCTCGGCTTCGCGGCCACGGCGGGTGTCGTCGCCCTCCTTCTGTGCGGGGGGTACCCCGAGGGCGAGTTCTTCGCGGCCCTCTGCGGATGCGCGTTCTTCCTCGCCGTCCTCGTCTCGCGGGACGTTCCGGCGCTCGAGAAGCTGCGAAGGCTCGGCCTCGCCGCCGCCGCGTCGCTTCTCGGCCTCGGCCTCACCGCGGCCTACACGCTGCCGGCGACGCTCGCGATCGCGCGCGGCGAGCGGTCCGTGCAGGTCGCGCGCGGAACGCGCGGGCTCGACCCGGCGCTCTCCGCCCGGGACTTCCTGCGGGCGCCGACCTACTGGGACATCACCCGGTTCTGGGTCGTCCCCGAGGCCCAGGGCAATCCGCGCGACGAGGACAAGTTCGGGCCGTACTCCTTTGCCGGACGGGCGAGCGGCTACGCCGGCGTCCTGGTGCTCGCGTTCGCCCTGGCGAGCTTCTTCCGGAAGAACGCGCCCCGCGCCGTGCGGCTGGCGCGGTGGGGAGTCGTCGTCACGGCCCTGTACCTCCTCTGGTATCCGCCGCTCGTCTATCTGCTGCAAGCGACGCCCGGCCTCTCCGAGCTTTCGACACGACTGACCTCCAACCGCGCCAACGCCATCCTGGTCCTTCTCCTCGCGCTTCTGGCGGCCTGCGAGCTCGAGCGGATCCGCGCCGGCGGTCGAACCGCCGCAACGCGCATCGCCGTGGCGATCCTGTTCGCCGCCCTGGCGCTCGTTTTCCGGGAGTACGCGCAGGCGCCGGACCGGTTCCCGACGACGACCTGGCGCGCCGTCAGCTTCGCCCTGCCGGCGGTGCTCCTCGCGGCGTGCTTCGCGCTGCTCACGGGCCGGCTCGGCGAGCGGCGCCGGCGCGTCCTCGCCGTGTTCCTCTTCGTCGGGACGGCCGTCGACCTCCTGCGGATCGGCGCGCGCTTCAACCCGGGCACGCCGCGCGGCGACGATTTCCCCGTCACGCCGAAGGTGCGCGAACTCCAGGCGGCCTCTCGCGGCGGGCGCTTCGCCGACTCGGAGCTGTCGATGACCGGCATGGCCTTCATGTACGGCCTCGAGGACGTCCGCGTCCACGACCCCGTGGGGCCCGCGGACTACCAGGACGTTCTCGCCGCGACCGCGGGCTACACCGGCCCGGCCGAGTACAGCGCCCGCGTGACGAGGCTCGACGCGCCGATCCTCGACTTCTTGAACGCGCGCGCCCGGGTGGGGCCGGGAGCCGCGATCGCTTCGCGACCCGCGCCGGAGGCCGTCCTGCCCGACCGGCTCGTCGGCTCGGCCGATTCCGGCGAGCTCCTGCGGCGTCTCGCCGCCGAGACCGACTTCCTCCGCCGGGCGCACGCCGTTGGCCGCGACGAGGTGTTTGCCGGGGCCGCGAGGCTTCTCGCCTTCGCGAGGCCCCGCCCCGAGGAGCTCCGCATCCGCGTCTCGGCCGAGGGGCCGCGAGTTCTCGTGATCCCGGAATCGACCGACGGCGGCTGGTCGGCGCGAGGCAACGGCGCGCCGCTTCCGACGCTGACGGCCAACGGCGCCTTCCTCGCCATCCGCGTCCCGGCCGGGGAGACCGAGATCGTCTGCCGCTACACGCCGCCGGGCCTGCCCGCGGGCGCGGCGATCTCCGCGGCCTCGGCCGGAATCCTGGGTCTGCTCGCGCTCGCCTTCGTCAGAAGAGGTGCGCGATCGAGCCGGCGTAGTAGTTGAGCAGCGGGATCTCCTCGGGGCGGGCGCGGTAGAGGCCGTCGGCGGCGTCGACGAGGCGGCGCAGGGTGAGCATGCGCAGGCCGACCGCGATCGCGTAGTCCTGGTCGCCGCGCGGCACGTAGACGTGGGCCCCGCGGCCCTCGAGCTCCTTCATCAGCCGCAGGACCTCGCCCTTCAGCTCCAGCTCGCTCCAGAGCCGCTCGGGCGCCCGCACGAACACGGTCGCCACGAGGGAGACCGGCACGACGGGAATCACGCGCGCGATCTCGGACATGAGCTCGCGTCCCAGGTCCGCGAGCCGGCTCGAGCGCTCGTCGCCCGACAGCGCTCGGAAGTCCAGGCCGTGGCGCTTCAGGTACTGGCGCAGCGAGACCGGCGAGCCGAAGTTGACGCACGCATAGCCGAACCGGTGCCAGCGATTCCGGGCCATGAGCCAGACGTTGCGGCCGACGAAGTGGGCCGTCGTGCCGGCCGCGGCCGAGGCGCTCACGCGGCCTGCCTGCGGGTCGAGCTCGCGCAGGAAACTCCGGTCCTCGAAGGTCCGGTCGTAGTTGATGCCGACCGGGATGAAGACGATGTCGCGCTCACCGGCCGGGTCGAACGACCGGACCATGTAGTCGAGGATGCCGAGCTTCGGCGGCCGCAGCTTCCCGTCGCGCGAGAGGCCGCCCTCGGGAAAAACCGCCTGCGTCACGCCGGCCGACGTCGCCATCCCCACGTAGCGCTCGAGGACCTTGCGGTAGAGCGGGTCCCGGAGTTGCGCCGCACGAAGTAGGCGCCCATCGAGCGGATGAGCGTCTGCAGCGGCCAGATGCGCGCCCACTCGCCCACCGCGTAGGAGAGCGCCGCCTTCTCCGCCGCGAGGTACGACACCAGGATGTAGTCCATGTTGCTGCGGTGGTTGATGAGGAAGACGACGGTCGACTGCGGGGAGATCGCCGCCAGGCCCTGCTCGTCCTCGTACCCGAGCCGCACCCGGTAGAGCGAGCGCGCAACGTTACGGGCCAGCCAGTAGCCGACGCGGAAGTAGGCGTAGGCATTGAAGGCCGGCACGATCTCGCGGGCATAGCGGCGGATCCGCTCCATGACGACCTCGCGCGGCATCGACTTCTCGAGGGCCTCCGCCTCGGCCGCCCGCTGGACCTGGGGGTCGTAGAGGAGACGGTCGATCAGGACCTCGCGCTTGGTGAGCTCGAAGTGCGCGATGCGGATCTTCAGCCGCGTGTTGATCTCCTCGAGCACGCGGTTGACCCTGCGCCGCAGGAACCACCGCGCGCTCGGGATCAGGAGCCGGTCGAGCGCGGCCCAGGCGGCGAGCACCGCCAGCAGGATGGCGAGCCAGACGGGAAGCTCGACGGTCCCGCGCATCTTGCCGGCGATCTTCTCGCGTCAGGCTAGCCCTAGCGGGGCCAGAGCCAGCCGAAGGCGCCCGCGGTCAACAGCCCGTAGACGACGCCATCGATGACCTCCTTGATCGTCGTCGACCACGACCGTCCCCACCAGATCGCGTTCGGCACGATCGCCGAGGCGTACGCGAGGATCGCGATCCCGCCGGCCATGCGGAAGACCGTACGGTACGAGACGCCCGCCGGCAGGACGTGGCCGCAGAGGTACGCGACGCACGTGGACACGACGAGCAGGTACACGAACCATGTGCCGAGCTGCTTGCCCATGCTCATCGGCCCCGGCGGCCAGACGATCATCGTCCCCATCGGCCCCTCTTCCAGCTTCTTCTTCGTCTCGGGGCTCTTGTCCCGCGGATTGCAGAACGGGAAGCGATACTGCCCGCGGCCGACTCCCGCGCGCCGCATCGCCTCGAGCAGGCCGGCCTCTCCGGGAAGCTGCGCCCAGTCGGACTTGTGGTGCGGCAGGAACATCCAGACGATCGAGCTCGCGATGTAGACCAGGACCGCGGAGACCAGGATGGGAAGCCAGAGGGATGCGAGCGGAACCATACCCACCTCCTTGTGCGGTTGCGGGAAGGGAAGTGGCGGGATTATCCCTCCGAAGGGGCGCGGCGTACGATGCGCCGATGGAATGGAGCCGGGGCGCCCTCTCGATTTCGACGGATCCGGGGAGGCTGGACCGCGCTGCCATCCAGGGTTTCCTGGCCGGGTCCTACTGGGCCCGGGGCATTCCGCAGGAGGTCGTCGACCGGTCGATCGATGGGGCCCTCTGCTTCGGAATCTACGAAGGCGCAGCCCAGGTCGGCTTCGCCCGGGTCATCACCGACCGCGCGACCTTCGCCTACCTGGCCGACGTGTTCGTTCTCGAGTCCCACCGGGGGCGGGGACTCGCCTCCTGGCTCATGGAGGTCGTCATGACCCACCCGGACCTTCAGGGCCTGCGCCGCTGGATCCTGATGACCCGCGACGCCCACGGCCTCTACCGGAAGTTCGGCTTTCGGGAGATCGCCGACCCAGCCCGCTGCATGGAGATCGTGGACCGCGAGGTGTACACGCGCGGCCCGAGCCGCTAGAATCGCACCGCTGCCTATGATCGCCTCTCGGTAAAAATGCGGTTCGGACGGCCCGCCGCCGTCCCGACATCCACTGCAGTCGCCGCGCGACGCCCGAAAGGGGCTCCGCGGCCGAGAGGAGACTCCCTTGAATGCACCCACGGACTGGTGGAAGGATTTTTTCAACGGCCTTGCCGTCGGCTTCTGGCGCGCCGCCGTGCCGCCCGAGGCGACGAGGGCCGACGTCGACTTTCTCTGGAAGCACCTGACGCTCGCGCCGGGCGCCCGCGTGCTCGACGTGCCCTGCGGCGCCGGACGGCTGACGCTGCCGCTCGCCGAGCGCGGCTGCGCGATGAGCGGCATCGACATCTCGCAGGAGTTCCTCGACGCCGCGGCCGCGGCCGCCGGAGAACGCGGTCTCGCGATCGACCTTCGCCGCGCGGACATGCGGGATCTGCCCGGCAACGCCGCCTTCGACGCGATCTTCTGCTTCGGCAACAGCTTCGGGTACCTCGACGACGCCGGCAACGAGGCCTTCGTCGCGGCGGCCGCCGCGGCGATGGCGCCCGGCGCGCGCCTGGCCATCGATTTCGGCCAGACCGCCGAAGGCGTCTTTCCGAGGCTCGAGCCGCGGGTCGAGGGCGAGCTGCACGGGTATCGCTTCGTCGAGGAGACGCGTTTCGACCCGCTGACCTCGCGCATCGAGAACGTCTTCGAGTTCTCCAGGGACGGCCGGACCGAGCGGAAGCTCGCGTCGCAGCGCGTCTACCTGGCCGGAGATCTCGCCCGGATGCTCGCGCGGGCGGGGCTCGCCGTCCTCGGACTCTACGGCTCGCCGGACGAAGAGTCCTTCGGCCTCAGCTCGCAGCGCCTCCTGATCGTGGCGGAGAAGCCGCGCGCTTTCTTACGAGCGAAATGAGGCTGATGACGGACCAGGAGCCCTCGAGGACGATCAGGCCGGCGTTCTTCGCCTCGACGGCGAACCAGGTGAGGATCACGGCCCCGAGGAAATTGAGCAGGAGGTAGGTGCGGTCCTCGCCTCCGAGCTTGCCGGCCTGCTGGGCGGCGAAGGCGGCGAGGATCATCGCCGCGCCGAGAAGCGAGACGGCCTGCGCGATCACTGCGCCGTCCTGTGGAACTCCCCCTTCAGACTCCTGCCGCGATGCTGTCTCTCACTCATTCCCGGGCTCCTCCTTCGGGGCCTCCTGCGCCTCGACTCCCGCCGCCACCGGGTAGCACGCTAGTACCAGGCGATAGGGTCGGCCACGGCCCGGCCGGCCGTTCTCGCGCAGGTTGGGCGTCGAATGGCGGGCGATGACCTCGACGATCGCCGCCCGCATCGCCTCGGCAAATCGCGTCCGCTGCTCCGGCGTCTCGAACCGGAACTGGGACTTGACCGACAGCGTCGCCAGCCGCTTGCCCCCGGCCGCGGCTTCCTGCGAGGCACGGCCGACGTCCGAGCGCACCTGCTCGGCCAGGGCCAGGAGGTAGTCGGCCGAGGCCGTATCGCCGATCTGCCGCCAGTCGGGGGCGAGCGGTCCGAGCAGCTCCGGCGACAGGGTGTAAGAGCGCGCGGTCGCGACGTAGCGCTGCTCGATCAGGTTCCGGCGCCGGCGGCGCCCGGCGGCGCGAAGGAGCCCGGCCTTCTCCAGCGCCCGGACGTGGTAGTTGACGCGCTGGCGCGGAAGCCCCAGCCGGCGCGCCATCTCGGTCGAGGACGAAGGCTCCCGCGCCAGCGCCAGCAGGCGCGACCGCAGCGGGTGCAGCAGGGCATTCGCCCGGCGCGCGCTCCCGACGGCCTCGAGACCCTCGGCTCCAGCAATGGCGGGGGCTTCCATTGACAGATATTGTTGTACGGACGAATTATCTTGTCAATACGGGAAATGCTCCCTTTCCCGCGGCGTCGCGTACTTCGAGCAGTGAACGGTTCTGCGACTCCCGTGGCTTCCCGTCGATACAATCGATCGGCCGTGCCGTCGTTGCTCCCCTTCCGTCGTTCTTCCAGGGCCGCCTGACCCATGGCGAAACTCGGACTGGCGGGAGGAGGCTTCTCCTCCCGAACGATGCGCGCCGAGCGCCGGGGCCGCTCGGGCGGGACAAGACCCGAGGACGAGGGCAAGAAGAAAAAAAGCCTCCCGTTGAAGGTCATCCTCCGCGATGCCGCCGAGCTCATCTCGGCCCGCCGGGGCCGGCTCGCCCTCGGGTTCGGCCTGCTCCTCGTCAGCCGCCTCTGCGGCCTGGTCCTGCCCGGGACGACGAAGGTCCTGCTCGACGACGTCATCGGCAAGGGCCGGAAGGACCTGCTGCTCACGATCGTCCTGATCACGGGGGCTGCAACCGTCGTCCAGGCGATCACCGGTTTCGCCCTCTCCCAGGTCCTCGGCAAGGCCGCCCAGCGGTCGATCACGGAGATGCGCCGGGCCGTCCAGAGGCACGTCGGGCGCCTGCAGGTGGCCTTCTTCGACCAGACGAAGACGGGAGTGCTCCTCTCGCGCGTCATGACGGACGCCGAGGGGGTCCGCAACCTCGTCGGAACGGGCCTCGTCGAGCTCGCCGGCGGGGCCGTGACGGCCATCTTCGCCCTCGGAATCCTCTTCTACTTCAGCGCCAAGCTGACGCTGATCGCGCTGGCAGTCCTGTCGCTCTTCGGCCTCGTGCTGCTCTTCGCGTTCAAGACCCTCCGGCCGCTCTTTCGCGAGCGCTCGAAGATCAACGCCGAGGTCTCCGGCCGCCTGACGGAGTCCTTTTCCGGGATCCGGGTCGTGAAGGCCTACCGGGCCGAGCGCCGCGAGGCCCTCGTCTTCACGAAGGGCGTTCACCGCCTCTTCTCCAACGTGGCGAAGACGATGACCGGCTTCTCCGCGGTGGCGGCCTTCTCGACGCTGCTGCTCGGGGTCGTCGGCGTCTCGATCATGTGGGTCGGCGCCCACGAGATCGAGGCCGGCCGCATGACCGTCGGCTCCTTCGTCTCCTTCACGCTGTACCTGGGCCTCCTGGTGGGGCCGGTCATCCAGATCGTCTCGATCGGGAGCCAGGTCACCGAGGCCTTCGCGGGGCTCGAGCGGATCCGGGAGCTCCGCGACGAGCTCGCGGAGGACGCCGGCGACCTCGAGCGCGAGCCGCTGCCGCCCCTCGAGGGGCGAGTCGAGTTCCGGGACGTTTCGTTCTCCTACGAGGAGAACGTGCCGGTCTTGAACGACGTGTCCTTCGTCGCTTCGCCGGGCACCGTGACGGCCCTCGTCGGGCCTTCCGGCTCCGGCAAGAGCACGATCATCGGCCTCGTCGCGGCCTTTCACCGGCCGACCTCGGGCACGATCCTCGTCGACGGGCGGGACCTCTCGAAGGTGCGCCTCTCGGACTACCGCGGCCAGATCGGCGTCGTCTTCCAGGACAACTTCCTCTTCGACGGGACGGTCTACGACAACATCGCCTACTCGCGCCCCGAGGCGCCCCGGGAGGACGTCCTGCGGGCCGCCGCCATCGCCCGCTGCGACGAGTTCGTCGTCAAGCTGCCCCAGGGCTACGACACCATCGTCGGCGAGCGCGGGCGTCAAGCTCTCCGGCGGCCAGCGCCAGCGGGTCGCGATCGCGCGGGCCATCCTCGCGGATCCCCGCGTGCTGATCCTCGACGAGGCCACCTCCTCGCTCGACAGCGAGAGCGAGGCGCTCATCCAGGAAGGCCTGGCCGAGCTCATGAAGGGACGGACGACCTTCGTCATCGCCCACCGGCTCTCGACGATCCGCCGCGCCGACCTCATCCTCGTCGTCGAGGCCGGCCGCATCGCCGAGCGCGGCCGCCACGAGGAATTGCTCGCCCGCGGCGGGCGTTACTCGGACCTCTACACGCGCCAGTACGGGCTGGAGACGAACCTCTTCCTGAATCCGGGCGAGGGCGTGCGGGTCGAAGAGGACGACGAAAAGGTCCCGGCGACGACGGCGGATTCCGGGGCGGTGGGGGGTCTCCCGCTGGTGGGGGGCAACTAATCGGCCGGCGGGCATGAAAAAGGGCGGGAGCAACTCCCGCCCTTTTCGCCTGAGCGTTACCCGCCTGCGTGTCTCAGTCCCGACGCCCGCCCAGGAACCGCAGCATGAAGAGGAACAGGTTGATGAAGTCGAGGTACAGAGAGAGCGCCCCGACGACGGCGTAGGAGCCGACCTGCCCCTCGGGCACCGCCACGGCCATCGCCTTCAGCTTCTGCGCGTCCCAGGCCGTCAGGCCCGTGAACACGATGACGCCGACGATCGAGATCACGAACTGCAAACCCTCGGACTTCACGAACATCCCGACGACCGACGCGAGGATCACGCCGATCAGGCCCATGAAGACGAACTGCCCGACGCCGGCGAGGCTGCGCTTCGTCGTGGTCCCGTAGAGCGCGAGGGCGCCGAACATGCCCGCCGTGACGGCGAAGGTCGTGGCGATCGACGTGCCCGTGTAGGCGAGGAAGATCATCGCGAGAGTGGCGCCGTTCAGGGCCGAATAGAGCAGAAAGAGCCCGGACGCCGTGGCGGGCGCGATCTTGTTGACCCGCGCCGACAGGTAGAAGACCAGGCCGAGCTCGGCGATCATGAGGCCGAAGAAGAGAAACTTGTTGCCGAAGATCGCCCGGGTGAGCGTCGGCGAGCCGGCGACGCCCAGGGCGACCGCCGCCGTGACGCCGAGACCGACGAACATCCAGCCGTAGACCTTGCGCAGGAAGGCCGTCACCCGCTCCGCGGTGGCCGCGGCGGTCGGTGAAAAGGCAGCCTGCGGGGTCATTTCGAATTCGTTCATGTGTCCTCCGAAGACGGGGATTCTATCCCCGCGTGGATAACCCCGCCGGCGGTTCCCCGGATTCCCGCTCCGGGCGTCAGTTGATCCGGTAGCGCAGCTCTTCGAGCAACCGGAGGGCGATCGGGTCGCCGGGGCTCTCGGCCAGGGCGCCCTCGAGCTCGAGAACGGCCTCGGCGATCTCGCCCCGGGCGGCACGAAGGCGCGCCAGGTTCAGGTACGGGAAGTGCCGCGGCTCGTACCGCGGCGCCGTTTTCGCCTTCTCGAACCAGCCGATCGCCCCTTCGGCGTCGCCCTGCTCCACGAGGTAGCAGCCGATGTCGTTGTACGGGTTCCCGAACGTCGGGTCGGTGGCGATCGCCTTCCGGCACTCCTCGATGGCCTCGGGGAGGCGGCCGGCGAACGAGTACGCCCAGCCGCGAAACGTGTACGCCTCGGCGGTCGGCTCGGTCTCGAGCGAGCGCGTGAAGAGGGCGATCGCGTCCTCGAGGTCGCCCGCCAGGAGCCGGCCCGTGCCCTCCCGCCAGAGCTCGAGCGCCCGCTCCGATCGCTCGCTCATGAAACGGATTATAGAATCGGGATTCCTCCCGTGAGCGACGACCGCAAGTACCGCCACCGCGGCTACCAGGAGTCGGACCGCGACTCCTCCGCCCGGCGCCCGTCCGGCCCGCGGCCGGACCGCGACGACGGCGCGCCGCGAGGCCGCGGCATCGATCAGCACAAGGCCGTCGTCTTCCGCTGCAAGCATTGCGGGGAGAAGGTCCTCGACCTCGACTCGATCTCGGCGGGCGCCACCTGCCGCAAGTGCGGCGCGGCGCTCCATGCCTGCAGCCAGTGCACCCACTTCGACTCCTCCGCCCGCCTCGAGTGCACGCAGCCGATCAAGGAACGGATCGTTTCGAAGAAGGCCGCCAACGACTGCACCTTCTTCGCGCCCGCGAAGACCTTCGACCTGACCGGCAGCCGCGGCGAGGCCACGCCGGACGACGCCCGCTCCGCCTTCGACGCGCTCTTCAAGAAATAGGGCGCTTCGCCAGCCTCGCCGCCTTCCGCAGCACCTTCCGCAGCATCGCCTGCGACAGCTTTCCGGTGAACGTGTTCTGCTGGCTCGGGTGATACGTGGCGAGGAGGCGGTCCTCGCCGATGCGCCAGCTCGCGCCGTGCGCGAAGCGCGGCTTCGGCTTGGGGAGCGCGATGCCCTCGGCGGCGAGAGTCTCGAGGCAGGCCTTGAAGGCGAGGGCACCGAGGGCCACGAGCACGCGCGGTCGGGCGAGCGCGGCGAGCTCGCGCGCGAGGTACTCGCGACAGTTCGACAGCTCCTCCGGCAGCGGCCGGTTGTCCGGCGGCGCGCAGCGGCAGGCCGCGGTGACGAGCGCCCCGGAAAGCGCGAGGCCGTCGCCGCGGGCGGTCGAGTCCGGCTGGTTCGCGAGGCCCGACGCGTGAAGCGCCGCGAACAGGAAGCGCCCCGACTCGTCGCCCGTGAACATGCGCCCGGTCCGGTTGGCGCCGTTGGCGGCGGGCGCGAGGCCGACGAGGACCATCCGCGCTCCGGGGTCGCCGAACGCGGGGACGGGCCGGGCCCAGTACCTCTCGCGGGCGAATCGCTTCGGCGGATGCCGCGCCGCCTCCTCGCGCCATGCCACGAGCCGGGGGCAGCGGCGGCAAAGGACGACCTGGCGCTCGATCGAGGCGAGGGGGCCCTTCACCCTTTCAATCGCGGCGGTAGGTCCCGGTCAGCTTCGCCCGGGCGAGGATGCGGTCCTTCATCGCGGCCTCGAGCTCCCCCTTCGTCACTCCCGGCGCAAGCCCCAGCACCGAGTCGAGCGCGTACAGGCGGAACTCGTAGTGATGCACGCCGTGTCCGCGCGGCGGCGCGGGCCCGCCCCAGCCGAGCTCGCCGTAATCGCTCCGGCCGTGGGTGCCGCCCGAGGGATGGCGGCTCGACTTCGCGACTCCGGCGGCTAGGCCGGGCAGCGACGGAGGCAGGTCGTAGAGCACCCAGTGGACCCAGGTCCCGCGGGGCGCGTCGGGATCGTCGCAGACGAGGGCGAGGCTCTTCGCCTCCTTCGGGATCCCCGACCACGACAGGGCCGGGTGGGAGTCCTCGCCGTCGCGGGAGTGGACCTCAGGAATCGGGTCGCCGTCGCGGAAGGACGCGCTCTCGAGCCGCATGGCTACTTCTTCGCCGGCAGCCCCTTCGGCACGCCCATCGAGCGCCAGTGCTTCTTCTTCTCCTCCCAGTCCTTCTCCGCGCGCTTGCGGTTGGCGGCCGCGGCGGCCGCACGCGCGTCGTCGGGGTTCTCGGGAGGGGATTCCTTGTCGGTCTCCCTGGCTTCCGTCACGCCGCCATTCTAGCGGAGGACAAAAAAAGGCCGCCCTCGCGGGCGGCCCAGGGGACGGAAAGCCGGGAATCGGTCAGGGGTTGACGACGACGGTGCCGGTCATGGCCGTGTCGTGGACGACGCAGTAGTAGGGGAACGTTCCCGCGGCGTTGAAAACGTGGGTCAGGCTGTCCCCGGCGTCCGGGTTCCCCGAGCTGAACTTGCCGTCCGGGGTGCAGGGAGGACAGGGTCCCGACTCGACGTTGTGGGTGCCCGACACCCAGACCCAGTGGACGGTGTCGCCCACGTGGATCGTCGATGTGCTGTTGCCGCTGACCTGGTCGACGTAGTTCGTCCCGCCCTGGCCGACGTTCACGGTCCGCGTCGAGCCGGCCTGCGGCGTCGGGGTCCGGGTCGGGGTCGGCGTGACGTTCGGCTGGGTCGGCGTCGCGGTCGGACCGCTCGGCGTGATCGCCTGCTGCGGGAGGTCTTCCGCTCCGACGACGAAGATCGGGTCGGTGGTGTTGTTGTCGATCACGGCCGCGTACGAAAACACCTCGTGCGACGCCGAGACGACGACGAAAGCGTTCTCCGTGGCGTGGCCCGCCTGGCCCGCGGCGTTGAAGATCCCGGAGACCTGGGCCCCCGAGTGCGCGGCGATCGAGCGCGTGACGGGGTTGCCGACCTGCGCGCCGCCGTCGAAGATCGTGAAGGTCACGCTGACGGACGAATCCTCCCGGTTGAAGACGCCGACGTTGGTCCGGAAGCCCGCGTTCGGGCCGCCGTTGCGGATCGAGGTCAGCACCGTCGTCGGGTGGGCCTCGGAAGCTTTCAGGGCCGGGATGAACATCCCGACCGTCGGCTCGGGCTCGGTCGAATAGAGCCGACTCGTCACGACGAGCTGGTCGCTGTCGCCCGTGAACTCGAACTCGATCCCGCCGGCGGTGTTCGGCGCGTTGAAGAGCGACACCACGATGTTGTTGAAGGCCCGCGACTCCCTCGGCGTCAGCGTGAACTGCACCGACTGCGTCGTGGGATTGCACGGGCTGGGGATGAAGCACCGGTAACGCGCCTGGACCGTCAGATCGTTCGTGTAGGACGTGTTGAACGCCCGCGCGTCCGAGAAGAACGGCGCGCCGCCGACGATCGACGCCGCCGCCGGCAGGGTCACGTCCTCGGCCAGGAGAGATCCGCCCGCCACCGCCACCGCGACTGTCACAATGAGAAACACCAGGAACTTCCGCATGGGTCACCTCGCTCTCTTTCGAACTGCAGGCTATGCGGCGCCGGACGCCAAACCGACCCGTTTTAGGAAGCCTTGAGGAACGCAAACGTATAATGCTCAGCCGTCGTGACTTCCCCTTCGTCCGCCCTGGACCTTCTGCGCCGCGGCTCGGTCGACCTGATCGACGAGCCGGACCTGGCGAGAAAGATCGCCCGCGGCCCCGTGACCGTGAAAGTGGGGTTCGATCCTTCGGCGCCGGACATCCACCTCGGGCACACGGTGGTCCTGCGCAAGATGCGGCACTTCCAGGACGCCGGGCACAAGGTGGTCTTCGTCATCGGCGATTTCACCGGAGCGATCGGCGACCCGTCGGGGAAGAAGACGACGCGGCCGCAGCTCTCGCGCGAGGAGATCGAGGAGAACGCCCGCACGTACACGAAGCAGGCCTTCAAGATCCTCGACCCGCAGAAGACCGTCATCGAGTTCAACTCGAAGTGGTTGAACGCCCTCGGAGCGGCGGGGCTCGTGCGCCTGGCGGCGAAGGTGACGGTGGCGCGGATCCTCGAGCGCGACGACTTCCAGAAGCGCTGGAAGGCGAGCCAGCCGATCGCCCTCCACGAGCTCCTCTACCCGCTCGCGCAGGGCTACGACTCGGTGGCGCTGAAGGCCGACGTCGAGCTCGGCGGCACCGACCAGCTCTTCAACCTCCTCGTCGGCCGGGACCTGATGCGGGCCGAGGGGCTCGAGCCGCAGGTCGTGATGACGCTGCCGCTGCTCGTCGGGATCGACGGCACGGAGAAGATGTCGAAGTCGCTCGGCAACGCCATCGGCGTGCTCGATCCTCCCGGCGACATGTACGGCAAGGTCATGTCGATCCCCGACGCTCTCCTGTGGAGCTGGTACGAGCTGCTGACCGACATGCCAGCCGGCGAGATCGGGCAGCGGCGCCGCCGGGTCGAGGCCGGGCAGGAGAACCCGCGCGACGCCAAGGCGGAGCTCGCCCGCCGCATCACCGCGGACTTCCACGGCGCCGAAGCCGCGGCGCGCGCCGCCGAGGATTTCCGCCGCGCGTTCTCGCGGGGCGAGGTGCCGGAGGACGTCGAGACGCGGGAGGTTTCCGCCGAGGCCGGGGGCCCGGCCGCGAAGACCCTCGTCGCCCTGGGCCTCTGCCCCTCCATGCGCGACGCGCGCCGGAAGCTCGAAGAGGGGGCCCTGAAGGTCTACGCCGGAGGCTCGGCCGAACCGCGCGAGGTGCGCGATCCCGAGGAGAAGCTGGCGGGGGCCGGACCGTCGGTGCTGCGCCTGGGGCGCCGCTTCATCCGCGTGGTCTGGAAGTAAACGGCACCAGGCCGCCCTCGGTCCGCTCGTCTTCCCCGCCGTCGGTCGACTTTCGGCGCGGACGGCACGACCGGCAGATCCCGCGCATCTGGTGCGTGTGGGACAGCAGCACGAACCCGTGTCGCTCGGCGACTTCGTCCTGGAGCTGCTCGATGCGCTCCTCGAAGAACTCGATGACGCGGCCGCAGTGGTCGCAGATCAGGTGGTCGTGGTGGTCGCCGGCGCGCAGCCTCTCGTAGCGATAGCCGGCCTCGCCGATGCGCAGGCGCCCGACGATGCCCGCGTCGACCATCAGCTCGAGCGTGCGGTAGATCGTCGCCCGCGAGATCTTCTTGTGCTTGGCGCGCAGGCGCACGAGGAGCTCATCCGCCTCGACGTGCTCATGTCGACTGAACAGCTCGTCGAAGAGGGCCTGGCGCTCGTGCGTGAGCTTGAGCCCCCGCCGTTCCAGATACTTGCGAAAAATCTGCAGTTCGCGCTTTTCCATGGGATTGCGACTCTGTCTCAACTGGGATACTCTCGCCTTTCCGGCGGACAAGTCAACCGCGAAAACGAGAGGGACGGCCATGTGGCAGGGATTCACCATCGCGCTCCGGGAAGGCATCGAGGCCTTTCTCATCGTCGCCCTCACCCTCTCCTACCTCGCCCGCACCGGGCGCCGCGGCCTGTCACGGGCCGTGTACGCCGCCATCGCCGCCTCGGTCGTCACCTGCTCGCTCGCCGGCTGGCTCTTCTCGAAGGCCGTCAACCAGCCCCTGTGGGAAGGGATCCTGGCGCTCGCCGCCGCCGCCCTCGTCGGGAGCCTTCTCGTTTACATGAAGCGGGTGGCCTCCCGCATGAAGTCGGACATCGAGAGCCGGCTGGAGGCGAGCGCCGGCGCCGCCGACGCGACGCGGGCGTTCTGGGGCGTCTTCGCCTTCACGCTCCTGATGATCACGCGCGAGGGCATGGAGACGGCGCTCCTGATCGCCACGGCCCTCTTCCAGATGAAGTCCTCGTCCGTCCTCATCGGGCTGGCGCTGGGGCTCGCCGCGGCCGCGGCGATCGGCCTGCTCTGGACGCGGCTCGGCAAGGGCGTGGATCTGAAGACGCTCCTGAACGTCTCGGCCGTCTTCCTGACGATCTTCCTCGTCCAGCTCGTGCTCTACGGCATCCACGAGCTCTCGGAGGCGCGGCTCTTCCCTGCCTCCCAGGCGATCCACGACGCCACGGAGATCCTCGGGCCGGACGGCCGGATCGGCCAGCTGCTCGCCTACGCGCTCGCCGTCATCCCCACGGTCTGGCTGGGCGCCCTGTGGTGGAAGCGTTGGCGCGGGCGTTCGGCGGCGACCGCCGCGCCGCGCACCAACGCCGCCTGACCGGTCAGCGGGAAGGCGTCGGCGCCGGGGTCACGGCGGCGCGGCCCGAACCGAGCATCGCCTCGATCACCTGCGGCGAGACTCCCGCGGCGCGAAGGCGCTGGATGTCGAAGGTCGAGAGCCCGTAGGATTTCTTCTCGGTTCGGATCGCCTCGAGCAGCTGCTCGTCGGTGGCGCCGGCCTCCTTCATCCGGAGGATCGCCGCGTAGGGCTTCTCCCCGGCGGCCGGCGTGCCGAAGTACGGCTGGTCCGGCACGATGTCGGCGGGCCGCGGCGGGGTCGCCGCGGGGGTCGGCGTGACGGGAACGACCTTGCGCAGGTATCCGCCAGGATGCGCGGTCCCGCTGCCGCAGCCGGCGCGCGCGTCGGCGGCGTGCGTGAAGTGGATGAGATCCGGCCCCTTCGGGATCTCGACGTACTCCCCCTGGAGCTCCACCTTGTCGCCCGGCGCGAGACGCAGATCGTCGCCGCCGCACGACAGGTCGTGAACGACCCTGACCTTCCCTTTCATGTCGACGGGGACGTTGCGATCCGCCCCGGCCGGCTGCGCGGGAGCCACGAGGTAGGCGTCGAGCGAGACCTCGAACTCGAGGTACTTGCGGCCGTTCTTGTGGACCGTTGTGCGCGGCGCGGTCTCGACCTGCGCCTTCGCCAGGATCTCGACGTGGGGGCTCTTGGACGGGCGGCCCTTTTCGGCCGGGGCGGCCGCCAACGCCGAGAGCAGGACCGCCACGCCGAGACCGATCGACCGCGCCGGCTTTCGGAACACGGGCGCATTATGCGGTCAGGTCCGCGTTCCCCGGATGGGTGATCGCTCCAGGAACGGCGGCCCGATCCCCCTCTTGACGGCGGCCGCAGCGCCGCACTATCCTCCCATCGCGACTGAGACTGAATCTCAATCCGAACGGAGAAGGAGGGTGGTCACCGATGTTGGCGTTCCTTGCCCTCACCGGCGTCCTGGCGAAACCCGCCGCTCCGGCCCTCGTCGAGCGACGCGTGTCCGTGATGGGCACCGTCCTCGAGGTCGCGATTACGGCGCCGACCCGCAAGGTCGGGCTCGACGCGTCCGAGAGCGCGATCCGCGAGATCCAGCGGGTCGAGGACCTTCTGACGACCTGGCGCGACAGCCCGCTCGCGCGCCTGGACGCGGCGCCGGTCGAGACCGACGTCCCTCTCGACGAGGAGCTCTACGGCCTGCTGGCCGCGGTGTTCGGATGGTCGGCGCGAACGGGCGGCGCCTTCGACCCGACCGTCGCGCCGCTCGTCCGCGCGTGGGACCTCCGCGGCGCCGGCCGCATCCCGTCCGCCGCGGAGCTCGCGGCCGCCCTGTCGGCGACCGGGACAGGCCGATTCCGCTTCGATGCCTCCCGGCGGACCGTGGCGAGGCTCGACGCCGCCGCGGGCATCGAGGAGGGCGCCTGGGGAAAGGGCTACGCGCTCGCCCGGGCGGCCGGAAGGCTCGAACACGCCGGCGCGTCGGGCGCGCTCCTCGACCTCGGGGGCCAGGTGACCGCCCTCGGCCGCGACGCCTCGGGGGCCGCCTGGTCGATCTCGGTCGCCGATCCCCGGCATCGCGACCGCCCGGCCGTCGCGCTGCGTCTCGCGGACGCTTCGGCCTCGACCTCGGGCAACTCGGAGAGGGCCCGCGTCGTGGACGGGCGCCGCATCGGGCACCTGCTCGACCCGCGCACGGGCGAGCCCGCCGCCGACTTCGGCTCGGCGACGGTCGTCTCTCCCTCCGCGCTCCACGCGGACATCCTCTCGACGGCCTTCTTCGTGCTCGGTCCGGAGGACGGCCTTGCGCTCTCGGAGAAGCTCCGGCGCGAAGGCGTCCCCAACGAGGTCCTCTACCTCGTCGTCCGCGGCGACGCGCTCGAGGCCCGGTACAGCCCCGGAATTCCCGATCTCGTGATTCCGGCCGACACGACGGTCGTGCGCGGCCTTTCGACGGAGAGATGAGGAGGATTCGTCCCATGCATCGCGTCTCCAGAACCACCCTGGCCGTCTTCTTCGCCCTCGCCGCCGCGCTCGGCGCGGCCGCCCAGACTCCGACCCCGTCCCCGACCCCCGCCGCGCCCGCGGCTCCGCTGACGCCCGAAGAGCGGATGCAGCGGCTCGAGAAGCTGCTCGCCGAAACGCGCTCCGAGCTCGCCGAGATCAAGGCGGGCTCGACGAGCGCCGCGGCCGATGCGAGGCTCGCCGAGATCGAGCGCAAGGTCGACATCCTCGCCTCCGAGATCGAGGCGATGAAGCTCGGCGAAGCCGCAGCCTCCGGGATCCCGGCGGCCGCTCCCGAAGCCCCCGCGGCGCCGCGGACCGAAATGCAGTCGCTCGACCGCTTCGGCCTCGGCCTCTCGGCCTCCAAGGTGTACGGCATCAAGCGCGGCGTCTCGATCGGCGGCTACGGCGAGGCGCTGTACCAGAACTTCGCGAGCGAGAACCAGAGCCACGAGCCCTCGGACGCCGAGGACCAGATCTCGCTCCTGCGGGCCGTCGTCTATCTCGGCTACAAGTTCAACGATCACTTCGTCCTGAACACGGAGTTCGAGTACGAGAACGCGGTCGTCGGCTCCGACAAGGGCGGCGAGGTGGCGGTGGAGTTCGCCTACCTCGACTACATGCACTCGCGGGAGTTCAACGCCCGCGCCGGCCTCGTCCTGCTCCCGATCGGCCTCGTCAACGAGCTGCACGAGCCGACGGCCTTCCTCGGAGCCACGCGGCCGGGCGTCGACGACGTCATCATTCCGACGACCTGGCGCGAGCTCGGCGGCGGCGTCTACGGCGAGCTGGGGCCCCTGGCGTATCGCGCCTACGTCGTCAACGGCCTCAACGCCGCGGGCTACAACGCCGAGGAGGGCATCCGCGAGGGCCGCGCGGAGGGCTCGGAGGCCCCGGCCGACAACTTCGCCGTGACGGCGCGCCTGGACTACACCGCCCTGCCGGGACTGCTCGTCGGCGCCTCGGTCTTCTCGGGCGACTCGGGCCAGGGACAGCGGACGCCGTCGGGCCAGAAGATCAGCGGCCTCACGACGCTCTGGGACGCGCATGCGGACTGGCGGTGGCGCGGGCTGTGGCTGCGGGGCGTCTACGCGCGCACGACGATTGCCCAGGCGGCGCTGATCAACCAGCTCAACAACTTCGAGGGGGACGAGTCGATCGGCAGCGTGCAGGAAGGCTGGTACGTGCAGGCCGCCTTCGACCTCTTTTCGCTCCGCTCGGGGGGATCGCGGTCGGCGCTCATGCCGTACGTCCGCTACGAGCAGTACGACACGCAGGCGCAGGTCCCCCTCGGCTACGCCCGCAACCCGGAAAACGACCGCAACGACCTGACCCTCGGGCTCGCCTTCAAGCCGATCGATCAAATCATCTTCAAGGCGGACTGGCAGCAGCGACACAATGCCGCTTCGACTGGAGTCAACCAGTGGAACATGTCGCTCGGGTACATCTTCTAGCCGTGGGAATCCGAAGCCGGGCGTTCGCCGTCGCGGCGGGCGCCCTGCTGGCCTCTTCTCTCGAGGCCAAGGTCTTCCTGACGAAGGAGGAGGCCCTTCGCCTCGCGTTCCCCGGCGCCGAGGTGACGCGTTCGACCGCCTACCTGACGGAGGCGCAGCGGCGCGACGCGCAGAAGCTCTCCGGCGATCCGGAGCTCCCGGCCGCGCTGGCCACGTCCTACGCCGCCGTCAAGGACGGTCGCACGGTCGGCACCGCGTACTTCGACGCGCACATCGTGCGCACGCTGCCCGAGACGATCATGGTCGTCGTCGATCCGGCGGGGGCCGTCCTCCGCCTCGAGGTGCTCTCCTTCGACGAGCCCGAGGACTACCTGCCCCGTGCCACCTGGTACGGTCAGTTCACCGGAAGGACCCTGAACGACGAGATGTCCCTGACGCGCGGCATCCGCCCGGTCGCCGGGGCGACGCTGACGGCCCGCGCCACGACCGACGCGGCCCGCCGCGCCCTCGCTCTCCATCGCGTCCTGCACCCTCCACCGCCTGCCGCGTCGCCGACCCCATGAAGCGCTGGGAAGCCTGGTGGAACCACGCGGCGCTCGCCGCCGTCTCGCTGACGGGGCTCGCGTACGGCATCGCCCGGTACTTCCTCCACAACCCGGACCCCGACTCGCGCCTGGGTCATCCCTGGCAGCCGGGATTCGCGAAGGCGCACATCCTCGTCGCGCCGCTGGCCGTGTTCGGAATCGGGCTCCTGCTTCGCCGCCACGCCCTCGCCCGCATCCGGAGCGGCGAGTCGAACGGACGCCGGACCGGGATTGCGATGCTCTGGCTCGCGCTTCCGCTGTCCCTCTCGGGCTACCTCGTGCAGGTCTTCGTCAGCCAGCCGGCGACGCGCCTGACCGGGTGGTCGCACGCTGCGCTCGGCGCGGTCTTCCTCCTCGGCTACGCGTTCCACCCCAAGCGGCGCGCCCCGTCCGACGCCGGCACGGACGAGTAGCCGGGGTCAGGCCTTGATTCTTGCTTCCGCTCCGCGCGGGATGTGCAGATCCAAGGTCTGACCCTCGACCCTCGTACCGACCGAGAAATCCGAAAAATGAAGACCTGACCCCTACGACTATCCCCCGTCGCTAGAACACGTACGTCAGGCCGGCGGTGTAAGCGGGCTTGATGTCCTGGATGCCGTTCAGGTTCTCCCACACCGGAAACTGGGCCGCGGCGCGGGCGACGAGGCCCTTGACGATGTGCACGCCGACGCGCGGCGTGAGGTAGAGGCGTCTGGCCTCCCGTGTTCGGATCGGGAACGCCGAGCGCGTCGACCTGGTCCTGCTTCGCGTCGAGGAAGTTGACCTCGAGGACCCCGTCGAGCCAGTCGGTCAGCTTGCGGTCGTAGACGAGGTTGACCTGGACGTTGTCGCCGTACTTGTAGCCGAAGTCGTTGCGCCCGGTGCCCGTGTAGGCGGCGGACGGTAGAGCGACGACATCTCGTCGATGAGGTAGAGGCCCGCGAGACCGCCGGAGAGGTTCGTCGCGCCGGTGCCCGGCTGCACGTGCTCGTCGAGCCGCTCGCCGTTCTCGGAGACGTCGTTCTTGCCCCAGGGCGTCTTGACGGCGAAGACGGCCGAGATCCAGGCGCGGCGGCCGAGCCCCGACTCGAACTTCGAGGACCAGAGGCGAACGTAGACGTAGAAGGCCGGATCGCCCAGGCCGTCGGCCGTCTCGACGTCGTCGCCCTCCGTCAGGTGGTTGCCACGTGTACGGGACCTGCGCCACGATCGTGAACCTCTCGTGACACCCGTAGGAGAGCGTCGCGATCATGCGTGTTGCGGACCTGCGCCTCGAGCTCCTCGCCTTCGCCCTGGCTCTGGTTCAGACGGTTCCAGTCGAGCGCGATCTGGAAGCCTCCGTAGCTGTAGAGCCCCTCGCCGAGGGCGCTGAAGACGGGATCGCTGCAGCGGCACATCGAGCAGGCGCGCGCCGGTGAAGCCGCGAGCCCGAAGACCGAGAATCGTCAAAGTCAGCGCGCCGCGAGGCGGCGCGCGGCAATTCCCGCGTTGCATGGATGACTCCTTTCCTCTCTCCGGCGATGCGCCGGAGAGTCCGACCAGGGCGAGGTTCAGGAAAGGCGTTTCGGGACGGGGTCGGGGCGCTCGGAAACGACGCGAAGGAGGAAGCCCACGGTCAACAGCGATAGGAATCCGACCAGGGGCGGCAGGCCCGGACGGTTCGGGATCGCAGGCACGATGCCCCGCGTCGCCGCCGTCTGAACGAACCAGTCGCCCCGGCGTCGGACAGCGCCGGAACGACGCGGCGCCACCACCTTCCGGGCAGCAGCAAGCCATCCCGGTTCCATGCGCGCAGGCCATCTCGCAGGTCTCTCCGCCCGCCATGCGCGCCGACGGGAGCGAAAGACCGCCGGGATCGCGAGGGCCGCGAGGATCAGGATGCCGAGGGAGCGCCGCATCGGGGGATTCTACGCCCGGCTGTCCCAGAGGACGTCGGGGACGCCGCGCCGCTTGTTCTCGTGGCGCGCCATGACGAAGAGGGCGTCGGAGAGGCGGTTCAGGTACCGCACGGTCCAGGCGCCGACCGCCTCCTTGCGCGCGAGCGCGATCACGAGGCGCTCGGCGCGGCGGCAGACGGTGCGCGCGACGTGGAGGTGGGCGGCGCCCGGCGAGCCGCCCGGCAGGACGAAGTTCTCGAGCGGCGGCAGCTCCTCGGAGAGGCTGTCCATCAGCTTCTCGAGCGCGACGACGTGCCGCTCCTCGATCGGCGGCACCGGCATCTTCGCCTTGTCCTCCTCGAGGATGCAGAGGTCGGAGCCGAGGTGAAAGAGCTCGTTCTGGATCGCCGCGAGCGCCGGCCCGAGCATCTCGTTGACGCCCGCCGCGAGCGCGACGCCGAGGTGACTGTTGAGCTCGTCGACCGTGCCGTAGGCCTCGATGCGGAGCGAGTCCTTCGGGACCCGCTGCCCGCCGCCGAGGCCCGTCGTCCCGTCGTCGCCCGTGCGCGTGTAGACCTTCGTGATGCGCGGCATGGACTCTAGAACTTTACGTCCAATCCGCCCGCCACGAGCCGTCCGGCCGCCGGATATCCCGACGCTTCCTCGTACGCGTGGTTCGTCAGGTTGATCATGCGCAGGTACGGCGCGAGGTACGGCGTGGCCTGCCAGCGCGCGACGAGGTCGACCCGCAGGTAGGACGGGTCCGTGATCGGATCGCCCGTCATCGGATCCGCGTCGGCCCGCGAGCCGACGTAGAGGAGGCGCGGCGAGAGATTCAGCGTCGGGATCGGCATCCAGCGACACGCCGAGCGACGCGCCGTTTTCGGCCGGCGCAGCAGCGGGTCGCCCGTCTCGAGGTCCTCGGTCTTCAGGTACATGTAGGTCGCCGTGGACCGCGAGCTCCGGAAGGAGCGTCTGCTGCCAGCCGAGCTCGACGCCGTACGTGCGCGCGTGGCCGACGTTGTAGTTCTTGAACGTCGCGAAGTCGTAGACGATCAGGTCCTTCAGGTCGTTCCAGAAGACCGACACCTCCGCCCGGCCGTCGCCGAAGTAGCGCTCGGCGCCGACCTCCGCGGAGACCGACCGCTCGGGCTTGAGGTCCGGGTTGCCGCTAGAACGGGTAGTAGAGCTCGCCGATCGACGGCGCGCGGAAGCCCGTGCCGCCCGAGGCGCGGATCTTCCAGAGCTTGTCGGAGGAGAGCCACGAGATCGTTCCGCGCGGGCTCCACGCGTCGCCGTAGGTCGTGTAGTGGTCGTAGCGAAGGCCGGCCGTGACCGTGAAGGCGCCGAAGGTCGCCGAGTCCTGCGCGCCGAGGCCCCAGAGCGTCGTCCGCGCGTCGTCGAGGTTGACGCCGAAGTTCGTCTCGTCGTCGACCTTCCAGCGCTGCCACGAGCCGAACGCCGTCAGCGTGTGCGTGCCGAGCTTCGCCGTGTCCGAGACGCTCGCCTGCAGCGTCCGCGCGTCGGTCTGCGACTCGAATCCGCCGGCCGTGTCGCGGTAGGCGGGCTCCGACTTCACGCCGGCGAGCAGCGACGTCGAGGTGGTTGTGTCGGACAGCGTGAAGTTGCCCGGCACCGAGACGCGCGCCTCGTGCGTGAAGCCGCGCGCGCGACGGGTGCTCGAAGCCCCGACGGGGCCCGGGGTTGCCGACCTCGCCGTCGTTCAAGCCCCACTCGACGCCGATGCGGCTCGACGTCGGAGAGCCGCGCCTGGAGCGACGCCGAGCCGTTTCGCTGGCGCCAGTCGGAGTTGGGCCGGTCGCCGTCGAAGGCCGCGTAGCGATAGCTCGCCGAGGCGCGTGAACGGGCCCTCGCCCGCCGAGACGAACGCGGAGCCCTGTCCCTGCCCCTGGTTGCCGGCCTCGCCGGTCGCCCGTCCCGAGACGCCGTCGGCGCCGGGGCGCGTGAAGATCTGGACGACGCCGCCGATCGCGTCCGAGCCGTAGAGCGCCGAGAACGGGCCCGCGCACGATCTCGATGCGCTCGATGTTCTCGGTCGTCATGCCCGACCAGTCGTAGCCCGGAGAAGTACGGCGAGTTCATCCGCACGCCGTCGACGAGCACGAGCGTCTGCGTCGAGTTGGTGCCGCGCGTGAAGAGCGACGTCAGCGAGCCCGGCGTCCCGTACTGCATGACGTCGAGGCCGGGACCGAGCGCAGCACGTCGACACGACGCCGATTCGTGCTTCTCGAGCTCCTCGCGCGTGATCACGGTGATCGCGGAGCCGACGTCCTTCTCGTCCTCGGGCACGGACGTCGCCGTGACGACGACGTTCTCGGAGGCCGGCGGCACCTGCTGCGCGCCGCGCCCGGGCAAGAGAGACGGCCGCAGCGCGCCGCCGCTCCGGCCGCCCGCGCCGCTCGCGCCGCGACAGGGCGTCGAGGCCGAAGAGCGCGCGGTCCCGAGAGGTCCGCGGCGAGCGTGTTCCAGAAGAACGGGATCGCCGCCGCGTAGCAGAGCGCGAGGCCGGCCGGCGTCTTCGGGTACACGGGTCCCGAGCCACTCGGCGAAGTTCGACGTCAGGAAGAAGAGACGAGGCGCCGATCGAAGCCCGGCGAGCGGCGCCGGCCGGACCGCGCGAGGCGCCCGGCGAGACGATCGCCGCGAAGGTCGCGTAGATCGTCAGCGCATCCCGAGATCGCCGGCCCCGGTACCGAGTCGAGCACGCGTCCGAGAGCGCCATCGCGAGAGCGGCACGGCGACGGCCACGCCGGGGCAGACGCGCGCCCGCGTAGAGCGCGAGGCGCCGAGGGCGACGAAATTGGGCGGATGGGGAACGAGCCGGGACAGGGCGCCGAGGAGGACGAGCAGGACCGCGGTCGTCATTCGAACCTCCCGTTCGATCCGACGAATTTCTCGGGCGGTTCGAGAGGCGTCCCGCGCCTCCGGGAATTCGGAAGACGCGCCCTCTCTCGTGCGACCCCGTCCGAGAAGCGTGTCGTCCGGCAGGTCTCCTGGCTTCCGGATCCTCCGCCTTCGGGCTCCTTCCCGGACGCGCGACCGGCTTGCGCCGATCTCTCGCGTCCAGTGGTTTGCCGCCCGAGGCGTCCCCGGTGACAGTGGCGGGGGCCGCGCGGGATTCTCACCCGCTTCCCTTGGCCGAACGAATTCAAAGAGCGTCGAAGGAGACGAGACCATAGCGCCTTCGCCGCGGCCGTTGCAACCTCCGCATAGAATGCCGGCCGCATGCGCGGCCCCGACTACACGCTCGACCTCGACCGCCTGCGGCGCGTCGGATTTCCCGAGGTCGTGCTCGCCCAGGGCAAGACCGCCGAGCAGATCGTCGAGATCTGCCGGCAGCTCTCGCGCGCGCACGACGTGCTCGTCACGCGGCTTTCGCCGGAGATGTGGGACGAGGTCGCGCTCTCGCCGCTGCCGGGCCGCGCCGACTACGACCCGCGCTCGGGCACGCTGCACCTCTCGGTCGGCAAGCCCATGCCGCGCGTCGAGGGCGACGGTCGTCGTCGTCACCGCCGGCACGGCCGACATGCCGTCGTGGCCGAGGAGGCGCGGCGCGACGCTCGAGTACCTCGGCGTCGCCTCGACGCTCGTCCCGGACGTCGGCGTCGCGGGCGTCCTGCGCCTGCTGTCGCGTCTCGAGGAGATCGAGCGCGCCGACGTCGTCATCGCCGTCGCCGGCATGGAGGGCTCGCTCTTCTCGGTGCTCGGCGGCCTCGTGGGCCGGCCGATCATCGCCGTCCCGACCTCGCGCGGCTACGGCGCGGCGTTCGCCGGCCTCGCCTCGCTTCTCTCCGCCGTCAACTCCTGCGCCAACGGGGTGACGGCGGTCAACATCGACTCCGGCTACGCCGCCGCGATGGCCGCGTACCGCATTCTTTCAGGAGGACCTCGACCGATGGGATCGAAAGGAAAAGGCCGCCCCGCACAGCGCCGACGAGTACGTCCACGCCGCGGCGGTCGGCGTCGACCGCCGCCGGAAGAAAGCGCTCCTCGGCAGCGCGACGACGCCGGTAAAGGTCGCGCAAGACGACGACCGTCTCGCAGCTGCTCGACTCCTACCGGCGAGGCCTCGTTCCAGGCGCGCGCGCTCGGCAAGGCCGCGGCGGTCTTCGAGGCGATGCTGCGCGACCGGCAGCGGCCGACGATCTTGCTCGGCCTGGCCGGCTCGCTCATCGCCGCCGGCATGCGCCAGGTCATCGTCGACCTGATCGAGAAGAACATGGTCGACGTCGTCGTCTCGACCGGCGCGATCATCTCGCAGGACTACTACCAGGTCCGCGGCGGCCGCCACTACCACGGCCACGCCCGACGCCGACGACAAGGAGCTGCGCGACCTCTACATCGACCGGCTCTACGACACGTTCATCGACGAGGAGAAGTACTGGGAGACGGACCTCGCGGTCTCGCGCTTCGCCGACGCGCTCGCCGGCAAGATCCTCTCCTCGCGCGCGTTCCTCGCGCTGCTCGCGCAGACGGCGCGCGCACGACAAGGGCTCGATCCTCGGCGCCTGCGCGCGCCGCGGCGTGCCGCTCTTCGTGCCGGCGTTGAACGACTCGTCGATCGGCATCGGCCTGACCGAGCACTACCACCGCGCGCGCGAAGGCCGGACGCGAGCCCTTCGCGATCAGCTCGATCCGCGACAACTACGAGCTGACGCAGATCGTCGTGAAGAGCCCGGCGACGGCGGCGGTCTACGTCTCGGGCGGCGTGCCGAAGAACTACATCAACGACTCGATCGTGATGTCCTACATCTTCGGCCTCGACACGGGCGGCCACAAGTACGCGCTGCAGATCACGACCGACGCGCCGCACTGGGGCGGCCTCGGCGGCTCGACGCTTTCGGAGGCGACCTCGTGGGGCAAGGTCTCGAAGAAGGCCACGCACGAGATGGCGTTCGTCGAGACGTCCGTCGCGCTGCCGCTGCTCTACGGCTACGCGCTCCAGAAGAACGCGGCGCGCGGGCGCAAGCGCCTGTCCTACGCGTGGAACGGCGACATCCTGAAGTCCCTCAAGCGGGCGTGACGCCGCGATGATCTCGCTCGGCCGCGTCATCCGACTGCAGGTCCAGACCGGCAGCCTGAAGCTCGGCGAGCGGCCCCGCCGCGTCTACGACCCGAGCCCGCTCGTCGCCGTGACCGAGCTCCTGCTCACGCCCCGGGGCGCCGCGGGCGCGACGGCGCACGGGGAGGTCGTCTTCGACGTCCACCACGCGGACCATCCCGCCTCGAAGGCCGAGCCCGGCCGCGAGGTGTCCTTCGGCTTCACCAGCCACTACGGGAAGATGCGGGAGCGCTTCGGGCAGCGCCTGGCGCCCGGTTGCGCGGGCGAGAACATCCTCATCGAGGCAGAGCGCGTGCACCGGCTCGAAGACTTCGCGCGCGGGCTCGCCTTCCGGAGCGCCTCGACCGGCGCGCTGCTCCGGCTCGCGGCGGTCTCGGTCGCCGACCCCTGCGTGGAGTTCTCGCGCTTCTCGCTCGGGGAGCCGGAGGCCTCGCCGCAGGACCTCAAGCCCGTTCTCCAGTTCCTGGGCGAGGGCCTGCGCGGCTACTGCTTCACGCCGGCCGGAGACTTCACGCTGCGCCCGGGCGACGAGCTCGTGGCGGCGAGATAGCCGCCGTGCGCGGCATCGCCCGGATCGTCCCGTGGGTCCTCGCGCTCTTCTTCGCGGCCGCGAGCGCGATGCTGATCGTGCGCCTGGCGACGACCGTGCGCGAATCCCGGCGGGCCGACGCGGCGCCGGTCGTCGACGCGATCCGAAAGATCGCGCAGCTGGCGACCGTCGAGGCCCAGATCACCGACGTCCTGCGCTTCGAGGAGGCGAAGACGATCCTGATCTTCGACTTCCCCAAGACCGCCACGATCCGGATGCGCGGCAAGGCCATCGCCGGATTCGACCTCGCCTCGCCGGACTTTCGCGTCCGGCCCGATCCGGAAGGCCGAACGCTGAGGATCGAGCTTCCTTCGCCCCGCATCCTCGCCATCGATCCGCGCCTCGAGTGGTTCGACGAGAAGGGCGGCATCTTCAACCCGATCACGCCGCAGGACCGCACCCGCTGGATGCTCTGGGCCCGCGGCCAGCTCGCGCGCGCCGCGAAGGACTCGGGCATCGAGGCCCGCGCCATCGAGCACGCGCGGGAGCTCCTGACGACCGCCGGCGCGGCGCTGGGATGGAGGGTCGAGGTGACGGCGGGAAAGATCGCGGCGAACGCAACGCCGGTGCCGACGCCGTAAGGACCCCTCACCCTGTCCCGATAACGCCGTGCTGCGCCCGGCGTTCCCTACTGCCGTGGGTCTGCCTTCGGTGGTCGGGTCCCGCCGGGAGAGGGGACCCTCAAGGGCCACCAAACGAAAACGCCCCGGTTGCCCGGGGCGTTCGAGTTTCGGATTCGAGGGTGGCTTAGAGCGCTTCGCCCTTCAGCGGGATCTCGATGATGGCCTTGTCCTTGTCGGTCGTGTGCAGGGTGACCTTCCCGTCGACGGCGCCCTTCTTGACCTTGTCCGAGGCCTTGACGACGACCGTGTAGGAGACGCCCTCCTGGGTCGGCACGACGTCGGTCATGAAGCCCGGCACGCTGACCTCGGCCTTCGTGACCTTGACCGGCGTTCCCGGCTTGTTGTTCGTCACGACGATGTTGCGCGTGATCGGGTCCTTGCCCGCCGTGAAGTTGCCGAAGTTGACCGTGATCGGCGAGACCGAGACGCGCGGCCGCACGATGCCCGAGACCGGGATCTCGAGCGTCGGCTGCTGCTGCACGCCGGTCGTGACGCGCACCGGAGCGTTCAGGAGACCCTCGGGCGCGTCGGCGGAGCACCGAGACGTTCAGCTTGTACTGGTCGCCCGGACGCCCGGCGATCTTGTCCTTGTCGCCGGCCGGCGAGATCTCGGCCTTGACGTAGGGCTGGGCCGTCTCGGCGACGGTCGGCTTGAAGCCCTTCTCCTCGGAGATGAGGATGACGTCCTGCGAGGCCGGGTCGCCCTTGACGACCGAGAAGCGGACGTACTGCTGCGGCGCCACGTCGACGAACGGCTTGACGACGGCCTTGACGAAGAGGTTCATCTGCGGGCGGTCGGGATCGTTCGAGACGACGAGCACGGACTTGGAGATCGGTCCCGTGAAGCTCTTGGTGTCGACACTCGTGTGGACCTTGCCCTCGGTGCCGGGCTTGATCACCTTGTCGAAGGACGACACGGTGCAGCCGCAGGAGGGGCGGGCGTCGGAGATGATCAGGTCCGAGCCGCCGGTGTTCTTGAGCACGAAGTCGGTCTCGATCACCTGGCCCTTGGGGACCGTCCCCATGTCCTTGGTCTCCTGGGCGATGTCGATCTTGGGCGCGCCGACCGCCTTGGCGGGGGCCGGAGCCTTCGCGGCCGCCGGGGACGCCGAGGCCGCCGGCTTGGACTCGGCGGGCTTCTGGGCCAGTGCCACCCCGGCCGTCAGGAGCGCGGCGAACGTGACCCGGCCGATTTTCAGGACATGACGCATCTTCAGTTTCCTCCTGTATTTCGGGATGCCGAAGCGCTGAAACCCGCGGAAATGGGGGGTTATTTCCGAAAACCCCTCAATTAGACCAGACTCCGCGGCGAAGATGCCGGAAATCCGCCGCTTTCACCTCGTCCCGATCGGCGGGACGGCCATGGTCCCGCTGGCCGCCCTGCTGCTGGAGGAGGGCCACCGCGTCACCGGGAGCGACCGGGCCCTCTACCCGCCCATGTCGACGACCCTCGAGCGGCTCGGCATCGCCGTCGCGGAGGGCTTCGCACCGGGCCACGTCCCCCCCGACTGCGACGTGGTCGTCGTCGGCAACGCCGCTCTCCGCGACAACGTCGAGGCGGCCGAGGCGGCCCGCCGCGGCCTGCCTGTCCTCTCCCTGCCACAGGCGGTCCGGGAACATCTGCTGCCCGGGAAGACCTCGGTCGTCATCACCGGGACGCACGGCAAGACGACGACCTCGGCCCTGACCGCCTGGCTCCTGCTCGACTCCGGGCGAGACCCGGGCTTCATCGTCGGCGGGCAGATGCAGAACCTCGGCCGGGGCTACCGGCGCGGGCGCGGCCCGCACTTCGTCCTCGAGGGCGACGAGTACAACGCGGCGTTCTTCGACCGCGGGCCCAAGTTCCTCCACTACGAGCCCAGGCACCTCTTCGTCGGCAACATCGAGTTCGACCACGCCGACCTCTACCCCGATCTTCCGTCGGTGATCGAGGCCTTCCGAAAGGTCGTCCGCCTCGTCCCCGAAGACGGCGCCGTCGTCGTGAACGCCGACGATCCGCGCGTCGTCGACGTCGCGAAGGAATCGCGCGCGCCGGTCGTTCGCGTCTCGCTCGACGACCCCGGCGCCGACTTCTCGGCCCGCGACATCACGTTCGGGCCGGAGGGGACCGAGTTCACGCTCCTCGAGGCGGGCCTTCCCACGACCCGTCTCGCCTCGCCGCTGCCCGGGCTCCACAACGTGCGCAACGCCCTCGGCGCGATCGCGCTCGTCCGCGGCCTCGGCCTCTCCGACACCGAGATCGCGCGGGCCCTGCCGCGCTTCGGGGGCGTGCAAGCGGCGCCTCGAGCTCAAGGGCGAGAAGAACGGCATCCTCGTCGTCGACGACTTCGCCCATCATCCGACGGCCGTCGCCGGGACCCTCCAGGCCGCGCGCGCGCAGTTCCCCGGCCGCAGGATCTGGGCCCTCTTCGAGCCCCGGTCGAACACGGCGGGACGCAAGATGTTCGAGGAGGAGTACGCGGAGGCCTTCGCCGGCGCGGACGCCCTCGTCGTCGCCCCCGTCTTCCACGCGCAGCGCCTCGGACCGGACAACCAGCTCGACCGCGAATCGCTCGTGCGCCGCTTCGCCGCCGCCGGCAAACCCGCCTTCGCGCCGGACTCGAACGACGCGATTCCGGAGATCCTCCGGCGCGAGGCGCGCGCCGGCGACGTCCTGCTTCTCATGTCCTCGGGCGCATTCGGAGGCCTGCCCGAGACGCTGCTCGACCGGCTGTGAGCCGCCGGGGCCTCCTCGCGGGCGTCCTCGGCGCGGCGGGTCTCGCGCTGTACCTCTGGCCGGCGCTGACCGCGCCGGTGGTCCTCTGGTCCGACAGCGAGACGGACCTCGCCTGGGCCAGAGCCGGCCAGGGGATCCTCGGCCCGGCCGGCACCCACGACCATCCCGCCAAGCCCGGCTATCTCCTCTTTCTTCGCGCGGCGCTCTCGATCGGCGCAGACAGCCCGCGGGGCGTCGTCGTCATCCAGTCGCTCCTGCTCGTCGCGGCGATCGGCGCGGCGTCGCTCCTGATCGGCCGCCGGGTCGGGTTCGGGTGGGGCGCCGCCGCCTTCCTGGTCGAGATCCTCTTCCTGCGCACGCGCGACGTCGCGAGCTCCGTCATGAGCGAACCCCTCGCCGCGGCCCTGTTCCTTCTCGTCGTCGCCCTCCTCCTCGAGCCCCCGCGCCGGGCCGCGGCCCTCGTCGCCTGCGGGCTCGCCGTCGGATTCCTCTTTCTCGTGCGCCCCAACGTCGGCGCGATCGCGGCCCTGCTCGCCGCCCTGCGCCTGGCGCTCGACCGGCGGTGGCGCGACCTGTTCGCGCTCGGCGCCGCGGCCGCCGCGCTCGTCCTGCCGGTGTGGCTCGCGACCTCGCCCGGGCCGGGGCAGACGCCGCGCGACCTCGCGTACACGCTGCGCGACGCCCGCGCGGACGACCTCTGGCTGCCGTCGGCCGACGCCCCGGTCCCGCCCTCGGCGCTCTCGCGGCGCGGTCCCGACGCCTTCCGGCAGAGGACCTGGCGGCTGACCCACGGCCTTCTCGGCACGGAGTACTACGACGCGCGCTGGTCCGACGCGTACCGCGCCGCGGCCACGCTGTCGCGCCTGGCCGCGCCGCTCCTGATCCTCGGCGCGATCTCCCTCTTCTTCGTCGTTCCGGCGCGCGGGCGGCCCGTCGGGGCGATGGGGCTTCTCCTCGTCGCGCTCATCGTCGCCCAGAGCCTCGTCCTCGGATCGCTTCCCCGATACGTCCTGCCATTCCTGCCGGGGCTGCTCGCGCTCGGAACGTGCGCCGCGGCGAGCCTCGGCGCAGCGGGACGCTGGCGGCCGATCGCCGCTGCGGCACTTTTCGCCGCCGCCGTCCTCTTCCTCCGACGCCATCCCTCGGGGCCTGCCTGGGAATGGGGACGGATCGAGGCCTCCGGCGCATCGATCGTCCAGGAGATTCCTCGCAGCGCTTTCCCCGAGCGCGCGCCGGCCACGCTGCACCTGCGGATCGCGCCGCCCCACAGCCCGACGAGCGCGGGGCTGGAGGTCCGATCGGCCGACGGGGCGATCCTCTACGCGTCGCCCGGGGACGGCCGGCGAGAGAGGCCGGAGATCGCGATCGCGCTGCCGCAGGACCTGCTGGATGCGAACCGGCGCGGCCCGGTGGCCGTGACGCTGCTCTCGACCGGCGACTACGGCGCGAACGACTACCTGCTCTTCCCGGTCATCCCGTCCCCGTGGCGCGCGCCCGCGAGGCGAGAGCCCAGCGGGGATCTCTCCCCGTCGACGGGAATCGCCGCGGGCGCCCTCGACTGGTGGGCGCACCCGGGCGAGGACGAACGCTAGGGAAGCCGGGCGCGGTTGCGCAGGACGCCCACCCGCTCGATCTCGACCTCCACGACGTCGCCCGGCGCCAGCGGGGAGACCCCCGCCGGCGTGCCGGTCAGGATCAGGTCCCCCGGCTCGAGCGTCATCATCCGGGAGATGTAGGCGACGAGAAACGCCGGCGAGAAGACCATCGCGGAGGTCCGCGAGGACTGCTTGACGAGGCCGTTGACGCGCGTCTCGATCGCGAGATCCGACGGGTCGACGCCGGGAACGATCGCCGGGCCGACCGGACAGAACGTGTCGAAGGACTTGGACCGCGCGAACTGCTTGTCCTTCTTCTGGAGGTCCCGCGCCGTGACGTCGTTGGCGCAGCAGACGCCGGCGAGCGCCTCGCGCCAGCGCTCCTGCGGCCACGACTTGATGCGCCGTCCGATCACCAGCGCGAGCTCGCCCTTCGTAGTCGACCCGCTGGGATTCCGGCGGGAGCACGATGTCGCCGCCGCCGAAGACGAGAGCGGAGGGGGCCTTCAGAAACAGCAGCGGCTCGTCCTCGGGCGCGACCCCGTCGAACTCCGCCGCGTGCTCGCGGTAGTTCTTGCCGACGGCGACGATCTTGGACGGAAACGGCGGGGCGCCGGGAGAGCCGAACACTGCGCGGTCGCGGCCTAGCGACTGACCTGGTAGATCGCGGGCCTGTAGCGAGGGGAGGGGACCGGCTTGCCCGCAGCGCGCGCGGCTTCGAGCCATGCCTCCCTGGCCCGCTCGACTTCGGCCAGGGCCTCCTGGGGCGTCAGGCCTTGAGCCGAGCAGGCATCGAGGTCGGGGATGTCGGCGACATACGCCTGATCTTCCTCGCTGTAGAAGATGTTGATGTGGTAGTCGGTCACGGTCGAGGCTCCAGCTTCAAATTATAGCGTTCGACCAGACGGAGGAACTGCCGCACCTGGTAAGGCTTCGCCTCCCCGTTCATCTGCTGGATGTTGATGAGCTCGGCGAGTGCCGGGTGGCTGAAGATGTGGTGGCTGCCCGCCGTTCGGGCAAGAACGAATCCCATCGCTTCGAGCAGCCGGCGTAGGTCGGAAAAGGCGACGTTCTGGACCGCGCCGCCCGAGATCCGGCGAAAAAGCGCCTCAGGCTTCAGCTTCTCCCCTCACGCCTGCCACGACTCCTCGAGAAGCTCGCCGGCGTAGACCTCGCGGGCGTCGCCCGTCAGGCGCACGCTCGTGAAGGTCTCCTTCTCGTCGGAGAACTCGACCGTCAGGTCGACGCCGCTCTTCGTCTCGCAGACGACGGGCGAGGCGGCGAGGCCCTGGCGGCCGGCGACGATCGCGGCGGCGACGACACCCGAGCCGCAGGAGAGCGTCTCGCCCTCGACACCCCGCTCCCAGGTCCGCACCTGGATGCGATTGTCCTTGCCCGCGCGCACGAAGTTGGCGTTCGCCCCCTCGGGCATCGCAGGGTGATGGCGGACGAGCGGCCCCAGCCGTTCGATCTCCATCTTCGAGAGGTCCCCGCGCATGAACACGACGAGATGGGGCACGCCGATCTTCATCGGGATCGCCGTGGGGGGAAGGCCCTTGCCCGAGATCGGCACCGGGTCGGACGGGGCCGGAACGGCCGGCAGCGCCAGGGTGACGCTCCCGGCCTCGACCCGCGCGGCGATCGGGCCCCAGCCCGTCTCGAGGACGAGGCTCGGCCCCGCGGCCAGGCCATGCCGGACCGCGTAGCGCGCCGCGCAGCGGGTCCCGTTGGCGCAGAAGGTCGCCGGACCGCCGTCGGAGTTGAAGTAGTCCACGCGAACGCGCCCGGGGCCGTCGGGCGAGAGGAAGAGCGCCCCGTCGGCGCCGACCGAAAGCCCCCGGCGGCAGACGAGCGCGAGGCGCTGGCGGTCCTCGTCGGTCAGTCCCCGGCCGTCGGCCTGGAACACGAGGAAGTCGTTCCCGCCGCCGGCCATCTTCACGAACTTCGAGGGTAGGGACATGGGAGCGGGAGTGTAAACGATGAGCGAAGGGGCTGTCAGGGCCTCAGAACGGCTCGGCCACGGCCTCCGGGGACGGGGCGCTCGGGTTGCCCGCGCGGTCGATCGACCGGACGGTGTAGACGTACTTCCGGCCCGGGCGCGCGCCGAGGTCGTTGAAGAACGGATCGCCGATGGGCTCCTTCGTGAGCTGCACGGCGGCCGCGCCGCCCTCGGAGCGGAAGACGAGGTAGCCCGCGAGGTCCGGCGAGTCCACCGGGTCCCAGAGGAGTCGGACGAGGTTGCCCTCCGAGAGGGCGTCGACGCGCGTGGGGGACTTCGGCGGATAGATGTCGCGCGGCACGGCGACGATCTCCTCCGCGGGCAGACCCTCGACCTTCGGGTTTTTCGCGAGAACGGCCCGCACGGTGTAGGCGAGCGGCACGCCGTAGGGCGCGCTCAGGTCGACGAAGGAGGTGCCCTGCACGGGTGTGGCCGTCAGCGGCGCCTCGTACGCGTCCTGCGAGAGTGCCCGCCGGTAGACGCGGTACCCGCCGATCTCGACCGGCTGCTGGAGGACGTTCTTCGCCGGCGCGGTCCACTCGAGGCAGATACGGCCCTCCTCCAGGATCGGCGGCAGCAGCTCGGGCGCCTGCGGGGCGATGTCGGGCGTGAGGATCACGATGTTCGACAGCGGGCTTCGCTCGCCGTTCCGGCGCACCGAGACGACGGCGTAGGCGAGCGGTTCCGGGCCCTTCTCCTGCGTGAAGAGCGTCAGGAGCGAGTCGCGGTAGACGACGGACGCCCCCCGCGTGGCGTCGGCGATCGCCGGAAGCGAGAGCCCGGCCGCGAGCTCTGCGCCCTGGTAGAACGCCTCCTCCGCCATGCGCACGTTGGTCGCGGTCCGCCGCGCGGTCTGCCCCATGCCCCGCAGCTCCCCCGACGAGCCCGAGGAGGGCGGCGGCCCCGAGGAGCCGGCCCCGGTCGGACGCGGCGCCGTCAGCGCGGCCGGGGGATTGAGCACGCGGTAGACCTCGATCGCCGCGAGGTCCGTCAGCGGCGCGCCGGTCTGGAGCCGGTCCGGAAACGAGAACGTCAGGACCGCGTCGTCACCCTCCTGCTCGACGGCGAGGTCCTTGACGGCGTTGGGCCCCTGCGGCAGCGGCGGCTGCGGGTCGCCCTTCTTGCCGCAGGCGAGAGCCAGCAGGCAGATCGCGGCCGAGATCCGAAGGCGCTTCATAGAAACTGCTGCTTCCAAGGGAGAGGATACCGAAGCGACTTCCCCTCCCATGTCGGTCGGCGCGCGCAGCGCGCCGCTACAAGACGTAGCGCGAGAGGTCCTCGTCCTTGACGAGATCGGCCAGCGCCGCCTGCACGTCGGAGATCTCGATCCGGATCGACTTGCCCGCGTTCTCGGGTCCCTCGAACGAGATGTCCTCGAGCAGGCGCTCGAGGATCGTGTGCAGCCGGCGCGCCCCGATGTTCTCGAGCGCGCGGTTGACGCGCTCGGCGTCCCGCGCGATCTCGCCGATCGCGTCCTCGGAAAAGGAGAGGTCGACGTTCTCGGCCCCGAGGAGGGCCCGGTACTGCTTGAGCAACGCGTTCTCGGGCTCGGTCAGGATCCGGACGAAATCGGCCTCGGTCAGCGAGTCGAGCTCGACGCGGATCGGGAAACGGCCCTGGAGCTCCGGGATCAGGTCCGAGGGCTTCGAGACGTGGAACGCGCCCGCCGCGATGAAGAGCACGTGGTCGGTCTTCACGAAGCCGTACTTGGTGTTGACGGAGGTGCCCTCGACGATCGGCAGCAGGTCCCGCTGCACGCCCTCGCGCGAGACGTCGGGCCCGCGGCCGCCGGACTCCCGCCCTGCGACCTTGTCGATCTCGTCGAGGAAGACGATGCCCGAGGACTGCGCCCGCTCGACGGCCTCGCGCGCGACCTGCCCGGGGTCGATCAGCCGGCCCTCCTCCTCGGCCTGGAGGATCTGGCGCGCCTCGGAGACGGAGGTCTTGCGGCGCTTCTTCTTTCCGCCGAAGAGGCCGGGGAGCATCTCCTTGACGTTGATGTCCATCTCCTCGACGCCCTGGTTCGTGACGATCTCGAAGGACGGGAACGTCTTGTCGGCGACCTCGACCTCGACCATCCGGTCCTCGAGCTTGCCCTCGCGGAGCATCGCGCGAAACCGCGCGCGCGTCTCCTCCGCCTCCCCTTCGCCCACGGAGGGCAGGAGCAGGTCGAGCAGGCGCTCCTCCGCCCGTCCCTGCGCGCGGTCCCGGATCTCGAGCGTCTTCTCCTCACGGACCATCTGGACGGCGACCTCGGTCAGGTCGCGCACGATCGACTCGACGTCGCGCCCGACGTAGCCGACCTCGGTGAACTTCGAAGCCTCGACCTTGAGGAACGGCGCGTCCGCGAGGCGCGCCAGGCGCCGCGCGATCTCGGTCTTGCCGACGCCCGTCGGCCCGATCATCAGGATGTTCTTCGGCAGGATCTCGCGCGACATGTCGGCCGCGAGCTGCTGCCGGCGCCAGCGATTCCGGAGTGCGATCGCGACGGCCTTCTTCGCACGCTTCTGGCCGATGACGTACTTGTCGAGCTCGGCGACGATCTCACGGGGCGTGCGCGCGGCCGCCGGCGGGGCCTGCGCTTCCTGCTCGCCCGGCATCAGGAACACCACGTCAGAGCTCCTCGATCGTGATGTGGTCGTTGGTGTAGATGTCGATCTGCGAGGCGACGAGCAGCGACTCGCGCGCGACGTCCGTCGCGGACATGTCCGGCCGGTGCTTCAGCAGCGCCCGGGCGGCGGCGAGGGCGTAGGCGCCGCCGGAGCCGATCGCGAGAACGCCCTCCTCGGGTGAGATGAGGTCGCCGGTGCCGGAGATGAGCAACGAGCTCTGCCGGTCGGCGACGATCAGGAGCGCCTCGAGCTGGCGGAGCATCTTGTCCGTCCGCCAGTCCTTGGCGAGCTCGATGGCCGAGCGCTCGAGGTTGCCGCGGTGCTCGTCGAGCTTGGCCTCGAAGCGGGAAAACAGGGCGAAGGCGTCGGCCGAGGAGCCCGCGAAGCCCGCGATGACGGACCCGCCCGCGAGCCGGCGGATCTTCGCCGCCGTCTGCTTCATGACCGTGGTTCCGAGCGTGACCTGGCCGTCCGAGGCCATCGCCACCTTGCCGCCGTGGCGCACGCAGAGGACCGTGGTGGAGTGCCAGCGAGGCGTTTTCGACATGCCCGGACAGATTACCTCAAGCGGGCCTCTTCGCCGCGGCGAGCGCCTTCACGCCGGCCTCGATCACCGCGTCCTCCTGTCCTTCGGCCGCCCCCGGCCGGTCGGCCACGGGGACGTCCGGCTCGACACCCCGGCCCTCGTAGCTCTTCCCGTCGAGGCTCTCGATCGCACGCTCGGTGAACCAGAGCATCGAGCCGTCGGAGAGGCGGACCGCGGCCGCGCCGCCGCTCGCCATGCCGGCGGTCGTCTCGCCCACGATCGGCCCGATCGCATGCGCCCGGAACTTGAGGGCCAGGGCCTCGGCGTTGGAGGCGGTCCCGGAATTCGTCAGGAGGACGACCGGCAGCGGCGCGTATTCCGGCGGCACGAGACGCTTCGCGTCGCGGTCGACGACGTAGTAGTCGGCCGTGTTCCACCGGCCGCGCAGGAAGGTCGGCAGGATGTTGGGGTCGTAGCCGCCGCTGTTTCCGCGCACGTCGAGGAGAAACCCCTCGATCGATGGCCACTCCGAGAGCCCCGCTCTCCCCTGCGCCGCCAGCGTGCGGTCCGAGAGCATGTCGACGACGACGAGCGCCGTCTCCGCGCTCATCCCCCAGAGGCGCGCGTAGCCGTAGGCCCTGCCGTTTCGCCGGATCACCCGCGCGCTCTTCCAGACCAGCGCGTCGCCCGGCTCCTCCGGCGTGCGGACGAGCCGGTCCGTCCTCGGCGCGCTGCCCGGCCGCTGCCACGTGACGCTCACGGCCGTGCCGGGCGAGCCCTCGAAAACGAAGAAAAGATCGCGGAAGTCGACGCGCCCGGCGCCATACGGCCTCCCGTCGACGGCGAGGATCCGGTCGCCCGTGCGAATGCCCGCGCGGTCCGCGGCGCTGCCCGGGACGACTCCCTTCACGGCGTAGCCGTTGCCGTCCTGCCCGATGCGCAGGCCCGCGGTCGCCCAGCCGTGGTCCGGCAGGAGCCCCGCGGGCATGCGGAACGTATGCGAGTCGCCGAGTGTGGCGAGCAGAACGTCGTAGATCGCGTTCTGGCCGGCGGGCGCGGGCGAGGCCGCGAGCTCCGCGGCCGCCTTCGCGACCGCCGCCGTCCAGTCGACGCCCTTCAGCTTCGGGTCCCAGAAACGTTCGCGGATCGTGCGGTCGATCTCCCCGAGCACCGGCGGCGGCGGTGCGGGCTGCGCCGGCGTCTGCCCGGCGGCGCGCGCCGCCAGGAGCGCCAGGACGAGCGGGGCGATCCGAATCCGCCTACGCCTTGGGATGCGCATTCCGATAGACCTCAGCGAGCCTCGCGGCGTCGAGGTGCGTGTACTTCTGCGTCGTCGAGAGCGAGGCGTGGCCGAGCAGCTCCTGGATCGCGCGCAGGTCGGCTCCCGCCTGCAGCAGGTGGGTCGCGAAGGTGTGGCGCAGCGCGTGCGGCGAGATCTCCTCGGGCAATCCCGCGGCTCGCAGGCGCCGCTTCAGAAGCCGCGCCATCGAACGCGGAGTCAGCCGGCCTCCTCGGGCGTTGACGAAGAGCGGCTCCGCCCGCGGGCGACCGGCCGATCCGCCGTGCCGAAGAGCGTCCCGCGAGGGAAGGTACTCGCGCAGGGCCTCGGCCGCCGCGTCGCCGAAGGGCACGATCCGCTCCCGGTTTCCCTTTCCGGTGACCCGGACGAGGCGCGCGGCGAAGTCGACGTCCTCGAGGTCGAGCCCCGCCACCTCCGAGACCCGCAGGCCCGTGGCGTAGAGGAGCTCGAAGAGGGCGCGCTCGCGCTCGGGCACGAACGTTTCGTCTTCGTCGGCCGAGAGCAGCCTCTCCGTGTCCGGCAGCGTCATCGCCCGCGGGAGCGTCTTCGGGACGCGCGGCGACGGAAGGCCCCGGGCCGGGTTCTTCTCGAGGTGGCCCTCGCGGCAGGCCCAGCGGAAGAACGAGCGCAGCGTCGAGAGGTGCCGCGCGAGCGAGCGGTTGGCGAGGCCATCCCGGTGGAGATGGGCGAGATACGACCGCACGGCGAGGGTGTCGACCCGGGAGAGAGGGGTCTTGCCGGCCGGCTGGTTCGCGAACTCCCGCTCCCAGAAGTCGGAAAAACGGGCGAGGTCCTTGCCGTAGGCTTCGACGGTCCGTGGCGAGAAGCGCCGCTCGTCGGCCACGTAGCTCGCAAACCCCTCGATCGCCCGCGAAAGCGAGATCACGTCGCAAGAGTGTAGCGCGCCCCGACGGCAGCCTTAGAATGCCCCCGCCATGGAATTGCGACCGTTTCGCTCGATCCGCTTCTCGCCCCGCGTGCTCCGCGAGCGCGGGCTCTCGGCGGTCTTCGCGCCTCCGTACGACCAGATCTCCGCGGAGCTGGAGGACCGCCTCTACGCGCAGGCGCCCGAGAACATCGTCCGCATCACGCATCCGAAGAAGGACGGCGCCGACCCGTATGCCGAGGCCGCGAAGACGCAGGCCGACTGGCTCGCCTCCGGGATCCTCGAGAAGGAGCGCCGGCCCGCGCTCTGGAACTACCGGCAGACGTTCGTCGAGGACGGGAAGACGCACGTCCGCAACGCGCTCGTGGGCCTCGTCCGGCTCGAGGAGTACGAGACGGGGACGATCCGGCCGCACGAGCGCACACTCGCCAGGCCCAAGGCGGACCGCCTGGCGCTTCTCTCGGCGACGAAGGCGGACCTCGAGCTGATCTTCCTGCTGACGCGCGCTCCCCTCTCGGCGGCGCTCGACACGCGGCGCCCGCCGCACATGACCGCCGTGAGCCCCGACGGCGTGCGCCACGACGCCTTCCGGATCTCGGACTACGCCGCGCACGTCGAGCTCCAGGGCCTCGTCAAGAACGCCGAGGCGATCATCGCCGACGGCCACCACCGCTACGAGACGGCACTCGCCTTTTCGAAGGACCCGGCGGCGGAGAAGCTGCCCGGCGCGAAGTACAAGCTCTGCGCGATCGTCGACATGAGCTCGCCCGCCGTGATCGTGCGCCCCATCCACCGGCTCCTCTTCGACATGCCGGACTGGCGCCCCGTGCGCACGCTCCACGCCGCGCGCGACTTCTTCGAGTTGAAGGAGTTCGACTCGGGCAAGGAGGCGTACGCCGCGCTCGAGGCCCACGGCCGGCGCTTCCCGGCGTTCGTGCTCTACGCCCCGCCGTCGAAGGCCGTGCTGATGACGCTGAAGGAGAAGCCGGAGGCGCTGCCCTGGCCCGAGGGCCGGTCGGAGGAGTGGAAGGCGCTCGACGTCGCGGCCCTCGAGGTCGCGTTCTTCGACAAGCTCCTCGGCGTCAAGACCGATGCGATCGCCAGGGGCGAGCGGATCTCGTTCACGTCGGACTCGGACGGGGCGATCGCGTCCGTCGACGGCGGCAAGGCCCAGGCGGCGGTGCTGATGCGCGCGACGACCGTCTCGGACGTCGAGGCCGTCGTGGGCTCGGGCGACCGCCTGCCGCAGAAATCGACGCACTTCTTCCCGAAGATGTACTCGGGGCTCTTCGGCGTCTCGCTCGAGGACGCGGTGTACTAGTCGGGAAGGGACCGGCAGCCCGCGGGTATCCTCTTGCCGTGAGCCCCCGCCTTTCGTCCGGTCGCCGGCCGCTGCTCGTCGCGCTCGCGATCGGGCTGGCTCTGCGCGTGTACGTCGGCCTGACGCACCCGATCGACTACAACGGCTTCTGGCACGTCTTCATCGCGAGGAACCTCTCGCGCGAGTACTACGGCCTGGCGCATCCGCCGTTCTTTCTCTTTCTTCTGAAGGCCGTCGATGCGTTGAGCCACTCGCACCTCGCCTACCGGAGCATCTCGATTCTCTCGGGGCTCGGGGCGATCGCGCTCGTCTACCGGATCCTGGAGAAGCTGCGGACCTCGCAGGCCATCGCCTTCCTCGGCGCGCTGACGATGGCGACGGCGCAAGCTGCGATCTTCCTGTCGTGCGAGGTCCAGTCGTACATGCTCGCGGTCTTCTTCATCCTCTGGTCGTTCGTCCACTACCTCGACCTCGTGCGGCCCGAGCCGGCCGGCTGGCGTCCACGGGCGGCCTTCGCCGCGCTCGCGAGCCTCGCGGTCTTCACGGAGTACTTCGCCGGGCTCTACGTCGTGGCGTGCGCGGCGGCGCCGCTCCTCGTCGCGATCTTCCGGCCGGCATACCGGCAGGCCCTCTGGCGCGCGCTGCCTCGACGTCTCCTGCCGGATGCCGCCACGCTGGCGCCACCCGCGCTCCTCGGAATCGCGCTCTATGAGGTCATCGCCAAGCCCTGGGTGACGCGGCTCAACCATCTTCCCGAGTTCTACTTCACGCCGGGAGCCGAAACCGCGGCGGCGTTCGTGACGCGCAACCTCTGGAACCTCTTCAACCTCTTCTCGCCGGCCGTGCTCTGGAGCCCGCGCCGCGCGGCGGTCCTCGTCCTGGGCTTTTCGGCGGCCGCGTTCCTCATGGCCGTCACACAGCGGCGCCGCGGGGAGGGGGACGAGGACCGTGCGATGCCGGCCGCGATCCTCGCGATCCTGCTCGCAATGGGGATCGTGCTGGGGCTGCGCGGCCTCTATCCCTTCGGCGGCGCGATGCGCCAGCAGTTCCTTTATTTCCTGTTCGCGATTCCCGCCGGGTTCGTGGCCTTCGATCGCCTGGCCGGGGCCATGAACTCTGCGTTGCGGCGCTCGCTCCTCGTCCTCTGCGGCGCCGCGATCGCGGCGAGCTTCGTCGCCCATGCCGGGAACCTCCGGTCTCCCGGGCGCGACCCCTTCACGGCCCAGGCGCGGGCGTTCGACGCGGCGTTCCCGCAGACCCGAGTCGTCCAGACGGACCAGTTCAACCTCATTGGCTTCTTCATCGCCCACCACGACTGGACCTGGCGCTTCGCGGGAGCCCTGCCGGGCCTGCCCGCCGTCCAGCGCTACGAGCTCGACCGGGACGGAAGGGCCCTCACGCTTCTCGCCCACCGCGGGAAATGGAACTTCTCGCTCTTCGAGCCGGGCTCATACGAAGCCCTCCGCTCCGCGGCCGCCGCCTCGGGCGCGGACTGCACGACGGCGTTCGTCGTGCACCAGAACCTCTACAAGCCCGTGGAAAGGAAGCTCCCGCCGGTCGACGAGACCGCGCTTCGTGCGCAGGCGCCTTCGCTCGCGGCCGCCGCCGGGCTCACGCTCCGGCGTCTCGAGATCCGCGGGGACGACGCCTATCCCGAGCTTTGCGTCGAGGGAGCACCGCCGGCGAGGTGAGCCTCCTGGCGGCGCTCCGCCGCCCGCTGCCCCGCGAGCGTCTCGCCCGGCCGCAGGGGCGCCTGGCAAACGATCTCGTCGAGGAAGGCGAAGCGGACGCCGAGCCGGCGCATGCGGCCCCAGAGGTGCGCGTCCGCACCGACCGACGCCTTCCAGGCCTCGGGGTCGTACTTCATGGAGCGCAGGTACGACCGGTAGAGGACCGAAGAGTGCATGACGTTGCCTGGATCCGGCGGGAGCTTGCCGATCCTCAGCCACTCCGTCGGCGAGCGCTGGAACTCGCCTGCCCCGTAGACGAACTCCGCTCCGCTTTCCCGCGCGAAGCGGACGAGGGTCTGCAGATGGTTCTCGACGAGCACGTCGTCGTCGTCGAGATACGCGGTCCACTCGCCCCGCGCGAGCTCGAGCGCCCGATTCGCGGGAGCGCATCCGGCGACCATCCAGCGCTTCAGCGGCTCTTCCGGATACACGCCGCGCTCGGCGAGGTTCTCGAACCGGATTCGCGGGTCACCGAGGGCCGCGATCCGCGCCCCGGTGTCGTCCGTGCAGGCATCGCCGACGATCACCGCTTCCCAGTTCCGATAGGTCTGCGCGATCAGCGAGGGCAGCGTACGGGCCGTCAGGAGCTCGCCGCGGTTCCACGTGGGGGTGATGACGCTGACGAGCGGCCGTGCGCCGTGAGGCCGGAGCGCCCAGCCGGCGCGGCCGATCCTGAGCCGCCACTGGTCGAGTCGATCAGGCACGATAGAAGTCGGCGACGGCCCCACTGACGCGATCGACGTCGGCATCCGAGAGTTCGTTGAACATCGGAAGGCAAAGGACCGACTCCGCGACCTTCTCGGTGTCCGCGAGATCGTCGCCGGCAGACCGAAACGCGGCATAAGCCGGCATCGTGTGCAGCGGCAGGAAGTACTTCTTCGTCTGGATTCCCGCCTGCGCCAGGTGCGCCGCGAGCTCGTCGCGCCGGCCCGGGCACAGAATCGCAAAGTCCTTGTAGCTCGAGCGCGTCTCCGGAAGATGTTCCTGGAACCGCAGGCCGGGCACGACGGCGAGCGCCGCCCGGTACCGCGCGGCGATTCGCTGCCGCGCCGAGACGGCCTCCTCGGCGTGCTCGACCGCCAGGCACGCCAGCGCCGCGTGGATCTCCGACAGCTTTCCGTTCATGCCGACGACTCTTCGAGATGTAGTCGTTCTGGAAGCCGTACGCGCGGAGGTATTCGATCCGCGACGCTCCCTCTTCGGAGGAAGCCGCGATCAGGCCGCCCTCCGCCGAGGTCACCTGCTTGGTTCCGCTGAAGCTGAAGACCTGAAAGTGACCGAGGCTCGAGTGGCCGATCCGCCTGCCGCGGTACGACGCGCCATAGCCGTGGGCCGCGTCCACGACGACCTTCAGGTCATGGCGGCCGGCGATCTCCAGCACGCGCTCGACGTCGAACGGGCTGCCGAAGACGTGCGTCGCCAGAATGGCCTTCGTCTTCGCCGTGATCCGCCGCTCCAGGTCCGCCGGGTCGGCATTGACGGTGCGGGGATCGATGTCGACGAACACCGGCGTGAGCCGGTTCCACAGGACGGCATTGACCGTGGAATTGAAGGTGAACGACTGGACCAGGCATTCGCTGCCGGGAGGGGCCCCGAGCGCCGCGATCGACAGCACGAGGCCGATGTCGCAGTTGACGACGGAGCGCACCCAGGGATTGCCGAGGTAGTCCTGCGCGGCCTTCTCGAACCGGACGGCGAACTTTCCGAAGTTCGACAGCATCCGGCTGTCCCAGATCTGGCCGAGGAGTCCCACGTACTCTTCGAGCTTCGGAAGGGACGGCCGCGAGATCGGAAGAAAAGGCGGCGCGCCGTCCTTACTCACCGCGCTCCCGCCGGGGAATGTAGCGGCCGTTCGAATCGTAGACGTTGGCCCGGATCTCCCGGTCGAGCCTCTCGATCTCGTCGCGCCGGCGAGGCTTCAGGGGCCGGGCCGGCGATCCCACGTAGATCGTCCAGGGCTCGCAGTCGCGAGTGACGAGGGACATGGCTCCCACGGCACAACCCTCGCCGAGGGTGACGCCCGGGAAGACGACCGAGTTCGCGCCGATCGACGACGTACTTCCCGACGTGCAGGAAGGACCGCTTCGGCTTGCGGTACCCCTTCGGAATGCCTCGCCCGATCAGGGTGCCACCCGAAAAGTCGTCGATCCCGGTGTAGAGCGCGATGCCGCTGACGATTCCGACGTAAGTCCTCGATCACGAGCCGCCCCGCGCCCAGGTACGTCGAGAACGACGCCAGGTGGCACGAAGCTGCCGATCCGCGTCTCGACGCCGCCGACGAGGAACACGAAGTCGTCGATGATGACGGAATCGCCGATCGAGACCGTCTCCGGCGACACGATCTGCGCCCGCGGGTAGATCGGGACGTCCTCGCCGCGGGAGGCGAACTGCCACTCGCCGCTGTCGGGCTCCCGTTCGCGCGTCACGGCGGGCAGTATATCGCCGGCCGGCCGCCTATTGTCTTACGACGGAAGCGTGGTCGACCGTCCGGCGCCTCGACAGAAGCCTCGCCACCCTGCAGGGCCAGGAGTCGATCGGCGGATCGCACACCCGCCGCCGATACCAAGGCTTCCAGACACTGGGCGCCTACTCCTTCTTCGGCGCGAACCCCCGGACGTCGTTCTTGACCAGGCTCTCGATCTGCTCCTTCGTCAGCTTCTTGCCGAAGGGCGGCATGTCGTCCTTGCCTTCGGTGACCGACTGGATGAGCTGCTCGTCCGTCACGCCCGACTGCCACTCGGCGTCGGTGAAGTTGCGCGCCTTGACCATCTTTCCCTTGAACGTCTTGGCCTTGCCGTCGTCGCCGTGGCACTTGGCGCAGTACTTGTCGAAGGTCTCGGAGGGCTTGGTCTCCGCGGCGTAAACCGCGACGGCCGCACCCACGATCGAGCCGAACACGAGAGCTCCGAGAATCCGGGACTGCCTCATCCTTTCCTCGCTTTCTGAAGGTCCTGGAGCACCGTCTCGGGCTCCCACTGTTCGCCGTAATAGATCGTCGCGAGCCTGCCGTCGGGATCGACGATCGCGACCGCCTGCGAGTGCACGATCTGTCCCTTGTCCGGGTAGTAGAGGACGCCGAAGCTCTCGGCGACGCGCGCGACGGCCTTCGGGTCGCCCGTCAGGAACTTCCAGCGCGCCGGGTCCGCGCCGATCGACGCGGCGTAGGCCTTCAACGCCGCCGGCGTGTCGTTCTCCGGGTCGACCGTGACGGTCAGGAGCTCGCCGAACTTGTCCTTGACGAGGCCGGCCTGGATCTTCGAGAACCGCGCCACCGTCAGCGGGCACGCGGTCGCCACCGGGCAGCGCGTGTAGACGAACGTCACCGCCACGGGCTGTCCCCGGAACTGCGAGAGCCTGACCGCCGCTCCGGTCTGGTCGGTGAGCGTGAAGTCGGGGACCGCGTCGCCGACGGCGACTCCCTTGTTCGGCTCGGGGCGGATGCCCGCCCCCCCGAACGGGGTCGGCGTGGGCACGAAGCCCTTCGTCAGGATCTGCTCCAGGAAGTACGTGCTGCCGTCGACGACGAGGACGGCCTCGATGCGGTCGCCGGGGCGCAGGAACGCGATGACCTTCGGATCGTCCCGCACCGGAAAGTCCATCGTCATCGCGGACATGAAGCCCGGGATCTCCTCGTGATCGACGGTGATCCGGACCCGCGCGGGGTCGATCTTCGTGATGACGCCCTTGAACGGATACCGCTTCGCGTCGGGGCCGACGGGGGCCGGGGCTCCCGCCTCGATCGCGGGCTTCGACGGCGCGCCCGACGGGATCTCCGCCTTGCGGCACGCGAACGCGCCGGCGGCGAGGAGAAGCACGGCGGCGGCGGCAGGTCTTCTCACGGAGCCTTCCTAACAGGATTTGCGGGCGGCCATTCCAGGGTTAAGGAAGCCCAAAGGCTCTGCCGAAAAGAGGGCCTCATCGGGCGGCCGCGGCCCGGCGCGAGGCGATGTATTCCGAGAGCTTCGCGAGATCGACGTTGCCGCCGGAGAGGACGACGCCGACCTTCTTGCCGCGGAAGTCCGCCTTCCCGTGGCGCACGGCGGCCGCGGCGGCCGCGCCGGAGGGCTCGACCAAGACCTTCATCCGCTCGAGCATGAAGGTCAGCGTCTCGACCATCTCGTCGTCGGAGACGAGCAGGATGTCGGCGACCTTCTCCTGGACGATCGGGAAGGTCAGCTTGCCCGGCGTCGTGACGCGCAGGCCGTCGGCGATCGAGGGGTTCTCCCGGACTTCCACCCGATGCCCGGCGTCGAGCGAGCGCTTCGTGTCGTCGGCCGTCTCGGGCTCGGCGCCGTAGACCTTGATCCCGGGCCGCATGTGGCGCGCGGCCGTCGCCCAGCCGCCGATCAATCCCCCGCCCGAGACGCAGACGACGAGGGCGTCGAGGTCGGCGACCTCCTCGAGGAGCTCGACCGCGCCCGTCGCCGCGCCCGCCATGATGAGCTCGTCGTCGAAGGGCGGGACGAGCAGGGCGTTCTTCTCGCGCGCGATCTGGGCGGCGAGGTCGTCGCGGCTCTGCATCTGCCGGTCGTAGAGCACGACCTCGGCGCCGTAGCCGCGCGTCGCGTCGATCTTCGACTGCGGGGCGTCCTTCGGCATGACGATCGTGGCGTGCATGCCGAGGAGCCTCGCCACGAGCGCGACGGCCTGGGCGTGGTTCCCGGAGGAGAACGCGACGACCGCGTCGACCTTGCCGCGCTCGCTCTCGGCCTTCATCTTGTTGTAGGCGCCCCGGAACTTGAAGGCGCCCCCGCGCTGCAGGTTCTCGGCCTTGAAGTAGACCCTGGCCCCGCACTCCTCGTCGAACTGGCGCGAGCGCAGGACGGGCGTCTTGTGCGCCACGCCTTCGAGGCGCTTTCTCGCGGCCTGGATGTCTTCCCAGGTGGGCATCGGTTCCTCCGGGCTGCCTACGATACGACGGCGGGGGTCGCCGCGATCTGCCCCTTCCACTCCGCGATCGCCGCGAGCGCCCGGTCGACCATCCGCTGGCGCCGGAGCTGCTTGTCGCGCACGGGGGAGTGGGACGTGTCCTCGATCAGGCCGAAGGTCACGTTCATGGGCTCGAACTTCTCCGCGGGCGGCCGCTCCGAGCAGTGCCGCGCGAGCGACCCGATCGCGGTCGTGTAGGGCACGGGCACCGGCTCGCGGCCCTCGAGGATCTGGGCGAGCGCGAGCCCGACCGCCAGGCCCGTGGCCGCGCTCTCGACGTAGCCCTCGACCCCGGTGATCTGCCCGGCGAAGAAGATGCGCGGCTCCCTCCGCATCCGGAAGAACCGGTCGAGGTGCGCGGGCGCGTGGATGTAGGTGTTGCGGTGGAGCATCCCGTAGCGCGCGAAGACGGCGTTCTCGAGGCCCGGGATCATCCGGAAGACGCGCTGCTGCTCGGGGATCTTCAGCTTCGTCTGGAAGCCGACGATGTTGTAGTGCTCCTTCGCGAGGTCGTCCTGCCGCAGCTGGACGACCGCCCAGGGGAGGCGCCCCGTCTTCGGGTCGGGCAGCCCCATCGGCTTCATCGGCCCGTGGCGCAGCGTCTCCCGCCCCCGCTCGGCCATGACCTCGATCGGCAGGCAGCCCTCGAAGTAGACGCCCTTCTCGAAGTCCTTGATCGGGACGGTCTCGCCGGAGAGCAGGGCGTCCATGAACCGCTCGTACTCCTCGCGCGAGAGCGGGCAGTTCCAGTAGTCCTCCCCCTCGCCCTTGCCGTAGCGCGACATCGCGTACATCTTCGAGAGGTCGAGCGAGGACGCCTCGACGATCGGCGCCATCGAGTCGTAGAAGTAGAGGTCCTCCGTGCCGAGGAGCTCGCCGATCGCCCGGTCGAGCGCCGGCGAGGTCAGGGGCCCGGTCGCGATCACGGCGAACCCCTCGCGCGGGATCTCCGTGACCTCCTCCCGCACGAGCTCGATCTCGGGGCGCGACGCGATCGCGTCGGTCACGAGGCCCGCGAAGACGTGCCGGTCCATCGCGAGGGCGTCGCCCGCCGGCACCGCCGCCGCCCGCGCCGACCGGATCACGAGCGAATCGAGCGCCTCCATCTCGCGCTTGATGAGGCCCGACGGCGTTTCTCGGGTTGTCGGAGCGGAAGGAGTTCGAGCAGACGAGCTCGGCGCAGCGGTCGGACTCGTGCGCCGAGGTCTTCACCTTCGGCCGCATCTCGTACGAGCCGCACGCGGTGGCCCCGCCGGGCGAGCTGCCAGGCGCACTCCGAGCCCGCCAGGCCCGCGCCGACGATCGAGACCGTTTCGCTCACGGAAAGGATTGTATGGGCCCGACTTGCCGCCAGCCGGCCATCTGGCCAATATCTTACTTTATGTCTCTTGACTTACATTATCAATCAGGTAATACTTCTGCATGGCAACGGGAAGAGTCACGACCAAGGGCCAGCTGGTGATCCCGGTCGGCACACGCCGCCGGTTCGGAATCAAGACCGGCACGCGCGTGCGGTTCGTCGAGCGCGACGGCGAGATCGTCCTCCAGCCGGTCACGAGCGCCGCGATTCGCGGCCTCTGCGGAATCCTCAAGGACGGGTCTCACGCGACGGCAGAGCTTCTGGCCGAGAGGGCGCGCGACCGCGACCGCGAAGACTCGAAGGATGCGAAGCTCCGTTCTCGATAGCTACGCGGTCCTCTCTTACCTCTACGCGGAGCCGGGGCACGAGAAGGTCCTGACCCTCCTCGAGAAGGCCGCGGACGCCGGCAAGAGCGCCCTGATCGCCGCACCCAACTGGGCCGAGGTCCGCTACATCGTCGAGAGAAAGGCCGGTCCGGCTCGATGGAGCGAGATTCGCGATCGCCTGACAGGCCTGCCGATCGAGATCGTGCCGGTCGGACAGGAGCTGGCGGAGCTGGCCGGACAGCTCAAGGTCCGGGGCAGGATGTCGCTCGCCGATTGCTTCGCGGCCGCGCTCGCGAAGGACCGAAAGGCCGACCTCTACACCGGCGATCCGGAGTTTCGTTCGGTCGAGGGCGAGGTCAGGATCGTCTGGCTGTAGCCATGCCCTGGTCGTCGTAGGTGGACGGCCAAATCAGCAAATCAGGACTGACCCCAGCTACCACTCACCAGCCCCCGCCGCCGCCGCCGCCGGAGCTGCCTCCGCCACCCCCGCCTCCCCCGCCGCTCGAGGAGGAGGACGGCGAGGCGACCCCCGCCGCGAGCGCTCCCGCCGCGACGGCCCACGTCCCCGACGCGCCCGCGCCGCCGAAGGCGCCGCCGCCGCCCGTCCAGCCGCCGCCCGAAGGAGAGGAAGACGAAGAAGAGGACCCGCTCGACGAGCCTCTCCAGGTGCTCGCGCCCGTCGCCGCGGCTGCGGCGCCGTGGGCCTTGAACCAGCCGTCGGCCTCGGAGGTCAGGCCGAACGCGACGACGTAGGGGAACCATTCGTCCTTCAATCGCGGCGCGGGCCGGTCGAGCTGAGCCACGAAGAACCGGCGCGCCGAGGCGAGCGCCTTGCGCCGCGCGATGCGCTTCGGGCCGTTGCGCGTCTTCGCGATGAAGAAGATCCCGGCGACGACCGCCAGGCGCAGGAGCATCTGACCCACGACGACGCTCGCCGGGGTGCGGGCGCCGTCGCGGAGGCCGAGCCACGCGAAGTAGAAGAGCAGCGCCGGCGCCCAGAGCAGCAGCGGCGACCACGCATCGAGCCGGTCGATCCGCTTCTGAAAGGCCCACGCGAAGATCGCGGCGATCCCGAAGAGCACGAGATGAATGATCGCCGAGCCGATCGCGGCGCCGAGCGGCTCTGCGTCCGAGAGGACCGCATACCCGTGCACGGCCAGCCCCGCCAGGAAGAGCAGCAGGGTGAGCCGTCCGTCGGCCTCCGACTTGTCCTGGAAATCCGGGAGGGTCTTCAGCTTCTTCTCGAGGTCCGGCTTGATCTTCGAGGACGGGTCGAACCCGCTCGCCTTGTAGTGCGCCTTGATCGCGTCGGTGTCGGTCTCCTTGCGGCCCCCGAAGAAGAGCGCCTGGACGAGGTCCTGGTCGTAGCCGTGGAGCTGCGAAACGGGAACGAGCAGCCGCATCGAGAGCTTCTTGCCGCTCGCCTCGGTCGCGATCTTCTTCTCGGCCGAGAGCCGCGCCAGCACCGCCGCGACCTCCGGGGCGCCGATCGTCTCGTCCCAGAGCGCCCCCGCCTCTTCGGGCGCGAGCGAAAAGAGGTTCTTCTCGAGCCACGCCTCGTCGACCGCGTCCGGCGGCGTCAAGGGCGCGAACCGGCCGAGCGCGGTTTCGCGGCGCCGCCACACGAGGTAGAGGTAGACGATCGCCGCAGCGAGGACGCCGAGAAGCCCGCGGCGCATGCCCGAGCCCATGACCGAGGCGGACACCGCCGGCGATCCGCTGCCCGTGTAGGAGAGCGGCACCGTCACGGTGAAGTTCGACCGCGGAGCGAGCACCCCGCTCTCGTAGACGCCCGGGAACGCGCCCTCCGGCTTCCACACGGGATCGAGCTCGAGCGAGACCTTGAGCTTCCGGATCGGCCACTCCGCCGCCGGCAGGCCGAAGTTGTGATCGAGCAGGTAGGAATCGCCCTGCTTCACGAGGACGCCCGAGATCACGTAGGCGATCTCGTAGACGAGCTCGGCGTTCGAGAACTCCGGGTCCGACGGAAGCCGGCTTCGCCACCTCAGCACGTTCTCGCCCGTCCAGCCGTACTCGTCGACCGCGGACAACCCGCCCTGCGCCATCGCGTGCCGCGTGCCGTCGGGATCGATGCGGGTCATCGACTCGAGGGAGACCGACTGGCCGGGGCGCGGGTCGAAGGTGCGCTCTCCGCCGTTCCAGTCTCCCGTGAAGACCATGGTCTGCGTCTCGACGACGTGGAGGGCGCCCTGGGCGTCCAGTCGCGCATGCACGTCGATCGCGTTCCAGCGGAGCTCGCGGGCCGCCGACGGCGACGCGCAAGCCAGCGCCGCGAGGATCCACGGGAGGGAAAGTCGTCGTGTCATGGCCGGGATTCTACGGCCCTCGCGCCTCAGGCCGTGCGCTCCCCGCGGCGCGCCACGGGAACGACGAACCGGATCGACGTCAGGCGCGGCGAGAAGGCCGCGATCTTGTTGTCGACGAGCCCGGCGGCGAGGCCCGCCTTCTGGACGTCCATCCACAGGAACGGGAAGCCGAGCTCGGCGACGAAGGGCTTCTTCGGGAACACGACCCAGAGGGAGCCCGACCGCTCGAGGCGTTTCTCGAGATCGGCGAAGAAGGCGGGGAGCGAGCCCTCGGAGGGCACCTCCGCCATCAGCCACGGGTGACGGCCCGGCGGGAACTTCGGCGCGCGCTCGACCAGGGGGCCGAAGATCTCCCGCATCGTGCGCACGAACTCGGGGGATCGTCCGGTCGCCCAGGCGCCCCCCTCGGCGGGCAGCGAGAACTTCTCCCACGGGGCCTTCATGCGGGCGATTCTACGCGGGAGTCCTAAGATGGAGGCGTGACCTTCGAGGCGGACCTCTACCCGGACGAGTACTTCGACGGGCTCCACCGCGTCACGCCGTTCGCCGCGCCGCGGCGCAAGTGGATGGAGCGCGACCGGGACATCCTGCGGCTGTCGGCGCCCTCGCCCGAGAAGGTCGTCCTCGACCTCGGCTCGGCGCGCGGGGACGTCTGCTTCCTGCTCGCGCCGCGCGTCCGGGAGTCGATCGGCATCGACGCCTCCGCCAGGGCCCTCGAGATCGCCGAGGCGGAGCGGGCCCGCCGCGGTCTCGACAACGTCCGCTTCGTCCTCGGCGACGTCGCGACGCTCGACGGCATCGCCGACGCCTCGATCGACCTGGCCGGCGCCTTCGACCTGCTCGAGCACGTCGACGACGAGACCGTGCGGCAGATGCTCCGCGCCCTGCGACGGGTCTTGAAGCCCGGAGGAGTCTTCGCCGCCTACACGCCCAACCGCGAGCACTACGTCGAGAGGCTCAAGGCGCACGACTTCCTCCTCAAGCAGTTCCCCGAGCACATCGCGGTGCGGCGGCCGGGCGAGATCCGGAGGCTCCTCGAGACCGAGGGCTGGCGCCTCCTCGAGCTGACGTACTCGCCGGCGCCCTTCCCGGTCGTCCACGGGATCGAGAAGCTCCTCTGGCGCGTGCCGTGGATCGGCCGGCTCTTCCGCTACCGGATCCTCCTCCGCGCGGGTCCGCCAAGATAGACTGGCCGGTTCATGCGCGTCAGCGTCATCGTCCCCTGCCGCAACGCCGCCCGCACCGTGGGCGACGCCGTCGCGTCGGCGCTCGGGCAGTCGGAGCCGCCCGCGGAAGTCGTCGTGGTCGACGACGCGTCGACGGACGGCTCGGCCGACGCGGCGCGGCAGGCCGGCGCCCGCGTGATCCGCAACGCCTCGCGCCGCAATGCTGGCGGCGCCCGCAACGCCGGCCTCGACGTGACCGCGGGGGATCTCGTGGGGTTTCTCGACGCGGACGCCGTCGCTCCGAAGGACTGGCTGGCTCGCGCGCGCGGCGTCTTCGCGAGCGATCCGACGGTCGTCGGCGTCGGCGGCCGCATCGTCAACGGGCGGCCCGGACGCTACGGCGAGCTCGACTACTACCTGAATCACTCCGAGTGGATCGGCGAGGAGAGTCCGGCCGAAAAGGCCAACATCCCGACGATGGCGATCGTCTACCGGCGGGAAGCCATCGGTCCCGTGCGCTTTCCCGAAACGAACACGGGCGAAGACACGGTCTTCGCGCTCGCGGTGACGGCCCGCGGCGGGCGGCTCTGGTACGACCCCGGCATCGCCGTGACGCACCGGCACGAGCGGCTCGACTGGGCATCCTTCTGGCAGAAGCAGGTCGCCTGCGGCCGCACGATCTACGAGACCCGCCGCGACCACGACCGGCCGGGCAAGTCGCTCGTGCGCTTTCCCGCGCTCCTTTTCCTCTTCCCGCACCTCTGGATCACGGTCGGCCGGATGCTCCGGGCGGGCCACGGCGGCAAGGCGCTGACCCTTTTCCCGTGGCTCTTCACCGGCGAGGTCGCGCGGATCAAGGGGTTCCTCTCCGCCCGCGAGGCCCGCGCCGCATGACGACCCGTAAGCTCGCCCAGGGCCTCGCCCTGGCCCGCGACTGGATCGCGCCCTCAAACGCCATCGCGCAGTGGACGCACTTCGTGACCTCCGTCTGCAACGCGCGCTGCGCGCACTGCTTCTACCCGATCAACGCCGGCAAGAACGAGCTGACCCTCGAGGAGATGGACCGCTTCGCCCGGACGCTGCCGCCGATCCGGCTGCTGCTGATCTCGGGAGGCGAGCCCTTTCTCCGCCGCGACCTGCCGGAGCTGATCCGGATCTACTTCGAGCGCTGCGCCTTCTTCTCGGCCTCGATCCCGACCAACGGGTTCTCGCCCGAGGAGGTCGCGCGGGCGGCCGAGAAGATCTGCGCCTATTCCCCGGAACTCTCGCTCGGCGTCACCGTCTCGATCGACGGGTTCCGCGAGTTCCACGACCGCGTGCGCGCCGTGCCGGGGCTCTACGACCGGGCGCTCGCGACACTCGAGGCCTTGATCGATCTCTCGCGCCGCACGCCGAACCTCACGGCCGGCGTCACGACGGTCTTCATGCGGGACAACCAGGCGGAGGTCCGGGATTTCTGCGAGTTCATCTACGCGAAGTACCAGCCGAACCACCACTCGCTCGGATTCGTCCGCGGCGAGGCCTTCGACCCCTCCGTCAAGGAGAACCTCGACGTCGATCTCTACCTCGAGCTGTCGAAGACGATCGACCTCCGCTATCCTCCGAACGAGGCCCGGGGCGGCTGGAAGGGCGCGCGGACCCGGGCGCGGCGGGAGATCAACCGCCGGCGCTTCGAGTACATCGGCCGCCAGGCGAAGGGCGGGGGCTTCGAGGGCTTCTGCCTCGCCGGCGAAAGGGAGTACGTCCTGACGGAAGAAGGCAACGTGCACGGCTGCGAGCTCATCTCGGACGTCCTCGGCAACGTGCGCGAGTCGGGTTACGACTGGGCGAAGATCCGTGAGAGCGAAGCCGCCCGCGACTTCGTCTCCGCCAAGCATGCCCGCCTCTGCAAGTGCACGCACGAGTGCAACGCGCGGACGATGATCCTCTTCGACAGGAAGAACGCCCTGCCGATCGTCGGTGCCATGGCCGGCTTCGAGGCGAGGCGCACGTCATGAGCAAGGGCAAGAACGGCCTGCGCCTGAACTCGCTCAAGTACATGCTGGAGCTGACCTCCCGCTGCAACCTGAGGTGCGGGATGTGCCCCATGGACGTCCTGACGCGCCCCTTCGAGGACGCGCCCTTCGACATGGTCGAGGACGTCGCCCGGCAGATGCGGGAGCTCAAGCTCCCGATGAAGTACCTGCACGAGATGGGCGAGCCCTTCCTCTACAAGCGGCTCTGCGAGGCGATCGACCTGTTCCCGGGCGTGTGCGTGTCGACCAACGGAACGCTCTTGAACGAGCAGTGGGCGAAGGACATCCTGGCCTCGTCGCTGTCGAAGATCCGCATCTGCATCGACACGTTGAAGCCCGAGGTCTACCCGATCGTGAGGAAGGGCGGAAAGTTCGACGTCGTCGTCGAGAACATCCGGCGCTTCCTCGAGATGTCGAAGGGCAGGAAGATCGTCGTCGAGATCCAGCGGATGATCACGACCGCAGACCCACGACGAGAGCGTGAAGAGCTTCCGTGAGTTCTTCCACCTCGACCGCTACCCGCAGGCCACGATCATCCAGAAGACCTGCGAGGGCCTCGACACCTCCGAGGTCACCGAGCTCCACCAGGCCTACTACGGCTGCTTCCAGGGCACGCCGTACCAGTGGTTCGTCATCCTCTGCAACGGCGACGTCACGCACTGCTGCTACGACTACGACGGCACGCAGAAGCTCGGCAACGTCCGCGAGAAGTCGATCCCGGAGATCGCGGCCTCGCCGTTTCTCGCGACGATCGAGGAGGGCTTTCGCTCGGGCGATTTCTCGAAGCTCCCCCGCTGCGCCGAGTGCTTCAAGAACCCGGCGGCCAAGCCTCCGCTGACCGACCGCCTGTGGCGGATCGCCCAGGTCTTCCCGTGGAAGGACCCGTTCCGGCGGTTCCTGAACATCCCGGGCGTGCCGGGCGGGGAGAACTGAGCACGGACTTCGTCGGCCGGATTCGGAAGATGCTCGGGCGGCCGGCGGACGACTGGCCCTCCCGCGCGGACCCGCTGTACGCGGCCGTCGAGAGCGCGCTTTCCCGCATCCCGGTCGACTTCGGCGGCGGCTGCCCCCTGCCCAAGGCCTACGCGCTGGCCTGGCTGATCCGCGCCACCGGGACCCGCTCGTCGGTCGACATCGGCGTCTACCGCGGCCGCTCGCTCATGCCGCAGGCCGTCGCCCACCGCGATTTCACGGGCGGGGTCGCCTGGGGCATCGATCCCTTCTCGCGCGCCGAGGCCGTCCAGAACGACCGCGCCGACCTGCGCGAGCGGCTCCAGGACTTCGTCGCGAAGACCGACTTCGAGGCGCTCTACCAGGAGGTGCTCCGGCTGCGGACGGAGCTGGGGCTCGAGGCGCACTGCACCCTCCTGCGACAGACGTCCGCGGAGGCCGCGCGCGAGTTCGAAAGGCGCACAACGCGGTTCGGCCTCGTCCACGTCGACGGCAACCACGACTCCGCCCGCGTGCTCGAGGACGTCGAGCTCTACTTTCCCCTGCTCGAGAAGGGCGGGTTCCTGGTGATGGACGACGTGTCGTGGACGTCGGTCCGGCCCGGCGTGGAGTGGATGAAGGCCCGCCTCCCGATGCTCTTCCACGTCGCGACACCCGCGATCAACGAGGTCGACTACGCGGTCTTCTGGAACGGCCGCTCGGAGTCCCGCCAGAAGCATTTCCGGGAAGCGCTCGCCCGCATCTACGCTTAGGCGGCGCGGGGCCTAGGCGGCGCGAGAAGGCGGTCGCCTACGCTTTGGCCGCCCGCTTCGCCCGCGGCTTCGGCTTCTTCGCCTCCGCCGCAACGACCACGGCGTCCGGCACCTCCGGCGGCGCCTCGGGCGTGAACTCGACGATCGGCGGAATCTCGCCCGCCGGCTTCTCGAATCCGCAGCCGGCCTTGTCGCAGGCGAAGACGTTGCCGGACTTGCGCTCCCGGAAGAGCAGGTACGCGTTGCCGCACTGCGGGCACTTCTCGGGGATCGGCCGCACCGACAGCGAGAAGTCGCAGTTGGGATAGTTGATGCAGCCGTAGAACGGACGGAAGCGCCCGCGGCGCTCGGCGATGATGCCGCCGTCCTTGGGGCACTTGACGCCCGTGTCCTTGACCGGCTTCGGCGGCTTGTACTTGCAGGCCGGGTAGTTCGAGCAGGAGACGTACGCCCCGAATCGCCCGTGCCGCCGGACCAGGCCGTTGCCGCAGCGCGGGCAGATCTGGCCGGTCGGCTCGTCGGGCTTGGCCTCGGCCTTGCCGCCGGCGACCGCGATGTTCACGACGTTGCGGCACTTGGGGTACGCCGTGCAGCCGAGGAAGGTCGAGCCCGTGCGGCTCTGCCGGACCTTCATCGGCTCGCCGCACTCGTCGCAGGTCGTCTTTTCGAGCTCCGACATGTCGACGGCGTCTTCCTCGGGGTCCGGGATGTCCTGCGTGAACGTGCACTCGGGGTAGCCGCTGCACGCGATGAAGAGGCCGTTCTTGCCCATCCGGAGCTTCAGCTTCTTACCGCACTTGGGGCACTTCTCGTCCATCACCGGCACGGCCGAGAGCTTGAGCTTCTTCGCCTGGGCGAGCGGGATGCCGGCCTTGCCCGAGACCATGCCGTCGAGCGCGCGGTCGCGGTCCCGCGTGAAGGTCTTGTCGAAGTCCGAGAGCGCCTTCGTCCAGGAGAGCTTGCCCTCCTCGACGTCGTCGAGCGCCTCCTCCATCCGCGCCGTGTAGGCGGTCTCGAAGAAGTCGTCGAAGTACGGGATCAGCAGCTCGATGACCGTGCGGCCGAGGGCCGTCGGGATGAAGCGGCGGTCCTTGCGGTGGACGTAGCGCCGCTCCTCGATCTTGCGCAGGATCTCGGCGTACGTCGAGGGCCGGCCGATGCCGTTCTCCTCGAGGAACTTGACGAGCGAGGCCTCGTTGAAGCGCGGCGGCGGCTGGGTGGCCTTCTTCTCGGGCAGGACCTCGACGAGCTTGAGCGTCTCGCCCTGGGTCAGCGGCGGCAGCTTCGGCGAATCCTTGTCCGAGTCGTCCTCCTCGTCGGCCGAGACACCGTAGGCGGCGAGGTACCCGGCGAACTTCAGCGTCGAGCCCGAGGCGCGATAGACCGCCCGGCCCGCGGCGATGTCGGCCGAGGTCGTGTCGTAGACGGCGGGCGCCATCTGCGAGGCGACGAAGCGCTCCCAGATGATCCGGTAGACCTTCGCCTCGTCGGCGGCGACGTACTTGGCGACCTCGTCGGGCGGCAGGTCGAGGTAGGTCGGGCGGATCGCCTCGTGCGCGTCCTGCGTGTCGCGGCGGCTCTTGAAGTACCGCGGCGACTCGGGCATCGACTCGGGCCCGTACATGGCGGCGATGTGCTCGCGGACCGCCGTCAGGGCGTCGGCGGAGACGCGGGTCGAGTCGGTGCGCATGTAGGTGATCAACCCGACGGTGCCCCGCCCCGGGATCTCGCGGCCCTCGTAGAGCCGCTGGGCGATCTGCATCGTCCGCCGGACGGCGAAGCCGCGGCGGGCCGCGGCCTGCTGGAGCTGCGAGGTGATGAAGGGCGGCGCGGGGTTCTTGCGGCGCTCGGAGGTCTCGACGGAGGAGACCGTCCAGACGGCCTTCGAGACCTCGTCGACGACCTTCGTCGCCGAGGCCTCGTCCGGGAGGCGCGGGTCGGTGCCGTCGAACTTGAGCTTCTCGCCGTCGAAGGAGGAAAGCCGGGCCGTGAATTCCGGCGGGACTTTCCCCGAGAGCTTCGCGTCGACCGACCAGTACTCGACCGGGACGAAGGCCTCGATCTCGCTCTCGCGCTCGCAGATGATCCGCAGCGCGACCGTCTGGACGCGGCCGGCCGAGAGTCCCCGCCAGATCTTCTTCCACAGCAGGTCCGACACCTCGTAGCCGACGAGCCGGTCGATGATGCGGCGCGCCTGCTGGGCGTCGACCCGGCGGCCGTCGATCTCGCCGGCCTGCTCCATGGCCGCCAGCACGGCCTTCTTCGTGATCTCGTTGAACCGCACCCGCTGGAACTTCGTCTTGCCGGCGCCGGGCTGGAGGGTCTGCTGGAGGTGCCAGGAGATGGCCTCACCCTCGCGGTCGGGGTCGGCGGCCAGGTAGACGTTGTCGGCCGCCTTGGCCGCCTTCTTCAGATCGTTGATCGTCTTCTCTTTGCCCGCGAGGATCTCGTAGGTCGGCGCATAAGAATGTCCGCGGTCGATGCCGAGGCCCTTGCGCGGAAGATCGCGCACATGGCCGTAGGACGCGAGGACCTTGAACCCCTTCCCGAGGAACTTCTCGAGGGTCTTGGCCTTCGCGGGCGACTCGACGATGACGATGGACTTGGCCATATGGGGCGGGGACGGTCTCACAAGCTCCGGGAAAGCGCAAACTCGATCATGGCGTCTCTCCGTAACATCCGCCTATTCCCGCGGAGTCCGCCGCGAGGGGTAAGCGGTGAGCAGGAAAGGAGTTCGGCTCTCCGCTCATCGCCTCCCCGCTCCGTACCTCCCGCCCTCCACGGCGAGCGCCAGTCCCGCGGCCTCGAGCTCGAAGAGGCCGGCGAGGACCGTCGCCGCCGGCAGGTCGAGCGCCTGCGCGATCTCCTCGGCCGAGAGCGACTCCTCGCGCGCGAGGATCTCCAGAACGCGTCGAGCCTCGTCGGAGAGATCCGCCGCCGCCGGCGCGGCGACGGCCGAGCGCGGCTGGCCCACCGACGGGAAGAGCTCCGCGAGAACGTCCTCGGCGTTTCGGCACAGGATCGCCCCGTCCTTCAGCAGCGCGTGCGTGCCCTCCGAGGTCGGCGAGAAGACCGAGCCCGGAACCGCGAAGACGTCGCGCCCGAAATCGGCGGCGAGCCTCGCCGTGATGAGCGAGCCCGACCGCCGCGAGGCCTCGACGACGACGACCCCGGCCGAGAGTCCGGCGATGATCCGATTGCGGATCGGAAAATTCTGCGGACGCGGCTCGGTCCCGGGCGCGTACTCGGACACGACCAGGTGATCGGCGATCAGCCGCTCCTTCAGGCGCCGGTGCTCGCGCGGATAGTCGACGTCGACGCCGCAGCCGAGCACCGCGATCGTGCCGCCCGGGGTCTCGAGGGCGGACTCGTGCGCCGCGGCGTCGACGCCGCGCGCGAAGCCCGAGACGACCGTCACGCCCGCGCCCGAAAGCTCCCGCGAGAGCCGCCAGGCGACGTCCCGGCCGTACCGCGAGGCGTCGCGGGATCCGACGATGGCGACGGCCGGCAGCCGCAGCCGTTCGAGGCGGCCGAGCGCGAAGAGGAGCAGCGGGGGGTCGGCGATCTCGGAGAGCGCGGCCGGGTACTCGGGATCGAAGGCGGTCACCAGGCGCACGCCCGTCTCCTCGACCCGGGCCGCCCAGCGATCGGCCTCCGCGTCGTCTCCGGCCCGCAGCACCGCCCGCGCCCGCTCCCGGGAGCCCAAAAAAGCGGACAAGTCCTCTTCTTCGGAGGACAGGACTCCCTCGACGCCGCCGCGCGCGCGCAGCAGCGGCCACAGCCGTTGCGGGGTCACGCTTCCCCGCGCCCACGAGAGCGCGGCGCGGCGGGCCAGGGTCGAGGGCGGGCTCACGGTCTTAAGCCATCTTTCATCGACGGCGCGTCGACAATTCTCCGATTCCCCGTCGAAGGGAAACCTATAATAGCCACCCCGACACGGGAGGCGGGCGAGCGCTTGAGACGAAACCGCACGTGGGTCCTCACCTTACTTCTTGTCGCGAGCGCGTGCACCTCGTACTCCCACACCGAGCTCGCCTCCACGCAGATCGCCTTCGGGACCGACGTCGCCGAGAAAGGCCACTGGCGCGAGGCCGCCTTCCGGTTCGAGCAGGCGATCGCCAAGGAGCCGAACAACGCGCGCGCGCACAACAACCTCGCGGTCGCGATGGAGGCCAACGGCGACTTTTCCCGAGCGCTCGCCGAGTACAAGAAGGCCCTCGAGCTCGACCCCAACAACAACTACATCCGGCGCAACTACGCCCGCTTCGCCGAGTTCTACACGTCGTACACGAAGACGACCGGAAAGGCCGCCAGTGCGCCGTAGGCTCGTCGCGACCTCGGTGGCGCTCCTGCTCGCCGCCCTGCCGGCGCTGGCCGGCGTCGACCAGGTGAAGCTGCGTCTTCCGCTCAAGCCGAAGCTGCCGCTGCGCGGCAACGAGCGGATCGCGCTCGCGCCCTTCATCGTCGTCACCGACGCCGAGAAGGCGCGCGACAAGCGCCTCGCGACCGTCGATCTCCAGGGCGAGTTCCACCGCTTCCTGAGGAAGCAGCTCGAGAAGAAGACGAAGTTCGAGATCATCCAGACCCCGGCCGATCTGAAGCTGCCGACCCAGAACCTGACGGAGCTCGCCAAGGCCCAGGAGTTCTGGGCGTCGGTCGGAACGCAGACGGGAGCCGAGATCCTCGTCTCGGGCAGCCTCGAGTTCAAGATCGAGGACCGCTCCGGCTACAAGACCGAGGAGTACACCTCGCCGATCGACGGGCGCACGTACTACCGCCAGGTGTACGTCGAGCAGACCGGCTTCATGTTCGACATCGTGCTCCTCGTCTTCGACGGGCGCACGGGCGAGAAGCTCCTCCAGGACCAGTTCAAGGATTTCCGCCAGACGAGCAGCCGGCGCACCGACGAGCTGCAGGGACTCTTCGAGAACCTGTTCTCGCTCGAGAGCCAGATCCTGAACACGTTCGTCGCCCGCGACCGCGAAGCCGAGCGCTACATCTTCACCAACTGAGCCGCCCGAGGCCCGCATGAAGAAACTTCTCGCCGCCGCCGTCCTCGCCGCCGCCGTCGCCGGGGCCCGCCCCGCGGCGGCCCAGATCCTCGACCCGTACTACACGTACTTCGGCAAGAACAAGATCGTCTACGACTCGTTCAAGTGGAAGATCTACCGGTCGACCCACTTCCTCATCTACTACCACGAGCGCGAGGACGTCTCGCTCCAGAAGGTCGCCTCCTACGCCGAGAGCGCCTACGACGAGATCTCGCGGCAACTCAACTTCCAGATCCCCAAGCCGATCAACCTCATCTACTACGCCACGCACTCGGAGTTCGAGCAGACCAACACCCTGCAGGACTTCATCCCGGAGGGTCTCGGCGCCTTCGCGCTTCCGACGCGCAACCGCATGGTCCTGCCGATCGACCTCCCGGACGAGGACCTGCAGAAGCTCATCGCCCACGAGCTGACGCACGTCTTCCAGTTCGAGATCTTCTTCGGCGGCAGCTTCATCCGGGCCTACACCTCGGGCGCGCCGCAGTGGTTGATGGAGGGCATGGCCTCCTACTTCGGCAACGACGAGGACACCCGCGACAAGATGGTCCTGCGCGACGCGGTGCTGTCCGACCAGGTGCCCGAGATCGCCGAGCGCGGGATCTACGGGTTCTTCGCCTACCGCTTCGGGCACGCCGTCTTCGACTTCATCGAGTCGGAGTGGGGCAAGGACGGCGTTCGCGACTTCGTCTTCGAGTACCGCGGCCAGCTCGGGCCCAACATCGACCGCGTCCTGAAGCGCACCTACGGCGTGACGGCGGAGGAGTTCGACATCAAGTTCCGGCGGTACCTGCGCCAGCGCTACATCAAGCTGTTGACCGAGCGCGGCGAGCCGATCGACTTCGGCGACAGCGTGCGCCTGGCCGACGAGGGCTCGGCCGAGGTGTCGGTGCGGCCGTTCCCGTCGGGCGACTTCGGGGCCGCCATCTCGACGCTCGGCAACGACGCCAACGTCGTCGTGTGGTCGCCGCGCGACCGCAAGCTGTTCCGCAACCTGACCAAGGGCTTCAAGACGGAGTATGAGTACATCGTCGCCCAGTGGCTGACGACCGGCCCGGTCGGCGGCGTCGACCTGGCCGTCGCCCCCGACGGAAACACGATCGCCTTCTTCGTCCGCAAGGAACGGGGCCGCGAGCTCCTGCTCTTGAACGCCCTCGACGGCAAGATCGAGCAGATGATTCCCATGCCGGGCCTCGACCAGCAGCTGAACCCCGCCTTCTCCCCGGACGGGCGGACCATCGCCTTCATGGCGATCAAGGGCGGAGACGCCGACATCTACTCCTACAACCTCGACTCGAAGGCGATCACCAACCTCACGCAGGACCGCTCGTTCGACTTCGCGCCGACCTTTTCGCCGGACGGCCAGTGGATCTACTACTCCGGCGTCCAGGGCACTTCGGCGAAGATCTTCCGGTTCAAGCTCGGCGTGGCCGGCTCCCGCGAGCAGATCACCTACGGCGACTCCAACGACGAGGACGCCTCGCTCTCCCCCGACGGCAAGCGCCTCTTCTTCTCGTCGGACCGCGAGGGCGGCATCTACAACATCTACTCGGTCAGCCTCGAGACCGGCGAGACGAACCTCTACACCAACGTCGTCGGCGGCTGCTTCTCGCCCGCGGTCATCCAGACCCGCGACGGGGCCGAGCGGCTGATCTTCTCGGCGTACTACAAGCGCCGTTTCATGCTCTACGTCACCGACGCCCGGAAGCCGTACAAGAAGCTCGCCGAGTTGAACCCCGCGCCGTCGCCGGCCGGACCGGCGACGATCGCGCCCTTCCAGCCGTCGATCGAGGTGTCGATCGATCCGGAGAAGGTCACCAGGCCGAGCCACAAGCTCTTCCTCGAGGACGCCCAGATCCTCGCGGGCCTGGCGAGCGACGGGCAGTTCCTGTCCAACACGATCCTGACCTTCGGCGACGACCTCGGCGACCGGCGGCTGCAGGCCATCGTACAGACCGTGTCCGGCTACACGAACGTGAACCTGTCGTACGCGGACCTGTCGCAGCGGCTGCAGAAGGGCATCGAGGCCTTCTACTACCGGCTCTACTACTACGTCCTGACGCCCGGCGGCGAGATCCGTACCCAGAGCAACTACGACTACATCGGCGGCAACGTCTTCGGCAACTACCCGCTGAACCGCTTCTATCGCGTCGAGGGGACTCTCGGGTTCCTCTCCCGCGAGTACAACGGGTACCCGATCTGGGTCAACACGGAGGAGGGCTCCGGCCAGATCACGATTCCGACGAGCAACAACTTCCCCACGATCGGCGTGCGGCTCGTCGGCGACACCACGGAGTACGAGTCGTTCGGCCCGGTCTCGGGACGCAAGCTCGCGCTCAACGTCAACTGGGCCCCCTACATCGGCGGCACCAAGATCCCGAACGCGAACGACACGACGCTGACCTTCGATACGTCGCTCGATCTGCGGCACTACTTCCAGATCACGCGCCGCTCCCTCTTCGCGATCCGCCTCTTCGGCTTCCGGGCCACGGGCAACCTGCCGGACGTGCTCGCGTTCGGCGGCATCGACACGCTGCGCACGTTCCCGGTCTACGGGATCTACGGCAACTCGGCCGGGTTCCTGAACGTCGAGTTCCGATTCCCGCTGATCGACTTCATCGCCACGCCGATCCTGGGCTTCCGCGAAATCCGCGGCAAGGTCTTCATCGACGTCGGCGGCGCGGCGCTGAAGAATCAGCCGTGGCAGTTCTGGAGCGACTACCAGCTCTGCGGCTACGGCCTGCCCGAGGGTTGCAACGGGTCCCAGGGCGGATTCTCGGACTGGGGCTTCGGCGTCCAGACGACGTTCCTGGGACTCCCCCTGCACTTCGATTTCGCCAAGCAGTGGGACTTCAAGAGGTCTCTCTCGGACTTCAAGCTCTTCTTCTACCTCGGGCCGGAGTTCTGAGAATCCCGCGGGCGTGAGCCTGGCGGCGGGGCTTCGACCTCGAGGGGCAACCCGCCGCCGGCTGCCTTACAATCGCGCCACGGTGACTCCCCGGAAAGCCCTTGCGATCAGGGCCCTCGGCCCCTACGGCGGTTCCGCGCCCGGCTACCGCATGACGGCGTTTCTCATCGACGGGGAGACGGCGCTCGACGCCGGAAGCCTGACCGACGCCCTGCCGCTGGCGGCCCAGCGCCGCATCCGGCGCGTCGTCCTCACCCACGCGCACCTCGACCACGTCGCCTCGCTGCCCTTTCTGATCGAGAACATCTACGGCCGCGAGCGGCCGCTCGAGCTGATCGCGCCCGCCCCGGTGCTCTCGACGCTCGCTCGCCACGTCTTCAACGGCGCCCTCTGGCCCGACTTCACGCGCCTGCCCTCCCGGTCGAGGCCCACGATCGTCTACCGGCCGGTGCCCGCCGGGAGGACGATCACGGCGGGAGGAGTGCGCTTCACTCCCCTTCCGGTCGACCACGTCGTCCCGGCCTACGGTTACCTCGTTTCCAAACCCGGGCGCTCGGTCCTCTTCTCGGGCGACACCATGCCGACGCGGCGGCTGTGGACGCACGCGGCGCGCGCCCGGGATCTCAAGGCCATCTTCCTCGAGGTCTCGTTCTCCGACGCCCAGGCGGCCGTCGCCGAGGCCTCCTGCCACCTGACGCCGCAGCTGCTGCCGGGAGAGCTCGCCAAGGCGCCGCCGCGCGTGCCGGTCTTCCTGTACCACATGAAACCGCCCTCGCTTCCGCGGATCCGGCGCGAGGTCGCGGCGCTCGGCGAACCGCGGTTGCGCCTGCTCGAGTCGGAGCGCTCCTTCCGCTTCTGAGCCCGGTTCCGGATCAGCGGGCCGCGGCCCCGTTCTTCGGCGGCGTCTCGTTCCGAACTTCGAACCGCTCGGGACCGTCCCGCAGCAGCACCACCACCACGACCGCCAGGCCCGCGGCGATCACGGCGCTGACCGCCGAAGCCTTCTGGAAGCCGTGCGTGAAGGCCTCGCGGGCGGCTGCGAGCAGCTCCTCGCGGTGCGGCGATGCGAGCCCGGCCGCCGCAGCCACCGCGCCGCCGAGCGTGCCGCGCGCCGCTTGCGCCGCGCCGGGCGGAACGCCGGCCGGCACCGCGCCGGCCATCGCCCCGCGGTAGACCGCCGTCCCGATCGATCCGAGCACCGCGATGCCGAGCGCTCCGCCGAGCTCGGCGCTCGTCTCCGAGAGGGCCGAGGCCGAGCCCGCCCGCTCCGGCGGCGCCGTGCCGAGGACCATGTCGGTGACGAGCGTGATCGACGGCGACAGGCCGATCGAGAACATGACCGACGCCGCCACGACCGCCCCGACCCCGGAGGAGACGCCGACGCGCATCAGCACCGCGAAACCGGCCGCGGCGAGGACGAGGCCCGCCGCCATCAGCGGCGCGGGCCGGACGCCGCGCGCCAGGGCCGGCGTGACCAGGGAGCCGAGGATGAATCCCAGCGACCACGGCAGCGTCCAGAGACCGGCCTCGAGGGGCGAGAGGCCGAGCACCATCTGCAGGTACTGCGACACGAAGATGAACGCCCCGAACGACACGAAGAGCGCGAGGGTGTAGGTCACGAGCGCCGTGCTGAACGCGGGCGACCGAAAGAGGCCGAGGTCGACGAGCGGGTGCGGCGAGTCGTCCGCTGCCGCCGCAGGAAGACGACGCCGAGAGCGGACCCGGCGACGATCGCCGCCGGCCGGCGGCCACCCGGTCCCGTGCTCGGCGAGCTCGCTTGAGGCCGTAGATCACGGCGAGCACGCTCGAGAGCGAGAGGGCCGCGCTCGTCAGGTCGAGCCGCGACGCCGCCGGGTCCCGGAACTCGGGAAGCAGCCTCGGCGCGACGGCGAGCAGCAGCGCCATCACCGGCACGGCGAGCAGGAAGACCGAGCCCCAGTGGAAGCGCTGGAGCATCAGCCCGCCGACGAGCGGCCCGATCGCGCCGCCCGACGGAGTAGCTCGTGATCCACACCGCGATCGCGAACGTGCGCTCCTTCGGGTCGTGGAACATGTTGCGGATGAGCGACAGCGTCGAGGGGGCGAGCGTCGCCCCGGCGACCCCGAGCAGCGCCCGCGCCGCGATCAGCATCCCCGAGCTTCTCGAGAAGGCGGCGAGGACCGAGGCCACGCCGAACGCCGCCGCGCCGATCATCAGGAGCCGCCGCCGGCCGATCCGGTCGCCGAGCGTCCCCATCGTGATGAGCGACCCCGCGACCAGGAAGCCGTAGATGTCCACGATCCAGAGGAGCTCCGAGGCGCTCGGCTTGAGCTCCGCGGAGAGCGCCGGGACCGCGAGGTTCAGGACCGAGAGGTCCATCGAGTAGAGGATGCACGGCAGCGCGATCACGCCGAGGCCGATCCACTCGCGGCGCGTCGCCCGGGGGAGCTCGTCGGCCGCGATCGGGCGCCTCCTTTCAGACCTTCGGGTTCCGGCGCACTCCGCGGCCCGCTCGCGGAGGAGCTCCCGCTCGCGCGCATTCTGGGTCAGCGACGCCGCCCGCTCGAACTCCCGCCGGGCCTCGTCGAAGCGACCGAGCTTCCTGAGCAGGTCGCCGCGGACCGCCGGGAGCAGGTGATACCGCTCGAGGGACGGTTCGCCGACGAGCGTGTCGGCGAGCGCGAGCCCGGCCGAGGGGCCGGAGGCCATGCCGACCGCGACCGCGCGGTTCAACTGCACGACCGGGCTCGGCAGGAGCCGGGCGAGCTCCTCGTAGAGCGACGCGATGCGCGCCCAGTCGGTCTCCTCCGCCGTGCGCGCCCGCGCGTGGCAGGCGGCGATTGCGGCCTGGAGAACGTAAGGGCCGGGCGCCTCGCCGAGCCGCTCGGCGCGGGAAAGCGCCGCGAGGCCACGCCCGATCAGGACGCCGGTCCCAGCGGCCGCGGTCCTGGTCGGCGAGAAGGACGGCCTGGCCCCCCGGGTCGACGCGCGCCCGCGCGCGCGATGCCTGGATCTCCATCAGCGCGACGAGGCCGTGGACCTCGGGCTCGCGAGGCGACAGCTCCGCCAGGATGCGTCCCAGCCGCAAGGCTTCCTCGCAGAGGTCGTGACGGATCAGGTCGTCGCCCGCGGTTGCGAGGTATCCCTCGTTGAACACGAGATAGATGACCTCGAGCACCGAGGCGAGCCGGGCGGCGCGCTCGTGCCCGCGCGGGACCTCGAACGGGACCCCCGCCTCGGCGAGCGCGCGCTTGGCCCGGACGATGCGCTGGGCGATCGTCGGCGCCGGGACGAGGAACGCGCGCGCGATCTCCTCGGTCGTCAGCCCGCCGAGCAGTCGCAGCGTCAGCGCCACCCGCGCTTCGGTCGGGAGGACGGGATGGCAGGCGGTGAAGAGGAGGCGCAGCAGGTCGTCGCCGATGTCGTCGTCGATCGCGGCCTCGAGCGCCGCGACTTCGGCTTCGGTCGACGCCTCGAGATCCCGGGCAACCTCGCCGTGCTTGCGATCGAGGAGCGCTCGGCGGCGCAGCTGATCGATCCCGCGGTTCTTCGCCGCCGCCATGAGCCAGGCGCCCGGATTCTCCGGCACGCCCGTCTCCGGCCACTGCTCGAGCGCCGCGACCAGGGCGTCCTGCGCGAGGTCCTCGGCGAGACCGACGTCCCGGACGATCCGCGCGAGCCCGGCGATGAGCCTCGGCGACTCGATCCTCCAGACCGCGTCGATCGCGCGGTGGGCATCCGTGGCCGGCACGGCCTCGGATTAGAGCATCTTCGTCCCCCGGCAGGACGGCGGCCCGGGACGTCCCGGTGTTCTTTCCTTCGGGCCTCTGTTAAACAGGCCCCCGAGAACTCCGCGAATGATCGTCCACCTGCTCGACGGAACGTACGAGCTCTTCCGGCACTTCTACGGCATCCGGAGGGGCCGGAGCGAGGACCCGCCGTTCGGCGCGGTCTCGGGCGTCCTCCACACGGTGGCTCAGATGCTCGAGGGCGGCGCGACGCACATCGGGGTTGCGACCGATCACGTCATCGAGTCGTTCCGCAACGCCCTGTGGGCCGACTACAAGACGGGAGAGGGAATGGAGCCCGCCCTCCGGGCGCAGTTTCATCCCCTCGAGGAGTCGCTCGCGGCGATGGGCGTCGTCGTCTGGCCGATGGTCGAGCTCGAGGCCGACGATGCGCTCGCTTCCGCGGCGGCGATCGCGGCCCGGGACGCGCGCGTCGAGAAGGTCTGCATCTGGACGCCCGACAAGGACCTCGCTCAGTGCGTCGTCGGCGACCGCGTCGTCCAGGTCGACCGGAGGAGCGGCGCGATCCGCGACGCGCAGGGCGTCTTCCAGAAATTCGGCGTCTCCCCGGAACGCATCCCCGACTACCTCGCCCTCGTCGGCGACGCCGCGGACGGATACCCCGGAGTCCCGGGCTGGGGACCCAAAACCGCGGCGCGGCTGATCGCGCGGCACGGGCCGCTCGAAGCCTTTCCGGACGAGGTCCTCGGCGGCCACCGCGAGGCGGCGCTTCTCTTCAAGCGGCTCGCGACGCTTCGGACCGACGCGCCGCTCTTTTCCGACGTCGACGCGCTCCGTTGGCGGGGTCCGGGGGCGGGCTTCGCCTCGGCGGCCGAGGCTCTCGGCGACGCGCGCATCGGGCCGCGCGTCGAAAAGCTCGCGCCCGGCTGAGACGGCTAATTCTTTTTCTCGAGCTGGGCGCGCAGCCGCTCTTCCTGCTCCCGGACCTCCTGCGTGAACCCGGGGCCGAGATCCTCCATCTCGTAGATCGGCCGGATCTCGACCTCGGACTCCTGTCCGGGAGACGGGTTGGGCGCGCGCTTGAGCCACTCGACGGCCTCTTCCATCGAACGGACCTGCCACAGCCAGTAGCCGGCGACGAGCTCCTTGGTCTCGGCGAACGGGCCGTCGAGAACGGTTCGCTTCGATCCCGAGAACCGGACGCGTTTGCCCTTCGAGCTCGGGTGGAGCCCCTCGCCAGCGAGCATCACGCCCGCCTTCACGAGCTCCTCATTGAACATGCCCATGTCGGCGAAGTCCTTGGCTTCGCCCAACACCCCCGCCTCCGAGTCCTTCGTGGCTTTGACCAGCACCATCACTCGCATTTGCTTGCTTCCTTTGGACTTGTCGGAACCGGGCCCCGGACGACATCGACCGGGTATCGACCCTGGCGCCTGTGATGACGACGAACGGGAACCGCTCAGATCGACACGGGAGCCTTCCGGGCCCTCAGGGCATCGAGGCTCCAGGGCCCGCCGCCGGCGGCCGACAGGTAGAGCCACAGGAAGCAGTAGAAAACGGAGTCGATTCCCTGGTTGAGGACGGGCCAGAGCCCCTGGGGGGCGTGGGCCTTGAAGTACGCCACCGCCATCTCGCCCGAGAGGAGGAAGGCGACCGGGCGCGTGAACAGGCCGAGGAGGAGGAAGAGTCCCCCGAACGTCTGGAGGACGCCCGCGAACCAGCCCAGCGAACCGGGGGGCGCCGTCCCCCCTCCCGGCATGATCGCCGCCGGGAACGCGAAAAGCGTCGCCGTGCCGATCTGCATGAAGAGAAACGCGGCCACGATCCGCAGAACGCTCAGGAGATAGGGCGCGGCCGCGCGCCAGCGCGATACGAGACCGGATTCGTTCATGGCGCCTCCGAAAGGTCGTTCGGACGGGACGATCAGGACGGAATCGCGACCTGGATCGACCGCCACTTCTGGAGCCGGAACCTCGCCACGGACAGGCCGCAGCGGGTCATGTGGCCGAGCACGATCGCCGTCCAGATTCCGGCGGCGGTCAGCCGCCCCATCGCCTCGAGAGTCGCGCAGAGCCCCAGCGGCACCAGGATCTGCGAGACGATCGAGATGTAGAGCGGGCCGCGCGTATCCCCCGTCCCCTGCAGCGCGCCCGTGTAGCACAGCGCCACGGTGACGAAGAGGCCCGAAAGCGCGAGATACCGCAGAAGCTGCTGCCCGAGGGCGAGGACCACCGGGTCTTTCATGCCGAAGACAGCCAGTAGCAAATTCGGCACCAGGAGAAAGAGCACGCCGACTGCGGCCGCGAGGCCAAGGCCAATCCTCGAGGCCACCCGCACGCCCTCGGCCACGCGCTCGGGACGGCCCGCGCCGAGGTTCTGCCCCGCGATCGCCGCGGCCGCGCCCATGAGTCCCACCGAGGTCCACGTGATGAGCGAGAAGAGCTCCGTGTAGCCGACCGCGTAGGCCGCCTGCGACTCGGCGCTCTGCGGGAGGGACCCGATGAACCGCAGCAGGAGCACGCCCGCGACGTTCATCGCGATGCCCTGGACGCCCGTCGGCAGGCCAAACCGGAAGAGCGCGCGGATGATGGCGAGATCCGGGGCCTTGCTCATCCCCGGTTCGAGGTGGATCACCGAGTCCGGCCGCCGCATCCGCCAGATGCCCCAGGCGGAAACGATCGTGCTGCTCGCGATCGTCCCGAACGCGGCGCCGATCGTGCCGAGCCGCGGAATGAGGACCACGTTGAAGGCGATCGTCAGCACGGTCATCGTCACCCCGAGCCGCAGCGGCGTGCGAGCGTCGCCCGCGGCGCGAAAGGCGCCGCTCAGGAGAAAGAAGAGCATCATCCCCAGGATCCCGACGAGCATCGCCCGCAGGAACGGCAGGGCCTCCGCGGCCACCGCCGGCGTCGCGTTCACGAGGCGCAGCAGGCTCGGCGCCGCGAGCCAGCCGGCCGCCCCGAGGGCGAGCGAGAGTCCGGCCGCGGTCAGGAACGCCTGGTAGACCACGCGATTGACCTTGTCGGGCTGGTTGGCGCCGGCAAAGCGCGCGACGAGAACGCCCATGCCGCTGAACACCGAGCTCGCAAACACGATAACGACGATCACGATTTGCCAGCTCACGCCGATGGCGGCGTTGGCGGTGTAGCCGACGAAGTGCCCGACCATCGCGTGATCGATGATCCCCTGGAGGCCGGCGATCACGTTCTGCAGCATCGTCGGCCAGGCGATCTTCCAGACGGCCGGGCCGATCGGCCCCTCGACGAGGGAACGATCGAACGTTCGAGGGGCGGGCCGGGCGCTGCTCACGGAAGGGCTGTTATCTCATGCCTTCGCCGGCTCCCGGAGTTGCTCCCCGAGGCGTGCCATTGTGACCCGCGCGGCCTCGAGTTGCGTTGCTCAGAGCATCCTCCCCCACGCCAGCAGGTCGACCGCGAGCGTGCCCGCCAGCCGTCCGCGCAGCGAGTCGTTGCGGAGCAGATCCTCGCGCGACCCGGGCAGAGTCCACTCGCGCTGGAGCCAGGTCCGGCCCTCGCGCCCCAGCGCCCGCCAGGACGAGCGATGCTCGGTCGAGCCCGAACGCCGCACGACGGAGAGCCGCTGCGCCGAAGGCTCCGGCCTGACCTCCTCCTCGAGGCTCGCGCCCGCGTCCCCGCCCGCCGAGAGGGTGAGCCGGAAGCCGCCCGGCGTCTCCGTGAGGTCGGCGACGTCGGCCACGCCCTCGACGAGCCGCCGATAGCCCGCCGGCGAGGCGATGGCCGCGAAGGCCGCCGCAGGAGCGGCGTCCGACTCGAGGTACGCCGTGAGCGAAGTGTCGGCGGCCGCCGGAGACGGATCGCCGGCGATCGCAAAGGCCCTCGCGAGCAGCTCCTCCTCCAGGCCGAAGAGCGCTGCGACCGCTCCGGCGCGCCCGCACGGCAGCGGAACGGTCAGCCGCGAGTGCAGATCGTCGACCCGCGCCTCGCCGCGCGAGAACGCCAGCACGCGGTTGCCGAGGTCGCGGCGCAGCGTCACGTCCTGCAGGAAGGGCGCGCCCTTTCGGAACGTCCGGCGCCAGTGCTCCGCGAAGACCTCCGCCGGCACCTCGGCCGACCGGATCTCGATCGAGCGCGGGCCCTCGGGAACGCCGCCCTCGAACGCGATCGCGAAGCCGTCCTCCCCCGCCTCGACGGCGAGGGTCCCCGTCGGCGTCTCGACCCGGCCGGCGCGGGCCGGCAGGAGCGCCGGAAGCGGGAACCCGACGTCGACGATCGTCTCCCCGTCCCGCGTCTCGACCAGGAGGGCGGCGTGATCGCCGGGGTTGCGCACGCGTCCGAGCACGCGGCGCGTGCGGAATTCGAGCTCCTCGAGGAGCGCGCCGAACGCCCCCACGCGCGCGAAGCAGGTCCCGCCGGCGCCGTGCTCCAGGTGGTCGGCCCAGAAGACCTCGGGCGTCCGGGGCTTGGCAGCCGGGTTCTCGATTGCGGCGTCGCGGACGATCTTCGAGGCGTTCTCGAACGGGACCTTCGCGTTGAACCGCGCGAAGAGAGCCTCGAGGAAGCCCGAGCCCGGCTGCGCCCGCGAGAGGTCGAGGGACTCGAGAATGTCGTCGACGGGAAGCGGAGGCGTCACGCGCGGCTCGTGAGCCTCGCCACCATGTCGCGGATCCGGAACCGCGCGTCCGCCGAGAACCAGAAGTCGAGGAACGGGTCGTGATCGCGGGCCTGGTCGAAGCGCGCGATCGCGGCCGCGCGCGAGCGCAGCTTGATCGCGGCGTAGGCGGCGCCCGAGAGGCCCGCGAGCACCCGCGCCCGCTCGACCGCGCGCTCCAGCAGCTCCCCGGCCGGAACGACCCGGTCGACGAGGCCGATCGCGAGCGCCTGCTCGAGGCCGACGTTCTCCCCCGTCGCGGCCAGCCGCTCCATGTGACGCGCGCCGACGACGTGGCGGAACGGCTCCATCAGGCACTGCGGCACCGAGACGCCGAGGACGACCTCCGAGAGGCCGAACTTGCCCCGGCCCTCGGCGGCGATGCGTTCGTCCGCGGCCATCGCGACGATCAGCCCCCCGGCGATCGCGTGCCCCGACAGCGCCGCCACGACGGGAGGGCCCAGGACGAAGATCTGGCGCACGAGGTCGCAGTAGGCGCCGACGAACTCCTCCATGGACTTCCGGTCGGCGTCGACGATGAGCGGCAGGTCCCAGCCCGCCGAGAAGAGGCCGGGCAAGGCCGATGCGAGCACGATGCCGCGCGCCTTCTCCTGCGCCGCGAGGGCCGTCGAGAGCTCGGCGACGAGCTCCGGCGAGAAGGCATTGGCCTTCGGCCGGTCGAGGGTCAGGATCGCGATCTCGTCGCGGGTCTCGAGGGAAACGAAGCTCATGGCCTCACGCGCTCCTTCGCGCCGCCGACGGCTCGAAGAGCAGTCGGTGGAGCCGCCGGTCCGACGTCAGTTCCGGGTGAAAGGTGGCCGCCACGACGTTGCCCTGGCGCACGAGGACCGGCTCCCCGCCGTGCGTCGCCAGGACCTCGACCCCGGGGCCCGTCGAAAGGATCCGCGGCGCGCGGATGAAGACCGCCGGCATCGGCGCGCCGAGCGAGGGCGCCTGGATCTGTGCGACGAACGAATCGACCTGGCGGCCGTACGCGTTGCGCGCGACGGCGATGTCGATGAGCCCGAGGCCCGGCTGCGGCGGGTTCGAGACCTCGCGCGCGAGCACGATCGCGCCGGCGCAGGTCCCGAGGACCGGGCGGCCGCTCGCCGCGAAGGCGCGGAAGGCCTCCGCCCACGGCTCGGCCTCGAAGAACTTCCACAGCGTCGTCGACTCGCCGCCCGGGATGATCAGCCCCGAGGCCTGCCCGAGCTGACCGGGCCGCTTCGCCTCGAAGCTCTCGACGCCGATCTCGGCGAGGGCCTTCCGATGCGCCTCGAAGTCGCCCTGGAGCGCGAGGACGGCGACTCCCCGTTCTCGATCACCATCCGCGCGTCTGGAGCTGGGCTTCCTGCGGCAGGCTCGCCGCCTCGATCCCCTTCATGCCCGAGCCGAGCGACTCCTCGGCGGCGAGCAGCGCCTGCGCGTCCCTCCAGTGCGTCGTCGCCTGGACGATCGCCCGGGCCCGCAGCTGCGGGTCGTCCGACTTGAAGATGCCCGAGCCGACGAAGACCGCCTCGGCGCCGAGCTTCATGCAGAGCGCCGCGTCGGCGGGCGTCGCGATGCCGCCGGCGGCGAAGTTCGGCACGGGGAGCTTTCCCGTTCTCGGCGACCTCGACGACGAGCTCGAAGGGCGCCTGCAGGCGCTTGGCCGCCGCCATCAGCTCGTCCTTCGTCAAGCAGCGTGAGCGGCCTTGATCTCGCGGTGGACCTCCCGCAGGTGCTTGACGGCGTGCACGATGTCGCCCGTCCCGGCCTCTCCCTTCGTCCGGATCATCGCGGCGCCCTCGCCGATCCGGCGCAGCGCCTCGCCGAGGTTCCGGCAGCCGCAGACGAACGGGACCGTGAAGTCGTGCTTGTAGACGTGGTTCTCCTCGTCGGCCGGCGTCAGGACTTCCGACTCGTCGATGAAGTCGACCTTGAGCGCCTCGAGGACTCGCGCCTCGGCGAGGTGGCCGATGCGGCACTTGGCCATCACCGGGATCGAGACCGCCTGCTGGATCTCGCGGATCTTCGAGACCGGCGACATGCGCGCCACTCCCCCGTCTCGCCGGATGTCGGCCGGCACGCGCTCGAGCGCCATCACGGCCGCGGCGCCCGCGTCCTCCGCGATCTTCGCCTGCTCGGCGTTGACGACGTCCATGATGACGCCGCCCTTCAGCATCTCGGCGAGCCCGACCTTCAACCGGAACGATTCGTTCATGGTCATGGCGACACCTCCCTCGTCTTCCTTCTCGCGTCTCGCGTCTACAACGACCGGCGTCGCCGAGAGCCGCGCCCGATCGCGCTGCACTTCCCTCATCGCTTCTCCGAGAGCCGGCGATTCCCCGTTCGACCTCGCCGCCGCTCGACTCGCGAGACGGAGAGCCGCAGGTTGGGCCGGTCCTCTCCCCGCGGATCGAAGTCCTGCCCCGGCGCGACGCCGACGCCCCGCGCTCCCGCCGCTTCGGCGACCCGCCGCCCGGAGACCCCGTCCGGCAGCTGGAGCCAGAAGAGCGGGTTCGCGCCCGCGCCTCCCCACCACGAGACCTGCGGGAGGTGCTCGCGCAGCGCCTGCTTCGCGACGGCCGCCGCGCTGGGAGACCTCCTCCGCGCGCGCCTGACGGACCTTGCCGGTCGTCCGCCCGCTCGCAGGAAGGCGGCCGACGGCCGCCTGGAGCGGCACGCGGCGTCTGGAAGTCCGTCGTCTTCTTGATCGCGGGCGAGCCTCTCGACGATCGCGCGGTCCGCGGCGATCCAGCCGATCCGGAATGCCGGGAACGAGATCCTTCGAGAGCGTACCGAGCCGACGACGGTCCGCGGGCTCGCGCGCCGCAGAGCGGCGGCTCGCCGGACTCGGGCTCCTCGTAGCCGTCCTCGACGACGAGCGCCCCGGCGACGAGCGCGGCGGCGAGGACTCGCGCGGCGGCTCGGCGTCCGTCGTGATGCCGGTCGGGTTCTGCCGCTCCGGCATCAGGTAGACGAGAGCTTCACGCGGCGGCCGAGCAGCGGCGCGAAATCCCGGCCCGCCGCGATCCATCGGGAAGCGCGAACGATCTCGACGCCGGAAAGACCGCGCGAGCGGGAGCGCTCCCGAGTAGGTCGGCGACTCCATCGCGACGGCGTCACCCGGATCGACGAACGTCCGGAAGAACAGGTCGAGCCCCTGCTGCGCGCCGCTGACGTCACGAGGATCTCCTCGGCGCAGCGGAGTCAGGCCGATCTCCGCGAGGCGCCGCGAGATTTCGCCTCGCAGCTCGCTCGAGGCCCGACGGGCGGAGCGTACTCCCAGAGCTCCTTGCGGCGGCTCCTCGTAGGCCGCGAGGTTCGCGATGAACTCCTCGAGCGGAAAGAACCGCTCGTCCGGCGCGAGGCGCGAAAAGTCGGCGACGACCGGCTCGGCGACCGCAACGGGGGACTCCTCGGGCAGCTCGCGACGCGCGCCGCGGAAAGCAGGTCGGCCGAGGCGGAAACGGGGAGTCGGCAGGGGAGGCCGCCGGCACGACGACCGTCCCGCTGCCGACGCGGCCCGCCACCAGGCCTCGCTCCTGGAGCCGCCGATAGGCCGTCTGGATCGTCCCGCGGTTGACTCCGAGGGCCGCCGCGAGCTCCCGTGTCGTCGGCAGCCGGCTGTTCTCGGAAAGCAGGCCCCCGGCAATCCGACTCTCGATTGCGTCGTAGACCTGCTCGGCGAGCGAAACGGTTGCCGCTCCGGTCCACGGAGATCTGGCTCAGATCCAATTGGCCTGCCATCGAGCCAATTGTATGGCTAGCCGAGCGTCTTGGCTAGACCGGAACAATCTACAGTTACTCTAAGACAAACGCTTTGTTACTAGCAGTTTAGATAGAAACTACGGTAGATTTATCAGGCGCCGTGCTTCCGCAGCTCGTCCTCGAGCGCTCTCGAGAACTGGAATTCCCGGTCGCTCTCGGACAAATTCTTCCTCTTGGCGAGCGCGGCCCGCACCTTCTCCTCGATCGAATCGAGCTCCCCGAACGAATCGGTCAGCTCCCGGACGACCGCGCGGCGCACCGTCTCGTCGTCGGATTTCTGCTCGAGGTTGCGGTTGTCCTTGAGGCCCTTCAGGACCACGCGCGCCAGGTACAGGATCCTGTCGGCGGAGACCTTCACGACGGTCTCCCGGCGCGCAGGCCGTCGGACAGGGGGTGCCGCAGGAGCTGCTCGATGACCGACCCGGGCAGCGCCGCCACGTCGGCGCCCATCAGGGCGGCGTCCAGGACGTGAATCGGGTTGGTCGCCTCGGAAACGACGATCTGCGTCTGGTAGCCGTAGTTGTCGTACATGCGGATCACCTGCTCGACGAGGTCCATGCCGATCGTGCCGGTGTCGTCCAGAGACGCGACGGCGGGCGCGACGTAGCTGACGTTGGCCTTGGCGGCGATCAGGGCCTGGGGCGCCGAATAGCAGCCCGCAGCGCACACGGCGATCTGGTCCTGGGCGAGGAGGCGCGCCACCCGCAGGCCCTCGGGCTTCAGGGGCACGCGGACGACGACGTCCTTGCCGAGCTTGGCGAGCTCGCGGGCCTCCTTGTACATCCCCTTGGGGTCGTCCGCGGAGAGCTCGACGAGCACCGGGCCGTCGGTGATCGACGCCAGGTCGCGAACGGCCTTGCGGTACTCGGAGCCAGCCGCCTGCGCCGCGGCGGCCGAGAGCCAAACGCCGTCGAGAAGGCCAAGATCCTTGATGCGGCGGGCCTCGTCGGCGCTGCCGCTGTCGAGAAAGAAACGCATGGGGGCGGGATTCTATAGGAGCCGGGATCAGGAGGCTGGCGGGCCGGGGGGAGTCCCGGCCGCCTGTCGCGCGAGAGGCTAGTCCTCGTCGTCCTCGTCGTCGTCTTCGTCGTCGAGGAACTCCGTCCCGGCCTTCTTGCCCCTGCTCGGCCCGCGGGCCTCGCCGGCCTTTCCGGGAGCCGTTTCGGCGGGCTTCTCGACCGGCAGGGCGGCCTGGGCCTCGTCCTCGGCGTCGTCGCTCTCGGCGAGCTTGGCGATCGCCGACCAGGCGGTCGCCCTCGTCGAGGTCGATGAGCCGGACGCCCTGGGCGGCGCGGCCGGTCTCGCGGATGTCCTTGACCTTGATGCGGATCAGCTGGCCGCGCTCGGTGATCAGGAGCAGCTGGTCGGCGTCGGTCACCGACTTGATCCCCACGACCGGGCCGTTCTTCTCGGTCACCTTGACGTTGATGACGCCCGAGCCGCCGCGGCCCTGCAGGCGGTACTCGGTCACGTCCGAGCGCTTGCCGTAGCCCTTCTCGGTGACCGACAGCAGCGTGCGCGGACTCGCTCGACGACGTCCATCTCGACGACGACGTCGTCCTTCTTCTTGAGCGAGACGCCGATGACGCCCGTCGTGTCGCGGCCCATCGCGCGCACGTCCGTCTCGGGGAACCGGATGCCCATGCCCTGGCGCGTGCCGATGAAGATCTGGTCGCGCGCCGTCGGTGATGCGCACCGAGAGCAGCTCGTCGCCCTTCTCGATGTTGATCGCGATGATCCCGCCGCGAGCGCACGTTGCGAGTACGCCGAGAGCGAGGTCTTCTTGACGAGGCCGTTCTTGGTCGCGAAGACGAGGATAGCGGTCCTCCGGGAAGTCCTTGGTCGCGGCCATCGCGACCATCCGCTCGTTCGGGTCCGAGGTTGAGGAGGTTGACGATCGCCTTTCCGCGCGTCGCCGGGCCGAGCTGCGGGATGTCGTAGACCTTGATCCAGTGCATGCGGCCGCGTCGACGTGAACGCGAGGATGTAGGCGTGGGTCGAGGCGACGAAGAGGTGCTCGACGACGTCCTCTTCCTTCGTCGTCGCGCCGATCCGTCCCTTTCCGCCGCGGCGCTGCGCGCGGTAGAGCGACAGGGGAGAGCGCTTGATGTAGCCGCCGCGGGACACGGTGATGACCATGTCCTCCTCGACGATCAGGTCCTCGATGTCGATGTCGGAGGCCTCGGCCACGATCTCCGTGCGCCGCTCGTCGCCGAACTGCTTCCGGATGAGCTGGAGCTCGTCGACGATGATCTCGCAGGACGAGCTTCTCGGAGCCCAGGATCTCCTTGAGCCGCGCGATGAGCGCGAGGATCTCCTGAACTCGGCGACGATCTTTTCCCGCTCGAGGCCCGTCAGGCGCTGGAGGCGCATGTCGAGGATCGCCTGCGCCTGGATCTCGTCGAGCTGCAGGACCTGGGTCCCCTTCCCGCCCTCGTCGCCGAGCGAGCTCCCGATGAACTTCTCGAGGCCCGAGCGCGTCATCGAGACCTCGGCCGACAGGCGGGCCTTGGCTTCCTGCGGGTCCTTGGAGCGCTCGGATGATCTTGATGACGAGGTCGAGGTTCGCCAGCGCGAGGGCGAGGCCGCGCAGGAGGTGGGCGCGCTCCTCGGCCTTCTTCAGGTCGAACTGGGTGCGCCGGATGACGACCGTCTTGCGGTGGTCGACGAAGTGGCGGAGCAGGTCGTTGAGCGGCAGGACGCGCGGCTGGTTCGTCGACGATCGCCAGGAAGATGATCCCGAACGACGACTGCATCGGCGTCATGCGCGTAGAGCTTGTTGAGGACGACCTGGGCGTTCTCGCCGCGCTTGAGCTCGACGACGATCGCGCATGCCCTCGCGGTCGGACTCGTCGCGCAGGTCCGCGATGCCCTCGATCTTCTTCTCGTTGACGAGCTCGGCGATCCGCTCGATCAGCTTCGCCTTGTTGACCTGGTAGGGGATCTCGGTGACGACGATCGATTCCTTGTCGCCGCGCGCCGCCTTCTCGATCATCGGCGCGCGCCCGCACCTGGACGATGCCGCGGCCGGTCTTGTAGGCGTCCCGGATGCCCTCGGCGCCGTGGATGAAGCCGCCGGTCGGGAAGTCCGGGCCCGGGAGCTTCCGCATGAGCTGCGCCGAGCGTGGCGTCCGGGTGCCTGATCAGCTCGATCGTCGCGTCGATGACCTCGGCGAGGTTGTGCGGCGGGATGTTGGTCGCCATGCCGACCGCGATGCCGGTCGAGCCGTTGACGAGGAGGTTCGGGAACTTGCGCCGGCAGCACCATCGGCTCGTCGAGCGAGCCGTCGTAGTTGGGCATCCAGTCGACCGTCTCCTTGTCGATGTCGTCGCCGAGCAGCTCCGCCGGCGAGCTTCGTCAGCCGGACCTCGGTGTAGCGCATGGCCGCGGCGTTGTCGCCGTCGACCGAGCCGAAGTTGCCCTGGCCGTCGACCAGCGGGTAGCGCAGCGAGAAGTCCTGCGCCATGCGCACGACCGTGTCGTAGATCGCGCTGTCGCCGTGCGGGTGGTACTTGCCCATGACGTCGCCGACGATGCGGGCGGACTTCTTGTACGGCTTGTTGTGGAGGTTGCCCTGCTCCCACATGCCGTAGAGGCACGCGGCGGTGCACGGGCTTCAGGCCGTCGCGCACGTCGGGCAGCGCGCGCCCGATGATGACGGACATCGCGTAGTCGAGGTACGAGCGGCGGCACCTCGTCCTCGATCGTGACGGGGATTCTTCTCGTCGGGGGTCAGCAGGTTCGAGTCGTCATCGGCTCAAATGTCCAGGTTCCTCGACGTTCAGTGCGTTCTGCTCGATGAATTCGCGCCGCGGCTCGACGGCGTCGCCCATGAGGATCGAGAAGATCTCGTCGGCCTCGACGGCGTCCTCGACGGCGACCTGCAGCAGGCGCCGCGTCTCGGGATTCATCGTCGTGTCCCAGAGCTGCTCGGGGTTCATCTCGCCCAGGCCCTTGTACCGCTTGATGGCGAGGCCCTTCTTGGCCGACTCGTAGACGGCGTCGACGACGCCGGAGAGCGTCTCGTGCTTGCTCGGTCTCGTCGCCGCGCGTGACGACGTACGGGCCGTCGAGGAACCCGCCGATCGCCTTGCGCGGTCTCCTTGATCCGGCGGAACTCGAAGGAGGAGACGAACTCGGCGTCGATGCGGGCCGAGCGGCGGAACGCCGTTGACCTTGCGCGTCATCTCGAGCGCCCAGCCCGAGTGCTCCTCGTCGGCGACGACCTCGGCCTTCTCGACGCCGAAGGCTCGCACCGCCTTGGCGAGGGCCTCGAGGTTCTTCTTCTCGGCGAACTCGGCCTTGGAGGCCATGCCGCGGTCGAGCGAGGGCCCGCACGAGGCGCCTCGGGGATGCCCGCGTGCCCGAGCTTGCCGACGTGCGTCCGGTACTCCTCCATCTTCTCGAGCAGGCGCCGCGAGCTTGGCGCCGGACGACGCTGCCTGCCCGACATCTCGGAGGACAGCGTGCGGTCCTCGCCGAGGCGGCCGAGGAGGAACTTCGACATCTCCTTCTCGTCCTTCAGGTACGTCTCCTTCTTGCCCTCGGCGACCTTGTAGAGCGGCGGCTGCGCGATGTAGAGGTAGCCCTTGTCGATGAGCGCCGCCATCTGGCGGAAGAAGAACGTCAGGAGCAGCGTCCGGATGTGCGCTGCCGTCGACGTCGGCGTCGGTCATGATGACGATCTTGTGGTACCGGACCTTCGTCGGCGTCGAAGTCCTGGTCGCGATCCCGGCGCCGAGCGCGGTGATCAGCGTCCGGATCTCGGCGGAGGCGAGCATCTTGTCGAGCCGCGCCTTCTCGACGTTCAGGATCTTGCCCCGCAGCGGCAGGATCGCCTGGAGCGCCGGTCGCGGCCCATGCTTGGCCGAGCCGCCGGCCGAGTCGCCCTCGACGATGAAGATCTCGGAGAAGGCGGGGTCCTTCTCCTGGCAGTCGGCGAGCTTGCCCGGCAGCGCCCCGGAATCGAGCGCGCCCTTGCGGCGCACGAGCTCGCGGGCCTTGCGGGCGGCCTCGCGGGCGCGGGCCGACTCGACGATCTTCTCGACGATCCGCTTGCCGACCCGCGGGTTCTCCTCGAGGTAGGAGCCGAGCCTCTCGTAGACGACCTGCTGGACCCAGGTCTTGACCTCGGAGGAGACGAGCTTGTCCTTGGTCTGCGAGGAGAACTTCGGGTCCTGGACCTTGACCGAGATGACGGCCGTCAGGCCCTCGCGGCAGTCGTCGCCGGAGAGCGTCGTCTCCTTGAGCGCTCTTGGTCAGCCCGTTCGCCTCGGCGTACTTCTGGATCGCGCGCGTCAGCGCGGTCTTGAAGCCCTCGAGGTGCGTGCCGCCGTCGCGGTTGTTGATCGTGTTCGTGAAGCGTAAAGAGCGTCTCGGCGTAGCCCTCGTTCCACTGCAGGGCGACCTCGACGCGCTCCTTGTCGGCGTCCCGCTTCGGGTCGCCGGTGCCGCTCTTGATGTCCTGGAAGAAGATGACCTTGTCGTGGATCGGCTGCTTCGTCTTGTTCAGGTGCTCGACGAAGGACTTGATCCCGCCCTCGTAGGCGAAGTCGTGCTTCTTCTCCGTCCGCTCGTCGAGGATCGAGATCGTGACGCCCGGGTTCAGGAACGAGAGCTCCCGCAGCCGCTGCGAGAGGCTGTCGAAGTGGAACTCGGGGACCGAGAAGATCTTCGGGTCGGCCCAGAAGCGTGACCTTCGTGCCGGTCTTCTTGGATGTCGCCGATCGATCTTGATCGGCGCCGACCGGGCTCGCCCTGCTCGTAGACCTGGTGCCAGACCTTGCCGTCGCGGCGGACCTCGACCTCGAGGCGCTTGCGAGAGCGCGTTGACGACCGACACGCCGACGCCGTGGAGGCCGCCCGAGACCTTGTAGGAGTTGTTGTCGAACTTTCCGCCGGAGTGGAGGTCGGTCATGATGATCTCGAGCGTCTCGCGCTTGTGCTCCTTGTGCAGGCCGACCGGGATGCCGCGGCCGTTGTCCTCGACGGTGACCGAGTTGTCGGCGTGGATCGTGACGTCGACACGTGGTCGGCAGTAGCCGGCCTGGGCCTCGTCGATCGAGTTGTCGACGAGCTCGAAGACCATGTGATGGAGGCCCGACAGGTCGTCGGTGTCCCCGATGTACATGCCGGGGCGCTTGCGGACGGCCTCGAGCCCCTTCAGCAGCTTGATCGAGTCGGTGGTGTAGGCGGTGCTCATGGGTCTCCGTTCAAGCCTGGACGGCGTAGAGCGCCCGCGGCGCTCCGACGCTGCCCTGTCGCATCTCCAGCACGGCCGCCGCGCGGCGCGCCCACCGCGCCGTCGGCGCCGCGGTCGTCAGCAGGACGGCCGCATTCGCGGGAAGCGCATCGAAAAACTCCTCGACCCAGCCTTCCGAGAGGCCGGCGTCGAAATCGTCCGCGGCGAAGAGTGGCGGCTGCCCGGCGGCCTTCGCCACGGCGCTCCACTCGGCGAGCTTGACGAGGGCCACCGTGCGCGCGACCTCGCCGGTCGACGCCTCGAGCGCGAGAGGCTTTCCGCCGCGCGTCCAGACGAGATCGTCGCGGTGCGGCCCGGCGAGCGAGTGGCCCCGCCGCCGCTCGAGCGGCAGAAGCCGCTCGCACGCCGTGCGCAGCGCCTCCGCGGAGTCGGCCGAGGGGGAGACCGAGTAGTCGGCGCGGACCTCGGCGTAGGCGCTCCCGGCGGCTGCCGCGAGCGCCCCGAACTCTTCGGCCCACAGCGCGAGCGCCGCGCGGCGGTGGCGGCGCACGGCGGCCCCGGCCACGGAGAGCTCCTCCGTCCAGGCCTCGAGCTCGCCCGCCGCGGCAGCCGGGCCCCGGCCGTGGCGGCCCCGCGAAAGCAGCGCGTTGCGTTCCTTGAGCGCCGCGGCGTAGCGCGCGAGATCGTCGCCCGCCGCGGGCTTCAGTCCCAGAACGAGGCGGTCGAGGAACCGCCGGCGGACCGAGGGCGTTCCCGTCAGCAGCTCGCGGTGCTCCGGCGCGAGAAAGACCGCGGGCGCCAGGGCCGAGATCTCGCGGAAGCCCGCGGGCTTTTCCCCGCGGAGAAAGTCGCGGCCCGCCTCGCTCGACCAGGTCACCGAGATCCGCTCCGGGCGCGCTCCGCCCTCGACGACGCCGGTGACGGTGAATCGCATTCCGTCGCGCGCCATGGCCGCCGAGGTTGCACCGCGAAAGGAGCGCTGCCCGCACACGAGGGCCGCGGCCTCGAGGAGGTTGGTCTTGCCCTGCGCGTTCTCTCCCGTGATCAGAGTGACACCCCCGCCAAAGAAGACGGGGTCGGGGGAGAGATTGCGGAAGCCCAGGTTCGAGAGTTCGGAAAGCTGCAAGCGGTCTTGTCCCACCTCAAGAGTTCAGAGACGCATCGGCATCACGACGTAGAGATATCGGGAGGCGCCCTCGATGCCTCCCTCCGGCTGGCAGAGACACTGCGTGTTCTCGTCTTTCAGGTCCAGCCGGACCGTTTCCGTTTCGGCCTCCTCGAAGAAGTCGAGAAGGTATTGCGCGTTCAGGCCGATCGAGAGCGGCTCGCCGTCGAAGTCGACGTCGAGCGTTTCACTGCCCTCGCCGAGCTCCTGGCTGGCCGAAGCCACCGTCAGGAGGTTCTTCTCGAACGAGAGCTTGACGCCGCGCGAGCGCTCCGAGGAAAAGAGCGCGACGCGACGGATGGCATCGCGGGTGGCCGAAGCCGGAACCTTGGCTCCCCGGTCGTTGGACTTGGACAGGATCTTCTCGTAGTCGGGGAAGTTGACGTCGAGAAGCCGCGCGACGAGCTGGCGCGTTCCGACGGTGAAGAGCAGATGGTTCTCGGAGTGGCGGATCTCGATTCTGGCGTCGGCGCCGCCGTCCATCTTGAGGATCTCGGCCAGGGCCTTCTTCGGGATCAGGACGTTGGGGATGGTGGCCTTGGGGTCGTCCTTCGCGAAGTCGATGAGGGCGAGCCGGTGCCCATCGGTCGCCACGAGCTCAAATTCCTTGCCCTTGTCCTTGAGGAGCGCGCCCATGAGCTGGAAGCGGGTCTCCTCGGCCGAAACTGCGTATAAAACCTTACGGGTCAGACGTTTCCATAAGTCCAGGGGGAACGAAACGCCCTTCTTCGCTTCGACCTTCGGGACCGTCGGGAAGTCTTCGGCCGGCTGCGCCACCAGGCGAAACGTCGAGCGCTGGCAGGTCACGCCGAGGTAGTGGTTGTCGAGAAGCTTCAGGGCGACATCGGCCTCGGGCAAATTACGGATCAGGTCGAAGAGTTTCCGGGCCGGCACTGTGACGCTGCCCGGCCGCTTGACCTGAGCCGACGCCTCCGAGAGGAGCGTCAGGTCGAGGTCCGTCGACGTGAACGAGAGACGTCCGTCGGCCGCCCGGAGAAGGATGTTGGAGAGGATCGGAATCGTGTTCTTCCTCTCCACGACCCCTTGCATGAGCGTGAGCTCATTCAAGAAGTCGCCCCTTTTCAGCGTTAATTCCATGGGGATTTCCCACCTCCGGAAAGAGAAAAAAGTCTATCACATTTAGCCGTAATCGTAGGGGCGAGGAAGAATTCGGGACATCGAAAAAACCCAATAAAAATGGGGTCGAAATCGATGTCGCTCCTGTGGAGCCGCGGACGAGTCTTCCACATGGAGGCGCATTCGCGGACAGCGCGCTCGGGGTGCGGAAATCGCTGCGGCGGAAAAATCGCGGCTCGCCCGGTTCGCCTAGCGGTACGGCTGCAGGAAGCCGTCGACGACCCTGCGGAAATCCGCGTCGTCCTCGATCATCCTTTCGATCTTTTCGACCGAGTGCATGACGGTCGAGTGGTGCTTGTCGTTGAAGAGCCGCCCGATCTCCGGGTACGAGAGCTCCGTCAGCTTCCGGCAGAGGTACATGGCCACCTGGCGGGGAAAAGCCACCGGTTTGGCGTTCGACTTGGCCTTCATGTCGGAGACCCGCAGGCCGTAGTGGGAGGCCACGGTCTTGAGGATCTCGGAGGGGACGGCCTTGTGCTCCTCATCCCCGACGATGTCCCGCAGTGTCTCCCGGGCAAGCTCCACGGACATGGGTTTTCCGGTCAGCGAGGAGAAGGCGATGACCCGGTTCAAGCGCCCCTCGAGCTCCCGGACGTTGGATTTGACCGTCCCGGCGATGAACATGGCCACGTCGTTGGGGACCTCGGCCTTCTCGGCCGCCGCCTTCTTGCGGATGATGGCGACCTTCATCTCCAGATCCGGGGGCTGGATGTCCGCGATCAGTCCCCACTCGAAACGCGACCGCAGACGCTCCTCGAGCGTCGGGATCTCCTTGGGCAGCGCGTCCGAAGTCACAACGATCTGTTTCTGCGCGTCGTGCAGGGCGTTGAACGTGTGGAAGAACTCTTCCTGCGTCGAGTCCTTGCCCGCGATGAACTGGACGTCGTCCATCAGCAGCACGTCGAGCTCGCGATAGCGCCGCTTGAACTCGTGCATTCGCTCGAAGCGCAGGGCGTTGATCAGATCGTTCAGGAACCGCTCGGCTGAGAGATACAGGACGCGCGCGCCGGGATTGCGGAGCAGGACCTCCTGCGCGATCGCGTGCATCAGGTGGGTCTTGCCCAGGCCGACGCCGCCATAGAGAAACAGCGGGTTGTACGAGCGCGAGGGCGACTCGGCGACGGCGCGCGCGGCCGCGTGCGCGAACTGGTTCGACGAGCCGACGACGAACGTGTCGAAGGTGAAGCGCGGGTTGCCGGACTGCCCGCGCACGGGCAGCGGCGCCGCGGAGTTGGGCGCGGGCGGCGGGGCCTCGTCGGCCGAAGCCTCGAAGCGAATCTCGAGCCCCGTGAATCCGGCAGCCTCCGCCTCGCGCGCCAGAAGATTGCCGTGGCGCGACTCGATCCAGTCCGCGAAGACCCGCGACGGAACCGCGATGGTGAGGACCGGCGACTGTCCCGAGTCGTCCAGATCGAGCTGCCGGGTCGGACCGAACCAGGTCTTGAGCTCCTTGGGATCGAGCTTTCCCTCGATCTGCTTGAGAATGGAGCTCCAAATCTCGGTCATCGTGCGAAACCCTTTTTCCACAGGTTTTCCACAGCTGTGGAAGCCCCGTGGCGAACCGGGGGGCGGAGTATATATGGGTCCCGGGTTCGCAGCGCCAGACTTTGCTTGACTTCATTCCCCCCTGCACCTAGCATTCGCCCTCTTTATGAAGCGCACCTTCCAGCCCAACAATCGGCGCCGCAAGCGCACGCACGGTTTCCTGGTCCGCATGCGGACGCGGGCCGGCCGCGCCGTCCTCTCGGCTCGCCGGCGCAAGGGGCGCAAGAAACTCTCGGTGTGAACTCGGGCCCGGTCGTCTCCGAGACCTTCTCGAAGAACGACCGCCTCCGCAAACGCAGGGAATTCGAAGAGTGCTACGCCTCCGGGGTGCGCGTTTCCGGGCGACATGTTCAGGTCTTCCTCCTCGCCGACTCCGCGGCCGGCCGGCCGCTCCTCGGGATCTCGGTTCCTCGCCGGGTGGGGACCGCCGTCGTGCGCAACCGCGTCCGGCGCCGCCTGCGCGAGATCTTTCGCCGCACGCGGGGGATCTTCGGTCCGGGCTCGGGACGGCTGGTGGTCAACGTCCGGCCCTCGGCGGCGGGCGCGGAGTTCGCGGAGCTCGCCGAGGACTATCGAACCGCGGTGACGCGCGCCCTCTCGCGGCCGCCGCGCCGGTGACCTGGCCGGCGCGCGCCGCGGTCGCCCTGCTCGGCTTCTACAAGCGTTTCCTGTCGCCCGTCCTGCCCCGGGCCTGCCGCTTCGAGCCCACGTGCTCGGTCTACGCGCGGGAGGCCATCGAGCGGTACGGCTTCCTTCGAGGCGGGGGCCTCGCGCTGCGCCGGCTCCTGCGCTGCCATCCGTTTCATCCGGGCGGCCTGGACCCGGTGCCGTAAGGCCCATGGAAAAGCGACTTCTTCTCGCCGCCGGGCTCTCGCTTGCCGTCCTGCTCGCGTGGGAGTGGATGGTCCCCAAGCCGCCGAAGCCGTCGGTTCCGATCTCCCCGACGCCGGCGGCTTCCGCCCCGGCGACGCCCGGAGCCGCCTCGACCGACTCACCGGCGGCCGCAATCGCCGCCCCCGCGGCGCTTCCGCCGCCGGCGAGCGCCGTCGCCGAGACTTCGGAGAAGATCGGCAACGAGCTCTTCACGGCGACATTCTCCAATCGCGGCGGCGTGCTGACGTCCTTCGTCCTGACGAAATACCAGGACGAAAAGAACCAGCCGCTCGACCTCGTCCGGACCCTGCCGCCGGAGCTTCCGAAGACCTTCTCCCTCGACTTCGGACGGGACGCCGTGGCGACGAAGACGGTGTCGAACGCGCTCTTCGTCCTCGAGAAGGACTCCGACCGGGTCCTGCGCCTGCGTTACGCGGACGCGACGATCGCCGTCGAGAAGGAGATCCGCGTCGGCGCCGGCTACCTCTTCGAGGTCAAGGTCACCGTCTCCGGGCCGCCCTACGACCTGCTGCTGGGACCGGGGCTGCGCAACCCGACGGACGACGAGAAGAAGTCGCGATACGTCATGCCGGCCTCGGCCGTCGTGGCCTCGGCCGATGGCCTGAAGCTCGTCCGTGCCGACAAGGCCAAGGCGGGGGAGAGCTGGACGCTTCCGGGCAAGTCCTTTGCGGGCATCGAGGACAGCTACTTCCTCGAGGCCCTGATGCCGGGGACGGCCGCGACGGCGCGTGTCTTCACCTACGCCGTGCCGCACGCGGACGGAAAGCCCGTCCTGGAGATCGCGACCGGCGTCTCGGGCCAGGGCACCCTCGGCGCCTCGGCCTACTTCGGCCCGAAGGACGTCTCGATCCTCGAGAGCTACGGCCTCGGCCTCGAGCGCACCGTCGACTTCGGCTGGTACGGGATCCTCGCCCGGCCGCTGCTGTGGATGATGAAGAAGTCGTACGCGGTCGTGCCCAACTGGGGCGTCGCGATCCTCGTCGTGACGTTCATCATCCGGCTGCTCCTCTTCCCGCTGACGGCCAAGAGCTACACGTCGATGAAGAAGATGCAGAAGCTGTCGCCGAAGATGAACGCCATCCGCGACAAGTACAAGAAGGCCAAGACCGACGCGGCGCAGCGCCAGAAGATGAACGCGGAGCTGATGGCGCTGTACCAGACCGAGGGCTACAACCCGATGAGCGGCTGCCTGCCGGTCCTCCTGCAGCTGCCGGTCCTCGTCGCCTTCTACAACGTGCTGTCGAAGACGATCGAGCTGCGCCACGCCCCGTTTCTCTTCTGGATCAAGGACCTCTCGGCGATCGACGGAAGCTACGTGCTCGTCATCCTCATGATCGCGTCGATGTACGCGCAGCAGGCGATGACGCCTTCGACGCTCGACCCGGCGCAGAAGAAGATCTTCATGTTCATGCCGGTCCTCTGGGGATTCTTCCTCAAGGACATGCCCTCGGGGCTGGTGCTCTACTGGCTCTTTTCCAACCTGCTGACGATCGTGCAGCAGCTGTTGATGAACCGGATCGTGAAGGAGGACGACCCCGCTCCGCCGGCCAAGGGGAAGACCCTGAAGCCGGCCAAGGCGTAGGTCGATAAGCACCCATGAGGTACGAAGCCAAGACGCTCGAGGAAGCCATCGAAGGGGCGGCGCGCGCCCTCGGAAAGCCCGCCGCCGGGCTCGCGTACGTCGTCATCCGGGACGAGAAGTCGTTCTGGGGCGGCCGGGTCGTGGAGATCGAGGTGGAGGGGCAGGAGGCTGGAGGCGGGCGCCACGAGGCGCCGCTCGAGGAGCCCGAGCCCGAACCGGCCCGCGAGGCGGCCAGGGTCTTCGAGACCGCCGCCAGGCCGGCCCCGAGCGAGCCCTGGGACAAGAACGCGCCCGGCGCGACGGACCCGGAGTCGATCGCCCTCGTCGAGTCGACGCTGACGGAGCTGCTTTCGGCCGCGGGGCTGCTCGTCGAGATCCGGCGCCGCGAGTCCTCGGGCGACGAGCTGCTCTTCGAGTTGATCGGCGACGACGTGGAGCCCCTCCTCGCCAACAAGGGCGAGGGCCTGACGGGTCTCGAGGTTCTCGTGGGCCGCATCGCCGCCAAGCGGCTGGGCCGCCCGGTGCACCCGAGGCTCGATGCGGACGGGTTCCGCGCGCACCGCAAGGAGGCGCTCGAGGAGCTCGCCCGGCAGTCGGCCGAAGAGGTTCGCCGCTCGCGCCGGCCGCAGCTGCTGCCGCCCCTGTCTCCGTGGGAGCGCCGTCTCGTGCATCTGGCTCTCTCGGAAGACGGGGAAGTCGAGACGCAGAGCGAAGGCGACGGGTTCCTGAAACGCGTGGAGGTCAGGCTCAAGAGGGGATAGGAGGGCGCCTCCCGCGATGCGCCCTTCCGACGCCCATCTCGACACGATCGTCGCGCTCGCCACGCCGGCGGGACGCTCGGCGGTCGCCCTGGTGCGGCTCTCCGGACAGGACGCCCTTCGCGTCCTGCGCGGCCTGGCGCCGCGCCTGCCCGCGGCGCCCCGGCCCCGCCGCCCGTATCTCTGCGCCCTGCGCGACGCGGCGGGGGAGACGATCGACTCCTCCCTCGCCACGTACTACGCCGCGCCGGCGTCCTTCACGGGCGAGGACGTGGTGGAGCTCTCGGTCCACGGCAGCCCGGCCGCCGTCGAGCGCCTGATCGCGGCGTGCGTCGCGGCCGGAGCGCGGCCGGCACGGCCCGGAGAGTTCACGGAGCGCGCGTTTCGCTCCGGGAAGATCGACCTCGTCCGCGCCGAGGCGGTCCAGGAGCTGATCGACGCGAAGACCTCGGCGGCGGCCCGTTTCTCGGCGCGCCGTCTCGAGGGCGGTCTCTCGCGGCGGCTCGAGGCCGTGCGCGAGGACCTTCTCGGCGCGGCGGCCGCGCTCTCGGCCGCCGTCGATTTCGCAGAGGACGTCGGAGAGAGGGTCGATCCCGCGGCCGTCTCGCGGCTGGAATCCGCCGCTCGGGAGCTCGCCCGCCTGGCGGCGACCTACCGCACGGGCCGGCTTCTCTCGGGCGGCTGCCGGGTGGCGATTCTGGGACGGCCCAACGCCGGCAAGTCGACGCTCTTCAACGCGCTCGCGGGATCGGCGCGCGCGATCGTCACCGAGATCCCCGGCACGACTCGCGACGCCCTCGAAGCGCTCGTCGACGTGCGGGGGATCCCGGTCACCGTCGTCGACACCGCGGGCCTGCGCGAGAGCGCGGACGTCGTCGAGAAGCTCGGCGTGGCCCGCGCGCGCGAGGAAGCGGACCGCGCGGACGCGGTTCTCTACGTCTTCGATGCCTCGTCGGGCTTCGACGCCGGGGACGCGGGCGCGTTCGCGGCGCTCGGCGCGAAGCCCCGAATCCTCGTCGCGAACAAGTCCGACCGCGACCCGGCCGGGCCGGTCCCCGAGGCCGCCGTGCGGCTGTGCGGCCTCGACCCGGGCGCCGGCCTGCGCCTGCGCGAGCTGCTCGCCGCAGCGATCGCGTCGGACGTCCGGACCGAGGAGACCTCCGAGGTGCTCGGCTCGCTTCGCCAGCGAGAGCTGGTCGAGCGCGCTCGCCGCGGGGCCGAGGAGACGCTCGCGGCCTTGACGCAGGGACACTCGCCCGAGTACGCCGTCACCCACTGCCACGCGGCCCTCGACGCCCTCGCGGACCTGACCGGCGAGACGACCTCCGACGACGTGCTCGACCGCCTCTTCTCCACTTTCTGCGTCGGAAAGTAGCCGTCGCTTCGCGCGGCGGTGCAGAGCCTAGGGGGCGGGCCAGTGCAGGCCGAGTGCCTTCGCGAGGAACACCGCCATCTGTCCGCGCGTCAGGGACGCGTCGGGGCAGTAGTTGCCGGCGCCGCAGCCGGCGGTGATGCCCGAGGCCGCGAGCGCCTCGACGAACTGGAAGAAGGGATGGCCGGTCGGAACATCGGCGAACGTCGCGACTGCGGGGGCGGGCGAGACGCGGCGGCGGAAGAGAACTCTCGCCATGCGGAAGCGGATCGAGCCGTCGAACACCTGCTGTCCGGAGATCCCGAAGCGAGCGAAGAGGACGTAGCTGACGCTCTCCGTCGTCGTGTCCCCGTCGACGTCGTCGGCGTAGCGCATCGCCAGACCCGGAGCCGCCGTGAGGACCGTCTCGCCGGGAGCCCCCGAGCTCGTCACGGCGACCGGACAGTCGCCGTCCGAATTCGTGCCGTCCAGATCGACCCAGGCGCGGCAGAGATTGCCTCGGAAATTGTGATTCACGAGGTTGTCAGTGTCCTCGAAGTAGAAGCCGACCTCCTCGATCGTCGCGCCGTTGGGCACGAGGCCCGCGTCGATCTCGGCCGCGAGGACTTCGGTTCCCGCGGTGGGCCAGCGTTCGCCGCCGACCCCGATGCAGCAGCTCGAGGAGAAAGTCCCGCTCGAGAGGGGCTGGAATCGCGAGAACGGGATGGTGACGACCTGCAGGTCGTCGATGCCGTAGCCGCTTCGAGGATCGAGGGCGCCCGTCTGCGCCGAGATGGCGGTGGCGGCGAAGGACAGGATCGCGGCCGCAAGGCGCGAGGCGGAGCGGGCGTGGGTCATGGGTTCCTCCGTGGGCTCGATCGTAGCTCCGCTTTGGGGGAGAATCCGGCCGTGAAATTCGAGGTCCTCGTCATCGGCGGAGGCCACGCAGGGATCGAGGCCGCGCATGCGTCGGCGCGCATGGGGCGCACGACGGCGCTGTTGACGGGGTCGCTTGCCGCGATCGGGCGGATGTCCTGCAACCCCGCGATCGGGGGCCTCGCCAAGGGCCAGCTCGTGCGCGAGATCGACGCGCTGGGCGGCCTCATGGGCGGCCTCGCCGACGGCGCGGGAATCCAGTTCCGGATCCTGAACCGCTCGCGCGGGCCGGCCGTCTGGGGGCCGCGCGCGCAGTGCGACCGGGCGCGCTACGCGGAGCTCGCGCGCGCGGCGCTCGAAGCGACCGAGAACCTGACGCTCCTCGAAGGGCATGGCGGAGGAGCTGACTTCGCGAGGACGGCCGCGTCTCGGGCGCCGTCACGGCGGACGGGCGGCGCATCGACGGCGGGCGCGGTCGTCGTCACGACGGGCACGTTCCTGAACGGCCTGATGCACACGGGCCGGCGCCAGACCGCGGGCGGGCGCGTCGGAGAAGCCGCCGCGTCGGGGCTTTCGGTCTCGCTCGCCCGGCTCGGCCTCTCGCTCGGGCGCTTCAAGACGGGCACGCCGCCGCGCGTCCACCGCGACTCGGTCGACTACGCCGCGTGCACGCCGCAGCACGGCGACGATCCGCCCGTGCCGTTCTCGTTTCGCACGCGCGCGCTTGCGCAGCGCCAGGCGCTGTGCTGGCTGACGGCGACGAATCCGCGCGTGCACGAACTCATCCGCGCGCACCTGCACGAGAGCCCGATGTACTCCGGGCAGATCCACGGAACGGGGCCGCGCTACTGCCCGTCGGTCGAGGACAAGGTCGTCAAGTTCGCGGGCAAGGACGAGCACGCGATCTTCCTCGAGCCCGACGGATTCGACTCCGAAGAGATCTACATCAACGGGCTCTCGACGTCGCTGCCCGAGCAGGTCCAGCGCGCGATCCTCGCGGCGATCCCCGCGCTCGCCCGCGCGCGGATGATCCGCCCCGGCTACGCCGTCGAGTACGACTTCGTCTTCCCGCAGCAGCTCTCGGCGTCTCTCGAGACGCTCGAGGTCCCGCGTCTCTTTCTCGGCGGACAGATCAACGGCACCTCCGGCTACGAGGAAGCGGCGGCGCAGGGTCTTCTCGCGGGCGTGAACGCGGCGCTTTCCGTTGGCGGTCAGGAGCCGTTCGTCCTCGAGCGCTCGGAGGCGTACGCGGCGGTGATGATCGACGACCTGACGCAGAAGGGCGTCGAGGAGCCCTACCGCCTCTTCACGTCGCGGGCGGAGTACCGGCTGCTTCTCGGCGTCGACACGGTTCTCCCCCGCCTGCTTCCCCACGGTCGCCGGCTCGGGCTCATCGCGGAAGAGGAGTTCGGCGAGGCGATGAGGGGCGAGGAGAGGCTTCGAGAGGCCGAGGCAACGCTTCGGCAGCGCGTCTTCAACCCGAGCGCCGAGAACCGGACACTTCTGCGCGACGGGCTCGGAATCGAGTTCGAGGCGCCGGTCAGCGCATTTAAACTGTTGCAGCGTAATGACTTAACAGTTGCCGCCCTGGCCGCGCTGGCTCCGGAGGCCTTCGAGGGTCTGTCCCGGGAGCAGATCAGCCATCTCGAGAGCCGCGTGCGATACGAAGGCTACATCCGCCGCGAGATGGAACGCCTGGAGCGACTGAAGCCGTTCGAATCGAGACGGATCCCGGATGGCTTCGCCTACGAGGCCATCGCCGGCCTCTCGCGCGAGGTGGTCGAGAAGTGCGCGCGACGCAGGCCCCGGACCATCGGCGACGCGTCGCGAATCCCGGGCGTGACGCCGGCCGCCGTCGCGATAATCTCGGCGCATGTCATCCGAGCCGGGCAAGGAGCCGCTGCTCTCCCCTGAGGGATTCCTGGCGCTCCTTCGAGAAGCTCTGCCCCGGTTCCGACTGGGTTCCGACCTTCCGCTCGACGGCCTGGCCGCCTATCTCGTCGGAGCTCGACGCCTGGCGCCGGAAGGTCAACCTGACCGGGAATCTCTCGGTCTCCGAGCTCGTCGAGCACCTGCTGGAATCGGTGCTTGGCGCCGATCTAATTGTTCATGGTGCACGGGTTGTAGACATTGGATCCGGGGCGGGATTTCCGGCGCTCCCCCTCGCCATCGCCCGGCCCGACCTGCAGGTGACGCTCGTCGAGCCGCGCGGGAAAAAGTGCGCCTTCCTGCGGCACGTCGCCAGGACCCTCGGCCTTGCGAACGTCGCCGTCTTCGAAGGCAGGATCGAAGAAGTCGGCGGGCAGACTTTCGAGACGGCGACCACGCGGGCCCTGGGCGACATTGCCGGCTGGCTGGGAAAAGGACTGCTCGTCGCGGGCGGGTCCCTCCTCGCCTGGACCACGGCCCGGCAGGAGCTCGCCGCGAGCCTGGCCGAGGGCTTCGAGGCGGCCGGGTCGATCCCGATCCCCGGATCGCAGCGGCGCGAGATCGCGGTCTTCCGAAGGCGCTAGATGGCTCCGGCAACGTTCCACGTGGAACGTTCCGCAGTTTTCTCTGTGCCCCGGGTCCGACCCCGGCCATAATTCCGGACTCCATGAGTCGGATCGTCGCGGTCGCCAACCAGAAGGGCGGGGTCGGAAAGACCACGACGGCGATCAACCTCGCGGCGGCTCTGGCGGCGTTCGACAAGAAGGTCCTGCTGGTCGACCTCGATCCGCAGGCCAACGCGACCTCGGGCCTGGGGTTCTCCAAGCGCGAGGCCTCCACGGTCTACAGCGCGCTCGTGTCGGGCCAGATGGCCGGATCGGTCCAGGCGACGAGCTTCACCAATCTCTGGATCGTTCCCTCGGGACGGGACCTCGTCGGCGCCGAGATCGAGCTCGTCGGCGAGCAGGACCGGGAGGCGAGACTGCGCTTCGCCCTCGGGACCGTCCGCGGCTCCTACGAGTACCTGATCATCGACTGCCCGCCGTCGCTGTCGCTTCTGACCGTCAACGCCCTTGCAGCGGCGGACGCGGTCCTGGTTCCCATCCAGACCGAGTACTTCGCCCTCGAGGGCCTGACGGAGCTCCTCGAGACCGTGGAGCGTGTGCGGGACTCGTTCAATCCCCTCCTTTCGATGGAGGGCATCGTCTTGACCATGTTCGACGAGCGGACTAACCTCGCCCGACAGGTCGTCGACGACATCCGCCAGCATTTCGGCGACAAGGTCTTCGAAACCGTGATTCCGAGAAACATCCGCCTGGGGGAGGCTCCCTCGTTCGGGAAACCGGTCCTCTCCTACGACATCAAGTCGAGGGGCGCCGAGGCCTATCTGTCCCTGGGACGGGAGTTTCTCAAGCGGCAGGAGGAGCGATGACCCTGGGCAAGAAGCCGGCACTCGGGCGGGGCCTCTCGGCGCTGCTTCCCGGCAAGGACGACGTTCCACGTGGAACGTCTGCCCGTGAGGCCGAGATCGGGCTCCTGAAGCCCTCCCGCTTTCAACCTCGGCGCGACTTCTCGGAGGCCGCCCTCGCGGACCTTGCGCAGTCGATCCGGGAGATCGGGATCGTTCAGCCGATCGTGGTGGTGGTCCGGGGCGAGGGATTCGAGATCGTCGCGGGGGAGCGGCGCTGGAGGGCGGCGCGTCTCGCGGGGCTCGAGCGCGTGCCCATCACCGTTCGCGAGAAGGCGTCGGACCGGGACCTCCTCGAGGCCGCCCTCGTCGAGAACCTGCAGCGCGAGGACCTGAACCCGCTCGAAGCTGCCGAGGCTTATGCGCGCTTGCGCGAAGAGTTCCAGTTGACGCAGGAATCGATCGCGGAGCGCGTGGGCAAGGACCGCGCGACTGTAGCTAACTCATTGAGATTGCTGAAGTTATCTTCGATAGTGAAGGACCGGATCCGTTCCGCCGAGCTTTCCGCCGGCCATGCGAAGGCGCTTCTCGCGCTCGCCTCGGTCGACGACCAGGAGCGGCTCGCCGAGGAGATCGTCCGGCGCTCGCTCTCCGTGCGGCAGGCCGAGAAGCGCGCGGCGCACATGGCGGCCGGCGACCGCGTCGTCAAGGAGAAGCGCCGCGATCCCTTCACCCGCGACGCCGAGGAGAAGCTCTCGCGCCGCCTGCAGACGAAGGTGCGCATCGCGAGGAAGCGCCGCGGCGGGAAGATCGAGCTGCACTTCGGATCGGAGGAAGAGCTGATCGGATTGTTCGAGCGCATGATGAAGAACCAATGGCAGTAGTCAGGCGGCTCTTCTGCCGCTTTCTTCAAACCTGGGGGGACGCATGAAGCCACGCAACGAGGGCTCGACGCTGAACGGGTTTCTCGACAAGGGCAGCCACTTCAAGGGCGAGCTTTCGTTCGAGGAGACCTTTCGCATCGACGGGAAGTTCGAGGGCACCATCCCGAGGGGCAGCGAGCTGATCCTCGGCGACTCCGCCGAGGTCGATGCCGAGATCCGCGTCGAGCGGGTCTCGATCAACGGCACGCTCAAGGGCACGGTGCACGCGAGCGAGCGCATCGAGATCCACCCGCGCGCGCGCGTGACGGCGGATCTCCACGCACCCGTTCTGCAGATCGAGGAGGGCGCCTTTTTCCAGGGCTCCTGCGACATGGCCGAGTCGGCGCCCAAGCTGCTGGAGATGCCGGGGCCCCGTAAGTAGTTGAGATTGCAGGGCTTCAGAGAGAGCTCGCGCGGCCCCGATTGATTCGCGAGACGCCGCCGCGAAATCGGCGCGGCTTCTTCTCGTCCCACCCTCGACTCTCAACTCTCGACTGTGCTATTGATCCGCGGTTCCGTCGCCGGGAAATCTCCATGATCGAACTACCCAACGTCACGAGTCTCTATGTGCTCCTCGCCTTCGGGGTGAGCTACGCCATTCTCAAGAAGTTCCTCTTCGTGCCGCTCTCGGGAATCCTCGAGGCGCGCGAGCGCGAGGAGGCCGAGGCGCAGCGCGCGTACGCCGAGAGCCTCAAGACCCTCGAGCGCGCCGTGGCGAACGGCGAGGAGAATCTCGCAGCCGCGCGGCGCGAGGCCCTGAAGACGCGCGAGGGCCTGCGCGGCGAGGGGCTGGCGATCCTCGACGAGAAGCTCGCGAAGGCGCGCGAGCTCGGGTCCCAGGAGATCGATCGGGGCGCCAAGGAGATCGCGGCGCGCGCGGCGGAGCTTTCCAAAGAACTTCCGGAGCGTGCCGCGGGCCTCGCCCGCGAGCTCGCCGAAAAGATCCTCGGGCGAAAGCTCGCCGCGTGAGCCTGCCGCTCCTTTCCCCCGCCGCGGTCTCGGCCGGGCTCCTCCTCTCTTCCGAGGAAGGGGAGCATGCGAGCGCGTTTCTCGGCATTCCTATGACGGTGTGGCAGGTCCTGAACCTGGTCCTCTTCCTCGCGGTGCTCATCTACTTCGTCGCCAAGCCCATGAGCGCGGCCTTTCGGAAGCGCCAGGAGGAGATCGAGGAGCGCCGGCGCCAGGCCGAGAAGCAGCGGGCCGACGTCGAACGTCTCTCCGCCGACATCCGCGAGCGCACGGCCAGGCTCGAGCGCGAGATCGAGCAGGTCCGCCGCGAGGCCGTGGCCGAGGGGGAGAGCGCCCGGGCGGAACTGGCCGCGCGCGCCGACGACGAGGCCGCCCGCGCCGGGCGCGAGGCGCAGGAAGAGATCGCCCGACGGCTCGCAGAGGCCAAGGCGGAGCTGCGGCGCTCGGCGGCGGCCTTGACCGCGCAGCGCGCCGAGGAAATGCTGAAGAACGCGATCACGGCCGAGGACCGCAGCCGGCTGGTGCAGGACGGCGTCGAGGGTCTGAAGCAGGCCCCCCGATGAGCAGCTTCACGAGACCCTACGCCCGCGCGTTCGTCGAGGCGGCCCCCGCCGGCTACGATTTCGGCGCGTTCCTCCAGGCGGGCGAGACCATGTCCCGCGCCTTCGAGGAGAACCCGAAGCTGCGCGCGTTCCTCCAGGCGCCCAACGTGCCGCGGGAGGCCAAGAGCCAGACGATCGCCGAGCTCGCGAAGAAGGCCGGCATGAACGAGTACGGGGGCCGGTTCCTCCAGGTCATGCTGCGCAACCGCCGGCTGCTCGAAGCCGGCGCGGTCTTCCGCGCACTGCGCGACCTGAACGACGAGCTGCTCGGCGTTCTGCGGGTGCGGGTCACGGTCCCCGCGGAGCTCTCGGAGCAGGAGAAGCAGGCGATCCAGGGAGTCCTCGCCGAGCGGACCGGCAAGACCGTGAAGATGCAGATCGATCTGGATCCGAAGCTGCTCGGCGGCTTCGTGGCGCGGGCGGGATCGCGGGTGTTCGACGGTTCGGTGGCCGCCGCGATCCGGCGGTTCCAGGCGCATGTGAACGAGACGTTGGGAGCGTGAGATGGAGATCAAAGCGGACGAAATCACGGCAATCCTGAAGCAGCAGCTGGTCGACTACGAGAAGGCGATCGACGTCGCCGAGGTCGGCACGGTGCTGTCGGTCGGCGACGGCATCGCGCGCGTCTACGGCCTCGACAAGGTCATGGCCGGCGAGCTCGTGGACTTCGGCCACGACATCTTCGGCCTCGCCCTGAACCTCGAGGAGGACCACGTCGGCGTCGTGCTGCTCGGCGAGGCCCAGATGGTCAAGGAAGGCCAGGAGGTCCGCCGCACGCGGCGCATCATCCAGGTGCCCGTCGGGCCGGCGCTCGTCGGCCGCGTCGTGGACGCCCTGGGGCGCCCGATCGACGACAAGGGGCCGATCAAGGCGACCGAGTTCTACCCGATCGAGCGCATCGCCCCGGGCGTCATCGACCGGCAGGCCGTCAAGGAGCCGGTGCAGACCGGAATCAAGGCGATCGACGCCATGATCCCGATCGGCCGCGGCCAGCGCGAGCTGATCATCGGCGACCGCCAGACCGGCAAGACCGCCATCGCCCTCGACACGATCATCAACCAGAAGGGCAAGGACGTCATCTGCATCTACGTCGCCATCGGCCAGAAGAAGTCGACGGTCGCGCAGGTCGTCAAGACGCTCGAGGAGAACGGGGCGATGGAGCACACGATCGTCGTCGCCGCCGTCGGCCTCCGACCCCGCCCCGCTGCAGTACCTCGCGCCGTACGCCGGCTGCGCGATGGGCGAGTACTTCCTCTACAACAGGAAGCACGCGCTCACGATCTACGACGACCTCTCCAAGCACGCCGCGGCCTACCGCGAGATCTCGCTGCTGCTTCGCCGGCCGCCGGGCCGCGAGGCGTACCCGGGCGACGTCTTCTATCTCCACTCGCGCCTGCTCGAGCGCGCGGCCAAGCTCTCGGACGACGAAGGGCGGCGGCTCGCTGACGGCGCTGCCGATCATCGAGACGCAGGCCGGCGACGTCTCGGCCTACATCCCGACCAACGTCATCTCGATCACCGACGGCCAGATCTACCTCGAGACCGACCTCTTCTACTCGGGCGTCCGTCCGGCCGTCAACGTCGGCATCTCGGTCTCGCGCGTCGGCGGCAACGCGCAGATCAAGGCCATGAAGCAGGTCGCCGGCACGCTGCGCCTCGATCTCGCGCAGTACCGCGAGCTCGCGGCCTTCGCGCAGTTCGGCTCGGACCTCGACAAGGCCACGCAGGCCCAGCTCACCCGCGGCCAGCGCATGGTCGAGCTCCTCAAGCAGCCGCAGTTCGACCCGATCGACGTCGAGCTGCAGATCGCCTCGATCTACGCCGGCACGAAGGGCTTCATGGACTCGCTCAAGGTCGAGTCCGTCCGCGCGTTCGAGACGGGCCTGCACGCGTTCCTGAAGTCCTCGAAGAAGGAGATCCTCTCGGCGATCGCCTCGACCGGAAAGCTCGAGAAGGCGACCGAGGAGGCCCTGTCCGCCGCGATCAAGGAATTCAAGGACCGTTTCGTCAAGGAAAACGCCGCCGCGGTGGCGGCGTAGCCGGACGACGGGACGACGGACCATGGCTTCCCTCATCGACATCCGCCGCCGGCTGCGCTCGGTCAAGAGCACGCAGCAGATCACCAAGGCCATGAAGATGGTCGCGGCGGCCAAGCTCCGCCGCGCCCAGGACCGGGTCGTCGCCGCGCGCCCCTACGCGAAGCTCCTCTCGCGACGTTCTCGCCTCGGTCACGGCGCAGGCGGGGCACCTCGAGCATCCGCTGCTCGCCGTCCGGCCGGAGAAGCGCGTCATCGTCCTGGTCGTCGCCGGCGACCGGGGCCTCTGCGGCGCCTTCAACACGAACGTCAACCGGGCGACGGCGAGCCTGCTCGCGGCGCACCCGGAGTGGACCGAGGTGCGGCTGCTGCCGGTCGGCAAGAAGGCCGTCGACTTCTGGAAGCGGCGCAAGTATCCCTTCACCGAGAAGTCCTTCGCCGGCATCTTCGGCGGCTTGAAGTACGCGGACGGCCGCGAGATCGCCATCGTTTCTCGCCGAGGAGTTCCTGGCGGAGAAGGTCGACGCCGTCTACATCGTCGTCAACGAGTTCCGATCGATCCTCGTCGCAGGTCGTGCGGACGGTGAAGCTCCTGCCGCTCTCGCGCGAGGACGCGGCTGCCCCGAAGGCGGCCTGCGGGTCCGACCGTCGACGTCGACTTCCTCTACGAGCCCGACGCGCCGCTCGATCCTGGCCTGGCTCCTGCCGCGCTACCTCGAGTTCACGGTCTACCGCGCGCTCGCTCGAGTCGGCCGCGGCCGAGCATGGGCGCCCGGATGACGGCCATGGACTCGGCCTCGAAGAACGCGGGCGAGATGATCGACAAGCTCACGCTGAACCTACAACCGCGCCCGCCAGGCGCGCATCACGAAGGAACTGATCGAGATCGTCTCGGGCGCGGCGGCGCTGGAGTAAGTCGAGGTCAGTCAGCAGGAAGACAGACCGATGGCAGAACAGAGATGTCGGAAAAGTCGTCCCGGTCATCGGGCCGGTGCTCGACATCGAGTTCCCGCCGGGGAAGCTCCCGGCGATCTACAACGCCGTCCACATCGTGGACGACGGCAAGGACGACGGGCGAGCCGATCGACGTCATCGCCGAGGTCGCCCAGCACCTCGGCGAGAACCGCGTCCGCTGCGTCTCGATGAAGCCGACCGACGGCATGGTGCGCGGCATGAAGGCCGTCGACCTCGGCGCGCCGATCTCGGTGCCCGTCGGCCGCGAGACGCTCGGCCGCATCCTGAACGTCATCGGCGAGCCGGTCGACGGGCTGGGGCCGGTCAAGGCCAAGGAGCGCTGGCCGATCCACCGCGAGCCGCCCGCCTACGACGAGCAGGCGACCTCGGTCGAGATGTTCGAGACGGGCATCAAGGTCATCGACCTCCTCGAGCCGTACACCAAGGGCGGCAAGACCGGCCTCTTCGGCGGCGCCGGCGTCGGCAAGACGGTCATGATCCTGGAGCTCATCAACAACGTCGCCATGCACCACGGCGGCTTCTCGGTCTTCGCCGGCGTGGGCGAGCGCACGCGCGAGGGCAACGACCTGTACCTCGAGATGACGGAGTCGGGCGTCATCACGCCGGGGACCCGGCGAAGTCGAAGGCCGCGCTCATCTACGGCCAGATGACCGAGCCGCCGGGCGCGCGCCTGCGCGTCGGACTGACCGGCCTGACGGTCGCCGAGTACTTCCGCGACACCGAGGGCAAGGACGTGCTGCTCTTCATCGACAACATCTTCCGCTTCACGCAGGCCGGCTCCGAGGTCTCGGCGCTGCTCGGCCGCATGCCCTCGGCCGTCGGCTACCAGCCCAACCTCGCGACCGAGATGGGCGAGCTCCAGGAGCGGATCACGTCGACGAAGAAGGGCTCGATCACGTCGGTCCAGGCGATCTACGTGCCGGCCGACGACCTGACGGACCCGGCGCCCGCGACGGCCTTCGCGCACCTGGACGCGACGACGGTTCTCTCGCGCGCGATCTCCGAGATGGGCATCTACCCGGCGGTCGATCCGCTGGCCTCGACCTCGACGATCCTCTCCGAGCGCGTCGTCGGCGAGGAGCACTACAAGTGCGCCCGCGACGTGCAGGCCGGTCCTCCAGAAGTACAAGGACCTCCAGGACATCATCGCGATCCTCGGCATCGACGAGCTCTCGGAGGACGACAAGCTGACGGTCGCCCGCGCCCGCAAGATCCAGCGCTTCCTGTCGCAGCCCTTCTTCGTCGCCCAGCAGTTCACGGGCCTCGAGGGCCGGTACGTCAAGATCGCCGACACGATCAAGGGCTTCCGCGAGATCGTGGACGGCAAGTGCGACGACATGCCCGAGCAGGCCTTCTACATGGTCGGGACGATCGAGGAGGCCCGCGAGAAGGCCGCGCAGCTGGCGAAGGTCGCGTAGGACCCGATGGCCCTCCAGCTTCTCGTCGTCACCCCGGAGCGCAAGGCCGTCGAGGCCGAAGCGGACGAGGTGGAGCTTCCGGGATCCGAGGGCTACCTCGGCATCCTGCCGGGGCACACGCCGCTCATCACGTTGTTGAAGCCCGGCGTCCTCTCGTTCCGGCGTGCGGGCCGGTCGGAGGCCTTCGCGGTCTCCTCCGGTTTCGCGGAGATCGCCGCGGACCGGGTCTCCGTGCTCGTGGACTCGGCCGAGAGCGGACCGGCGATCGACGCCGCCGCCGCGGAGCGGGACCGGGTGAAGGCCGAGGAAGAGCTCAAGACGGCCGGCGTCGACACGCTCGACGCCATCCGGGCTCGCGTACAGCTCGCCGAAGCGCGCCTCTCGGCGGCACGACGTCCCAGCTAGCCCGGAACGACCCCAGTTTTCGGCTGGCCCCTTTCTCCCGGATTCGTCGAGAACGAGTCAGGGGGAAGTTGCAGCCATGACCCGCCGCATCGCCTGGCTCGCCGTCGTCCTGATCGCAATCGGACTTTCCCTGTTCATCGCGCGCTTCGTGCCGACCGACGAGGGCGGACTCATGCCCGCCGGGCTTCTCCTCCTGACGCTAAGCGGGCTGGCGCTACGGCGCCGGACGGTCCCGCGCTCCGGCCGGACCGTCTGAAGCGCGTTCCCTCGCCGGGCTAAGATCGGTCCGGTGACCGACGGCGATCCGACTCCCGAAGGCGAGCCCCGCACCGTCGAGGCCAACCCGGCGCCTCCGGAAAGGCTGTTTCTCGCCGGGCCCCGATCGCGGGTCCGCGAGTTCCTCTCGGTCCTCTCGATCGCCCGCGAGTTCATTCAGGGGTTCCGCGCCCTCCATTTCGCCGGGCCCTGCGTCACGGTCTTCGGTTCGGCCCGGTTCCAGGAGGGCAATCCTTACTACGAGCTCTCCCGGAAGGTCGGCGAGGGCCTGGCCCGCCTGGGCTTCACCGTCATGACGGGCGGCGGGCCGGGCGTGATGGAGGCCGCCAGCCGCGGGGCCAAGGACGCCGGCGGCTACACGGTGGGCTGCAACATCGTGCTGCCCGAGGAGCAGAAGTTGAACCCGTGGATCGACCGCTCGGTGACCTTCGAGCACTTCTTCGTGCGCAAGGTCATGCTCGTCAAGTACTCGTACGCCTTCGTCGTCATGCCGGGCGGGCCTCGGGACGATGGACGAGCTCTTCGAGGCGCTGACCCTCATCCAGACGGGCAAGATCGAGAACTTCCCGGTCGTCCTCATGTCGACCGAGTACTACCGCCCGTTGATGGGCCTGCTCGCGAAGATGGTGGCCGCGGGCACGATCTCGAACACCGACCTCGATCTGCTGCTGGTGACCGACTCGGTCGAGGAAGCCATGGAGCACGTTCGGCGCCACGCCGTGCGGTCCTTCGGCCTCGACCGGCCCAAGCACAAGCTCAAGGTCCTCGGCGAGTAGCCCTGTAAACCCCCCTCCCGCCGGCTCGTCTGTCGTCTCGGACGCAACGAGGCGCGATGGTGCGCCGCGTCGACAGGAAGGAGCCCTCCATGCGTTTGTCCCGCTTGACCGCCCTCGCTCTCGTGACCCTGGCACTGGCCCTGCCGACCCTCGCCCAGGACGCCCCCGACGCGCGCCGTCCCGGGCGACACCACTTCCGCGCGTGCCTCTCGATCCTCGACCTGACCGAGGAGCAGAAGGTCGCGATCGTCGGGATCCTCGACGCCGCCCGGCCGACGCTCGAGGCCGACGCTGCCGCGGTGCACGCCGCGCGCGAGACCCTTCGGGCCGCGCTCGAGACCCAGCCGCCCGACGCGTGCGCCATCGGAGCCGACGCGCTCGCCGTGAAGGCGGCGGTCGACGTGCTGCGGCAGGAGCGGGAAGCGGTGCGGGCCCAGATCGTCGCGACGCTGACCCCGGAGCAGCAGGCCCGCTTCGAGGGATGCCTGGACGCGCCCCGCGCCGTCGACGCCGAACAGCCGTCCGAGTAGCGCTCGCGGGTTGGCGCGCACCACTACGGAGAACCCTCTCCCCCGGCATCGGGGGAGAGGGCAGGGTGAGGGGGACGCCGCGGCCCTGATCCGGTTGCATCAGGCGAGCCGCCGGCGGGGGACTTAGTCTGGAGCCCGGATGTTTCGGCGAATCCTCGTCCCCGTCGACTTCACGAAGAAGAACCTGCGCGCCGTCCGCATGGCCGCGAAGCTCGGGGCACCGCGCCGGGCGCAGGTCACGCTCCTCCACGTCATCGAGCGCATCGACTTCGGCGATCCCGCCGCGTACGCGGGCTTCTACCGAAAGCTCGAGATCGGCGCCCGTCAGAAAATGAAGGGCCTGCTCGCGGCGGCGAAGGGCGTTTCGGCGAAGGCGGAGATCCAGTACGGACGGCGGGTCGACGAGATCCTCCGCACCGTCGCGGAGCAGAAGATCGACCTCGTCGTGATGAGCTCCCACCGTCTCGCCCTCCGGCACCCGGGCGAGAACTGGGGAACGATCAGCTACAAGGTCGGCATCCTCTCCCGCTGCCCCGTGCTGCTCGTGAAGTAGCTCGGGGGCGCCGGCCGCCGGATCACGGCGCCCGGTACCCCGGTCCGCGCAACGCCTTGCCCGGCGCCGCTCCGGTGATCTTTCCCCCGTCGACGACGAGCACGCCGTTGACCGCGACGTACGGGAACCCCGAGCTGTACACGCGCGGCTCCTCGTAGGTCGCCAGGTCCTTGACCTTCGCCATGTCGACGACGACGAGGTCCGCCGCGAAGCCCTCCTTGACGAGGCCGCGGCCCTGCAGTCCGGCCGCCTCCGCTGGGAAGGACGTCATCTTGCGCACGGCCTCCTCGAGACGAAGGACCTTCTCGTCGCGCACGTAGTAGCCGAGGATGCGCGCGGTGGACGCCCAGCCGCGCGGGTGGGACTTCTCCTCCGAAAAGATGCCGTCGGTCGCGCCGGCCGGCGAGTCGGTGCAGAAGGCGACGATGGGGCTCGCGAGCCCGGCCCGAACGTCCTTCTCGTCCATCATGAAGATGATGCAGGCGGTGTTGGACCGGTCGGCGATCACGAGGTCGATCAAGGCGTCGCGCGGGTCCTTTTTTTCCTCGGCCGCCATCTGCGCGACGGTCTTGCCCTCGTACGACTTGAGCTTCGGGTTGAGGACCGAGGCGATGAGCACGCGATCCGGACCGCCGGCCCCCAGGTACTGGTTGGACCACTGGCTCGTCTCCTCGAGCATGTCCTTCTTGGCCTTCTCGCGCAGCTTCGGGTCGGCGAGGCGCTTCAACAACGCGTCGCGCCCGCCCTCGCGGATCCACGGCGGGAGGCACGCGTCGAGGCCGTTCGAGCCGGCCGTCCACGGGTACTGGTTGGCCGCGACGTCGATGCCCTCGGCGCGCGCCGCCTCGATCCGCGCCAGGACGGCCGGCATCTTGCCCCAGTTGGGCTTGTAGGCGGTCTTCAGGTGCCAGATCTGGCTCCGGATGGAGGCTTCCTTCGAAATCCGGAAGACCTCGTCGAGGGAGCTGTCGATGGCGTTGCCCTCGGAGCGCTGGTGAGTGAAGTACGCGCCGCCGTAGCGCGAGGCGACCTTCGCCATCGCGATCAGCTCGTCGGTCGAGTTGTACATGTCGGGGACGTACTGGAGGGAGGAGGAGACTCCGAGGGCCCCGTCGCGCATCGCCTGGTCGACGAGGTCGCAGATGCGCTTCAACTCCTCGGGGGTCGCCCGCCGGTCGGCCTTGCCGACGACGAAGTCGCGCAGCGTCCCGGCGCCGACGAAGGTGCCGAGGTTGATCGCGGTGCCCCGCTTCTCGAGCGTTTCGAAGAAGCCGCCGATCGTTCGGAACTCGGGCGTGTAGCCGTACCGGGCGTAGACCTCCTTCGCCTCGGCGAGCATCGCGTCGTTGACCGGCGCGATCGACGCGCCCTCGCCGGTGACTTCCGTCGTGATGCCCTGCGTGATCTTGGAGGCCGCGCGCTTGTCGACGAGGACGTTGTACTCGGACTGGCCGAGCAGGTCGATGAAGCCGGGCGTGACCAGCATCCCCTTCGCGTCGATCGTGCGCTTCGCCGGCCGGCCCGCGAGGACTCCGACCGCCGCGATCTTTCCGCCCCGCACTCCGACGTCCGCGGCGAACCACGGCGCGCCGCTGCCGTCGACCACGCGGCCGCCCGTGATGAGCAGGTCGAAGGGTTCGTCGGAGGGAGGCGGAGCGAACGCGAGCACGCAGAAGGGCAACGCCAGGAGCCACAGCAGCTTCTTCATGGGACGGGAGTCTATGCCGGGCGGCTGGATTTCAGCGCCCGAGACCCGCCAGGTACGGCGCCTGCTTCGTCAGCCAGAGCGAGATCTGGACGCAGGCGCCGATGAACCCGCCTCCCGCGATCGCCAGGGCCACGATCGTTCCGGAGCGGCGGCCCGAAAGCCACGCGGCGCCGTAGACCGCGGCCGGCGGGAGGATCACGTAGAGAGGTAGCGAGAAGCGGTTCTCGACGGCGACGGGGAGGTAGACGGCGAAGAGCGCGAGGCCGAAGAGAGCGGCCCCGGCGCCGTAGAGCCCCGCGGGCGTGCCCGGTTCGCGCGATGCAGCACCGCAAACCCAGGCCCGCGAGGAAGAGGAACGCGTAGTTCGCGAGCGACAGGGGCCACCGGTAGGCCGGCCGGGGGTCGCTGACGTACGTGAACGGGAGGTCCTGGTCGACGAGGGCGAAGGCGTGGGCGCCGAGGGTCTTCAGATACGCCAGAGGCCGCTGCCGCAGGAACTCGCCCGGGCCGATTCGACGCCCTCGGGGCGGAGCGGGTTGGCGTAGACGAGCTGCGGCTCCTGTCCGGGGACGACGAGTGTCCCGTACTTCAGGATCCCCGTGCCCCAGCGGCCTGCGCGCCGTAGAGCCGATCCACGAGAAGCGGCGACCACTGCGTCCCAGGCCTTGCACGTTGCTCGTAGAGCTGCGGCGCGAGCGTGAGGGCGACGGCGAGCGCCGCCGAGCGCGAGGCTCGGCGGCAAGCCGCTCACGGTAGAGCCGCGCCGCGCAGCAGCCAGAGGATCACGAGCGCCGGGCAGGATCGCGAGGTTCGCCGGCCGGACGGCGACGGCGAGCCCCGGCGGCCAGCAAACGCCAGAAAGGCGCGGCGTCCGGGACGGCCCTCGGCGAGCGAGACGAAGAGCGAGAGCCCACGAGCGACCGCCGACAGCGTGTCGGAAAGCAGCTCGGTCGCCCGGATGAGCACGATCGGATTCAGGGCCATGCACGGCGTAGGTCCCGACGAAGAGTCGCCGCGGGCCGAAGATCCGCTCGGCCACCCGCGCCGCGTAGAAGGCTGTCGCCAGATAGACGAGGAGCTGCGCGGCCGCGGCGACGCGCACGCGCCGTCTCGGGCGACGGATCCGTGAAGCCCGTGACGGCGGCGACGAAGAGCGGGTAGCCGTACGTCCGGACGCGCGAGAAGAGGTTCGCCAGGCCCTCGGTCGAGACGATCGCGAGCAGGGTCCAGTAGTGGTACGAGTCGTACAGCACGCCGGAGAAGGCGCCGCGATAGAAGAACGGCCGCCAGGCGCCGCCGCTGCGGCGGAGACGGCCGCGACGAAGGCGGCCTTCGCCCGCCGTAGGCCGGTTGTTCGTTCACGCTGCGTTCACGTCCCGGGGCCTAGGGTACGCTCGATGAGGGGCTTTTCCGGAATCCCGCTGCTGCTCGCCCTCGCGACGATCGGCGCCGCCCCGACGCCGAAGCCCGGGCCGGCGGAAAAGCCCACGCCCGCCGTCAAACCCAAGGGCCACGGCCACGCCGTCGAGGGGCGCGTCGTCTCCGTGGCCGCCCACCGCTCCTTCGTCGTCAGGACCGAGACCGGCGAGGAATCGACGCTCGTGCTGACGAGCGCGACCCACCTGACGGGCGGGGCCATCGCGCCCGGGCAGCTCGTGGCGGTTCGATACCTGGCGCGAGAGGGCAAAAAGGTCGCGACCTCCGTTCGCGTCGAGAGCGGCCAGGCCGTTTCGCCGACGGCCACCACGCTCGGCTCGCAGTAGCCGATCCTCGCTTGCCGGCCCGGGCAGGCCGGCTGACAATGCAGCGGTGGGGCAGACCGCGACGGAAAAGCCTGGGGCCTCGCGCGAGGCTCTCGCCGCGGCCGCTCTTCTCGTTCTGGGCGTCGGCGCGCGAGTCCTCTTCACGGCGCGGTTTCCGACGACGGCCTTCTCGGATTTCCGCGCTCTCGTCGACTTCGGCCAGGAGCTCGCGAGCCGCGGCCTGACTGCCGAGTCCTGGCACTGGATCCAGTTCAATCCGGGCCTGCCGATGATCCTGGCCCTGCTCTCGGGTGCGCCGATGTCGGCCGAATCGGCGGCGCGCCTCGCGACTTCCGTCGCGACGGGACTCCTGCCGCTCCTGCCGTTTTTCCTCTGGCGGTCGATCCTGTCGGTGGGGTGGAGATTCCTGGCCGGCGCGCTGCTGGCGCTGTGGCCGGGACAGGTGTTCTTCTCCGGCGTCGTGGCGCAGGAGAACTGGGTGCTTCTTCCCGCCGTCGCGCTCGCATGCCTCGCGGTTCGCGCGCTGCGGCTGCCGGGTGGCGGTTCGTACCCGATCTCGGCCGGGTTGCTTCTCGCCGTCGCCGTCGCGGTGCGGCAGGAGATGCTCGTCGTCCTGGCTCCGGCGGCGCTCGCCGCGGCGGGCCTCGCGAAGGCGGACGCCGGGCGCCTCTCCCGCGCGCTGCGACTCGCGGTCTCGGCCGGCGTGCCCATCCTCGCTCTCGCTCTACAGCGCCAGGCCGCGACGGGCCGCTTCGCGATCACGACCGAGCACGGCGGGCTGGCGCTTCTGGGAAGCGTCATCCCGGGGGCCGCCGGGCCGGGATGGGTCGACCCCAAGGCCTATATCGCCTCGGTCGATCCGGCGCTGCTCGAAGACCGGGACGCGGCGCGGCGGGCGTCGTCCGGCCTCGCGCTCGCCGAGTGGAGACGCCGTCCGGCGTTTCACGCGCTCCGAGGCGTCGCCGCCGCCGCGCGTCTCTCGGTCGAAAGCGACGCGGACGATCTCTACTGGAGCGTCGGCGCCTCGGAGGCGCTGCCGGAGCCGGCCCGGGCTCGGGGAGCGGCGTTCTACGCGCGTGGTTCCCGAGGCTCCGCTGGGAGCTCGCGCTCGTTCAGGGGCTCTTCGTCGCGGCGGTTCTCCGGGGTCTCCGGCGGCGCGACGGCGCGATCCTCGTTCTCGCGGCGTGCGTCCTCTTGAAATTCGGGCTGCAGTCGGTCGCGTCGCCGCTGGGACGATTGATGGTGCCGGCGACGGCGCTCGAGCTACTCGTCATCGCGCTCGCGGCCGCGTCGATCGGGGGGGGCGGGTGGCTCAAAACGGCGATCCTCGCGGCTGCCCTCGCGGTCGGGCTCCTGCTCGTCGAGCCGCGGCTGAACGCGCTCGTTCTCGCCCGCGACGAGCCCCCGCGCGCGGTCTCGCGATTCCCGCTCGAGATCGGAGGCGGGGCCTTCGCCCGGTGTGTCGTCGAGGCGGGAGAGGTCACCTCGCTCGAGTGGAAGCGGGCCTGGATGCGGCCGGGCCGCGACGGATCCTCTGCCCGGGCGTCGTGCGAACTGCCCGCGATGGCCCTTCGGCTGCGGCTCGATGAGGTCTCGGGGCGCGGACGGGACGTCGTTCTCTCCGAGCGCGATCGCGCTCCGGACGGACGGGTCGTCGTCGAGCTTCCCGGACCCGGCGCTTTCTCGTTTCGCCCGGAGCCCTAGGCGCGTCTTTTCCGAAGGCCGATGGCGGCCACGGCGAGCCAGATCGTCCAGGCGGCGGCCGTCGCTGCCGCAAGCAGGCGCAGGTGCGGAATTCGGAACCGCGTCTCCAGCTCGAACGTTCCGGCCGGAAGCGGCCAGCCGCGGAAGAGATCGTTGACCCGCACGGCCGAAACCGGGGCGCCATTCGCTTTCGCCGTCCATCCGGGGAAGAAAATCTCGTTCTCGACGAGCAGCAGCGGGCGATCGCTCGAAACCCGGTAGCGCACTCGGTCGATGCTGTACTCCGTCTGCGTGACGCGCGGGTCCGGCGCCGCGGCTGAGACCCGCGCCGCGAGATCCTGGACGAGGACCGCGATGCCGTCGGATGCCGGAGGGGTGTCGACCAGGACGGGCGTCCATCCGCGCCGCATGAACTCGAGCCAGCGCTCGTCTTTCAGGATCGCCGCGCGGGCCCGCAGCACCGGCCCCCCGAAGTCGCCGAGTACGTAGTCGCCGGTCAGGTAGCCGCTCGCCTTGTAGCTGCCATCTCCGTCGGTTCTGGGAGGCCGCGACGTCGGCATTTTCTCGAAAAGCGCTGGATCGACGACGACCCCCGCATCATGCATGCGCGCGGGGGTGGGAGAGAAGACGCGGCAGACGGCGATCAGGTCCGGGACGACCCAGCCCTGGACGCGGGGCAGCACCCGGACGGCATCGAGAGAGATCACGACGAGCATCGCGACGAAGGCGGAGGCCGGGGCGCGACGCTTTCGCCAGAACGCCAGCACCGCGACGGCAGCGAGCAAGGCCGCAGCTGCGAGCGCTGGCTGCGGCCAGAACCGCTGATCCGCGTAAACGCGCCGGACGCCCCAGGCCGCGAAGATCGCGAGTGGAAGCATGCGCCACGAGAGAGCCCGAAGGCTCCAGCGCCGGCGGCGCAGATCGCGCCAGCCCGCGGCGGCGAGCAGGACCAGCAGGATCGCCGCCACGCCCCGGTAGTCGCTCGGGGGAAACCGCGAGTAGCCGAGCGGCGGAGCGAGCGACCGCAGGAACGGATGCACCGGAAGCGAGTTGCCCGCGGCCATGGCCGCCGCGAGCACGCACAGGACGGCGTAGGGCCACAGGCGGCGCAGGCTCGTTCGCGCGAGCAGGCAGACGCCCGCAAGCACGGCGAAGCCGACGTAGGTCGAGCTCATGCTGACGTCGCCCGGCATCCCGAGGGGCTCGAGGAAGAGCCCCGGCAGGTGCGCGGCCGTCAGCGTCGCGCGGTAGATGCGTTCGGACACGTGGTACCGCAGCAGCTCCGCCCGGTAGATCCACGCCGGCCCCAGGTGAATCGCCGCCATCGCGAGGCCGAGCAGGACCGAGCCGCCGAGCGCGGCGGCCCAGCGGAGCGTCGGGCGGCCGAGTCGCCGCTGCACGAGAACGAGCGCGGCGAGCACGGCGAGCAGGAAGACCGATGCCACGAGATTTCCCGGGTAGCCGCCGACGGCGAGGAGAAAGACGAAGAGCGGAGCGAGGACGATCCGCCGCGGCAGGCGCGTTTCGCCGGCGGCCGGCGGAACCGACGCCCACAACAGCCACGGGAGCATCGCGAAGGACCGCACGATGTCGACGTGCTCGGCGTTCGAGTAGAACCCCCCGAAGAGCTGGAACGCGAAGGCGGCGAGCAGCGCCTCGCGGCGCGAGCGGACGAGCGCGCGGACGAAGACGTACGTCCCGAGCGCCCCCGCCAGGACGTGGATGCACTGGAGGGCGACGGCCGCCTGGAGCGTGTAGGGGATCCGCAGGAGCGGGAAGAGCCACATCGGCGGGTACCAGAGCCCCGTCTGCAGGTTGACGAGAAAGGGATAGCCCATCGACTGGAAGGGCATCCACATCGGCAGGCCCCCGTGCGCGAACGCCTGCGTCCAGTAAGCCGCCGCGGCGTAGTACGAGCCGACGAAGTCCCAGGGGAAGCCGTAGCCCGAGAAATAGTGCCGGTGGAAGACGGCGAGGTTCTCGGCGGCGAGGAGAAGAAACGGGGCGAAGCGGAAGAAGCGGCGGGCCCGGGCGGTCCGGCGCACGGACCGGCTACCGCGTCCGCGCGGGCGCCTGCGCGGACTCCAGGGCCGCGAGAGCCGCTACGACGCGCGCGTCCCACGAGTTCTCGCGCCCGAGCTCGCGGAGCCGCTCGCGAAATGCGGGATCGCGGCCGCGCTCGCGGGCCGGATCGAGCGCCGCCGCGAAGGCCTGCGCGTCCGCCGCGATGACGACTTCCGGATACGCCGCGCACTCGGGCATCGGCGTCGTGACGACGGGCTTGCCGCCCGCGAAGTACTCGTAGAGCTTCAGCGGCGAGGTCGCCGTCGTGATCGCGTTGATCTGGAACGGGATCGTCGCGACGTCGAAGAGGGCGAGGTACCCGGGCAGGAGGTGATAGTCGCGAGGCCCGATCCAGCGGACGTTCTCGCGCTTCAACATGGCCTTGCCCTGCAGGCTCTGGTCGTACATCGGTCCGATCAGCAGGAAGCTCCAGTCCGGGCGCAGGCGCGCGGCCGCGTCGAGCAGGTCGTAGTCGAACCACTCGGCCAGAGCGCCGTAATAGCCGGCGATCGGGCGGCCGGCCGACAGAAACGGCTCGAGGTCGCGATCGAACCGCGGAGGCGCAGCGGCGGCGGCGAAGCGCTCGTACTCGACGCCGTTGGGCAGGTACAGGGCGTCGCTGCGCCGTTCGAGCGCCTCCTCGTGCAGCCGCCGTGCGACCGCCGCGACGACCGTCGCCTCCGAGAGCGCCCGGTCGTGGTTCTTCTCGAGGAGCGCTCGGTCGTAGGGGAAGACCGAGAGGTCGTCGATCCAGTCGTAGACCGTGCGCGCGTTCGGCCCGAACGCCTCGACCTGTCCGTAGTTGTATGGAAAGGACCAGAGGAGCGGCTCGGGAATCCGTTCGAGAACTCCCGCTGGACCTCGGTAGAGGAAGAGATTCGGCTCGATCTCCTTGAAGCCGTCGACCTGGTCCTGCGCGTTCGAGCAGTCGAAAATCGCCGTCCAGCCGGCGCGCGCGAAGGCCCGCGCGAGGTGGTGCGGGCGCTGGAAGAGGTGGATGCCCCATCCGACCGAGGGCAGGAAGACGACCGTGCCCTTCGTGGCGGCCCGTGCGAGCAGCTCCCGGAGCTGGCCGGCGTGGCGGGGAAGATCCGCGCGGGGCGCCGCGGCCGCGGCCGGCTCGCCTCCCCATTTCTCCTCGTACTTCCGGCGGTTCTCCTCGTAGAGGGCGAAGTACGCCTTCTCGCCGAGCTTGCGGAACGAGGCCTTCTGCCAGTGGTGCACGAAGGCGTCCGGCGCGCAGCGGATCTCCCAGCCCTGCGCCCGCGCGCGGCGACAGTAGTCGTCGTCCTCGAACATCCCGGCTCCGAAGCGCTCGTCGAGCGTCCCGACCGCCTCCCAGGTCTCGCGGCGCAGGGCAGTGCAGAAGAACGCGAGCATCGGGATCGGGAAGGTCTCGCCGTCGTGCTCGCGCGTGAAGCCCGCCGCCCAGGCCGGCAGCTCGCCGAGGCCGCGGTAGCCGGCCTTCACCTGCGCCTCGTTGGAGATCGCGTTCGTCGCCGGCCCGACGAGGCCGAGCTTTGGATTCGAGCGCAGGTGTCTCACGAGCGCCGACAGAGAGCCGCGCGTGACGACGGTGTCGTTGTTGAGCATGACGAGGAAACGGCCCGTGGCCGCGGCGAACCCCTGGTTGACGGCCGCGGCGAACCCGCGGTTTTCGGCGTTGGCAACGACGCGAAGCGCCGGCCACGCTCGGGCCGTCTCCTCGAGAAGGCGAGGCGTCCCGTCCGTCGAGCCGTTGTCGACGGCGATCACCTCGAGGTTCGGCCACTCGGTCCGCGCCCGGAGGCTCGCCAGGCACAGGCGGTTGACGTCGCGGTTGTCCCTCGTGACGACGACGACCGAGACCTTCGGGAAGAAACGGGGCACCGCGTGGAGCACGTCTTCGGGCGAGGCCGCGGGATCGAGCACCAGGTCCGCGGGGTCGGGCGAGTCGTCGCGCTCGCCGGTCGCGTCGACGAGGAGCCAGCCGCGCACGGCGCGCATGCGGCGCGCGAGCTCGAGGCGCGCGGCGTCCTCGACGAAGATCGCGGTCGCGCCGAACGACTCTTCGCGGGCGAGGGCGTCGAGGGCGCCCGCCTGGTCGGCGCCGGGCAGCGACAGCTCGACGAGCCTTTCGCCCCGCTTCGCCCGCGCGGCGGCGCCGGCCGCGACGACGAACACGCGATGACCGGCGGCGGCGTAGTGCTCGAGGATCGCCCGCACGCGCTCGGGGAGCGCGTCCCATCCGCCGCAGGCCAACCAGACGACCTCGTACCGATTGTCCTCCGCCGGGGGCGGGGCCGTTCGGGCAGCCTCCGACGCGTCGTCCGCGCCCGCCCAGTCCGAGGGCGAGCGTCCGAGAAGGCGCCGGGCCATGCCCGCGATCGCCCGCCGGGCCCGCCAGTAGAGGTTCGCCGCGCGCCAGAGGTGGGAGGTCTGCAGCTTCGCGAGCTCCTGCCGCGCTTCGCCGAGGCGCTGCTCGAGAAGCTCCCTTTCCCGGGCGTGCGCCCGCTCGAGCGCCTCGAGGCGGCCTTCGGATTCCGAGAGGCGCGAGCGGATGCCGCGGGCTTCCTCGAAGTTGGCCCGGAGGGCGTCGTCGAGGAGACCGACGACCCGCTCGGTCAGCGGCGGCGCGGGGGGAGGGTTCGCGACGAGGCGGCCGGCGCGGTCGAGGTCGTCGAGCGCGAGCGCGCGCAGCTCGCCCGCGGCCTTGCGGAGGCGTTGTGAGAGGGCCGATGCCGCCTCGCGCGCCTTCACGAGCCTGGCGAGCAGGGCGTCCGCGGTCAGCTCCTCGAGGCGGATGCCCATCTCGGACGCCCCGAGGCGCCCGAGCAGCGCGCTCACCTTCGGGTCGTACGCGAGGCCGACGCAGGGCACCCCGCCGCACGCAGCGAAGACGAGGGCATGCAGGCGCATTCCGACGACGAGGTCGCAGCCGGCGAGAAGGCCTGCGGTCTCTTCCGGAGAAAGGGGCTCCGTCAGCACGGCGGCGCGGTCCTTGTGGGACAGCCCCGCCGCCATGCGGGCGGCCTGCTCGAAGTCGTCCTTGTCCGTCCAGGGGCTCTTCTCGAAGGGGACGAAGAGCAGAGTCGCGTCCGTGCCATCGAGGAACCGATCGAGCGCCGCGGCGACCTGCCCTTCCCACGCGGCCTGGTCGACGCCGATCGACCACGGGCGCAGCGCCACGGCGACGATGGGCCCGCGCGGCTCGACGCCCTGTTGGCGGCAGACGTCGGCCGGCGACGCCTCGCCGCGCGGAAGGTCGAGCGCGAAGACCGGATCGGCCGAGACGCGGACGCGCCCGGAGTCGACGCCGATTTCGACGAGCAGATCCCGCGAGGCCTCGTCGCGGACCGACAGGTGGACGGCGGTGTCGGCGGCGGCCAGCACGTAGCGGCGCGCCTCCGGCGACGCGAGGGGGCCGAAGCCCAGACCGTAGAGGAGGGCGGGCTTCTTCGCCAGGGCCGCGAGCACGGCCGGCGCGGTGTAGAACACGATCTCGCCGTGGCGCGGCGTCAGGAGCGTCGAGGTGTCGAGGCCCCAGTAGTCCTGGAAGAGGCCCCCGCCGCCGACGAGGACGACGTCGCTCGACGCGATGCGCTGCGAGAGCGCGGCGACGTCGCGCCAGGCGATCGCCTCGACGCCGTAGCGGCGAGCGGTCGACTCCGGGTCGCCCGAGACGACGGCGAACGCGGTCTCCGGCGCGCGCTTTCGCAGGCCCGCGAGGATCGAGGCGAGGATGGCCTCGTCGCCCGTGTTCCCGAAGCCGTAGTAGCCGGCGAGAACGGCCGTGCGCCTCATCGGAAGGAGTGTCTCCCAGGTGACAGCCCGCGGCAAGGCGAGGCCCGATCGCGGTTATGCTCGAGGCGATGAGGCTCCATCGCCCGCTCCGAGCTCTTTTCGGGGCGCTCCTCCTCGTCGCCGCGGCCGGCTGCCGGAAGCAGCCCTCCGACTCCTGGGGCGGCATGAACGTGATCTGGATCTCGTTCGACTCGGTGCGCGCCGACCACTGCTCCTTCGAGGGCTACGGCCGCAAGACGACGCCCCAGCTCGACGCGCTGGCGGCGCGCGGCGTGCGCTTCTCGCGGACGATCGCGCAGGCGCCCTACACGCTCCCGTCCTACGCCTCGATGCTGACCTCGCGGTACGTGGCCGAGCTCGCCGTCCAGGAGCAGCGGGACGAGAAAGACCAGGCAAAGGTCCTCGGCATCGCGCCCGGCCCGTCCCAAAGCGACGTCCTGCTCTCGGAGGCGCTCCAGGGCGCCGGCTACCGCACGGCCGCCTTCGTCCAGAGCTGGATCTCCCGGCCGATGGGCTTCGAGCAGGGCTGGGACCTCTTCCGGTTCAAGCAGGAGTCGCTGGCGCAGAAGATGCCCGAAGTCCTGCGCTTCATCGAGGAGAACCGCGACCGGCGGTTCTTCGCCTTCGTGTACTCGACCGACACGCACTATCCGTTCCTTCACGCCCACGCCCGCAAGGACATCTACGGCCGCTACGAGAGCGACTTCGACTTCACGCTCGACACGGTCCACGCGGTCCGCGAGGGGAAGCTCCAGCCGTCCACCGAGGACATCGCCAACGCCATGGCGATGTACGACGAGGGGCTCCACTGGACCGACGCCGACCTCGCGCCGCTCTTCGAGCTGTTGAAGAGGACCGGCCTCGCCGAGAAGACGATCGTCGTCTTCAACTCCGACCACGGCGAGGAGTTCGACGAGCACGGCGTCATCAGCCACGGCCAGACCTACTACGACGGGGTCGTGCGCACGCCGCTCGTGATCGCGGCGCCGGGAATGCCGGCGGCCGGCGGGGCCGTGACCGAGCTCGTCCAGAACCTCGACGTCGCGCCGACGCTTCTCGACATGGTCGGCGTCGAGCGGCCGAAGGCCTGGAGCGGGCGGAGCCTGAAGTGGGCGCTCGAGGGATCGGCGAACCCTTCGCCCGCGCCGTCGACCGCGTACTCCGAGGGCGCCTGGACGTTCTGGATCGGGAGCGTCCAGCAGGGCGACCGCAAGTTCATCCTCGTCACGCCGCAGGACCGGATGCTCTTCGACCTGGGCAAGGACCCGGGCGAGAAGACGAACCTCGCGATGCAGGACGCCGACTCGGTGCGCACGCTGTACCACGCCCTGATGAAGCACCTCGGCGGCGCGGCGGGCCCGGGCGCGGCGGGCCGGCCCTCCTACGAGACCTGGATGAAGCAGGTCATGGGGCACTACGGCCTCGGGGAGGAGAGCGAGGTCGTCAAGGAGCTGCGCTCCCTCGGGTACCTCCGCTAGGGGGTCAGGTCTGGATTCTTCGGCTTTCCGACTCGGCCGCCGGAAAGCTCGCCTCGAACACCGTTCCGCCCCCGTCGTTCGCGCGGACCTCGATCCGGCCCCCGTGCGCCTCGACGACCTGCTCGACGATCGCCAGCCCCAGCCCGGAGCCCTGCGGGTTCTTCGCGCGCGTTCGGTCGAGCCGCACGAAGCGCTCGAAGATGCGGCTCCGGTCCTCGGGCGCGATGCCGGGGCCGCGATCGGCGACCTCGACGAACGCGCGGCCGTCGCGGCTGCCCACGCGGACCTCGACCATCGTGTCGGGAGCGGTGTAGAGGACCGCGTTCGAGACGAGGTTCGAGACGAGCCGGGAAAGCCCCGCGCGATCTCCGCGGACGCGCGCCGGGCCCTCGCCCGAGAGCGCGCAGACGATGCGGCGGCTCGAGCCGAGCGCCGCGGCCGCGGCGAGCGAGTCCTCGGCGATCTCGCGCAGATCGAGCTCCTCCATGCGGCGGGGGGCCGCCGCGTCGCCGCGGGCGAGCAGCATCAGACCGTCGACTTCCCGCGCGAGGCCGCGCGAGACCTCCGCGATCGTCTCGAGGGACCGGCGGCGTTCCGCCTCGGTGGCCTCGGGCCGGAGGGCATCCTGGGCCTCGCCGAGAAGCACCGCGGTCGGCGTCTTCAGCTCGTGGGCGGCGTCGGCGGTCAGGCGCCGCTGCGCGCGAAAGGCGCGCTCGAGGCGCTCGAAGAGCGAGTTGATGACGGCCGCGAGCCGGCGGAACTCCTCCCCGCCGTACGACACCTGGACCCGCCGGGAGAGGTCCGTGGCCTCGGCCTCCTCGGCCAGCCGAGTGACCTCCTCGACGGGGCGGATCGCGCGATGCACCGCGAAGGCCAGGATCAGGGCCGTGCCGATGACCCCGAGAAGGACGATGCCGGCGAGCGCGCGATCGACGCGGGAAAGCGAGCGCAGCGTCGGCCCGATCCAGCGAAACAGAACGAGGGTCGCGCCCTTCGCCTTGCCCTGCAGGGGCGTGACGAGGAACCGGCACGTGCGGCCCTGGCCGCTGTACGGCTCGATCGCGGTGTAGGGTTTCTCGGGGCGATTCAGGAACGGAGTGATCGAGACGCTGACCTGCGAGCGCAGGAGGTCGCCCGTCAGCGCCACCGGCACCTCGCCGTTGAAGAGGATCGCGGAATGGTTCGCGAGGCGGAACTCGAACATGTTCGCCTCGAGGCCCGCCTTCAGGGCCTGGCGCTCCTCCTCCTCGAGGCCGAGGAGCTCGTAGTCGGACCCGATCGCGGTCGCGAGCGTGTCGAGCTCTCCGTCGACCTCCTCGAACGACAGGCGGCGGATGAGTGTGCGTGCGCCGAGCGCCAGCGAGACCAGGAACACCGCAGACACGAGCGCCCCGGAAAGGGCGATCCGCGTGCGCGCGCGCTGGAACCGGAAGACGCTCATCGCAGGCGATATCCGGCGCCGCGGACCGTCTCGATCGAGGACGGCCCCTTCGGCCGGTCGAGCTTGCGGCGCAGGCGGCCGACGAGGACGTCGATGGTGTTGGACATGGGCTCCTCGCGCTCGCCCCAGGCCTGTTCCAGGATCACCTCGCGCGAGACGACGGAGCCCGGCGAGCGCATCAGGAGCTCGAGGATCGTGAACTCGCGCGCCGTCAGCGACAACGGTTCCTTCCCCCGCCAGGCAGAGCGGCGGCCGGGATCCAGCCGCAGGTCTCCGGCGGTCAGCTCCCGGGGGGCGCGCACCTCGTTTCGCCGCAACAGCGCCTTCGCGCGCGCCGCGAGGACCTCCAGGTCGAACGGCTTGCCGAGATAGTCGTCGGCCCCGTCGGAGAGCCCCTCGATCTCGGCCTCGGCGTGGTCCATCGCCGTCAGCATCAGGATCGAGTGGCGGAAGCCCTTCGCCCGCGCGCGGCGGCAGACGTCGAGGCCGTCGCCGTCCGGGAGACGCCGGTCGAGGACGAGAAGGTCGTAAGCGTGGGCGCCCAGGAGATCCTCGGCCTCGTCGATCGACCGCGCCTCGTCGCAGGCGAGGCCCGCGCGCGAGAGCGTGCGGACGACCAGGGAGCGCAGCCGCTCGTCGTCCTCGAGGATCAGGGCCCGCATGGGGTCAGGTCTTCATTTTTCGGATTTCTGAGCCCACTCGGTCAGGGTACCAGCGTGGCTGAAATCCGAAAAATGAAGACCTGACCCCCTACTGAAGCCCGAACGTCTTCACCAGGAAGACCGCCATCTGCCCGCGGGTGTTGGGATCGGCCGGGCAGTAGCGCAGGGGGCTCGTCAGGCAGCCTCCCGTGATCGCATCGGCGTAGAGCTCCTCGATCCATGGAGCGGCGACGTCCGCCATGGGCACGTCGGCGAAGACGCCGGACGCGCCCGGAGGCACGTGCGCCGAGCCGAGGCTCGCCTTCAGCAGGAACGTCGACATCTGCTTGCGGGTGACGGTCGAGTTCGGGCAGTACATTCCGCCGCCGCAGCCGCTCGTGACGCCGAGGCTCGCAAGCTCCTCGATCCAGGCCGCGCCGAAGGCCGAGGCCGGCACGTCGCCGAACACCGTCCCCGTCGCCGCGGGAGGCACGTGCGAGGCGCCGTACTTGGACTTGAGCAGAAAGACCGCCATCTGTGCCCGCGTCACGGGCGAGCTCGGGCAGTAGTAGTTCGGGGCGCAGCCGGCCGTCACGCCGTTGGCGACGAGCGTCTCGACGTAGTCGAAGAACATGTGCGAAGGCGGCACGTCGATGAACGTCGAGGCCTGGGTCAGGCACGAGGCCGAGTTGATCTCGGGCATCATCTGCTCGTCGATGCAGCGCTGGTGGAACACGAGCGACACGTAGCTCCAGCCGAGCAGGTGGCAGTAGCTCATGATCGTGCCGTTGCCCACACCCGGGTTCTCCTTGACGCCGGAATAGCAGCCGGCCTCGGCGTTGTAGCAGTGGTCGATCGGCGGCGAGTAGCAGTGGGTGTGGTGCGAGCCGGCGTTGTGGCCCATCTCGTGCGCGGTCGCGAACTGGTCCCACAAGCTCAGCGGATAGGTCCCGTTGACCTGCGTGACGCCGTAGGCGCCGCCCCAGTGGCCGCCGGAGGAGAAGTCGCCGGAGCAGAGGACCGAGAGCCACGCGATGCCCCCGGAGACCGACTTGCCCGAGAGGTAGTGGACCATCGCGCGGGGATAGCTCGCCGTCGGTCGGTTGGCGTGCCACCAGTCGCCGACCTCGTCGAGCTGCGTGCGGGTGTCGGTCGCGCTGTAGGGATCGCTCGCGGCGCCGCCGCTCCGGACGACGACCTCCGCCAGGGCGAGATGGAGCGAGAGGTCCCGCTCGTAGACGACATTGATGGCGCCGTAGAGCGTCGCGACCCAGGTGGCCATGGCGTTGGCGTCGTAAACGACCGGATTGGAGTTCGGGACCGGGAACTTGGTGAGGAGCTCCCAGTCGGTGTCGACGCGCACGGCCGCCTGCTTGATGCCCGCGAGAGGCGCTTCCTCCGGCGACGGGTACGAGGGCTCCGCCATCGCCGTCAGGGCCGCGGGCAGCTCTTCCACGCCGCACGCCCAGGGCTGCGAGAGCGAAACTTCGTTGGCCGGGGAGTCGGCGGTTCGAACGACGAAGTCGGACTTCGCGTTGGCCGGGCCGACGTAGGCGAGGGTTCCGTCCTGCAGACGGATGTAGGCGACGAGAAGGTCCGCCTGCGCGGCGAGGTACACGGACGACTCGGCCTCGCCCTCGATCTTCCCGGAGAAGTGGGCGAGCGAGGGAAAGGGGAGCGACTGTTCGCCGGCGGGGCCCACGACCGTGACGCGGGCCTGCGACGTCGCGACTTCGAAGCGCTTGAGCACCAGGGTGCCGAGCGCTCCCGGCGCGACCGGGAAGCCCTCGATCCGAACCTCTCCCGTCGCCGCGCGAAGCTGCGCGAGCCCCGCGCGATCCAGGTCGACAGCCTCCTGTCCGGGGGCCGCGAGCCGGAGCGAGGTCGCCGGCGAGGAGCTCGGCCGGTAGGGGCTCGAGATCGTCGCCGCGGCCGCCGTCATGGCGGCAGCCGAGGCGGCGATCCCGAGAATCGTCGCGCGCAGGGCTTTTCCGTTCATTTGCTCCCCCTTCCGGTCCCGACAGCTCGACCGTCCATGCCGGGAATCGCAAGGACCGGGCCAGCAGGCGGGCTGGGGCAAGGTTAGGGGACGAAAGGCGTTGCGCTCCGTGACCCGGATCACCTGACGGCGGTTGTCACCGCGAGGGCACGGGCGGTGACATCCGGCCGGGCCTCGGGTATGTTCTCGCCCCCATGACTTCGCTGAGCCTCGCCCTGCTGCTCTCCGCCTTTCTGCAGGCGGCGCCGGCCCCGCCGCCGCCCGCCGCCATCCTCGGCCAGTGGGAGTCCGCGGTGCGCAACAAGGGCGGCATCGGCAACATCCTCGAGTTCCTTCCCGACGGCCGCGTCACGCAGATCTCCGCCGCGATGGGCGACACGACCTACGAGGTCAGCGGGGAGTGGCTGCGCACGTTCTACACCGACGAGGACACCGGCCAGGTCCGCGAATCGGAGCTGATGCTCGAGTTCGAGGGCAGCGACCGGTTTGCCGAGAAGGGCGCGGACGGCGAAGCGCAGGGCTACTCGGATCGCATCGGATCCTCGACGCCCGGAGCCTCGCCGCTCGTCGGACAGTGGTGCTCGCTCTTTCTCGACATGCTGACCAACTACCGGCAGTTCACCGCCGACGGGAAGCTCTTCGTCCGGATGCCGATCGTGACGCTTCGCGGAACGTACCGTGTCCAGGGCGGGGAGCTGACCGTCGAGATCTTCGGGCAGCCTCCCGGCCGCTATCCCTTCCGCATCGAGAACGGCCAGCTCTTCATCAAGAGCCGCGACGGGTCGGACCGGGTCTACAAGCGGTCGGAGTCGACGCTGCTCAAGGGGTACTGACAGGCAGGTCGCGCTCTCCGTCGTAGGGGTGGGGCTGTGTTGCCGCCATCCTGCGGATGGCGTCTCCTACTGCCGGGGGCCGTCCGCTGGTGGATGGCCCGACCCCGCCCTCCTCGATGGGCGGCCGCAAGGGCCGCCCCTACGACCAGAGCCCGAGGCTATGGAAGTTCGAACGTCTTCACCAGCAACACCGCCATCTGCCCGCGCGTCGCGGGAGAGACCGGGCAGTAGTTGCCGCCGCCGCAGCCTCCCGTGATCCCGCGGGCGGCGAGGTCCTCGATCCAGGCGTCGAAGGGCCCCGTGCAGGGCACGTCGAGGAAGACCGATCCCGTGCAGGCCGGAGGCGCGTACGCCGAGCCGAGGTCGGTCTTGAGGAGCAACGCCGCCATCTGCCCGCGCGTCGCGGAGGCGAGGGGGCAGTAGTTGCCGCTGCCGCAGCCGCCGGTGATCCCGCGGGCGGCGAGGTCCTCGATCCAGGCGTCGAAGAGCCCCGTGCAGGGCACGTCGAGGAAGACCGTCCCGGTGCACGGCGGCGGCGCGTACGCGGCGCCGAGCTTGGACTTCAGGAGGAAGACCGCCATCTGCCCGCGCGTGACCGCGTCGTCGCGGCAGTAGTTGCCGCCGCCGCAGCCGGCGGTCACGGAGCTGCGGATGAGCGTCTCGACGTCGTCGTGGAAGATGTCGTCCTGCGGGACGTCCAGGAAGTCGGCGAAGAAACCGCCCGGGAGCGTGCCCTCGAGCGTGTCCGAGATCTTGACCGTGACGTCGTGGAGCGCGCCCGGAGGAAGCGCCGGCGTGGTCGCCTCCGCGCTCACGCCCGAGGAGATCGAAGCGAAGGGCGCCGCGACGCCGCCGAACTCGATCGAGGCGCTGAAGGCGAAGCCGCTGCCCCCGAGCTCGACGCTCGTGCCGCCCGACGCCGGTCCGGACGTCGGCTCCACGGACGAGACGGTCGGAGGCTCGCCGCTGCCGGTGATCGTCAGGATGGAGAAGACGCTCGAGTTCGACTGGCCGTCGGGGTTGGTGACCGCGATCGGATACGGCCCGGCCGCCGCAAGGGTGGTGTCGAGGTCGAGGGTCAGCGACTTGGGGCCGTTGTAGGTGACGCCGTTGACGGCCACGCCCCCGCCCAGAGACGCGGCGATCCTCCTCGGGAAACCGGGACCCGGGTCGAAGTAGTCGCCGTCGAGGGTGCCCGAGACGTCCACGAGCACCGAGGCGAGCCCGGCCGCGACGCTCGGCGGCACGGGAGAGACCGGCCGCGGCGGCGGGGGCGCGACCAGCTGCGCCACCTGCACGCCCCACGAGTCGTCGGCGTTGCAGAACTCCTGGATCGTCCACAGCGTCATGTCGTCTTCCGGGTCGACGCTCGTGAGGGAGTAGTCGCCCCACCGGCGAACCGGGCCCGGATCGCCCGGCGGGTTGTAAGCCGCCGTCGTCGACGTATACGGCTGCGGTCCGTTGAAGCTGCCCGGCGGGGTGGAGGCCAGGCGCTCCGCGACGGCCGCCTGGATGGGCTCGGCGGCGCCGGCGCTGCTCGCGCCGAGGACGGCCCGCCCCTGCCCGGACACCGCGATCGACGGCATCCAGTAGAAGCGAGGGTCGGTCGAAGCCGCGTCGAAGACCGTGCCGGACTGGACGAGGGCGGGCGTGCCCGACGAGACGTCGACCTGGTACCAGCGCGACCCGTCCCGGTCGCCGGGCGACACACCCGTCCCGTCGACGGAGACGTTGTGGGCGGTCCAGATGCTGCCGGACCGCAGGCTCGCGCCGGCAAGACGATCGTCGAGGGCGTCGAGCTCGCCGTCGGGGCCCGCCGCGTTGCCCAGGTGGGGCACCGGGAGCGGAAGGGCCGTCGCCGAAACCGCCAGCGGAAGATCGGCGGAAATCGACGCGGGCGGCCAGACGCCGGGAGCGCTGTAGGCGATCTTGCGGAAGACGAGCGTTCCGAAGCTCGCGTTGTCGACGCCCGCGACCCAGGACTCGAGCGATGCCGCGTTGAGGAGGTCGTCGACTCCCTGCGGCGAGTACGGTCCCGCGCCCGTCGGCGTCCCCGTCAGGTTGCGGAAGGCCCGCGCACGCCCGCCCACCGTGAGGTTGCCTCCGGTCCCCGCCAGGACCTCGCTCTTCTGGGCGACGTGGACGGTGACGCCCTGGAAGAGGCCGTTCGAGTCGAAGACGTTCCCGCCGATCACGAGCGCGTTGGCGTCGACTCCGAGGGAGGCGGAGTCGAGAAAGGTATCGGTGTCTCCGGACGGAGCGTCGAGGTTGTGCTGGAAGTAGTAGTAGGTCCAGACCGTCGCGTTGGAGATGACGCCGCTCGAGGCGGCGTCGGTGACGGCGATGAGCACCCGGTTGTTGGTCGCCGCGAAGTTCAGCGCGGTCACGAGCCAACGCGAGGAGAGCCGGTCGTACCGCACGCGCGGCGTGCCGGTCGGGCTGCCGTTGCGCACGCTGGAAAAGAATGCGTCGAGGTCCGTGTCGAGGACGCCGTCGGCCGTGCCCGCGGCTTTCGAAAAGGTCCGGATGCGCCCGTTGACGGCGACGAGGAACTGCGACGGCCCGGCCGCGCCCATCGTGTCGGGGGGGAAGGCATCGGAATCGGCCAGCGTGGCCGCGAGGAAGCTCGTGCCGACGGCGAGGGAGACCGGCGCGCCGGCGGAGGGGGCGGGCGCGGGAGATGCTGCGGCCCGCGGCGATCCGGGATTGGACGCGAGATGTCGCCGGGGTGCGGCGAGCGCCGGGCGCGGGGCGGAAGGGCCGGTCCGCGGGGCGGCCGGGCTCCCCATGATCTCCCGGACGGTCTGCTGGTAGGGCCCGCGTTCCGCGGCGACGGCCGCCGTCCCGGCGACGATGAGGAAGCCAATGACCGCAGCGGCCGCGCGAATTCTCGATGGCATCTCTGCTCCTGTGACGAGGATGGGCGGTAGATTAGCAGCCGGAGGTGCAGGATGCGATGGACGGCTGGTTCGATTGGACTCCTGTGCGCGGCGGCGGCGGCAGCCGCGGACCCTCCGACGCTGCGGTACATCCCCAAGCACGACGAGCTCAAGTACACCTTCGGCGGCGTGGCGCCGACGCACCACATCGCCCCGGGGACGCGGATCATCTCCTGGACGGAAGACTGCTACGACGGTGCGGTGACGCAGCCCGGGCAGATGCCGAGCAAGGTCCAGCCGGCCGGCCATGACAACCCCCAGACGGGGCCCTTCTACGTCGACGGGCGCGCGAGCCGGGCGACACCCTCGTCATCCGCATCGAGAAGCTCGAGCCCGCGCGCGCCTACGGCATCTCCTCGCAGTTTCCGGGCTTCGGCGCCCTGTCCGGCACCGACCGCACCGCGGTGCTCCAGCCGGACCTGCCGGAGCGCGTCTGGTTCTACGAGGTCGATCGCGCCAGGGGCGTCGCGCGCACGCGCTCGACCGACGGGAAGCGCTCCTGGGAGGTGCCCCTGGCGCCGTTTCTCGGATGCCTCGGCGTGTCGCCGCCCCACGGCGAGGCGCGCTCGACGATCGTGCCCGACAACTTCGGCGGCAACATGGACTGCCCCGAGATCCGGGCGGGCAACACGGTCTACCTCGGCGTGCGCGTCCCGGGAGCGCTTCTCTCCTTCGGCGACGGCCACTACGCGATGGGCGACGGCGAGATCATCGGCACCGCGATCGAAGGCGCGATGAACGTCGAGCTCACGGTCGACCTCATCAAGGGCCGCGAGACCCCGTGGCCGCGCATCGAGAACGCGGACTGGATGATGTCTCTCGGCGCCGCGCGGCCGCTCGAGGACGCGGCCCGCATCGCCTTCAAGGACATGGTCCAGTGGGTCATGGAGAAGACCGGCCTCGACGCGCTCGACGCCTACCAGTTCGTCTCGCAGAACGCCGTCGCCCCGGTCACCGAGATGGTCGACCCCCTCTACACCGTCCTGGTCAAGATCCCCAAGTCCCGCCTCCCGAAATAGCGGGGTCAGGTCTTCATTTTTCAAATTTTCCCGGGGCCGACAGCCTCGCGACAATTCATTTAATGAATGGCTCGGCCCCTGCGACTCGAATACCCCGGGGCCCTCTGGCATGTCACCAGCCGGGGCAACGAGCGGCGTTCCATCTTCCGGAACGACGCGGACCGGGCTCGGTTCCTGGACCTGCTCTCCGACGCTGTCGACCGGTTCGCCTGGAGACTCCACGCTTACGTGCTGATGGGGAATCACTACCACCTGCTCCTCGAGACACCTGAGCCCAACCTCTCTCGCGGCATGCATCGGGTCAACGCGGTCTACTCGCAGGGGTTCAACAAGCATCACGAACGCGTCGGTCACCTGCTCCAGGGCCGGTTCAAGGCGATCCTGGTGGAGAGGGAACCCCACCTGCTCGAGCTCGTCCGCTACGTCGTCCTCAATCCCGTGCGCGCCGGCCTCGTCGCGAGGGCCGGGGACTGGCCGTGGAGCAACTATCGCTCGACGGCGGGTCTGCGCCCTCCGCCGAGCTGGCTCGAGACCGAATGGACCATCGCACAATTCGGCGGCGGGGACGCGGCGAAAATCGCCTACCGGGAATTCGTCGCCGCTGGCGTCGCAGGGCTGGCGGAGCCGTGGAAGAGCATTGCCGGCCAGCTCTTCCTCGGTAGCGAAGACTTCCGGCGCCGAATGCAGGAGCGGCTGAAGAGCGTTCCCGCAAGTTCGGAAGTGCCGCGCGAACAACGCCTTCCGAGCAGGCCCTCCCTCCCGGAGGTCGTCGCAGGGGCGGCCCGAGCGCTGGGTATCGATCCCGGCGAGGTCCGTCGGCCGAAGCGGACGCCGCTGCGGCTCGCGATCGCGTATGTCGCTCGACAAGACACGCTGACCACCCTGGCCGACCTCGGCACCGTTCTGCACGTCTCGGCCTCGGCGGCCTGCGAAATCGCGGCTTCGGCGAGACGTCTGCGGCAGCGGTCCAAAGAGTTTCGGGCACTCCTCAAGAAGGTCCGCTCCGAAATTCGAAAAATGAAGACCTGACCCCATAATAAGTCCATGCGGGTGTGGAAGAAGGTCGTGATCGGGGTCGGAGCGGTCGCGGTCCTGGCCGCCGGCGCCTTCACGTACATGGTGGGCGGGCCGCGCAACCTGATCGGGATGCTGCGCTACGACCAGCGCGAGGAGGGCACGCTCAAGGTCGGCGACCGCGCGCCCGACGTGGCCCTCGTCGCGCTCGACGGCTCGAGTCCCGTGAAGCTGTCGAGCGAGCTCGGCGGCAAGCCCACCGTCCTCGTCTTCGGCAGCTTCACCTGACCTCCCTTCCGGCGCTCGGTCGAGCGCGTCCAGGCCATGCGGAAGAAGTACGCCGACCACGCTCGCTTCGTCACGCTCTACATCAAGGAGGCGCATCCGCTGGACGAGTGGCAGATGGACTCGAACGCGACGGAGGGACGTCTGCTATCCGCAGCCGACGAATCTCGACGACCGCGTGAGGATCGCCAACGACTTCGTCAAGCGCTTCCACTACGAGATCCCGCTCTACGTCGATCCGATCGACAACCCGGCCAACGCCGCGTACGCCGGCTGGCCCGAGCGCTTCTACATCGTCGACGAGTCGGGAACGATCGTCTACAAGGGCAGGCCGGGACCGTTCGGCTACCACCCGGAAGAGGTCGAGGCGTGGCTCGCGAAGCGCTTCCCGGACGTCAGCGCGTCGCCGGCGTCCTGAATTCGTTTCGGCGCTTCCAGAGGTACGCGAGGATCGCCACGTTGATGGCGAGGAGAACGTAGCGACGCAGGCTCTCCGGGCGCCGCGCGATCTCGTACACCTCGGCCGGGATCGCCGCTGCCGTGAGAAGAATCGTGAAGTAGGGCGACCACCACAGCCGGGCGAGAAGGCACGAACCCTCGGCCGCGAAGACGAGCCCGATCACCACCGCGGCGAGGCCGAGCGCCTGCACCTGCCCCGGTGTGAACGCGGAGAGCAGCGCCGCCACGTGGCGGATCGTCACCCGGCCTTCGTCCACGCCGATCGCCCGCGCGATCTCCAGGGGTTGGGAATGATCGGGCAGCCGGGCGATTCTCAGGGCGACCCCGCCCACGAGCAGGAAGGCGGCGGACTTGAGGTACTTGAAGACGATGATCCCGACGAACCCCGGACTCAGCCGGGGGCGGGGCGCGGCCGGGACTTCCGCTTCCATGGGGACGGGGAGTTTCGCACACGCATAGAATCGTCTCGCGAGTCCCATGACACTGTCGCCCGGCCAACGCCTCGGCGCCTACGAGATCGTCGGCCCCCCTCGGCGCGGGAGGCATGGGCGAGGTCTACCGCGCCCGCGACACGCGCCTCGGCCGCGAGGTCGCCCTCAAGGTCCTTCCGGAAGCGCTGGCGGCCGACCGCGATCGCCTCGCCCGCTTCGAGCAGGAGGCGCGCGCCGCCTCGGCGCTGAACCACCCCAACATCGTCGACGGTCCACGACATCGGGCGGCGAGGCGAGACGGCCTACATCGCCATGGAGCTGGTCGAGGGCAAGACCCTGCGCGAGCTCGACGCCTCGGGGCCGCTGCCGGTGCGCGCGGCTCCTGGACGTCGCCGCGCAGATCGCCGAGGGCCTCGCCAAGGCGCACACCGCGGGGCATCGTCCACCGGGACCTCAAGCCCGAGAACGTCATGGTCACGACGGACGGCCTCGTCAAGATCCTCGACTTCGGCCTGGCCAAGCTCATCGAGCCGGAGTCGGGCGGGCGTCTCGGCCATGCCCACGCTCGCGAAGCCGCAGACCACCGCCGGTACGGTGCTGGGGACGGTCGCCTACATGTCGCCCGAGCAGGCCACGGGCGAGCCGGTCGACTTCCGGTCGGACCAGTTCTCGCTCGGCTCGATGCTCTACGAGATGTCGACTGGCCAGAAGGCGTTCCCACGCAAGACGGCGGCGGAGACCATGTCGGCGATCATCCGCGATGAGCCGGAGCCGGTGGCGAAGCTTCGCCCCGATCTGCCGCTGCCGGTGCGCTGGATGCTCGAGCGCTGCCTCGCCAAGGACCGCGAGGAGCGCTACGCCTCGACTCGGGACCTCGCCCGGGATCTGGTGAGTGTCCGCGACCACATCTCCGAAGTCTCGAGTGGGGCGGAAGCGATGCTCTCCGCGACGGGCAGGCCCCGCCGGCGCCTCGCGCCCTTGCTGCTCGGCCTCGCTTTGCTTTCCGCGGGCCTCGTCGGGGGCTGGGCGGCCACGCGCGCGCTTTCCGGCCGAACGGCCGGTGCTCCCTCTTTCAAGCGACTGACGTTCCGTCAGGGCGGGCTCGGCAACGCGCGCTTCGCGCCCGACGGCAGGACGATCGTCTACGGCGCGAGGTTCGGGACAGCGTCGGCCGACACACAGCTCTACCGGACGCAGATCGGAAGCCCGGAATCGGAGAAGTTCAGTTTCGCGGGCGACATCCTCGCGATCTCGCCGTCCAACGAGCTCGCGATCGTCCTGCTCGGCTACCAGGGCTACGAAGGCATGCTCGCCCGCGTACCGATGTCCGGAGGAACGCCCCGGCAGGTGCTCGAGAATGTCGCTTACGCCGGCGCGGACTTCTCTCCCGACGGCCGGGAGCTGACCGCCTCGCATCTGGTCGAAGGGAAGAGGCGCCTGGAGTTTCCGCTCGGCAGAGTCCTCGTCCCGGAAGGAGTCAACTCTCCGCGATTTTCGAGGGACGGCGCCTCGATCGCCTTCTGGGAGGACGGGGCCGGAAAGAGCGCGGTCAGCGTGATCGACCGCCTGGGGAAGTCGAAACGCGCTCTCTCTGACGGCTGGGCCAATTGGGCCGGAGTGCCATGCTGGAGCGCGGGGGGCCGCGAGGTCTGGTTCACAGCGTCGGGGCCGGGGGAGCCGGAAGCCCTCTGGGCGGTGGACCTCTCGGGCAGGCGCCGGCTCGTGATGCGAGTGCCGGGCCGCCTCGAGCTCGACGACATCTCGCCCGAAGGGCGCGTGCTCATCGCCCATCACACGCTGACGTACACGGTGCGGGGGGCCTCGGCAGGCGATCCCAAGGAACGGGAGCTCGCCTGGCTGGACGCTTCGTTCCCGGGCGACCTCTCGACCGACGGCAAGACGCTCCTGCTGACCGAGAGGGGTGAAGGCAGCGGATCGGGGGCCATGATCTACCTGCGCGGCACCGATGGCTCCCCGGCCGTCAAGCTGGGCGACGGCTTCGCGCGAGCGCTCTCGCCCGACGGGAAGTGGGTGCTCGCGGTTTCCGATCCGGCGGCCGGACGAAAGGCCGAAACCCTCACGCTTCTTCCCACCGGTCCCGGCCAGGCACGCGCGCTGGATGGTGACGGCCTTTCCGACTTCGGCTGGGGTGCCTGGCTGCCGGACGGCAAGAGCGTCGTCTTTTCGGCATCGAAGTCCGGCGGCGCATCGCGCCTCTACGTTCAGGCGGTGCCGGACGGCAAGCCCAGGCCCATCGGGCCGGAGAGATCGCGCCTTCAGCCGAATACCAACCCGGTCTCTCCGGACGGGAAGCATGTCGTCGGGCTGCACGCGGGCCAGGTGTTTTTGTATCCGATCGACGGCGTGGGGCAGGCCCGGGCAGTGGCCGGCCTCGACCCCCCGACCGATCGCGTGGCTCAGTGGAGCGGCGACTCCCGCGCGCTGTACGTCTATCGCGTGGGCGACCGGCCGATGAAGGTCTGGTTGCTCGACCTCGAAACAGGTCAGCGGCGCCTCTGGAAAGAGATCGTGACGGAAGATTCTCTGGCCGGCGTCCAGGTTCGCGTGACGCCCGACGGGCAAACCTGGCTGTACTCGGGGCAGCACGCTCTTTCCGAGCTCTACCTCGTCGAAGGACTGCGGTAGCGTCGGCCTCGCGCGCTGGCCGTTCGCACCCGAGGCATTCGGGCGTATGCTGAAAGCCCCCGAATACGGGGCATTCGCGGAGGTTTTCGATGCGTCGTCCCGCCCGCGCCACCCGCGTCGCTCTAATCAGTCTCGTCGTTGGCCTGGCTGTCTTGCCAGTGAGCGCCGCCACGTACCAGCCGGGCCCCGACGCGGACCTCGCCCGCCGGGCGCCCGTGATCGTGCGCGCCTCGGTGGTGTCGCAGGAGTCGCGCCTCGAGAGCGTCGGCGGCCGGCTGCGGCCGTTCACGATCGTGACGCTCGCCGCGCTGGAGACCATCAAGGGAAGCGTGCCGGAGGCCTTCTCCGTCCGGTTGCCGGGAGGCCGGGTCGGCGACACCGTGGCGTGGGTTCCGGGGACGCCGGTCTTTTCGGGCGGCGCGGAGGTCGTGCTCTTCCTCGAGCGCGCGGCCGGCGCTCCGGGGATGTACCGCCTGACGGAGTTCGGTCTCTCGAAGTTCGACCTCGTCGCCGACGAGGACGGACGGCGCTTCGCCGTTCGGCCCGTCTTCGGGCCGCGCCAGGACCTTCTCGCCGCCGACCGCGGCGACGTCCTCGCCGGCCTCGCGGAGAAGTCGGCGGTCCCGGCCCGCGACGCCGGTTCGTTCCTCGCGGCGCTCTCGGCGATCGCCTCGGGCCGCGAGCCGGGCGAGATCGTGTGGCGCGAGAGATCTCCGAAGGGACAGCGGCGGCCGAAGTGGGTCAACATCGGCGGACGCGAGCCCGGCGACTGCGGCGGCGGGGACCCCTGCCTCTTCCGCTGGTACTGGGACACGAGCGGCTCGCCCAACGGCGTCGTCACCGTGACGGGAACGCAGTCCAACCTGACCAACGACGACGCCGCTGGCTGCGGCACCGACTCGATCTGCGACGTGCAGCACGCGGTCGACGAGTGGATCGGCATCGCCGGGACCCACGTGGTCTACAGCGGGCCCGCGGCGACCGGCAACATCACCGTCGCGCTCGACGCGCTGACGGATTTCAACGGCGGAACCGCGTGGACGACCGCGCTCGGCTGCGGCGCCGGGGTCATCGGCCTCGGCGGTCCGGCCAACGCGACGGGCCCGCGCACGTACCGCGGCGACGGCGACTACTACGCTTCTCAGACCGCCGACGTGTCGATGCGCAAGGTCACCTGCTCGACGGGCTACTCGGCGCGGACGTTCAAGACCGCCGTCATGCACGAGCTCGGGCATACCCTCGGCCTGGGGCACCCGGACCTCGAGACCGGCATGCACAGCACGACCGCGTCGGCGACGTGGGACAGCGCCGTGATGACCTCGGTCGTTCCGCAGTCCAAGCCCGACGTCCCGCAGACCGACGACGTGCAGGGGATCCAGTACTACTACACGACCGGCTCGCTGGGCGTGCCTCCGGGGGCCAACTTCACCGTTTCGCCGGGCTCGCCCGCCACCGGCTCCGCGATCCAGTTCACCGACACCTCGTCCGGCGGACCGACCGCCTGGAACTGGACGTTCGGCGACGCCGCTTCAGGCGACCTCAACCACTCCACGTCCCGCAATCCGACGCACGTCTTCTTCACGCCCGGGACCTACACCGTGACGCTCGTCGCGGGCAGCGGCACCGGCTCGGGCACGACGACGAAGACGGTGACGGTCGCCCAGGGGACCGCCGCCTGCTCGCCGTCGACGACGACGATGTGCCTGAACAACAACCGCTTCGCGGTGACGGCGGCCTACCGGACCAACGACGGCCGCAGCGGCAACGGCACGGGCACCGAGCTGACGGCCGACTCCGGCTACTTCTACTTCTTCAACGCCGCCAACATCGAGGTCGTCATCAAGGTCTTGAACGCCTGCCCCGTCAACGGCGCCTACTGGGTCTTCGCGGCCGGGCTGACGAACGTCGAGGTCACGCTGCGGGTCGTCGATACGCAGAACGGGACCGTGAAGACGTACTTCAATCCGCTGGGGACGGCGTTTGCGCCGGTGCAGGACACGTCGGCGTTTGCGACGTGTCCGTAGAGCCAGTCAGTCCCGGTTCGTAGACCGCCCGAGGGCGGGGACAAGCCCCGCCCCTACTTCTTGCTTCTCCGGGCGCGCAGGTCCGCTCCGGCGAGCCTCCGCGCCGCGTCCTGGAGCGTGGATTCCCTCTTCGCGAAGTTGAACCGGGCCTTCGTCCTCCCGCCGCCCCGCGCGTAGAAGCTCGAGCCTGGTACGGCGGTGACGCCGACCCTGCGCGCCAGGTAGTCGACGAAGGCCTCGTCGTCTTTCCAGCCGAGCCCCCCGGCGTCGGCCATGACGTAGTAGGCGCCTTCGGGCCGCGCGAACTCGAGCCCCGACGCCCGGAGCGCCGAAAGCAGGATCTCCCGCCGCACGGCGTACTTGCGCCGCATTTCCACGTAGTAGCCGTCGGGCAGCGCGAGCGCGGCGAGGCCGGCCTCCTGGAACGGCGTCGGCGCGCAGATCGTCAGGTAGTCGTGGACCTTCCGCACGAGGGCCGTCAGCCTCGGCGCGGCGACCGCCCAGCCCACCCGCCAGCCGGTCACGGCGTAGGTCTTCCCGAGGCCGGAGAGGGTCACCGTCCGGTCCTCCATGCCGGGGAGCGATCCCAGGCTCACGTGCCGGTGGTCGTCGAACCAGATGTGCTCGTAGATCTCGTCGGTCACGGCGACGAGGCCATGCTTCTGGCAGACCTTCGCGATCTCGCCGAGCTCCTCGCGCGAGAAGACGCGGCCGGACGGGTTGCCCGGCGTGTTGACGAGGATGATGCGCGTGCGGGGCGTGATCGCGCGGGAAAGACGCGCCGGGTCGAGGCGGAAGTCCGGCCCGGAGAGCGCGACGAACCGCGGCTTCACGCCGGCGAGAACGCAAGCCGGCACGTAGTTTTCGTACCAGGGCTCGAGGATCACGGCCTCGTCCCCCGGCTCGGTCAGGGCCAGGACCGCGGCCGCGACCGCCTCGGAGACGCCGCAGGTGATCGTGATCTCCGTCTCCGGATCGGCGCGGATGCGGTTGATCCGCGCCGTCTTCTCCGCGACGGCCGCGCGGAACGCGGGCACTCCCCACGTGAACCCGTACTGGTGGGCGGCGGGATCGGCGATGGCCCTCGAGAGCGCGGCGACGAGCGTCTCGGGCGGCTCGAAGTCGGGAAGGCCCTGGGCGAGGTTGACCCCGCCGACCTCGGCGTGGAGGCGCGACATCTCGCGGATCACCGATTCGCGAAACGGGCGCGTGCGCCGCGAGAGCGCGCGGAGGGACGCCATCGGCCCGGATTATGACGCGGCGGCGCGCACGTTCGGCTTCGGCGCGGAAAGCTTCGGTGCTAAAATTCGTCGAACCTGGCGCTCTGCTTCGGATGCGAGGCTTCGGTTCGAGGAGGGGAGACCGCATGGCAGGTTGGGGCCGGGATCAACATCAGCCGGAGCCCTGGACGTACGAAGGACGCGCGATCCTGAACGCCGCCGGCTGGACGCTGGCCAAGACCATCTTCGAAGCCGATGCCCGCCGCATCGTCGCCGCCGTCAACGACGTCCTGGGGATCCCGACGGCGGCGCTCGAGTCCGGGTTCATCCGCGAGATCCTGGTGCCCCGGCCCGAGTCGACGAGCGCCGTGACGATCCGCATCCACCCGCTGCCGGCCGAAACGGCGACGCTCGACCCCGCCGAGTTCTTCATCCACGACCGCCGGGTCGGGGACCGCCGTCACGGCGACCGGCGAAGGAGCGAGCGCCGCCGCGAGGCCTCGGGCGGCCGCCGGATCCTCTCGGTCGCGGACTAGCGTTCTGTAACCGAGGATTCAACCGGGCCGACCGGCTTCATACAGACACCGGGGCCCTGGCGCTTCACGCGTTGCAGAAGCATTCGAACGCCGAGATATCGCGACTTCTGTTACGGGCCGCCAGTCAGCGGCTTCCCGGCTTCGGCGCCGGTCCCGGCGGTTCGACGACGATACGCCCCTTCATCGACGACCCGTGCACGGGGCAGTAGTAGGCGAAGGACCCCGCCTCGGTGAACGTGTGGCTGAACTGGAAGGGGCCCTCGTGCGAGCCGGACGAGAAGATGCCGTCGGGATCGCAGGAGCCGGGATCGTAATAGCCGCCGGCCGTGCACTTGCCCGAGGTCACGCCGTGACGCATCGTGCCCTCCCAGACCCACGTCACCGTATCGCCCACGGAGACCTGGGTCGTGCTGGTCTGGGTCTGGTCGTCTTTGAAGGCCATTCCCTGGCCCACGCGGACCGTCCGGTTGCCCGCAGCCGCGACCGGCGCCCGGTCCTCGGCGCCCCGCACGAAGATCGGGTCGGTGGTGGTGTTGTCGATGACGGCCGCGTAGGAGAAGACCTCGCCCGAAGCTGCGACGGTGATGACGGCGTTCTCCGTCACGTGGCCGGCCTGGCCGGCCGCGCCGAAGATCCCCGAGACCTGCGCGCCCGAGTGACCCGGCACCGATCGCGTGACGCCGGTCCCGACCTGGGCGCCGCCGTCGAAGATCGTGAAGGTGACGTTGACGGCCGCATCCTCGCGGTTGAAGACGCCGACGTTGGTCCGGAATCCGCCGTTGGGCCCGCCGTTGCGGATCGAGGTCAGGACCGTCCTCGGATGGGCCTCGGAGTTTTTCAGGCCCGGGATGAACATGCCGACGGTCGGCGTCGGGGCCGTCGAGTAGAGCCGGCTCGTCACCACGAGCTGGTCGCTGCCGCCGACGAAGTCGAACTCGACCCCGCCCGCCGTGTTGGGGGCCAGAAAGGTCGACTCGACGATGTTGTCGAACGCCCGCGACTGCCGCGGGGCCAGCGTGAACTGGATTTGCGGGGCGCCGACCGCCGAGCATGGCGACGGGATGAAGCATCGATACCGGGCGGTGACGTCGAGCGGGGCCGCGTAGGATGTGTTGAACGCCCGCACGTCGGAGTAGAACGGCGCGCCTCCGACGATTGAGGCGGCCGCCGATAGGGTGATCTCTTCGGCGGACGCTCCCGCGGAAGCGACGAGCAGGAGAACGGGAAGAAGGAGCTTGCGCATGGTCATTTCCGGCCAACCGGCCGGACCCCCATCCCGAGGCTATGGCGGCGGCGCCCGGCCGCCCGACCATTTAGGCAACTCTTAGGGGGCGCCGGCCTCAGGGCAGCGTCGCCAGGCCGGTCCGGGGCTGGTACGTGGCCCCCGCCGGGAGGACCGACAGCCGGACTCCCGCGGCGCCGAGGACGGGGACGCCTTTGGCGGTGATCGCGGCCTGCCGCGCGTCGTAGACGACGGCCACGCTCTCGCCGAGCACCTTCCAGACCCCGGCGGGGCCGACCTCCAGAGCGGTCGATTCGTCGATGCCGACGCCGACGAGGGTCGGATTCTCGAGGACGAGCGACAGCAGGCGGTTGTTGCGGCGGCGGCGCACGTGGTGCTGGTCGACGATCGCTCCGGGCAGGAGGCCGAATCCCTCCGCGGTGACCACGTTCTCGCGGGCGATCGTCATGAAGGCGTCGCTCGAGTCCTTCTCGGGGGGCCGGTTCCCTCCCGGGTGGAGCTCGTCGCCCGTGATCATCGGCGTCGTCATGACGGCGGCGCCGGCGGACGTGCCCCCCACGACGGCGCCTTCCCGGTAACGGGCGGCGATGGCCGCCTGGACGGGGGTATGGAGGAGCGCCGCCGTCAGGCGCGACTGGTCGCCGCCCCCGAACCAGATGCCCGTGATGCCGTCGAGTCTCCTCGCGGCGGCGTCGGTGTCCGCTTCGGCGTGGGTCAGGAAGACACGGTCGGCCGAAGCGCCGAGCCTGCGGCAGTGCTCGGCCATCTCGACGCCGGAGTCCGCGTACTCCGAGGCCATCGGGAAGATCACGATCCGGGCCTTGCCCGCGCCCCCGGCGAGCGCGACGAAGCGCTCGACGATCGCGTCCGGGATGGGCCCGCCGCCGACGATCAGGAGGGTCCCCTTTGGCCGCGCGGCCGCGCCGGTCGCGGGCGCCGAGGCGCACCCGGCGAGTACGAAGACGAGCACGAACAGGAGGGCGGCGAGCCTCGCCGGGCCATGGACTCTCGAAGGGACGCTCAAACTTCCTCCTCTGACCGAAAGTCATCGGCTTCCGGAAAGCCGATTTCGGCTACACCATTTTGAATCGTCACCGTCGCTGGATCTTTCGAGCGTTTCACTCTTTACGGGGCGAGAAACCGCGATAGCATAAATGCAACTTTCACCAGGTGCCGGTTCGTTTCGATTTCGGAGGGCGCTCGCGCACGATGAATCGAGAAAGTCCGTTCGACGCGGCGAAACTTCCCATTCGCAATTGAGGAGGTCGTCTATGTGGAGGTCCTATCTCGCTCGAGTGCTGGTCTGGTTCGTGGCGCTCGCGGGCCTCGGACTCTACGCGACGGCGCAGACCAACACCGGAAACATCTACGGCACAGTCGTCGATGACCAGAACCAGGGGCTCCCCGGCGGCACCGTGACTCTGACGGGCCCGCAGGCGCCCCGAACGACGACGGTCGACGAGGGCGGGCGGTTCCGGTTCCTCAAAGTCCCCGGCGGGACCTACAAGGTCACGGTCACGATGCCGGGCTTCACGACCGCCAAGCGCGAGAACGTGATCGTCACGCTCGGCAAGGACACGCGACGTCGGGGTCCAGCTGAGGGTTTCCTCCGTCCAGGAGACGGTGACCGTCACGGACACGACGCCGCTGCTCGACACGCGCAGGGTCCAGACCGGCGCGACCTTCGGGAAGGCCGAGCTCGAAGAGATCCCGACCTCCCGCGACATCTACGCCCTGATCCAGCAGGTGCCGGGCGTGCAGCTCGACACGGTCAACGTCGCGGGCAACGCCAGCGCGGATCGCCGGCGGGCCGGACTTCATCAGCGAAGGGCTCGGGCAACGTCATCTACCAGGTCGACGGCTCGACCATCACCGACAACACGTACGGCAACCCGCTCGGCCGCCAGAACGGCGGCACGAACACGTTCTTCGACTTCTCGACGTTCGAGGACGTCGAGGTGACGACCGGCGGGTCGCTCCTCGAGCTGCAGAACCCCGGCGTGACGATCAACGTCGTCACCAAGCGGGGCACCAACGAGCTCAAGGGCTCGGCACGCTTCCGCTACGCCGCGGCGCAACTGGCAATCGAACAACGACGCCGCAGGAAGCGATCGATGAGGACATCCAGACCGACCGCACGCGAATGCTCCGCGACTACGGAGCGGATTTCGGCGGCCCGATCGTCCGGGACAAGCTCTGGCTGTGGTTTGCCGGCGGCTATCAGACGATCTCGAAGACGATTCACCGGGACACCGGCGAGCCCGCTGCCCCGTCGTTGGTCAACCTCGAACCCTGGAGCGCGAAGCTCAACTGGCAGATCTCCTCCGCGAACTCCCTGAACGCGTACTTCTCGCGCAGCAACCGGATCGAGGACGGCCGCATCTCGAGCGCGGACGTCACGACCCGGGCGCCGGAAACCTGGACGAACCTCGACATCCCGACGAACTTCTACAAGATCGAGGACAACCACGTGTTTTCCGCGTCCCTCTTCGCCTCGGTCTTCGCGGCCTACCAGGGCCCGACTACACCAGCATCTCGGCAACGGGTCGAAGGGCTGCAACAACGTTCCCTTCGAGATCGCCTGCACGGGGATACGACGGGACGCCTCTGGGTCGACCCCAAGCACGTACAACTACAGGTACTACTGGGCCAAGGACCCGCAGAAGGCAGCCAACCTCCAGGTGTCGAAGTTCTTCAACACCGGCACGTCAACCACGAGATCAAGTTCAGCTTCAACTACCGCAACCAGATCGCCGACTCGGCGACGGGCTGCCCGGGCGACCAGATCCAGGGCCAGGAGTACACCTCCTCGGCGTACGGCGCTCGTCTCCCGGGGCGTCCGGCCGATCTTCAAGAACCAACTCTGGAGCGGGACCCTCGGCGACACGCTCACGTGGGGCAACCTGACGGTCCAGCTCGGCGTCCGTTACGACCGCCAGCAGTCGCGGAACCTCCCCGGCCGCTCCTTCGAGAAACGAGGTGTTTCCGGAGATGCTGCCGGCGGTCAGCTACCACGGCGTGCAGGACTGGCAGTTCGACTTCACGAACTGGCAGCCGCGAGTCTCGGCGACCTACGCGATCGGCGAGAAGAAGGACACGCTCCTGCGGGCCTCGTACGCGCAGTTCGCCGACCAGCTCGGGTTCATCGGCTACTACGGGAGCGGCGTCCCGATAGCCAACGGCTACTACTACTACTGGGACCGACCTCAACGCGAGACCACTTCGTGCGATCGAAACGAGGTCCGATCGAGAGGGGGTCTATTCGGTTCTACAACGGCGTCGACCCGCCACGCTCCCCAACGTCCCGAACTCAGATCCAGGACGGCTTCAAGACGCCGTTCACGGCCGAGGTGACGGTCGGCATCGACCAGCAGATCTTCAACGACTTCGCCGTCTCGGGGACGTTCACCTACCGCAACACGACGCATCTCCAGGACTCCATTCCGCTCGGTTCGAGCGCCTCGACCTACGACAACCTCGGACAGGTCGTCGGCACGGCGGTGTACGACAACGCCTCCAATCCCTTCGTGCTCGACTTCTCGACGCCCTGCGTGCCGCTCGTCGCCGCCAGCGGTCCCTGCGGGCCCACTGCCTACGGGCTGAACCTTCCGGAGAACCCGACCGGCCAGCTCTTCTACAACCGCCAGGGCGCGAGCCAGCGGTTCTTCGGGGCCGAGTTCTCGGCGGTCAAGCGCCTGTCGAACCGATGGATGCTGAGGGGGTCGTTCGGCTGGCAGAGCTTCAAGCAGTACATCACTCCCCAGTCGATCACCAACCCGAACAATCTCTGGGCCTCGGGCGGCCAGAACCAGAACGGCGTTCCGGCCGTCGGGTACTCGTCCAAGGCCTACGTCTTCATCGACGCGGACTGGCAGTTCAACGTCACCGGTCTCTACCAGGGTCCCTGGGGCATCAACCTGGGCGCCAACTTCTACGGGCGCCAGGGGTACCCGATGCCCTACTACGTCCGCACGCGAACACGGGACGTCAGCAACCAGAGAGTCAACCTGCTGATCGGCCCGTCGACACGGTCCGTCTCGACAACCTGTACAACATCGACCTGAGGCTCGAGAAGGCCTTCCAGATCGGGCCGGTCACGACGACGCTCGCCGCCGAGCTCTTCAACGTCGCCAACTGGAACACGGTCCTGCAGCGCTACGCGCGCGCCGGCAACTGGGACGTCCGGGACTACGACCCGGACAACCCGACGGCGGCGTTCGAGCAGGACCCGAACTTCAACTACATCCAGGAGACCCTGAGCCCGCGCATCGTGCGGCTGGGCGTCCGGGTTTCGTTCTAGGGTCCGCGGCTTCTCTCCAGGGGCCCGTCCGGGAATTCCGGGCGGGCCCCTCGGTTTTTCTGCCGGGATGAAACGCGCCCTCGCCTGTCTCCTCATTCTCGCCGCGGCGGCCGCGTGCCGCCGGGAGGCCTCGGGCGGAGGCCCGGCCGCGGCGAAGGCGCCCGGCCCGCGAGTCGCGCGCGACGTCGTCCTCGTCACGATCGACACCCTGCGCTACGACGCCGTCGGGCTTCGACGGCAACCCGCGCGGGCACGACGCCGCAACCTCGACCGGCTCGCGGGCGAGGGCCGGGTGTTCTCGCAGGCCCACGCCCACAACGTGGTCACGCTGCCCTCGCACACCAACATCCTCACGGGCATGCTCCCGTACCAGCACGGCGTGCGCGAGAACGCGGGCTTCACGCTCTCGCCGAAGATCGACGACGGTCGCGACGCGCCTGCAAGGCGAAGGGCTACGCGACGGGCGCCTTCGTCGGCGCGTTCGTGCTCGACTCGCGGTACGGACTCGTCGCGCGGCTTCGACGTCTACGACGAGCTCTACCGCCACCTCGACGAGCAGCTCGACTTCGACATCCAGCAGGCGCGCGGCGAGGACGTCGTGAAGGCCGGCGCTCGAGTGGTACCGGGGCGCAGGCGGGACAAGCCGCGCTTCCTCTGGGTCCACGTCTACGATCCCGCACGCGCCCTACGAGCCCGCCGGAGCCCTACGACGAGCCGCTTCGCAGACGACTCCTACCTCGGCGAGGTGGCGTACACCGATTCCGTCGCTCGCGCCCGCTGCTCGCGGCCGTGCGCGCCGGTGGATCCGCCGCCGCTCGTCGTCGTCACCGGCGACCACGGCGAGGCGCGCGGCGATCACGGCGAGCTGACGCACGGCCTCTTCTGCTACGAGGCGACGCTCCACGTGCCGCTCGTCGTCTGGTGCCCGCGCCTCCTGCCGGCCGGCCGGGACGCCGTGCCGGCGCGCCACGTCGACATCCTGCCGACGATCCTCGACGCGCTCGGCGAGGCGCCGGCCAGGGACCTGCCGGGCCAGTCGCTGCTGCCGGCCGGCCGGCGCGAGGGCGAAGCCGGCAACTACTTCGAGGCTCTTTCGGCCTCGTTCAACCGCGGCTGGGCGCCGCTGCGGGGCCTGTCTGCTTGCGGGAAGCAAGTACATCGAGCTGCCGCTGCCGGAGCTCTACGACGTTCCAAGGGACCCGGCCGAGGCGAACAACCTCGTCGCCTCGGGCCCCGACGCCCTGCGCCGCCTCCGCAAGCGCCTCATGGAGCTGCCGACGGCCGTCATGGACCGCGGCACGATCGGCGCGGAGGAGGCCGCGAAGCTGCGGAGCCTCGGCTACCTCGCCGGCTCGGACGAGAAGAAGGCGTCGTACGGACCGGCCGACGATCCCAAGAACCTCGTGGGTGTCGACCGCAAGATCCACCTCTACGTCGGCGCCTACGAGTCGAAGGATTACGCCGAGGCGCTGCGCCTGGCGAAGGAGCTCGTCGCGGAGAACCCCAGGATGAAGCTCGGGTACCAGCACCTGGCGACCGCGCAGCAGGCCCGGGGCGAGCTCGAGGCCGCCGTCCGGACCTTCGACAAGGCCACCGCCAACGGCGTCGGCGGCGAGAGCATCGACCGGCGCAAGGCCCTGATCCTCTCCGAGCTCGGCCGCCCGGCGCAGGCCGTCGCGGCGCTGGCGCCGTACGAGGAGACCGAAGACCCCGAAACGCTCAACTCGCTCGGCATCGCGCTGACCGACGCGGGGCGTGCGAAGGAGGCCCTGACCGTCTTCGGCCGGTCGCTCGAGATCGATCCCTCGAACATCGACGCCTACCAGAACATCGGCATCGCGTTCCTGCGGCTCGAATCAGAACGAAGAGGCGAAGAAGTACCTCGAGCAGGCGATCGCCCGGGGCAAGCGCCACGTCCGCGCCTGGAACGCGCTCGGCGTGGCGTGGCTGCGCCTGGGCGACCCGCGGCAGGCCGTCGCGAGCTGGCAGAAGGCCGTCGAGCTGAACCCGGAGCAGTACGACGCGCTCTACAACATCGGCCGCGTCGCCGGCCAGATGGGCGACTGGAAGACCGCGCGCGCCGCCCTCGAGCGGTTCGTGCAGAATGCGCCCCCCAAACAGTACGCGCGCGACCTCGCCGAGGTCCGTGCCGCCCTCGCGGACATGTCCCGCCGCGGCCTCTGACCCCATACAATCGCCCGTCTATGAAGACTGTGTTGAGACTCTTCGGCGTAGCGGCCGTCGCCGGCGGCCTCGCTCTGGCGGCGGAGCCGCCGTCCTCCTGGGTCATCTCCGGCGCAAAGGTCGCGGACGGGACGGGCAAGCCGCTGGTCTCCGCGGACGTTCGGATCGCGGGCGATCGCATCGTCGAGGTCGGGAAGCTGACGCCGGCTCCCGGCGAGCGCGTCGTCGGCGGCAAGGGCCTGGTGCTTTCGCCCGGGTTCATCGACGTCCACAACCACTCGGAGGACGGGCTCGTCACCGATCCCCTCGCCGAGTCCCAGGTCTCCCAGGGAATCACGACCCTCGTCATCGGTCCGGACGGCGGTTCGCCCTGGCCCATCGGCGACTACATGCGGGCGCGCCGGGAAGGCCCGCCAGCCGTCAACGTGATGACGATGGTCGGCCACGCGACCGTCCGCGAGCTCGTGATGGGCAAGGACTTCCGCCGGCAGGCGACGCCGGAGGAGATCGCGAAGATGGCCGCGCTCGTCGACCAGGGGATGCGCGAGGGCGCTGCCGGGCTCTCCTCGGGCCTCGAGTACGACGTCGGCAGCTATGCCGCGACCGAGGAGCTCATCGCGCTCGCGAAGGCGGCTCGGCCCGCACGGCGGCTTCTACATGACGCACGTCCGGGACGAAGCCGAGAAGACCTTCGCGGCCTTCGACGAGGCGATCGCGATCGGCGAGAAGGGCGGCCTGCCGCTCGAGATCTCGCACATCAAGCTCGGCACCGTCGGCGTGTGGGGAAAGACGCAGCGAACGATCGCCCTCATCGACGCGGCGCGCGCGAAGGGCCTCGATGCCACCGCGGACTGCTACCCCTACGAGGCCTGGCACTCGAACCTCGAGGTGATCGTTCCCGACAAGCAGTACGACAATCCGAAGAGCGTCGCCGAGGCGATCCGCGTGCTCGGCGGGCCGTCGCGGATCACGGTGACCGCGTGCAAGGCGCATCCGAGCTACGCCGGCAAGAGCCTCGAGGAAATCGCGAAGATGGAAGGCCTGACCCCGGTGGCCCTCTACTCGAAAATGGTCAGGGAGGGCGGCGCGGACATCATCGGGCACTCCATGAAGGAAGAGGACGTCCTCGCGCTTTACAAGCAGCCCTGGGTGATGGTCGCCTCCGACGGCGGCATCGACAACGACCACCCGCGCGGCACGGGGACCTTCCCGCGCGTCCTCGGGCGCTTCGTGCGCGAGAAGCACCTCTTCACGCTCGAGGAGGCGGTCCGCAAGATGACCTCGCTGCCGGCCTCCCGGATGAAGCTCGCGGACCGCGGGCGGATCGCGCCGGGGATGAAGGCCGACCTCGTCCTCTTCGACCCGGCCACCGTCATCGACCGGTCGACGTTCGCCGAGCCGCGCAAGCTCTCGGAGGGGATCGTGCTGACGGTCGTCAACGGCGAACCGGTGTGGAAGGACGGGAAGTCGACCGGGGCGAGGCCCGGCCTGGCGATCCCGGGCCGTTGAGCGAGGCCCGGGAAGGCGCGATGAGGAAGCTCGGCCTCGCGGCGCTCTTCGCGGCGGTCCTCGTCGCGGGTGCGACGGCCGCCCGCTCCTCCACGGCGTCCGTCGCCACACCCGTCATCACGGAGCCGGCCGCCGACGGCCAGGTCGTGAACCCCTACGACGTCCACATGGTCGCGGGGCCGTTCGCCGGTTCTCCCGGCGAGAGCCACGTCTGCAGCGACTGGGAGATCCGGACGTTCTACTCCGACCAGGTCGTCTGGAGCGCGTCCTGCGCGACCGGCTCCGGCAAGGTCCACGTGCACCTGGGCGACGGGGAGTTCTCGGGCCTTCTCGAGGGCCGCCATCAACTGAACCCCGGCAACCAGTACCGCCTGCGCGTGCGGTTCCTCGGCGACGCCCTCCCGGCGGGCTCGGACTGGAGCGAGTGGGCGGTGCGCCCGTTCGCGACGACCTCCGCGAGCGAGATCCAGCCGCTGGTGCTCTCGGACGTGTCCGTCATCCCGGCGCCCCGCTGGCGCGACGACGAGGGGCACGACGTCGTGCTCCCCGCCGCCGGCGCCCGGCCGGCGAGCCTCCGGCTGGAGGTCCTCGGCGGCGGGACGGCGCTCTCGTTCGCGGGGCTCGACGGCGCGGTCGACCGCGTCACGAATCCTCCGGGTCTCGCCGTGCACGGTGCCCTGCGCGTCATCTGCGATGCCGGCTCCGCGACGGTCGCCGTGCCGGCCTCGACGGTCTCGTTCACCGACGGCAGCGGCCAGGACCGCGAGGTCTACCTCCCGGCGATCGCGCTGGAAATCGGCCAGGCCGCGGCGTTCTGGATCGCGGAAGGCGGCGGGGCCTTCACCGACGCGTCCGGCGGCGACCCCGCCGCCACTCCGGTGTTCGCTTCGCCCGTGACCGAGCCGCCGGTGCCCTGGGCGCTCAAGCAGCCGGGGTTCCGGGTCGACCGGGTGGCGACGGGCTTCCAGCTTCCGGTCAACGTGGCCTTCGTTCCGGAGCCGGGGACCGACCCCGGCGACCCGCTCTTCTACGTGACCGAGCTCTACGGCACGGTGAAGGTGGTCTCGAGGGACGGCACGGTTTCCGACTACGCGACGAGCCTGCTGAACTTCGACCCCGTCGGGAACTTTCCGGGCGCGGGGGAGAAGGGGCTGACGGGCATCGTCGTCGATCCCGTTTCGGGCGACCTCTTCGTCAGCTCGATTTTCGCAGTGCAGGGCGTGACGGACTTCCACTTTCCCGAGGTCCTCCGCCTCCACAGCGAGGACGGCGGCCGCACGGCGGCGAGCCAGACGACGATCCTCCAGTTTCCCGACGAGCCCATGGGGGCCTCGCACCAGACCTCGAACGTCTCGATCGGCCCCGATGGAAAGCTCTACGTGCACATCGGCGACGGCCTGCTGACGGCGCCCGCCCAGGACCTCGGCTCCGTCCGCGGCAAGATCCTCCGCGTCAACTTCGACGGTTCCGCGCCCTCCGACAATCCCTTCTACGACGTCGTGGACGGGCTCACGGCGAAGGACCTCGTCTTCGCGTGGGGGCTGCGCAACCCCTTCGGCGGCGCGTGGCGCGACGTCGACGGTTCGCACTGGGAGGTGGAGAACGGGCCGGGCACCGACCGGATGGCGAAGATCGTCGCGGGCCGCAACTATCTCTGGGACGGCACGGACGGCAGCATGGGCAACTACGCCGCGTATCTCTGGTCGCCCTCGCACGCTCCGGTCAACATCGCGTTCACGCAGCTCTCGGCGTTTGCGGGCAGCGGCTTTCCCGCGGACCGCCAGAATCACGCATTCGTGACGGAGTCGGGCGGGACCTATGCGCCCGGTCCGCAGGAGGGCGGCAAACGCGTCGTGGAGTTCGTGCTCGACGCTGCCGGCAGCCTCGTCCAGGGGCCGCTGCCGCTCGTCGAGTATCTGGGTTCGGGCCGGGGCACGGCCGTCGCGCTGGCCGCCGGGCCCGATGGCCTGTACTTCTCGGACCTCTACAAGAACTTCGGAGCGGCGACGCCGACCGAGCGCGGGGCGAGCGTGTTCCGGATCGTCTGGACCGGCGTCGCCGACTTCACGGCCGAGACGGTGTCCGGACCCGCGGCGCTCGACGTCCAGTTCCGCGACGCCTCGAACGTCCCGGGGGCGACCGCCTGGCACTGGGAGTTCGGCGACGGCGATTCGAGCACCGAGCGCGAGCCCCTCCACGTCTACCGGTCCGCCGGTCTCTACGACGTGCGTCTGACCGTCACCGGCGCGCCGGGCCCGGTTTCCCGCCAGAAGCCGGGCTTCGTGGCCGTCGAGCCGCCCGCCCGGGAGCTCGAGGCCGCCCCCCACGCCCGCCCCACGCCGAGGGTGGTCCCGCCGAGGTAGCGGGCGGACCCCCTTACAATTGACCGGATGGAGGCTCCCGGGGACGAGCGGACAGGCGGGCGCAGCCCCCTTCGGTGGGCGATGGCCGCGGCGGGCCTGGTCCTGCTCGCCATCCTCTTCACGGCGCTGGCGCGGCCCAAGGGGGTGGCGGTCCAGGTCGTCGAGGTCAAGCGCGGCGACCTGATCGTCCCGGTGCAGTGCGACGGGACCCTGGAGCCCCCGCCCGGCGGCGAGCTGCGGTCGCCGGAGGCGGCGACCGTGGCGGAGGTCACGGCCCGGGACGGGGATCGCGTCGTCGCCGGAACGCCTCTCGTCCGGCTGGGCAACCCCGAGCTCTCGCAGAAGGCGCTCGACGCGCGTTCGGAGGCGCTGCGGCTCGCGGCCGAGCGCGCCAGCGCCGAGGCCGAGCTCGCCGAGCTTTCGCGGGACGAGAATTACCGGCGCGAGGTCTTCGAGGCGGACGCGCGACTGCTGTCCTCCGGCGCGATCTCGCGCGCCGCATCCGAGGCCGACGAGAGGGCCCTGAGGCAGGCGGAGGACAGGCTTCGCGCCGCGCGCACCCGGCTATCGGGCCTCGACGGTCCGCTCTCGCGCCTCGCGCTCGCCGAGAGGGCCGCCGACGATCTCGAGCGGCGGGTCGCCGCGATGAGCTTCCAGGCGCCCTGGGCCGGCGTCGTCTACGGCCTGCCTCGCCGCGTCGGGGAAGCCGTCGCCGCGGGACAGGTGGTGGCGAGCGTCGTGGACGCCGAGCACCGGCGCCTGCGCGCCCGTGTCGACCAGCCGGACCTTCCGCGCGTCGCGACGGGCCAGCGCATCATCGTCTCCTTCGACGGGCTCCCGCGCGAGCGCTGGGACGGACGCGTCACGTTCGTCTCGCCGGGCCTCTCGCAGGTCGGCGGCCGCGAGGTCGGCGAGGTCCTCGGCGACATCGCGGACCCGAAGGGGCAGCTTCCGACCAACGCGGCCGTCGAGGTGCAGATCGTATCCGGCGAAAAGACCGGCGCGCTCGTCGTGCCCCGGGCCGCGGTCCTGCGCGACGGCGACAAGCGCTACGTCTACCTTCTCGACGGCGGGCGGGCGCGCCGCCGGGAGGTCCAGGTCGGCCTCTCGGGGTTGAACGACGTCGAGATCGCCTCCGGCGTCGCCGAGAAGGACGCCGTCATCCTTCCGGGCTCGACGGCCCTGTCCGAGGGCCTCCGGGTCCGCGCCGAACGCGGGTAGGCGGGCGGCCGCCTCGACGTCATGTTCAACCGCGAAGTCTTCGGCATGGCCCTCGACCGGTTCAAGAAGCACCCCGTCCAGACCTCGCTGACGCTGGCGGGTCTCGTCGTCGGCACGGCCGCGATCATCCTCGTCGTCAGCCTGGGGCTGACGGGGCGCCAGTACGTGCTGCGGCAGATCGAGGGCGTGGGCTCCCGTCTCGTATGGGCGAACTACCGCGGCACCGTGACCTCGGGCGTCTCGCGCGCCGCCGACGACGTCATGACCGACACGGACGTCAAGGCGATCGCGGCCCGAAACGACCTCTTCTCCGGTGTGACCGGAATCGTGACGCTGCGGGGCAACGTGACGGTCCAGTCGCAGTCGAAGACCCTGACGGTCCTCGGGGTCATGCCCAACTACGGCGAAGTCCGCAAGAACATGCGGATCCTGCGCGGCCGCTTCATCGACGAGGACGACGCGCTCGAGCGGGCGCGGGTCTGCGTCGTGAACCGGGACCTCTACGAGCAGCTCTTTGCCAACGACTCGTCGGCGGAGAAGACGATCCGCACGCTCGGGACGACCTTCCAGGTGATCGGCGAATTCGAGGAGCCGGTCGACACCCTGGGACGCGGAGAGGTCGTGCCCGAGACGATCCTCATCCCCATCACCGTGGCCTGGTACTACACGCCGGTGCGGCAGCTCAAGACGCTCTTCGCCGAGGCGCGGGACTTCGAGGCGCTGCCGGCCTCGGTCAAGGCCGTCCAGGAGATCCTGCGCGAGCGCCACCGCGCGGGCTCGGTCTACGAGGTCGAGAGCATGACGACCGTGGTGCGCCTGGCCCGGGCCATCTCGGTCGCGCTCATCGTGGTCTTCATCCTGGCCGCGGCGGTCTCGGTCGTCGTGGGCGGCGTCGGGATCATGAACATCCTGCTCGCCTCGGTCGAGCAGCGCACGCGCGAGATCGGCGTTCGGATGTCCGTCGGCGCCCGCCGGCGCGACATCCTCGGCCAGTTTCTCTTCGAGGCGCTCGCGCTCGGCGTGGCGGGCGCTTCGATCGGCGTCGCGATCGGGGTGGGCGTGCCGTACCTGTCGAGCCTGTTGATCAAGGGCATCGACGTGAAAGTTTCGATTCTCTCGGCCGTCCTGGCCTTCGTCTTCTCGTGTGCCGTCGCAGTCGTTTTCGGCGCGGTACCGGCGTACCGCGCATCGAGCTTGAACCCGTCGGAGGCGCTTCATCATGAATAGATCGATCGCTCGGTTCTGTCTCGTCCTTCTCGCCTCGCCGCTCGCGGCCCGCGCCCAGGCGCCGGGCCCCGAGCCCCTGACGCTGCGCCACGCCGTCGAGCTCGCGCTCGACCGGGCTCCGCAGCTCGCCGCGGCGAGGGCGGCGCGGGAGGAGGGCGCGGCCTCCGCGGACCTCGCGCGCGACGAGTTTCACCCCTACGCCTTCTTCTCGACGACGCCCGGGTACACGTACGGCCTCCCCGGAACGGTGGCGGGCCAGGTGCCGGCGATCGCGGCGGTCCAGATCCGCCAGACGCTCTACGACGTCAACCGGAAGTCGGCGACCCTGGTCGCCCGGGCGAACGCGTCCGCCCTCGACGCCTCGCTCGAGCAGTCGTGCCGGGCGACGATCGAGTCGACGGTCGCGGCCTACGCCCGCTCGTTCCTCGACGGCGAGCAGGTCGACGCGGCCCGCCGCCGGCTGGACGCGGCGGAGGCGATGGCCCGGCGCGTCACGGCGCTCTTCGACGAAGGCCGCCGCCCGGAGCTCGACGTGGAGCGGGCCACGCTGCAGGCGGCGCGCGCGCGGCAGAAGCTGCTGAACGCGGAGTCGGACCGGGACCTCTCCGAGCTCGAGTTGAAGCGCCTGATCGGCTGGCCCGGCAGCGCGCCGCTGCGGCTCGCCGGCGACCCCGATGCGGTCGTTCCGGAGCTCCACCAGGCCGAGAACCTCCTGGTCGTGAAGGCGAAGGACCCGGAGCTCAAGTCGCTGTCTCGCGAGGTGGACCTGCTCATCCAGTCCGCGAGCCTCGAGTCCAAGCGCTGGATGCCGACGATCCAGGCGTCGGCGACCTACCAGCGCCTGGCGAAATTCAACGACTACGACAAGTACTACGTGACGTTCACCCCGGACAACGTCGCGGTCGGCGTCTCGATCGCGCTGCCGCTGTGGACCGGGGGCCGGTTCGAGGACGGCGAGCGCCGTGCCCGGGCGCGCCTCGAGCGCGCGGAGGCGGACCTGCGCACCCGCGAGAACGACCTCGAGATGGCCGTCCGCCGGGCCGAGACGGCGGTCGCCCGCTCGATGGCCGAGAAGAGTCTCTCGCGCCGCGCCCGCGGGATCGCGAGCCAGACGAGGAGCGCCGAGGAGATGTTCGTCCGTGACGGCCGGAGCGAGCCGGTCGATCTCGACGAGACCGAGATGGCGCTCGCCGACGCCGACGAAGAGGCGGCGCGGGCGAGCCTGACTTCGCTGCTCGAGCGCGTGCGGCTGCTGTCGCTGCGCGGCGAGCTCGCCACGGCCCTGCTCGGCTCCGATCCGCCCTGCCTGATGCAGTAGGTGCGGTTGTTCGCGCGTGGGTCGGTCTTCCCCCTCTCCCGGCGGGAGAGGGTCGGGGTGAGGGGCGCTTGCACGCTCGATCAGGCGCGGCAATTCTCTTCTGGCCGCCGTTGGATGTTCACCCCCTCACCCTGCCCTCTCCCCCGGGTCGGGGGAGAGGGTTCTCCGTATTGGAGACGCAGCGTCAGCGAGACGGAGCGGGGGCGGGGGTCGGCGCGGCGGCCGTGCGGTTGGCGGCGAGGAGCTTGGCGAGCACCTCGTCGTAGTACGGCTTCTCGCGCAGGCCCGCGTACTTGCCCGGGAAGTAGGTCACCGTCACGTCCGCCAGGCCGCTGCCCTGGTCGAAGGCGTTCAACACCACCGCCAGCCGCTGGTCGTGCGGGAGGCGGATGTTGTCGATCATCGGGAAGTCGAAGTGGCCGAGCCAGAACTCGGTCGCCGACGCGTCGGACCGCCCGGCCTCCTCCGTCCGCACCGTGATGCGCAGCTGCACCTGCTCGAGCTCCGGGTTCACGGCGAGGACCTCGAGCCGGAAGTTGCGCTGGATCCCGTCCACGACGAGGTCCTTCGCGATGTAGGGGACCTCGCCGTCGCCCTCCGGCGACGGGAAGGCGAGGGTCTTCGTATTGACGGTGGCGTCGAAGGTCGCCCCGCCCTCCTCGATGACGAGCATCTGCTTCTTGGCGACCTCTTCGGCGACGCGCTCGAGCCGCGCGAGGTACTCGCGCCGCTCCGCGCTCTGCCGGGCCTGCCGCTCGATGTGGAGGAAGAGCGGCTTCAGGTTCAGCGACTCGTGGAAGTTGTAGACGAGAAGCTCGAGGTTCAGGAGCTTCTGGTCGAGCGTCTGCGGCCCGGCGCCCAGGAACGAGCTGATGATCGACGTGAACATGTCCTTGCGGAGCGCGCTCTCGGACTCCTCGCGCCGGCTGATGAGCTCGGAGTAGAGCCGCGCGTTCGTGTCCGCGGTCTGCATGCGTTCCCGCAGCTCCGCGTCCCGGTGCTCGCGCTCGCGCAGGTACGAGGAGGTCCAGAAGCCGAGGACCGCCACGGCGAGGGCCGTGAGGAGGCCGCCGACCGGATGGAGGAGGATCGCCGCCTTGTCCCAGGCGTCGCGCTTCTCGGCCATCACTTGCGCGCGAGCGAGAGCTTCCCGGCCTCGGCCTTGACCTCGAGGTCGTAGCGGCTGGGTTTCTCGAAGACCGCCACGCCGAGCGAGGCCGTGGCGCCCTTGTAGTCGATCGACAGCTTGCACTGTCCGGTCGCCGCGATCTTCAGGCTGTACCCGCCGAACTCGTCGGTCGAGCCGGACGCGGTCGTGCCGCCGCAGTCGAGCTTCAGGGCCACGCCCTTCCCGAGGGGCTTTCCGCCCTCGCTGACGGTCCCGCGGATCTCGGCGGCCGAAGCGCCCGCGGCGAGCGCCAGGCCCAGGACGACGAGGCAGAAGACGTTTCTCAAGGCGTCACCTCCATGCCGACGGACTAACCCGAATGCGGCCGCGGGGCATTCCCCCGGGAGACCGGTGATCTGCGACACGGCCGGCCGGAAACGGCCAGGCGAAACCGGCCACGGTCGTGTGGGAGAATTCCTTCAAAAATGACCAGGGGTTCCACCTTGCGCCTTGCCGCCATCGCGGCCCTCGCCGCAGTCTACGTCGCGGCGGCGAAGCTCGGCCTGTCTCTCGCCTTTCTGCACCCCAGCGCGACAGCGGTGTGGCCGCCGACCGGCATCGCCCTGGCGGCCCTCCTGCTGCTCGGGTACCGCGTGTGGCCGGGAGTCCTGGTGGGGGCCTTCGCGGCCAACGTGTGGATCTCGGGCGCGGTGGCGCCGTCTCTCGGGATCGCCGTCGGCAACACGCTCGAGGCCCTCGCCGGCGCGTGGCTGGTCAACCGGTTCGCCGGCGGACGCCGCGCCTTCGAGCGGCCGCGGGACATCTTCCGGTTCGCGGGGCTGGCGATGGTCGCCACGATGATCAGCGCCTCGGTCGGCACCCTGAGCCTCTGTGTCGGCGGCCTCGCCCGGTGGGCGGGTTCCGGGCCGATCTGGCTGACCTGGTGGCTGGGCGATGCGTCGGGCGCGCTGCTCGTGACGCCGGTCCTCCTCACGTGGCGGCTCGAGAGCGGCCGCGACGGCGGCGCGCGCGGGCGTCCCGAGGCCCCGCTGCTGCTGACCAGCGTCGTCGCCGTCGGGCTCATCGTGTTCGGCGGGTTGATTCCCACTCCGACCTCCGACCTTCCGCTCGAGTTCCTGTGCCTCCCGCTGCTCGTGACGATCGCGTTCCGGCTCGGCGTCCGCGAGGCCGCGCTCGGCAACCTGCTGCTCGCGGCCGTGGCGATCCTCTGCACGCTTGGCGGAACGGGCCCGTTCCACCGGCCGGACTTCAACGAGTCGCTCCTGCTCCTGCAGGCGTTCTCGGGCGTCGTGGCCCTGACGACGGCGGCGCTGGCGGCGGTCGTCTCCGAGCGCCGGCGCGTGGCGCAGTTCGCGGCAGTCCTGGAATCGGCCGTCGACGGTGCGGCCGAGGGCGTCGTCATCCTCGCCGGCGGCTCGACGCCGTCACGGCCGCGCATCACGTTCGCCAACGGCGGCTTCCTCCGCATGACCGGCCTGACGCGCGCCGAGATCGTGGGCGAGCCCTTCGACGTCCTGGACGTCTCGCCGGCCGAGGCGATGGCCGCGGCGAGGCGGGCGTTTGCCGTCGGCGAAGGGCTCCAGCGCGAAGTCGTCGTCAAGCGCCGGGACGGCTCCTCGCTCGCCGTCGAGATGCAGGTCATGCCCGTGCGCGTGCGGAGGGCCCGATCGGCGTCCTGGGTCGGGATCCTGCGGGACGTCAGCGAGCGCCGCGAGCACCTGGCCGCGCTCGAGCACCAGGCGCTCCACGACGCCCTGACGGGGCTGCCGAACCGGCTGCTGCTCACCGACCGGCTGGAGCAGTCGATCCGCGGCGCCCAGCGCGAGGCGGGGTCGCTCGCGGTCCTGCTGATCGACCTCGACGGGTTCAAGGAGGTCAACGACACCTTCGGGCACTCGGTCGGCGACGCTCTGCTGACGCAGATCGGGCCGCGCCTGCGCTCGGTTCTGCGGTCCGTAGACACGATCGCACGCTTCGGCGGCGACGAGTTCGTCGTTCTGCTCCCGGCGGCGGGCGGGCGAGGCGACGCCAGCCGAACGGCCGAGAAGATCCTCGAGACGCTCGAGACGGTCTTCGTGGTGGGCGACCATACGCTCGAGATCTCGGCCTCGATCGGGATCGCGCTCTCTCCCGACCACGGGACCGACGGCTCCATGCTGATGCGGGCCGCGGACGTGGCGATGTACGCGGCCAAGCGTTCGAGCAACGGATACGCCGTGTACTCGGCGGCCGACGACGCCTTCAGCCGCAGCCGGCTCGTGCTCCTCGAGGAGCTGCGGCACGGGCTCCAGGCCGGCGAGTTCTTTCTCGCTTACCAGCCCGAGGTCGACGTGCGGACGGGGCGGCTCGCGCGCGTCGAGGCGCTGGTGCGCTGGCGGCATCCCGAGCGCGGCGTCGTCCCTCCGGACGAGTTCATCTCGGGCGCCGAACGGATCGGCCTGATTCGCGAGCTCACCGACTGGGTCCTCGAGACGGGCCTGCGGCAGTGCGCCGAGTGGCGCGCCGCCGGGGTGGAGGTGCCCCTGGCCGTCAACGCGTCGATCCGGATCCTCCGGGACGCGGGGCTCGCCAAGCGCGTGCGGGGCATCCTCGACCGGCTCGGCCTCGAGCCGTCCCTCCTGACGCTCGAGATCACCGAGAGCGTCACGGCCGAGCCGCTCCACGCGCTCTCGACGCTGGCGGAATTGCGCGAGGCGGGAGTGCGCCTCGCGATCGACGACTTCGGGGTCGGGTCGCTCTCGCTGCGGACGCTCAAGCAGCTTCCGGTCGACGAGATCAAGATCGACCGGTCGTTCGTCATGGGCATGGAAACAGACGAAGCGAACGCCGCCGTCGTCCGGTCGATCATCGACCTCGCCCATCACCTCGGCTGCCGGGCCGTCGCCGAGGGAGTCGAGACCGAGTCCGTCCGCGTCCGGCTCCTCGAGCTGGGCTGCGACCTCGTCCAGGGCCACTTCATCAGTCCGCCGCTCGAGGCCGGCGACGTCGTCGCCTGGATGGCCGGCCGGCCGGCCGCATCCCGCGGCTGAGATCTTTACCCGGGGTTCACGCGCTCCTGACGGGCGTCGTGGAGGATCGCTGTCCACGTGCGAACCACGGAGACACGCGATGCGAAACACCCTGACGATGGACTGGACCTGCCCGAAGTGCCGCGCCCGCAACACGCGCCCGATCCCGGCGAACACCCCCGACGGCAAGCTTGTCGCCGTCACCTGCGCGTCCTGCGGGGCGGCGTACTACGCCACGGCCGTCGTCCACGCGCAGCGCGGCGCCGCGCCGGCGGTCTACGGCGTGACCTGGGTGTGACCGCGGACGATCGCGTGGCGCGGCTTATTGCAGGTTGAAGGTCTTCGTGAGGAACACCGCCATCTGCCCGCGGGTGGCGGGGTCGGTCGGGCAATATCTGCCGTTGCCGCAGCCTCCGGAGATTTGTCGGAAGGCGAGCTCGTAGATAGTGTCCGCCGCCAGGGACGAAGCCGCGAGGAGAGACAGGAAAGCGAGTCGGAAGCGCCGCATAGGACCTCCTGTCGCCATGGAAGTGGCCTCTAACCCTCACGCGCACCGGCCCCGGCGCGGGGATTACACCCTCGGCCGTGTGGTCTAATCTCCGTAAGGCCCGGCCGGGGCGATCATGGAAAAGCAGTCCGGACAGGAAGTTACGGCGCTCCTCAAGGAGTGGGCCGCCGGCGACCGCGGGGCGCTCGAGCGGCTGATGCCCCTCGTCTACGAAGAGTTGCGCCGGCTCGCGGCCTCCCAGCTTCGCGCCGAGCGCGGGAGCCACACGCTCCAGCCCACCGCCCTCGTCCACGAGGCCTACCTGCGCCTGGTCGGTCAGCGGTCGGTGTCGTGGGCCAACCGTTCCCACTTCTTCGGAATCGCCGCCCAGATGATGCGGCGGGTCCTCGTCGACCACGCGCGCAAGCGTCGAGCGGACAAGCGGACTCCCGGGACGATCTTCCTGGATCTCGGGACGTCGAAGACGGGAGCCGACGACCGGTCACCCGAGCTGCTGGCCGTCGACGACGCCCTGACGGAGCTCGAGAAGCTCGATCCGCGGCAGGCGAGGGTCGTGGAGCTGCGATTCTTCGCCGGGCTCTCCGTCGAGGAGACGGCCGAGGTCGTCGGCATCTCGACCGCCACGGTCAAGCGGGAGTGGAGGACGGCGCGGGCCTTCCTGCGGCACGAGATCGGCTTCCAGGCCGGGCCGTGACCGCCCGGCGGGCGATGACGCCCGACGAATGGCGGCGCGTCAAGGCGATCCTCGAAGGCGTGCTGGACCAGCCGGCGGAGGCCCGCGAGAGCTACATCGCGTCGGCGTGCGGCGGCGACGCCACCCTCCGTGAACGGGTGACTGCCCTCGCCGAGGCTGCCGAGGGCGACGGCGGCATGCTGGATGCGGGAAACGCCGTCGAGGCCGGAGCGGAAGTCCCGGAGGCGCCCTCGCGGGCGGGCGAGCGCGTCGGAGCCTACCAGCTCCTCGCCGAGATCGGACGCGGCGGCATGGGCACCGTGCACCTGGCGCGCCGCGCCGACGAGGAGTTCGAGAAGCGCGTCGCGATCAAGCTGATGCGCCCGGGCTTCGCCACCGACGTGGACCTCAAGCGTTTCCGGAGCGAGCGCCAGATCGCCGCCGTCCTGGACCATCCGAACATCGCCCGCCTGCTCGACGGCGGCTCCACTCCGGAGGGAGCGCCGTACTTCGTGATGGAGCACGTCGAAGGGGGTCCCCTCCTCGAGTATTGCCGCGAGCGAGGTCTTTCCGTTCGGGAACGCCTGATTCTCTTCCGGCAGATCTGCGCCGCCGTCCAGTACGCCCACCAGCACCTCGTGGTGCACCGCGACCTGAAGCCCGGCAACATCCTCGTGACGGCGGAAGGAGAGCCCAAGCTCCTGGACTTCGGGATCGCCAAGCTGCTCTCGGGAGGCGGCGGCACGGCGTTTTCGGAGCCGACCGCGACGCTCGACCGCATGCTGACCCCGGAATACGCGAGCCCCGAGCAGGTCCGCGGCCGCCCGGTCACGACGGCTAGCGACGTCTACTCCCTCGGCGTCATCCTCTACGAGCTCGTCTCGGGCGAGAAGCCTTACCGGATCGACAGCGGAGACCCGGCCGAGCTCGTCCGGCTGGTGTGCGAGCGGGACCCGGAGCGGCCGAGTACGCGCACGGCGGGGCTCTCGCGCGATCTCGACGCGATCGTCCTGAAGGCGATGCGCAAGGAGCCGGAGCGGCGCTACCCGTCGGCCGCGGCGCTCTCCGAGGACCTCGGCCGTTTTCTCGACGGGCGGCCGGTCGAGGCACGGCGGCCCTCGGCCGCCTACCGGGCGAAGAAGTTCGTCCGCCGCCACCGAATCGGCGTGGCCGCGACGGTCCTTGTCCTGGCGGCGCTGGCGGCCGGCGTCTTTGCGACGCTGCGCGAGGCGCGCCGCGCGCGGGCGGCGGAGGCCCGCGCCGAGAAGCGATTCAATGACGACCGCAAGATGGCCAATTCGTTTCTATTCGAGTTCCACGACGCGATCCGGGACCTGCCCGGCTCGACGCCGGCCCGGGCGCTCGTGGTCAAGCGCGCGCTCGAGTATCTGGACGGCCTGGCGAAGGAATCGAGCGATGATCGCGTTCTTCGGCGCGAGCTCGCCGATGCATACCAGAAGGTCGGAGACGTCCAGGGGAATCCCTTCATGCCGAACCTCGGAGACCTGAATGGCGCCGTCGTCAGTTACGACAAGGCCATCGCTCTCCTCGAGCCGGCGGCGGCCGGGCCGGGGGCGTCGGATGCGGAGCGCGCCTCCCTGGCGACGGCGTACCTCCTGGGCGGCGGCCTGCGCCTGAACGAGGGCAAGGCCGAGGAGGCTCTCGCGATGGCGAAGAAGGGGCTCGCGCTGCGCCAGGCGCTGGCGGCGGAAGCTCCCGGCAACGCCGGGCGGCAGATGGACCTCTCCCAGGCGTGGCAGTACGTGGCCTTCGACGCGGCGCCCGCCGGGAAACACGCCGAAGCCGCGGCTGCGCTGGCGGCCCAGGCGGCAATTCTCGAGGAGCAACGGCGCCTGCGGCCCTCGGATCGTGCGGTGCGACGCAGCCTCGGGCAGAACCTCTACCTGAGAGGCGAGGCGGCGCGGATCAGCGGCGACCCGGCGAGGGCGCTCGCCCTGTACCGCGAGGCGGAAGCGATCCAGGAGGAGCTCGTCGCGGAGGACCCCACCAGCGTCCAGTTGCGCCGCGACCTGGCCTACTCGCAGACGGAAGCCGGCAACAGCGAGATCGACCTGGGCAACGCGCCGGCGGCGCTGGTGGAATACCGGCGGACCCTCGCGGCCTTCGAGGCGATGTCGAAGGAGGACCCGAAGAGCACCGACCCCATCCTGGGAATCGCCATGAGCCACCACAACCTGGCCGAGGCGCTGGAGAAGCTGGGCCGCCGTGCGGAGGCCCTCGGGGAGTACCGGCGGGCGCGGCCCGCCTACGAGGCCGTCGTGGCGATGTCGCCCTCGGGGGCCTGGGTTGCGGGAATGCTCGCCAGCCTTTACGTCGAGACGGCGGACCTTCTCTATCCGGAGGAACGCGAATCCGCGTGCGCGGATTATGGCAAGGCGGTCGGGACCTTCGAGTCGGTCGCCGGCTCCTACTTGCACCCCGATAACAAGGCCCGACTCCTCCGCGCGAGGGACCGCCTCGCCGCCTGCCGAAGCCGGCCCTGAATCGGTGCGCCGGCCACCACCGCGCCGTTCGTGACCGTCAGTGACGGGGCGACTGAGGCGGTGGCGCTGAGCACGCACCCGCCCGGGTGCCGTCGAAGTTGGCCAGAACGACAATCCTCCCGACAGCTACTGTTGCAGCGCGAACGTCTTCACCAGGAAAATCGCCATCTGCTGCCGCAGGACAGGATTTGTCGGGCAGTAGTTGCTCCCGCTGCAGCCCCCGGTGATCAACCGCGCCGCCAGTTCCTCGATCCACGGGGCGAAGGGACTCGAGCACGGCACGTCGGTGAAGGTCGGAGTCGTGCAATCGGGCGGCGTGTACGTCGAGCCCTCGAGCGCCTTCAGGAGAAAGACCGCCATCTGCTGCCGGAGGACGGGGTTCGTCGGACAGTAGTTGTTCCCGCCGCACCCCCCGGTGATCTGGAGCTGCGCGAGCGCCTCGATCCACGGGTCGAACGGAGAGCCGGTACACGGCACGTCGCCGAAGACGGTCCCCGTGCACGGCGGGGGCGTATAGCAGATCCCGAACTTCCCCTTGAGGAGGAAGACCGCCATCTGCTGGCGCGTGACGGGACTCGTCGGGCAGTAGTTCGGCCCACCGCAGCCGGCGGTCAGACCGTTGGCCACCAGGCTCGCGATGTAGAGGTTGAATGCGTTCACGTCGGCGAACATCGAGACGTACGCGCGCGCCATCGTGCCGAAGAGGCCCGACGGATTGGTGACGGTCACGTCGTTGATCGAGCCCGCGGACAGCGCCGGGGCGTTGAAATGGAGAGACGTGTTCCCGAGGACGACGACGTTCGTGGCGGCCGCTCCTCCGACGGTCACCGTCGCGCCGTCCTCGAAGAGCATCCCGTCGGCCGAGACCTGCGTGCCTCCCGCGGCCACACCGAAGCGCGGTGTCGTGTTCACGACGATCCGCTGCGAGAACTCCGACGTGTTGCCCTGGGGGTCCGTCGCCGTCGCTGAGATGCGGGCGCCGGGCTCGAGCGTGAGCCCCGGGATCGTCACGTCGAGCGCCGCGATGTTCGACCCGTCCGTCGTGACCTGCGTCGAGCCGATCCACGTCTCGCCCTGCACGTAGTCGAACGGTAACCGGCTGCACGCCGGGTTGGCGTAGAAGTCGAGGTCGAACGTCGTCGACGGGTGCGAGTTGAGAGTGCCGACGATGTGGAGGTCGCTGCCGGCGACGCGTCGCCGACTCGATGATCGGGAAGTTCTGGCCGCCGTTGAACGTGGAGCCGTTCGCGTCGCCGGGATCGTTCGGGAGCGGCTTGTCCGATCCGCCGAGCGAGATTCCGAGGGGCGCGTTGTCGTGGATCGAGTTGCCGCGCATCGTGTGGTGCGCGCCCTGCCCGACGAAGATGCCCCGGCCGAGGTTGTAGGCGATGTGGTTCGCGCCCGGCCCGCCGGGTGCGGCCGCGCCGATGATGTTGGGTGCGGTCCCGGGCGACCCCAGTTTGATCCCGTGCCCGCCGTTCGGAAGCGGCGCGATCCCGGAGTCGTCGACTCCGACGGCGTTGCCCTGGACCGTCATGCCTTCGGCGACTAGGTCCATGCCGATCGCGTTGCCCGAGACGAGGTTGCCCTCGCCCGCGCCCGGCCCGCCGATGACGAGTCCGGGTCCGCCCCCCTTGATGCCGGCGCCGCCGTTGCCGAGCGCGGCGGTCCCGTTCACGTCGGTGCCGATGAGATTCGACTGGATCGTGACGTCGGCGGCGGCCTCGACGAGGATTCCGTTGACCAGGTTCCCGGAGATCAGGTTCTCTCCCCCCGGTCCGCCGATCAGCACCCCGGTCGTTCCCGACCCGCCCTGAAGGCGGATCCCGATGTTGTTCGGTCGCGCGACCGTTCCGCTGACGTCGGTGCCGATGTAGTTGTCCTGGATCGTGCCGCCGGTGAAGGCTCCGAGGAGGATCCCATAGCTCGTGTTGCCCGAGATGATGTTGCGATCGGCTGGCGCTCCGCCAATCGTGAACGTGACGTGGGAGAGCGAGATCCCGGCGTTGTTCGGGACGGGGGTGGTGCCGTCTGGCCCGACACCGATGTAGGAGGACTTGACGGTGATCGGTCCGCCACCCGAGCCCGCGATGATTCCGTTCCCGCAGCCCCCAATGGAAAGTCCCTGGACCGTTCCGGCGGAGGTGAACGAGAACCCGAAGACGCCCGTGTTGGCGCAAGCGACGGCGATCAGGGGTGTGCCGGCGTAGCCGGGCTGCGTCGTGCCGTCGATCGTCAGCCCTCCCGCAACCGAGGCCGTGGGCAGAGAGCTCGACAGTGCGATCGTCTGAACGCCGGAGCCGGTGATGTTGAAGGCGATCGTGTCGTCGCCCGGGTTGGCGTTGGCGTCCAGGATCGCCTGCCGCAGCGACCCCGCCCCGGAGTCGTTGGTGTTGGTGACCGTGAACGTGCTCCCGGCCAGGGTCGAAGCACTGATAGAGAACAGGATGACGATTGGGATTCGTCGCATGGCATCTCCGCTTCTGGACAAGACGCGCAGAAGCTCCCCGGGGGAGATCACGTCCTCGGCCGTGGGGTCGGATCCCCCCCCGACCCCGGGACGGTAGGGTATGGAGGAGCTTGTCCGAGTAAGAGGTTACGGCCCCCTGGAGGCATGGGCCGTTGGCGAAGGAGATGGTGCGCCCGGCGCGATTCCATCCGCCGCGGGACGAACGCGGGGCTCCGTCCTCACTCGGATCGCAGCGCCTGGATGACGTCCACGCGCGACGCACGGACGGCCGGCAAGAGCGACGCGAGGATCGCCGCGGCCGCTAGAAGCGCAGCCGCTCCGGCGATCGGCAGCACGCCCGGCATCTGAGCCACGCCGAACAGCCGGCTCGCGACCCAGGCCAGCGCGATCCCGCCGAGGCCGCCGACAAGGATTCCCGCGGCGGCGATCGCAGCGCCCTCGCCGAGGACACTGGTCCTGAGCTGGCGCGGCTCGCATCCGACCGCGAGCCGGATGCCGAACTCACGGGTCCGAGCGCCCACCGAGAACGCCAGCACGCCCGCGACGCCGACGACCGCGATGAGCAGCGCGATGCCGCCGAAGGCCGAGAACACGAACGCGTTCAACCGCTGCGGCGTCAGCACCTGGGTGCGCACGTCCTCGAGCGTCGCCGGCCGCTCGACCGCCTGGTCGGCGGAGATGTCGTGGAGGGTACGCGTCACGGCCGGGACGAGCGCGTAGGGATCGGCTGCCGCGCGGACGAACAGGCGGCTCGGCTCGCCGAACTGCCGCCACGGGACGTACACCGTCATCGTCGGCACCTGCACGACGTTCTCGTCGTCCACGTCGGCGACGACGCCGACGATGCGGCGCGGCTTGGGCTCGAGGCCGGTGCGGCTGTCGAGCCACAGGTGCCGGTTGACCGCTTCGCCCTTGGGGAAGAGCCGCTGCGCCACGCTCTGGCTGACGATGGCGACGGATTCGGTGTCGGGACGGTCCTCGTCCGTGAAGTCGCGGCCGGCGACGATCGGGACACCGAGCACGGCGAAGAATCGAGGCGAGACGGGCCGGAAGATGCAGGCCGGGTTCTCCTCGCCGTTGGCGGGCTGGTACCCCTCGAACCCGAACTGGAGCTTCAGGCTCCACTGGTCGCGCCAGGGCACGACCATCCCGGACGCGACGCCCTCCACACCCGGCAGCGCGCCGATCCGCCGCGTGGCTTCCTGGAAGAAGTTCTCGGTTGCTTCGCCGCCGGCGCCGGGCGCGGGAGGCGGGACGTCGACCGCCAGGACCTGCCGCATGTCATAGCCGGTGTTCGCCGTCGACATCGCGTTCAACGTCGCGACCAGCATGCCGGCGCCCACGAGCAGCACGAAGGAGCACGCGATCTGCGTCGTCGCGAAGATCTTGAGACGGCGGTTCGTGCCCGGCGTGATCCGAATCGCCGCCGACAGCGGGACCCAGAGCGCTCGACCGATCGAAGGAGGGGAGCCGTGGCACATACGCCAGCAGCACCGCCGCCACCAGCGCCAGTCCCGCCCCGAGCCAGAGCACGCTGCCGTCCACCGTGACCTCCAGCGCGCGGACGGAGAAGCGCGCCGCATAGCGGGCCGCCACGGCCACGAGCGGCCTCGCGAGCAGCAGGCCGAGCGCGGCACCCGCGACGCAGAGGACGAGGCTCTCCGCGAGCAGCGTGCGCCGGAGCGCGCCCCGGCTGGCGCCGAGCGCGGCGCGAACCGCGAGCTCGGATTCGCGGCGGACCGACCGGCTCAGAATCAGGTTGGCGACGTTCGAGCACGCGATCACGAAAACGACCGCCGCCGCCGCCAGGAGCAGGAGGAGGATCGTCCGTGCGGGCGACGCGATCTGGTCGCGGAGCGTCTTGACCTCGAGCCCGACCCGGGCGCCCGCGGAGTACGACTCCGGGTGGGCGTGCACCATCGACGCGTGGACGGCCTCGAGCTCGGCGCGGGCCCCTTCCAGCGTGGCGCCCGGCGCGAGCCGCCCGAAGAGCTCCGTCATGCGGTGCCAGCGTTCGTTCTGCATCGTCGCCCCGAGGTGGTGCGGGCTCGTCACGACGTTCGCGATGATCTGCGTCTCGGCCGGGTAGGGCACCGACGGCTCGAGGACGCCGACGACCGTCGCGTTGCCGGGACCCAGACGGATGACCTTGCCGACGACGGACGGATCGGCGTGGAGCACCGTCGTCCAGAACCGGTGAGTCAGGACCGCGACCGGCGCCGCCTTGGGCCCGTCGTCGCCGGAATTGATCAGCCGCCCGAGCACCGGCCGGAGCCCCATGACGTCGAAGAACGATCCGTTGACGACACCTGCCGTCACGACGCGAGGCTCCCCGCCGAACCCGATCAGCGTGAAGTCGACGGTGGAGAAATCGCCGAACGCGGAGATCGACTTCACGCGCGACTCGAGGTCGTCGATCTCCGGCATGGAGAAGGTCATGTTCTCGGTCCCGATGCCCGGCGCGATCTGGCGGATGTAGAGCAGCCGATCCGCATCCCGATTGACGAGCGGACGCAGGAGCACGCTCCGAACGACGCTGAAGATCGCGGCGTTGGCGCCGATGCCGAGCGCGAGCGTCACGACCACGGTGATGGCCAGTCCCCGGGTGCGCAGAAGAGAACGCAGGCCGATCCGCATTTCCTGGAAGAGCAACAGCATGGCGTCGGACCAGCGGCTGTACCAGACCCGATGCATCGAGTCGCGGACGGCCGCCATGGACCCGAATTCCTCGAGGGCGGCCTGCCGGGCGGATCGTGGATCCTCGCCACGCTCGATCCGTTCCCGGATGCTCAGCTCCAGGGCGCTGCGGATTTCGTCCTCGAGGTCGCGGTCGTCGGGTCGCATGGCTGCTCGACTATTCCTCGGCCGCCGGTGCGGGGTTCATGATCCGGCCGATCGCGCGGACGAGCTGTGACCAGCGGTCCTGCTCGCGGATCAGTTGGGCCCTGCCGGAGGGTGTGAGACGGTAGAACTTCGCCCGCTGATTCGCCTCGCTCACTCCCCACTCGGACTTCAGCCATCCCCGCTTCACGAGCCGGTGCAGGGCCGGGTAGAGGGAGCCGGTCTCGACCCTGAGCAGCTCCTCCGACTGCCGGCGGATGGCCTGGCCGATCCCGTGGCCGTGCTGAGGTCCCCACTGGAGGGTCCGCAGGATGAGCATGTCGAGGGTGCCCTGGAGGAGCTCGAGGCGCGGATCGTCGGGGGTCCTGGTCATTGTCGTAGACCGTCTACTACCCTGTACGTAGAACGTCTACGGCTTGTTTCAAGCGGGCGGGAGTAGCTGCCGAAGGCAGCGCGGGCATACAGCCCTCAAACGAAGTCCCGATCCGCAAGCACGGAGAATCGGGGGTCCAAGGCGGGGGAGGGATCGGCTAAGTCGTTGGAAAATATGGTGCGCCCGGCGCGATTCGAACGCGCGACCTTTAGCTCCGGAGGCTAACGCTCTATCCGGACTGAGCTACGGGCGCAAAGAACGACGCGAGAAACTCTGGGGTGAGTGGAGGGATTCGAACCCTCGACATCCAGATCCACAATCTGGCGCTCTAACCAGCTGAGCTACACCCACCGTCGGGGCGCGAAGTTTAACCCCGCGGGCGGGGGGGGTCAAACCGAGGGCCGGAGCGCCCTTTTCAGGGCTTCTCGCCGGCCGAGGCTCTTCAGCTCGACCGTCGCCAGGCCGTACGAGGAGCGCACGGGGTCCCCGTACACGATCAGCCGGACGGGTCCCTCCTTCTCGGGCAGCGGATCCATCGCGGTCTCGGAGACGAGGAAGACCTTGGGGTTCGCGCGGCTGGCGCGCAGCTCGCCGACGGAGAAGACGACCGTGTAGCCGTCGCTCGCCGTGACGACGACGACCGAGGCCGCGGACTTGCGCTCGCCCGCCATCGTCTTCAGGTCGAGGCCGTTCTTCTCGAGCACCTCGAGAAGCGGCATGCCGTGGTAGATCGTGACGTTGCCGTCGGCGTCCTCGAGGCGCACGTCGCGCTCGTCGCGGCCGAGCAGGGACTCGCGGGGGATCGGGCGGTCCGAGCCGCCGGGCATCTTCAGCGTGAGCGACGCGGCCGGCGCCGTGGGCCGACCAGGCGAGCCGCGGCGACGAGCCCGGCGAGAACGATCGAGGAAGCGCAGTCGCGTCATGCCCGCATTCTACGTGCGCTCGAGCCGGGTCAGGTCCTCGTAGGTCTCGCGGCGGCGGATCGAGCGGCCGGCTCCGTTCTCGACGAGGACCTCGGCGGCGCGGCCCGCGGAAGTTGTAGTTGGACGACATCGCCGCTCCGTACGCGCCGGCGTCCCGGATGGCGAGCAGGTCGCCCTCGTGCGGCTCGGGCAGCCGCGCATCGTGCTGGAAGCAATCCGCGCTCTCGCAGACCGGCCCGACGACGTCGGCCACGATCTCCGGGCTCGCTCGAAGCCTCACCGGCTCGATGGGATGAAGGGCCTCGTACAACGCCGGACGCAGGAGGTCGTTCATCGCGGCGTCGACGATGACGAAGGTCTTATCCCTCTCGCGCTTGACCCCGAGGACCCGGGTCACGAGCGTGCCGGCCGGCCCTGCAATCGAGCGCCCCGGCTCGATCAGGATCCGCCCGGAGAGACCTTCGAGGGCCGGGAGAACCGCCGCGGCGTAGGTCTCGGGCGTCAACGCGTCGGGCCCGATGCCGATCCCGCCTCCGATGTCGACGGTCTCGATCGGAAACCCGGCGGACGCAAGCTCGCGGCGCGAGCGACGCGAGCTCCCGCGCGGTCTCGGCCAGCGGCCCGGACTGGAGGATCTGGCTGCCGATGTGCGCCTGGATGCCCGAGAGTCGCACATGGGCGAGCCCGCGCGCCTGCTCGAAGATCGCGGGAGCGCGGCGATGTCGACGCCGAACTTGTTCTGCTTCAGGCCCGTCGAGATGTAGGGGTGGGAGCGCGCGTCGATGTCCGGGTTGACCCGCAGGGCGACGCGCGCGGTGCGGCCGAGCGACCCGGCCGTGGCGTCGATCCGTTCGATCTCGCGCTCGGACTCGGCGTTGAAGGCGAGGATGCCGGCCTCGACCCCGACGCGGATCTCCTCGTCCGTCTTGCCGACGCCGGAGAAGACGATGCGGTCGGCGGGAAAGCCCGCTCTCGAGGCACGCCTGCAGCTCCCCGCCCGAGACGACGTCCGCGCCTGCGCCGAGCGCCGAGAGGCGGCGGAGGATCGCCAGGCTCGAGTTGGCCTTGGCGGCGTAGCAGACGAGGTGCGCGACCGGCCCGAAGGCGGCATCGAAGCGCCGCCAGGCCTCGTCGATCTTCGCGCCGCTGTAGACGTAGAGGGGGGTGCCGTGCTCGCGCGCGAGGTCCGCGAGCGGCACGCCGTCACACGCCAGGTCGCCGTGCCGCCGTTCAAATCCCGCCACGAGGCCGCACGATAGCCGACCGGGCCTCGGGCCGCCAGGTTTTCATTGCTCGCGCCATCGGGACGGAGTCGCCAGCAGCGTCGTTCGCCGGCCCGTGACCGGATCGAACCGGACGAGCTCGCTGCCGCCGCGCGTGAAGAGCCGGGTGGCCTCGCTCCCGACCTCGGGCGTGGCGCCGAGCTCCCAGGCGACGCCCGAGAGGCGCGCAGCGGGGTAGAGGTCCTCGGCGATCTTTCGCACGGTTCCGCTGTCGAGGTCGACGAGGTGGGTCGCGATTCGCGATCCCTCGCCCAGGGCCACGACGACGCGGGCCGGCTCGACCTCTCCCCCGAGCGCCACGAATCGGCTGGCAGGAAGGGGGATGAGTCCTTCGCGCGTTCCGTCTGTCCGAAAAACGAGAAGCCGCGCGGCCCGCGGAGACGATTCGGACAGCACGATCCGCCCGTCCGCCAGGAAGCCGGGCCATCGGGAAGTCTCGCCGACGCCATCGGCGAGCGGCGCGAGGACGGTGCCGGTCGTCCCGTCGCACAGCCAGGCCGCCTTGTCCCGGTACGCAACGGCGACGACGCGGTCCCCGCTCCGGTTCGCGGCGAGGAACAGGCTGCCGGCGGAAACGCCGATTTCGCCGGTCTTGCGGAGAGACTTCGACTCGACCTCGAGCTCGAAGATCTCGACCCGGGCCGTCTCGCTCGCCACGTCGGGCTGGACGTACGCGCGGAAACGGCCGTCGTCGACGAAGAATCCGCGAACGTTCGACCCTTTGCGCAGGCGGCCGGACACCAGGGTCCGCGCGCCGGCGAGGTCGTGTATCGAGAGGACGCCGTCTTCCACCGTCGCCAGACGGAAGCCGTCCGGCGACAGGACGAAGAGGGACGGGTAGCCCGGAAAGAAGAGCCGGGTCCGGGTCGGCCGCGCGCCGGTGCCGTCGAGCGTCATCGCGATCGCCTCGAGCGGCCCGCCCTGCGATCGACCTTCGATCCAGGCCGCGCGCGTGCCGTCCCGAGACATGACCGGGCCGCCCGACCAGTCGACCGTCGCGGCGCGGACGTGTCGTCCGGTCTCGGTATCGAACAGGAATCGGGCCTGGGCCCCGCGTGCCTCGCCGTCGACCTTGACCCACCGGCCGGAGGCCGCCGGCACGACCCAGAATCCCTTGCCGATGTCGCGCGGCCTCGCGGCCATGACCCAGGACGCGTACGCGAGAGCGCCCGCGAGCCCGGCGGCGACGAACGCCCAGAGCACACGGGACAGCACGCGGTGGGCTGCCCGGATGTCCGTCCGTCCCCGGGAGACGGACGCGAGGCCCGCGGCGGCGAGCCCGGCGCCCACGACGATCGCAAAGCCCCAGGCCGCGCGGATGCGGGGTTCCATGGCCAGAAACGATGGCAGTCGAGCGAGGATGGCGGAGAAGGCGAACCCCGCGGCGATCGCGAGGGCGGCATCCAGAGCGAGAAGCGCGGATCGCGAGCGAGTCATGACACTCGCGGCATGGGCGAAACAGAACGCGGCGAGCAGGCCGGCCAGGAGGACGAGGGGTCCCACCCGGGGGATCTCGGCGTCGACGAGGAGATCCCGCCAGGGCATCTCCGTCCCCAGGAGCCGGGCCGGGAACCAGACGAGGATCGCGGCCGAGATCGCGAGGAACAGCGAGCCGCCGAGACGTCCCGCCCAGATGGCGCCGCTCGAGACGGGCCGGGAGAAATCGAACCCGATGCGCCGGCTGGCGATCGACGGCGCGATCATCGACACGCCGAGACCGATCATGAGCCCGAGCGCGAATGCGGTCGACAGAATTAGCGCCGCCCCGGCGCGCGCCTGGGCCGCATCGGTCCCGCCGAGTCCGCGGACGAGAGGCAGCGCCACGGGAACCAGGCTGGCGATGGCGGCCGCCGCCAGGACAAACCGCCGCTCGACGATCTCCCGCCACGCGATGGCCAGGGTGCCTCTCACGACGCGGCTCCTTTCTCATCGCCTGCGACGGCGACGAAGATCTCTTCGAGCGGGAGCGCCTCGACCGAGGCGTCGGCGACCCCGTCGATCTGCCGGAAGCGCTCGAACTCGGACTCGTCGAAGTTGGACACGACGGCGTCGATGCCCCAGCCGCGGACCTGCACACGGACCGCGTCGAAGGCGTCGAGCTCGTTACCGAAGGCGGTGCGGGTCTCGGTCATCCGATTGGCGTACCGGATCCGACGGAAACGCGCCTTTAGCGCCTCGGCGTCTTCGTCGAGTGCCAGCCGGCCGTCCTTGAGAATGCCGATGCGAGTCGCGATGCCTTCGAACCCGGCGAGGTCGTGGGTCGTCAGGAAGATCGTCGTTCCCCGGTCGGCGAGCTCGCCCACGATTTCCTCGAAGAGCGCGCGGCGCGCCACGACATCGAGACCGAGCGTCGGATCGTCGAGAACGAGGATCTCGGGGGAGTGGCCGAGAGCGGCCGCCAGCAGGACCTCGCCTTTCTGCCCCTTCGAGAGCCGTCCGAAGGGCACGTTCTCGGGCACGCCGAAGCGCTGAAGGCGCTGCGCGACGGCGGCGGTATCCCAGCGAGGATAGACGCGCCGGCAGAAGTCGGAGATCTGTCGTGCGGTCAGCGCGGGAGGCGCATCGGGCTCTTCGGGCACCACGCCCATCCGAGCCATCGCGCTCCGGCGCGTCGTCCAGGAGTCGCCCCCGAAGATGAGAGCGCGGCCGCGGGATGGCTTCTGCTGTCCGAGGACGCAACGCACCAGGGAGGACTTTCCGGCGCCGTTTCTTCCGAGGAGCGCGTAGACCGACCCCGCCGGCACGGCGAGGGACACGTCCGAGCAGGCGGTCGAATGCCCGTAGCGGACGGTCAGGCCTTCGAGTCGGATCGGCTCCGTCACGGCTTGGCTCCCTTCTTCCAGGTCGCGGAGAGCGCCTCGATCGCCTCCGCCTCGGTGACGCCCAGGGTCAAGGCGAGGCTGCCGTAGCGCGTGGCTGCCTCGCGCAGGATGCGCGACCGCTCGGCGCGCCCCATCGCCGGCGGCTTGTCGGCCACGTAGGTTCCGTCGCCGCGCCGGACGGTCAGGACGCCGGCGTCGGTCAAGTGCTGGTAGGCCTTCGCGACGGTGGCGGGGTTGATCCGCAGATCTCGGGCCAGGTCGCGCACGGAGGGCACCGCCGCCCCCGGCTTCAGTGATCCCGAGGCGACGAGCCGCCGCAGCCCCTCCTCGATCTGGCTCCAGATCGGCGTCGCGTCGGACGGGTCGATGCGAAAGTCGGTCATGACCTACCGTACTAGTGTACTGCTACACTAGTACACGGGTCAAGACGGAGGCCCGGCGGTGCTCTCCCGGAAGTCGTAGCGCCTGACCATCGGAGCCGCGGCGGCGATGGCTGCGGTGATGAGGATCGTCGCCGCCCCGCCGGAGACGACCGAGACGGTGACGCCGATGACGGTCGAGGCGAAGAGCGAGGCGACGAGCCCGGCCTCGAGCTCGCCGAGCTGCGGCCCTCCCATGAAGAAGATCATGTTGATCGACGTCATGCGGCCGCGCAGGCGATCGGGCGTGATGAACTGGCGCAGGGTCTGCCGGATCACCGTCGAGATCGCGTCGGCGAGGCCCACGCCGGCGAGCGCCGCGAGCGTGAGCCAGAAGTTGCGCGAGAGGCCGAACACGATCGTGGCGGCGCCGTACGCCGCGACCGCCCACAGGAAGATCCGGCCCTGGTGCGGCGGAAGCGGGCGGATGGAGAGGAAGAGGGCCCCCGCGAGCGCTCCGACGGCAGGGGCCGCCGCCAGGATGCCGTAGCCCTTCGCGCCGACGTGGAGGACCTGGTCGGCGAAGATCGGAAGAAGCGAGGTCGCACCCGAGAAGAAGGTGGCCAGGAAGTCGAGGCCCATCGTCCAGACCATCAGCGGCGTCGAGAAGACGAAGCGCAGGCCCTCGGCCAGAGCCGCGCGCATGTCGACCTTTCCGGCGGTCGGCTCGGGGGCGCCCGAGGCGCGCATGGTCACGAGAGCGAAGATGACGGCCATGAACGAGACGGCGTTCAGGAGGTAGATGAGAGAGAGCCCCGCGGTCGGCGCGGTCCCAGGATGGTTCGCGATGAGGAGACCGGCGAGCGCCGGGCCGCCGATGAGCGACGCCTGGAAGACCGAAAGATTGAGCGAGAGGGCGCCCGGCAGGTCGTCCGGCGGAACCAGCCGCGGGATCAGCGCCTGCCGCGACGGCCCGTCGAACGCCACGGCGGAAGCGCCGAGGGCGTTCAGGAGGTAGAGGAGCCACAGCGTCTCGCGCTCCAGGAACGTGAAGGCGGCCAGTCCCAGGGCGACGGCGGTCATGCCGATCTGGGTCATGACCATGACGCGCCGGCGGTCGAACCGGTCCGCGACGACGCCGCCCCAGAGCGAGAAGACGACGATCGGCACCACGCGCGTCAGCCCGACGAACCCGAGCGCGAGCGGCGACTTCGTGAGCAGGTAGACGTGCCAGTTGATCGCGACGACCTGCATCTGCGAGCCGGTCAGCGACAGCAGCTGCGAGACGATCAGCCGCCGATAGTCGCGGTGGGCGAGCGCCATGTACGGCGCTCTTGGAGCGTAGGAGGACACGGGAGCGGGATTCTATGGCGGCGTGCCAGATGCGCGCCGGCTCAGGGGCTCGAGAAACTTCCCGGGAACGGAGTCCGTGCGAACTGCACGCCCTCGAACGGGAAGCGAATCGTGGCGTATGCCCGGACCGCGACGCCGCCCTTGCGCGCGGGCTCGAATCTCCATTGCCGGGCGGCCCGGACGGCGGCATCCGTCAGGTCCCGGCGCGCCGCGGTCTTGACGGTCACTTCGATCGGCTGGCCGGATTCCGAGACGAGGACCCGAAGGACGACGACGCCGCGCACGCGATCCTTCAGCGCGGCCTCCGGATAGACCGGCATGATCCGTTCGATCGGCCGGGGCGTCGGCAGGTCCGCCGCCGGCGTGCCGGCAGGACGTCCGGCCGGGGTGCGCGTCGGCGAAGGGGCCCGGACCGTAGCGGAAGCCGTGGGCGGGAGCCGTGTCGACGTGCGCGTCGGAATGAACGTCGGCGTGGCGGTTCGGGTGAAGGTGGCTGTCGGGGATGGCGGCGTGGGCGTGAAGGTGCGCGAAGGCGTGAGGGTCGACGTGGTCGTCGCCGTTCGGGTGAGCGTGGCGGTCGGGGACGGTGGCGTAGGCGTGAAGGTGCGCGAGGGCGTGAGGGTCGACGTGGTCGTCGCCGTTCGGGTGAGCGTGGCGGTCGGGGACGGCGGCGTAGGCGTGAAGGTGCGCGAAGGCGTGAGAGTCGGCGTGGTGGAGGCGGTTCGGGTGAGCGTGGCCGTCGGGGACGGCGGCGTGGGCGTGAAGGTGCGCGAGGGCGTGAGAGTCGGCGTGGTCGTGGCGGTTCGGGTGAGGGTGGCCGTCGGGGACGGCGGCGTGGGCGTCGAAGGTGCGCGAGGGCGTGAGAGTCGGAGTCGTCGTGGCGGTTCGGGTGAGGGTGGCCGTCGGGGGCGGCGATGTGGGCGTCGAGGTCCGCGAGGCCGCGAGCGTGGGCGCGATCGTCGCCGAGCGAGTGATCGTCGGGGTTGCCGGTGCGGGCGGAGGCCGGCCGGCGGGAGACGCGGGAGCGAGCGAAAGCTCCGCGGCGAGGGCGGGCATGGCCAGAATGCGGTCGCGCGCGAGACGCTGCACGGCGATCGCGCGGAAGCGGTCCCGAAACTCCGGCTCGAGCGTCGCCAGGCGAAAGGCCGGAACGGCGCTTTCGCCCTCCACGAACTGCTGCAGGCGGGCGTCGCGGGCCGCGGGCTTTCCGGCGGCATCCTGCGCGACGACGAGGCGAGCGAGGCATGCCAGATGCCTCCCCGCGTCGTTGACGCTCATGAAGCATGCGACTTCGAAAGTCTTCGCCGCCTCCGCAAACCGACCGTTGCGAAACGCGAAGACGCCGTCGCCGGTCATGTCGTCGATCTGATCGGCCAGGCCGAAGGGCGCGACGCAGACGAGCACGACGGCCGCGAGGAGCCGGCCTGCCGCGGCCTGCGCCGATGACACCTCTGCCGCGGACGAGCGCGCCACGATGCCCCGATTCTATGCACGGGGACTCGGGCTGTGCCCGATTTGACCCTCAGGCCGTCTGCGCCGCCTCCCGCGGGTCGCCCGCTCGCGCCAGTAGCGCCTCGCGTCGAGCTCGTCCCAGGCCGGTACGTCGTCGCAGGCGTGGAGCGCGTCGGCGAAGGCGCGCGCGCTCTCGGGGCGCTCGTCCGGGTCCTTGGACAGGGTCCGGAGAATGAGGGCCTCGAGCTTCGGCGGCAGCGGGCGGCCGAGCCGCTTCGAGAGCGGATCGGGCTCGGTCTGCAGGTGATGGTGGATGATCTCGAGGGCTCCGCGGCCCGAGAAGACCGGCGTGCCGGTCAGCAGGAAGTAGCCGACGGCGGCCAGAGCGTAGAGGTCGCTGCGGGCGTCGATCGAGTCCGCGTTGCGGATCGCCTCGGGGGCGAGGTACTGGGGCGTCCCGTGCAGCACGTTGTCGGCCGTGAGGCGCGGATCGGAGGTCCCCGAGATCTCGCGCACCAGCCCGAAGTCGAGCAGCTTGGCGATGTCGGGGAATCCGCCGCGCTCGCAGAGCAGGATGTTGGCCGGCTTGATGTCGCGGTGGATCAGGCCGATGCCGTGCGCCTCGGTCAGCGCCGCGCAGGCCTGGCGCAGGATGCGGACGGCGCGCCCGGGCGCGACGGGCCCGGTCTGCTTCACGAGGTCCTCGAGGTCGATGCCGTCGAGGTACTCCATGACGTAGTAGAAGAGACCGTCGGGGGTCCGGCCGTAGTCGTAGATCGAAATGGTGTGCGGACTCGTCAGCCGCGCGGTCATCTGGACCTCGCGCTCGAAGCGCCTGAGACTGTCCTCTCCGGCCTTGCCCGGGGGCAGGAGCTTGATGGCCGTCGGCCGGCGGAGCATCTCGTGCTCGGCCCGATAGACGACGCCCATGCCGCCTTCGCCGAGCTTCTCCTTCAGCGTGTACTGGCCGAGCTGTCGGGCTCGGGCCACGCTCTTGCGGAGGCGGAAGGTGACGAACGAGGCGAGCGTCGACAGAAGCACCGTGAGAATCGACCAGAGGAGAGCGTAGGCCACCGACTGGCCGCGCGAGATCTCCGCCGGCGCGTGCCCGGCGTAGACCGTGGCCGCCAGGAACGGCGCGGGCGCGGCGGCGAGCGCGGAAATCCACGCGGTCCGGCGGGCGGGGCTCGGGACGAGCGCGGCGCGCGTCAGGAGGATCGTGATGACGATCAGAAGAAACATCATCTCGGGCCGCCAGGCCGGCGGCATGCTGGCAGCCATGCAGGCGTAGAGCCAGAGGGTCGCGAGGGTGCCGCCCGCGTCGATGGTGCGCAGCGTTCCCTCGGAGAGCGCGGGCTGCCGCGACGCCATCCAGACCAGCAGGATGACCGCGCAGGTCGCGAGGTCGAACAGGATGTCCGGCCGGGTGAAGGTCCGGTTCGCGCCGGAAAGCGGCGGCCACAGCGCCTCGATCGCGAAGCCCGCGACGAAGAAGGTCGAGGACGCGAGGAACGTGATGCGCGCCCAGAGGGCGACGCGCTCGCGCAGGAAGTCGCGCTCGCCGGAGGAATCGAGGGGAACCTGCGCCTGGCCGGACTCCGCGCCGCGGCACTGGAGCCTCTTGACGATGCCGCCTGCGCAGGGATCTGCCGCTTCGCTCATGGGCCGTCTCCTCTCCCGGTCAATCGATGCGGATCTCGACCCGCTGGCCGAGCTTAAGGGGCGTGGGTTCCAGGAGCGCGACCTTGACGAGCAGCACGCGGGTGTCTTCGGGCTTGCCGGGGTCCTGGGGCTTGAGTCGGCGGCCGACGACCGCATCGGGGATCTCCTCGACCCGGCCCCTCCAGGACTTGCCGTCGAAGCCCTCGGCCGTCACGCGCACCTCGTCGTCGAGGCGGACCCGGCCGGAGTCGAACTCGTCGAGCTCGGCTTCGATGCGGGTCTTCGACAGGTCGGCGATCGTCACGATCGCGCTGGCCGGCCTCGAGCGTCTCGCCCGCCTGGGCATGCCGGGCGATGACGACGCCGTCGATCGGGGAGAGGATGCGGGTCTTGGCGAGGACGGCCTCGAGGCGGTCGGCGGTCGCCGCCGCGGTCTGCCGGCGGGCGCGCGCCGCGTCGACGTCCCGCTCGGCCTTGTCGACGGCCTGCCGCGAGCCGACGTCCTTCTGCCAGAGCTGGCGGGCGCGCTCGACCTCGGCCTCGGCCAGGCGGATGTCGGCCTCGGCCTCGACCACCCGGGCCTTCGCTTCCGCGAAGGCGGCCCGGTGGTCGTCCGAGCGGAGCTCGGCCAGGAGCTGGCCTCTGCGGACCTTCTCCTTCTCCTGCACCTTGAGAACTACGACCGTCCCGGCCAGATCGGTTCCGACGACGACCTCGGCCCCCGGGTAGGCCACCACCCGGCCCTCGGCCGCCACGGCGGTGGCCCGGGAGGGGGCCGCCGGGGGGGCCGAGGCGGGCCTCCGGGTGACGGCCGGCGACACGGCCGCCCGGGCCTGGAGGCCCACGACGGCGAGGATCCCGAGGCCGAGCAGCGGCCACAGGGCGCGGTTCCAGAAGCTCGTCTTCATGGTTTTCTCCTTGATCAGGCGGCGATTCCGTCGCTCGCCAGCTCCCCGTCGCGGATCCGGAGCACGCGGTCGGCGATCGAGCGGACCTTCGGGTCGTGGGTGACGATCAGGAGCGCCCGGTCCTCCTTCTTGGCGAGCGCGCGGAACATCTCGAGGACCTGGCCGCCGACCTGCGAGTCGAGGTTGGCGGTCGGCTCGTCGGCGAGGAGGATCGGGCGAGTCGCCGGCCAGCGCCCGGGCGATGGCGACCCGCTGCTTCTGGCCGCCCGAGAGGTCGCGCGGCAGGAAGTCGCGCCGGTCCGACAGGCCGACGGCCTCGAGCACGCGCTCGGCCTCGTCTCGGCCGCGGCGCCGCGGTGGCCCTTGACGTTCAGCGCGTACTCGACGTTCTCGAGCGCCGTCAGCGACGGGAAGAGGTTGAACTGCTGGAAGACGAAGCCGATCGACTTCCTGCGGATCTCGGGCAGCCGCGCGGCGCGGTTCGGGTCGACCTCCTCGCCGTCGACGACGACGCGGCCCGAGGTCGCCGTCAGGATGCAGCCGAGGATCGAGAGCAGCGTCGTCTTGCCGGAGCCCGACGGGCCCTCGAGCGCGACGATCTCGCCCCGCGTCGAGCGTCAGGCGAGACGCCCCGCAGGACGCGACACGGTCGTCGCCCCGTCCCTCGCGAAAGTCCTTGGCGACGTCGATGGCTTCGAGCACCGGTTTCATGGCGGTCATGGCTCTCCGTCAGGCCCGGAAGACCAGGGCCGGGTCGATGCGACGCGACTTTGCGGAACGAGATCATCGCGGCCGCCAGGCACATGCACGAGCGTCCCGACGAACACGATCGCGACGAAGCGTCGGCGGGATGATCAGCTTCAGGTCGATCCTGGCGATCACCGGCCGCAGCGCATAGGACATGAGCGCGCCGAGCACGAACCCGACCACGGCCGCGATCGAGGCCTGCTTGCCGAGGATCCGGTAGATGTCGAGGTTCGCCGCCGCCGATCGCCTTGACGGTGCCGAACTCCTTGAGGTGCTCCATCGTCGAGGTGTAGAGCGTCTGCGCCACGACGACGACGCCGACGAGGCAGCCGAGGAAGACGGTCAGGAACATGTTCAGGCCGATGCCCGGTCGACTCGATCCAGTAGTTGCGCGAGCGCTCGGCCCACTCCGCCTTCGTGTAGACGTCGTTGTAGGGGAGCCGCCGCGCGATCTCGGCCTTGACGGCCGCCGCGTCCGCGCCCGGCGCGAGCTTGACCAGGATGTAGGTCGTCTTGCCCTGGAGCGACTGCGGGTTCAGCGTCTGGGCGCGGTCGATAGTCGACGAACGAGATCGGCGTCGTCGTGAAGGAGCGGGCGTCCTTGCGTCCGGCCGATGATCTTCAGGCGCTGGCCGAGCACTTCGCGGTAGTCGCCCGACCGCGAACGCGCCGAAGCGCTTGACCGCCGACGTCGTCGAGGAAGAAGTACTGGCCGCGCCTCAGGTCCTCGAGGTCTGCCCTCCTCGACGTTCCACGGGATGTTCCAGCGCGCGAAGTCCTCGAGGGCGTAGACGAGCGAGCCCTCCTGGGCGCCCGTCGGCAGGTCGATCGTTCACGAACCAGACGATGAGGTTGTCGGCGCGCTCGACGCCCGGCACCGAGCGCACGCGCTTGACCGCCGTCTCGGGGAACGTGTGGGCGAAGTCGACGTTGGGCGTGTTGCGCGAGGTCACCCAGAGGTCGGCGTCGATGTGCTCGATCGTGATCGAGGCGTTGTCGAGGAGGCCCACGAAGAGGCCCGACCTGCACGAAGACGAGCGTGACCGCGAAGGCGACGCCCGAGACGGTGATCAGGAACCGCAGCTTGTCGTGGAGGAGGCTCTTCGTCGCGAGGTCGACCACGTCAGTTCTCTCCCCGCGTGAGGCCGCGGATCATCGTCTCGATCTGCGCGTGCGCGGTCTCGATGGGATCGCGCCAGTCGACCCAGGCGTCCTTGCACTTGGCGATGTGGAGCGAGACGACGCCGTGCGTGCCGGCCCAGACCATCTGGGACACCAGGTCGGCGTCGCCGAACTCGGGCCGCAGCCGCCCGCCCGCGATCGACTCGGCGACCGTGGCCTTGAGGAAGGCGTAGGCGTCTTCCTCCGGGTTGCCCTTCCGCAGCCGGCTGTCTTCGGGCTTCATCGCCTCGGGGTGCGGCGTCATGAACATCAGCCGGTAGTGGTTGCGGTGCGACATCGCGAAGGCCACGTACGCCTGGCCGATCCGCCGCAGGCGGTCGACCGGGTCGGAGATCCGCGCGATCTTCTGGAACTCGCCGGCGAGGGCCGCGAAGTCCGTCGTCGCAGAGCTCCTGCATCAGCGCGTGCTTGTCGCGGAAGTGGAAGTAGATCGCCGTGGGCGAGTACTCGATCTTCTCGGCGATGCGCGCGCATGGTCACCGCGTCGTAGCCCTCCTCGGCGAAGAGCTCCCGGGCCGCGTCGAGGATCCGTGTTTTCAGCTCGTGACGTTCCCGCTCGCGTCGTTCTGCAGTGCCCAAAACGTCCCTCCGTTACTTAACTACGTTAACTTACCTATCTTGGTTCATGGAGGTCAACGATTTTCGAGTCTGTTTGGGCAACCTGGGGTTGATCGGGGCCGTATGTGATACAGAACTGACCGGTCAGTTCCGAAATACACGATGCCGAGAGTAAAGACGGAGGCCAAGGAGAGGGCGATCCTGGACGCGGCCGCGAGCGTTTTCGCGCGTCGCCCCTTCCACGCCGTCCTGATCGACGAGATCGCCTCCGACGCCGGGATCGGGAAGGGCACGATCTACCGCTACTTCCAGACGAAGGACGACCTCTACTTCGCCACGACCCTTCACGTCCTCGATACGCTCTCGCAGGTGCTCTCGCTGGCGCTGCCGCAGGAACCGTCGCCGGTCCGCCGGCTCGAGCGCATCGCGACGGAGAACCTGCGCTTCTACTGGGACCGGCAGTTCCTCTTTCCGTTCCTGCACAGCGACGACGGACCGGCCCGCCGCGACCAGGTGATGAAGCGGCGTGAGGCGATCCTCCGCTTCTCGCAGGAGGCGATTCTCGCCGGCATCGAGCAGCGCGAGCTGCGCGGCATCGACGCGCGCATCGGCGCCGAGCTCTTTCTCGGGATGATCCGCTCGGCCAACCTCTTCCGCCGGCCCGAGGACACGCTCGAGGAGCTCGTCGCGCAGATCATGTCCGTCTTCCTCGACGGCGTCGCGCGGAGGGACGCTTGAGGAGGCCGGCCGCGCTCCTTCTCGGCGCCGCCCTGCTCGCCCCGGGCTGCTCGCTCCTGCCGAAGAAGAGCATCCAGGATTCGGTCGCCGCGGCGCCGAACGAGCCCTGGGTGCCGCCGCCGGCGGGAGCGATGCCGCAGGCCCCGGCCGCCCCTGCCGCGACGATCCCGGAGGAGTACACGAAGCCCGGCACCACGTTCTCGCTCGGCCAGCTCGTCGACGTGGGGTTGAAGAACAATCCGGCGACGCGGGAGGCCTGGTTCGCCGCGCGCGCGGCCGCGGCCGAGGTGGGCTCGAAACGGTCCCTGTACTTCCCCTACGTCGAGGTCGACGGGACGATCGAGCGGCAGAAGCAGTCGGCCGTCGGCGGCCAGTTCACGTTCATTCAGACGACGTACGGGCCCTCGATCGCCGCGACCTGGCTGCTCTTCAATTTCGGAGCGCGGGAGGCGGAGGTCCAGGAGGCGACTCGCTTTCTCTACGCCGCGGACTGGACGCACAACGCCGCCATCCAGGACGTGGTGCTCCAGGTGGCGCAGGCGTACTACCAGTACCTGAACGCGAAGGCCCAGGTCGTCGCGCGTCAGACGAACCTCGAGGAAGCCAGGAGCAACCTGGAAGCAGCCGAGGAGCGGCACCGCGCGGGCGTCGCCACGATCGCCGACGTGCTGCTCGCGAAGACGTCGGCCTCGCAGGCCGAGCTCGCCCTCCAGGTCGTCCAGGGCCAGGTGCAGGTGGTCCGGGGCGCGCTCGCCACCGCCATCGGCGTCGACGCCACGGTGCCCGTGGACGTGGGCAGCCTGCCCGAGGAGCTGCCGCTCGACGCCGTGACGAAGAGCGTGGACGATCTCATCGCGAAGGCGATGGCGGAGCGGCCGGATCTCGCGGCCCAGAAATTCCGCGCGCTGGCGGCGGAGAGCCGCATTCTGGCCTCGGCGGTGGACGGCCTGCCCGCCCTCTCGCTCGACGCTACCGGCAACCGGACCTTCTACTCCCGCCCGGGAGTCCCGGACCCGTTCTCGACGAACTGGGCGGGGTTGATCTCGTTGCGCATCCCGGTCTTCCGAGGCTTCGACACGGCCTACCAGGTGCAGAAGGCGAAGGAAGAGGCCGGGCTCGCGCGCGCGGCCGCCGAGCGCACCGAGGACCAGGTGATTTTCGACGTGTGGTCGAGCTACTACGCCGTGCGGACGGCGGCGCAGACCGTGCTCACCACGCGCGACCTCCTCGCGAGCGCGCAGCAGTCGGCCGACGTCGCCGAGGGGCGGTATCGCGCGGGCGTCGGCTCGATCCTCGACCTCCTGACGGCCCAGACGGCGTTCGCCGACGCCCGGTCCCAGGAGGCGCAGGCCCGCTCGTTGTGGTTCCTGGCCGTCGCGCAACTGGCGCACGCGACCGGCGTTCTTCAGCCCGGATCTCCCGAGATCCGCGCCCTGCCGCAGACGAAAGGAACTCCATGATCCGCACCGGCACGAAACGGTACCTGGCGGCCGCTCTGCTCGCGGCGGCCGCCGCCTGCCGCGGCAAGGGCCCGGCGCCGGCCCCGGAGGCGGTCCCCGTGCGGATCGGCAAGGTCGTCCAGAAGGCCGTGCCGCTGCAGATCCGCAACGTCGGCACGATCCAGCCCTACGTCGCCGTCGCGGTGCGCGCTCAGGTCTCGGGCGAGATCACGCAGGTCCACTTCCGCGAGGGACAGGACCTGAAGAAGGGCGAGCTCCTCTTCTCGATCGACCCCCGGCCCTACGAGGCGGCGCTCGCCCAGGCCGAGGCGGCGCTCGCGCGCGACCGGGCGCAGATGGAGAATGCGCAAACGGACGTCAAGCGCTACGAGGACCTCGTCAAGAAGGACTACGTGACGCAGCAGCAGTACGACAGCGTCAAGGCCACCGCCGCCGCGACGGCCGCGACCGTGCGGCTCGACCAGGCGTCGGTGGAGCGGGCGCGCCTCGATCTGGCCTACTGCTCGATCCGCGCGCCCATGGACGGCCGGAGCGGCAGCATCCTCGTCCAGGCCGGCAACGTCGTGAAGGCGAACGACGCCATGCTCGTCTCGATCAACCAGGTCGGCCGATCTACGTCACCTTCGCCGTGCCCGAACGGCGAGCTGCCGGAGATCCGGCGGCGCCAGAACGCCGGCACCCTCGCCGTCGAAGCCGAAGAGCCGTCGACCGGCCGGCTGCTGGGGCGGGGCGAGCTGACCTTCGTCGACAACACCGTCGACCGGACGACCGGGACGATCACGCTCAAGGCCACGTTCCCGAACACGGACCGCGTCCTGTGGCCGGGCCAGTTCGTCAACGCCGTCCTGACGCTCGCCACGGAGCCGAACGCGATCGTCGCGCCGACCGGCGCCGTCCAGACCGGCCAGCAGGGGACCGTACGTCTTCGTCGTCAAGGCCGACGAGACCGTCGAGTCGCGCCCGGTGACGGTCGCCCGCACGGCCGCGGACGGCGTGGTGATCGCCGAGGGGCTCTCGCGCGGGCGAGACGCGTCGTCACGGACGGCCAGCTCCGGCTCGCGCCGGGCGCGAAGATCGAGGTCGTCACGGGCGAGGGCGCCGCGGCGAAGAAGTCATGAACCTCTCCGAGCTCTTCATCCGCCGTCCCGTCATGACGACGCTCGTCATGGCGAGCCTGCTCGTCTTCGGCGTGATGGCCTACCGGCTCCTGCCGGTCCGCGACCTGCCGAACGTCGACTTCCCGACGATCCAGGTCTCGGCGTCGCTGCCCGGCGCCGCGCCCGGAGACGATGGCCGTCGTCGGTCGCGACGCCGCTCGAGAAGCAGTTCTCGACGATCGCCGGCCTCGACTCGATGAGCTCCTCGTCGAGCCCAGGGCTCGACCTCAGATCACGCTGCAGTTCGACCTGAGCGCGGAACATCGACGCGCGCGGCGCAGGACGTGCAGTCGGCGATCGTCGGCCGCGGCGCGGCAGCTGCCGCCGAACATGCCGACGCCGCCGTCCTACCAGAAGGTCAACCCGGCCGACCAGCCGGTCCTCTTCCTCGCGCTGACCTCGCCGACGCTGCCGCTGTCGACGCTCGACGAGTACGCCGAGACGATGATGGCGCAGCGCATCTCGACGGTCACCGGCGTCGCGCAGGTGCAGGTCTTCGGCCCGCAGAAGTACGCCGTGCGCGTCCAGCTCGACCCGCCGCCAGCTCGCCGCCGCGGGATCGGCATCGACGAGGTCGCCGACGCCGTCCGCGCGGCCAACGTCAACCTGCCGACCGGCACGCTGTACGGCCCGCGACCAGTCCTTCACCGTCCAGGCCAACGGCCAGCTCCTGAGGGCCGCCGGCTATCGGCCCGTGATCGTCGCCTACCGCAACGGCTCGCCGGTCCGCCTCGGCGACCTCGGCGCACGTCATCGACGGCGTCGAGAACGACAAGACCGCCGCCTGGTACAACGACGAGCGCTCGATCATCGCTCGCGATCTTCAACGCCAGCCGGGCACCAACACCGTCGAGGTGGTCGACGCGGTCACGGCGCTGCTCCCGACCTTCCAGGCGCAGCTGCCGGCCTCGGCGTCACCTCCACGTCCTCTACGACCGCTCGGCCTCGATCCGCGACTCGGTCGACGACGTCAAGTTCACGCTGCTGCTCACGCTCGTCCTCGTCGTGCTCGTCATCTTCCTCTTCCTGCGCAACGCTCTCGGCGACGGTCATCCCGAGCCTCGCGCTGCCGTTCTCGATCGTCGGCACCTTCGCCGTGATGTATCGTCGCTCGGCTACAGCCTCGACAACCTCTCGCTGATGGCGCTGACGCTCTCGGTCGGCTTCGTCGTCGACGACGCGATCGTCATGCTCGAGAACATCGTCCGGCACATGGAGATGGGCGAGGGCGCCGATGCGAGGCCGCGCTCGAACGGGTCGCGGGAGATCGGCTTCACGATCATCTCGATGACGCTCTCGCTCGCCGCCGTCTTCATCCCGGTCCTCTTCATGGGCGGCATCGTCGGGCGGCTCTTCCACGAGTTCGCGGTCGACGATCGGCGTCGCGATCCTGGTCTCCGGCTTCGTGTCGCTGACGCTGACGCCGATGCTCTGCAGCCGCTTCCTGAAGCCCGCAGCGCGAGCAGAAGCACGGCCGGTTCTATCAAGCGCGACCGAGCGCGGTCTTCGACGCCATGCTCGGCCTCTACGACCGGACGCTCGGGCCGGCGCTGCGCCACCCGCGCCGGATCGCTCGCGATGTCGGTCCTCGTGCTCGTCGCGACGGGCTGCCTGTTCGTGACGATCCCGAAGGGCTTCCTGCCGAGCGAGGACCAGGGCCAGGTCTTCGGCTCGACGCGAGGCGGCGCAGGGCATCGGCTTCGACGGCGATGGCGCGAGCACCAGCAGCAGATCGGCGGCCATCGTGCGGGCCGACCCCGACGTCGCCGACGTCCTGATCTCGGCGGGACCGCGCGGCGAGCACGGCCGTCGGCAACTCCGGCATCGTGCTCGTCGCAGCTGAAGCCCCGCGGCGAGCGCGGCAGTCGGCCGACGAGATCATCGCAGGAGCTGCGGCCGAAGCTCGCGCAGGTCCCCGGCATCCGCGCGTTCCTGCAGAATCCCGCCGCCGATCCGCCTCGGCGGGCAGCCCGACGCAGAGCCAGTACCAGTTCACGCTGCAGGACTCGGACACGGCGGAGCTCTACAAGTACGCCGCCGCTCCTCGAGGGCAAGATCCGCGAGCTGGCCGGGCTCCAGGACGTCACGAGCGACCTGCAGCTCACGAACCCGCAGCTCAACGTCGACGATCGACCGCGACACGCGCGGCCGCGCTCGGCCTCACGGCGCAGCAGGTCGAAGACGCCCTCTACACCGCCTACGGCACGCGCCAGATCTCGACGATCTACGCGCCCGAACAACCAGTACCAGGTGATCCTGGAGCTCGCGCCCGAGTTCCAGGCCGCACCCGGCGGCGCTCGGCCTGCTCTACGTGCGCGCCGCCGACCGGCGACCTCGTGCCGCTTTCGTCGCGTCGCGTCGCGTCACGCACGGAACGTCGGGCCGCTGACCGTGAACCACCCGGGCCAGCTGCCGGCCGGTCACGATCTCGTTCAACCTGCGGCCGGGCGTCGCGCTCGGCGACGCCGTGGCGGCGGTCAACCGGGTGGCGCGCCAGACGCTGCCCGCGACCGTGCAGCGCGAGCTTCCAGGGCACGGCGCAGGCGTTCCAGAGCTCCGTCCAGGGCCTCGGGCTGCTGCTCATCGTCGCGATCCTCGTCATCTACATCGTGCTCGGCATCCTGTACGAGAGCTTCATCCACCCGCTGACGATCCTCTCGGCCCTGCCGTCCGCCGGCTTCGGCGCGCTCCTGACGCTGCTGATCTTCCGGACGGAGCTCTCGATCTACGCCTTCGTCGGCATCATCATGCTCGTCGGCCTCGTCAAGAAGAACGGCATCATGATGGTCGACTTCGCGATCGAGGCGCAGCGCGCGGAGGGCAAGTCTCCGCCCGGAGGCGATCTACGAGGCCTGCCTCGTCCGCTTCCGCCCGATCATGATGACGACGATGGCGGCGCTCATGGGCACGCTGCCGATCGCGCTCGGCGTCGGCGCCGGCGCCGAGTCGCGCCGGCCGCTCGGCCTCGCGGTCGTCGGCGGCCTGCTCTTCTCGCAGATGCTGACGCTCTACGTCACGCCCGTCTTCTACATCGTCATGGACCGCTTCCAGCAGCGGTTCAACCGTCGGAAGGGCAAGGGCAAGGGCGAGGCGCCGAAGCCCCATCGCGCCGAGCCCGCGGCCGAGCGGGAAGAGCCGGTCCCGGCGACCGCGGCGCTGCGTCTCGGCGACGCCTAGCCGTCTCCCGCTTCCGCCCGCCTCGAGGACCCGCGCCGGGAATGACCGGCCGGCCCGGTCCGTTGTCCGGTTCTCGACGGGCGGCCGCGGTGGGACGCCTGCGAGTCGTGGTTCGTATCAATCCTCGTCGATGGAAGGGGATCGCTCGCAATCCGCAAGGCATCCAGGACTCGATCGATACAGCCTCGCCTCCGGGTGACGGTTCCTGTGCCTAGCAAAAATACGAGCGGCCGACATTCATGAACATCTCCGTCGAATCCCTGCGCCGGATCAGCTCCGTTCTGCTCGATCGTCTGGAGGCCCTCGGGCACTCCCGCGTCGAGATCCGGCAGGACTACTACTGGGAGGTCGACCGGGCGCAGCGCCACAACCTCGACGTCGAGCCGGACAACCTGACGGTCGGCCAGCTCTCCGAAGACTGGTCGAACCTCGAGGAAATGCTCCGCGACGAGGCCCGGCGTGTCTCGTGCGGTCTCGCGCGGCTCGGGTCGATCCTGCGCGAGATCGGCGAGTCGGTGGCGGAGCCCACGGAATCCCGGCGCGGCTGACCTCGGTGCGAGTACGCCTGTTGTACTCTTTCCGGCCAGCCAGATCCCGAGAGGTACACATGAAGCTCGCTCTAGCCCTGTTGACGGCCGCTCTAGGCGCCTCCGGAGCCCTCGCCCAGTGCTCCGACTGCTTTCACTCGTCGTTCGCCCCGACGGTTCGGGCCTACGAGGCCGGCTTCCTCAACGATCTGGCGATCGCAGATTTCGACGGCAACGGATCTCTCGACATCGTGGTGTCGCGCGGCGACGGCGTCGGATTCCTGCGAGGGACAGGCTCGGGCCTCTTCGATCCGATGACGACGGTCGCCACCACTCCGTCGACTTCGATCATCACTGCGGATTTCAACGGCGACGGCCTGGCCGATATGGCGACGGCCGGTGATCACCTTGCGATCCATCTTGGCAACGGGGACGGCACGTTCCAGCCTCCAATCGACACTCCGCCCGATTTCTACGGTCCGACGTCTCTCGCCTCCGCCGATTTCAACGGCGACGGAATCCCGGACATCGCCGTCGGCGCGTTCTCCATCTTTCACATCCAGGTGTACATCGGCAATGGGGACGGCACGATGCAGCCGCCGTCGTCGACGTCTTCGCTCTTTACGAACACGGTCCGGACCGGGGACTTCAATGGCGACGGTCGGGCAGATATCGTCGCGACGAGCAACGACCGCCTGAGCGTCTTCTTCGGCGACGGCCGCGGCGGATTCACGACTGCCATCGAGTCGAGTTCGTGGGGTTACACGCTGGCAGTCGGAGACTTCAATCGCGATGGCGTGGACGACTTGGCGGTGGACGAGTTCTATGACGTGGTCGTTCTTCTGGGAACCTCAAGCGGCTCGTTCACATCCGGAGGAACCTACTCCGTCGGGAACGGCCCAAATTGGATCGCCGTCGCGGACTTTGATTCCGACGGGACCGCGGATCTGGCCGTCTCGGTGAATCAGGATGGAAATGTGGTGGTGCTCCTCGGGCAGGGCGACGGCACGTTCGGCTCTGCGGTTGTGATACCGGTCGGCGACGAACTCGGGCCCGTCGTTGCGGGTGACTTCGACTCCAACGGGCGCCCGGATCTGGCCGACATCACCGTCAATTTCTACGTCCGGACGCTGCTCGCGGGCCGGACCGGTGAGTTCTTCGTGCCAACGACGTACCCGACGGGTGGGGAAACGCAGGTTTTTCATTTCTCATCGACGGCCCTCGGCGACTTCACGGGCGACGGCTTCGTGGACATGGCGGTGACCAATAACGATTCTGGCAGCGTCGGCATTCTGCCGGGTGACGGCGGCGGCGCGTTCGGAGCGCCGGGGCTCCTCGCGACGGCGGGCGCGCCCCTGTGGCTGGCCCTGGGATCGTTCCGCGCAGGCGGATCCGGATCGGACCTCGCCATAGCGTCGGATGCGGGAATCGAGGTGGCACTATCCAACGGGGACGGGACCTTTCAACTCCTGCCGCCGCTGGGAACGGGCTCGGACTTCGTGCTCGCGGCCGACCTTAACGTCGACGGAAAAGACGACCTGATTTGGCCCAACGCTCACCTGAACATCGCGCTGGGAGACGGCGACGGCGGCTTTACGCAGGCCCCCGCCATTCCGGGCGATCCAGTCGGCGGATTTGTCGCGGTTGGGGACTTCAACGCGGACGACAAACCGGACCTCGTTCTGGCCAATCAATCGACCTTTGCGCTGCTCTTGGGAAACGGAGACGGCACTTTCGTCGTCGGGGGCAGCTATGGTGCACCAAGCAACGGGGTGTCCCACGTGGCCGTCGCCGATTTCGACGGCGACGGCTTCACCGACGTGGTCACATCGCACAACCCCGGAAGCTATCCCGCGGTGATCGCCGTTTACTGGGGCAAGGGAGACGGGACGCTGGAAGGACCCACGGACATCGCCGTGAACTTCGACGGCATCGACTTTCTCGCGGCTGACGTCAACGCCGACGGTGTGACGGACATCGTGTTCCACGGCTACCAGGGGTACCTCGTGCTCGCCTCCCGGGGCGATCGGTCCTTCGAACACTCGATCTGGATCAGCCCGGTCCTCGGCGGTTTTTCGGCCGTGGGCGACGTCAACGGCGACGGCAAGCTCGACCTCGCTGGAGCGGGGAACTACCCTATTCGGGCCGCTGTCGTTCTGAACTCGATCTGCTCGCCCAGCCGCGTCGCGGTTCGAATCGAGCCGACCCGCTGCAACGTGACGGGCTCGCCTTTTGCGGTGCAGCCCGTCGTCGCTGTGCTCGATGGCGCCGACAACGTCATGACATGCGAGAACGGACCAATCAGTGCGGCAATCGTAAAGGGGACCGGGACGCTCGGAGCACAACTGGGAGGGACGACCGTGGTGGCGGCGGCCGCAGGTGAGGCCGCATTCACCGACCTGGCCATCGATCGTCCGGGTCGAGGATACCTGGTCGAGTTTTCGCACGCCCTCGGCGTGGCTCGAACCGCGACGCTTTCTCAGGACCCGAGCGTCGTTCTCACCGGCCCGACGGAGACTTGCGCCGGGAGCCCGGCGAGCTACCGCGCGGGAAGTGGCGGATATGACCGATATGAATGGACGCTCGACGGCAACCCGATCTCGCGAGCGGAGACGCTGACACTGTCAGGCATACCGCCAGGGCCGCACCTCGTCGGATTGATCGTTCACCAGGACGGCTGCTCGGCCTCGGATGCGTTCGCGATCGTCGCCGCCGAATCTCCCGCGACCCCCGAAATCGTCGCGCCCCTCTCCGTTCGCGTCGGCGAGACGGGAGCCATCGCCTTCGCATCGGCTGTTGTCGCAGACAACTATCAATGGACGTTGTCGGGAGGGCTGATCACGGGCGGCCAAGGCACGGGACAGATCACGTTCGACGCCGGTGCTCCGGGCACTACGATGGTGTTGCGAAGCGCGGCCGTGTCCGCGGGCGGCTGCCAATCGGAGGAGGCGGTTACGCAGGTGCAGGTCGATTTCGCCGACGCCGGAGGAGCGCCGTTCCGCGACGACATTGACACTGTGGCCCGTAATGGAATCACCTCGGGATGCGGAAACGGTAACTACTGTCCGGCCGCGTCCGTGACCCGGGCGCAGATGGCGGTCTTTCTCCTCAAGGCAAAGCACGGCGCTCTCTACACGCCCCCGGCACCCTTTTTCTATCCCTTTGCCGATGCGCCGGAGGGGTCCTTCGCGGCCGACTGGATCGCTGAGACGTTCTTCGAAGGCATCGCCGCCGGCTGCGGCGCCGGAAACTACTGCCCCGACGCGCCGGTTCTTCGTTCCCAGATGGCCGTGTTCCTGCTGAAAGCCGAGCTGGGCTCTGCGTACGCGCCGCCGGCCTGCGGCGGCCTGTTCGACGATGTCGCGTGCCTGCCGGAGCCGGCGTTCGCTGTCGACTGGATCGAGCGATTGGCCGCTGAGGGAGTCACGGCGGGTTGCAGCCAGAATCCGCCCCTCTACTGTCCCGACGCCTCCGTGACGCGCGGGCAGATGGCGACGTTTCTCGTGCGCACCTTCAATCTGCAGTGAAGTCGGCGACGCCCCCCGCTGGGGGCGCCGTCGTCACGCCCGGGACGCCCGCCCGCTGACCTGGAATGCGGGCCGGCCGAGCAGGTAGCCCTGGCCGAACTCGATGCCGAGGTCGACCAGGGTCTTGCGCTCGGCCTCGACCTCGATCCCCTCCGCCACCAGTGTCGCCCCGATGCGCTTCCCGATGGCGTCGAGCGACGCGATGATCTCGCGCTTGATCGGGTCGGCGTGGATGTTGCGCACCAGGGAGTCGGCGACCTTGATGTAGTCGGGCTTCAGGTGCAGGATCGACTCGAGGCCCGAGTATCCCGAGCCGGCGTCGTCGATGGCGATCTTCATCTTCGCCTTGCGCACCTGGCCGAGCACGTCCTGGAACGAGTCGTAGTCGCGGACCATCTCCTTCTCGGAGATCTCGACGACGACGTCCCCGTGGCTGCGGTTGATCGAGGCGAGGTTGCGCGCGTCGAGAAACACGGGGTGTCGGAGCAGCATCGCCGAGGCGTTGACGAAGAGTCGCCGCTCGCCGACGGCCTTCGGCAGGCTGGCGAAGATCGTCTCGAGGCACAGGGTCTCGAGCTCGACGTCCATCTCGTTCTCGTGCGCGACCGCGAAGAGCACGTTCGGCGTCTCGAGGGTCGTTCCCTGGGGGCCCCGGATCAGCGCCTCGTAGCCCATGATCGCGCCGTCGGGCAGGTGCCGCACGGGCTGGAACGCCGGCCGGAGCTGCCGTCCCCCGATCACCGACTTCAGCCCCGCGAAGAGCTCCAGCTTCTCGTGGCTCTGGCGCTGCGTGACGATCTTGACGGCTTCCTGGAGCGTACGCACGACGTGGCGGGACGGACGCACGCGCGGGTTGTCGGGAGCCGTGAGGCTCGAGGCGAGGATGTTGACGAGATCGGCGGTCGTCGCGTCGAGCGTCTGCCGCAGCCGCCGGATGACGCCGGCGCGAAGCCGCTCGGCCTCCTCCTGGAGGTTGACCGTGGATCGGCCGCGGCCGGAAGGCGGCAGGCTGTAGAGGATGAAGAAGCCGTCCGCTCCCGAGAAACGGATCGAGTGGACGTGGGGCGAGAGGCGCGAGGACCGGACGTCGTCCTGGAGGCCGTCGGAGAGGCCGGCGAGCACCTTGTCGTAGTGCTCCCAGCCGAAGAGCTCCTCGAAGCCGAAGTACTTGCCGACCTGGAGGTAGATGACCCCGAGGTGATCGATCCGCTCGTCGGCGCGCTCGGGCGTCTCGAAGGGGTGGATCGGCAGGTTCGTGATGCCGTCGTAGACGATGCGCTCGCGGCGCAGGTCGTCGAGACCGGCGGGCGGGGCCTCTCCCGCCGGCGGGAACGGACCGTCGATGACGTTGGGTTCGGTGCGGCGCTTGGCCCTCATCCTTCCTCCATGGCGTGAGTCGTGTCGAGAAGCGACCGCACCTTCTTGCGAAGCTCTTCGGCGCCGAAGGGCTTCGCCAGAAAGTCCGAGCCGCCGAGCTGCATGGCCGTGATGCGGTCCTTGACCTCGGCGCGGCCGGTCAGGAACAGCACGGGAACCTCGCGCGTCGCGGACTGGCGGCGCAGGATGGCACAGAACTCCCAGCCCGTCATGCCCGGCATGTTGACGTCGAGGATGACGAGGTCGGGGACCTCGCGGATGGTCTCGACGAGCGCCGCGCGCGGCTCGGAAGGGCAGTCGACGGTGAAGCCCTCGGGCACGAGCAGATCGCGGACGGCGCCCGAGATCTCGCGGTCGTCGTCGACGACGACGATGCGCTTCACCGCGCCCCTCGCTGGAAGGGCAGCATGATCGTGACCTCGGAGCCGTAGCCCGCCTCGCTCGAGAGGCTGATCTTGCCGCCGTTGGCTTCGAGGATCTCCTTCGTCACGGCGAGGCCGAGGCCCTTGCCGCGCCGGCCGGAGGCCACCGCGCCCTGGCCGCGGAAGGCGTAGTCGAAGGCGCGGGCGCTCTCCTCGGGGCTCATGCCCATGCCCGTGTCCTTGACGACGACGAAGGCCTGCGAGCCCGCGGCGCCGGCGCGGATGCGGACCTCGCCCGCGTCGGGCGTGTACTTGATGGCATTGTCGAGGACGTTGCGAAACGCGCGCTGGAGCGCCACCGGATCGGCGGCCACCGGCAGCTGCGGCCGCTCGGCGATGAACTCGATCCGAATGCGCCCGCCGTGCGCGAGGCGGTAGGCCGTCGCGAGCGAGCCGAGGATCTCGACGAGATCCGCGTTGCCCGGGGGCGCAGCGGCCGGCTCCGGGACGGGAGCGGGCGTGCCCACGAGGCGCTCGGCGAGCTCGATCTCGCGCGCCAGGTTGTCGAGATACTCGCGGTTGGGGAGCTCCCCGCGGCGCGCCGCCTCCTGGATCAGGTCCGTGTAGACGCGGATCACCGAAAGGGGAGAGCGCAGGTCGTGGAGGATCTCGGCCTCGGGATCGCGCTCGGGAAGGACGGCGGCCTTTCGCGCGGGCGCAGCGGGCTCTTGCGCCTCGGGGGCGGCCGGGCGTCTCGCCGCCTCGGCGGGCCCTCGCACCGCCGCGGCGGAGACTTCGAGCGTCACGAGGAGGGCGGGCGCCGCCAGCGCGACGCCGGCGAGCGCGAAGAGCGACGCGGCGGAGTTCGTCGGGACGCGCGCGATCGTCGCCAGCGCCGCGACACCCATGACCGAGGCCACGGCGAAGAACCGCGCCGCGGGCTTTCCCTCGCAGTGCCAGGACAGCGCGACGCCGGCGGGCAGGAGCAGGGCGAAGGGCGAGAGCGCGCCGCCCGTCAGCGACATCGCGCAGAAGAGGAGGGCGAGGTCGGCGACCATCGCCAGGGGCGCGGCGAAGTCGCCGAGCGCCTCCCGCACGCTCTCGCGCGTCAGGAGGAACAGCGCGCCGAGCGCGCCGCCCATCGCGAGGGCGAGCAGCCGCGCGTCGCCGAGGCCGAGAACGATGGCGATCAGGGCGAAGAGGGTGAAGAGGCCCGATGCGGCGGCGCGATGGGCGGCAAACGCCCCGCGCCGATCAGACATAGGCGCAGCCCACGCGGATGCCGCCGCCCGGCATCGGCGCGGAGTTCAGGGCCTTGAGCTTGATCGCATGGCGCTCGGGGTCGTGCTTCTGGACGATCTCGGCCTTCCAGCGCGGCGGCCACTTCTCGGCCTTTCTGGCGAGGAACGAGATCCCGCCGTAGCTCACGTCGACGACGGGCGCCGTGAGCGGCCTCGCGGGCCCCTTCCACTCCATGCGCAGGCTCATCTCCTCCGGGGCGAAGCGCGGGTGCAGCCGCCGCTCGCTCGCCTCGAAGGTTGATTGCGAGCGGCACTGGTAGAGGCGCAGGTCGGCGATCTTGAGCAGGAAGTCCGTGCTCTTGCCGTCGTTGGGATAGGAGGCGACGCCGTAGTGGAGGTCGAGCGACGCCGCCGCGCGGTCCGAGAGCGGGATCTCCGCGACCTTCTCGCGCACGCGCTCGAGGACCCCGAGCGCCGAGATCATGTCGGTGTTGGGGAGCACGAGGACGAACTCGTCGCCGCCCCAGCGGCAGCCGGCGTCGATCGCGCGGAGCGACTCGCGAACGACGCGCGCCGTGCGCACGAGGACGCTGTCGCCGACCGGATGCCCCATCCGGTCGTTGATCGACTTGAAGCCCTTCAGGTCCATCATGCCCACGGCGAGGATCCCGCCGGAGCGCTCGGCCCGCGAGATCTCGCGCGTCAGGTGATCGATGAGGAACCGGCGGTTGTAGAGCCCGGTCAGGGGATCGGTGATCGCGTTGACGCGCAGCACCGCGAGGTCGGCCTCGGAGACCAGGCGCGGCTCCTTCATGAGGCCCTTGCGGCTGTGGAGGTGGTGGAGCAGGACCGTCTGCAGGCCGAGCGGCGCGCCCAGCTTGCCGCGCAGCGCCGGGATGAGCCGCTCGATCTCCGTCCAGCGCTCGAGGGCTTCCGGCGCCTCGAAGGGGATGCCGGTCCACTCCGCGAGGAGCTGCCGCAGGACCTCGCCCCGCTCGCCGTTGCGCGCGATCGAGGACAGCGATTTCGAGAATTTCGCGAGCGAAAAGTCCCGCTGGCGTCCCAGCCGCGCGAGGCGGCCGATGTGCTCGCTCAGGTCTTCCGACGCCAACCGCATCCTGCTCCTGTCCACCCGGCGCCCGATGTCGGCGCGGGGCTCGTCTTCGTCTGCGGGCGGCCGCGAGGGCCGACCCTACTTTGTGTGCCTTTTCCCAACGTGGGGGCGAGCCGCCGGCCGGTGATCGGCTCGCTCGGTTTCGCGCGAGAGCCGGGCGACGGCTCCGGCCGCCTCGGCCACCGCGTCTCCGAGTGAACAGACCAGGACGAGCTGTCCGTCTTTCAACAGGTCCACGACTTCGCGGTCCGAGCGCGCCCAGAGGACGCTCGAACCGACGACGAGAAGGCGCGCCTTCCCGAGGTCGGCGGCCGGGTCGAGTCGGGCCAGCGCCTCCGCGCAACGCCGGATCCGGGCGAGTCCGACGCCGCCGGCGCGCAGGCGCGCGGCGACCCGGAGCCGGACGACGTCGGCGAAGGAGTACTTCCGGGCCGAGCCGTAGCCGCTCGCCTTTTCGACGGACGGACGGAGGAAACCGTTCCTATCCCAATGGTCGAGCTGCCTGGCCGTCAGGCCAGTCAGCCGCGCCGCCTCGGCCGTGGAAAAGCTTCTGGCAATTACACTTCTGAATTTCATCGCTGTAATTCAAAAATGTTAGCACAGGAGCGGGTTTTTCCGGGGGTCGACGGGGCCCGGGAGGGGCCAGAATGGAGCCTTCGTGGAGGAGAAATGAGCATCGCATGGCTCGCCCTGGCCGCCCACCTCGTTCTGGCGCCCGCTCCCGCGGCGGCGCCCTATCTGTACCGGACCACCCTCATCCAGGCCGCGCCGGGCAAGCTCCTCGAGGTCGTGGACCTCTATAAGGCCGGCTGGCCGGGCTCGAAGGACAGCGGCGACGAGCCGCCGATCGCGATGCGGCACAGCCAGGGGGACCGGTGGGACCTCCTGCTTCTCTTCCCGATGGGCAGCTGGGGCGAGTACTACGCCGCGGACCGCATCGCCCGGCGGCAGAAGGCGGGAGCCGCGGCGATGACCGAGCTCGTCCGGCTCTCCGGCGACGTCGCTTGGACGGAGGACGTCTTCGTCTACGGTCCGCCGCTCGAGGAGGCGCGAGATCAGCTCGCGAAGGCCGGCTACTTCCACGTCGAGATGTTCCAGGCGCTGCCGGGCATGGAGCGCGGGCTCTACCGCCAGCGCGAGATGGAGAATTCGTATCTCAAGACCCTCGCCCTCCCGCAGAACCTGATCTTCGTGCGCGCCGCGGGAGCGGCCTGGGACCTCTTCACGATCGGCGCCTATCGCGACCTCAAGCACTACGCCGAGAGCGCCGACGTGCCCGAGGCGAAGCAGGAGGAGGCGGCGAAGGCGGCCGGGTTCGACGGCGTGAAGGCGATCGGACCGTACCTACGGACGCTGATCGCGCTCCACCACGACACCCTCGCGGTCGCGATCCGGTAACCCGGCCGGATCCGAATCGCCCGGGCCGCCGCTTTCGTCCCGCTCGGTCCGGAGCGCCGTCTGCTCCTCGGCCGCGTGGCGCTTCCCGGGCTCGAGCAGCCCCTGGATCGCAAGAAAGGCCGGCCCGACCTGGCCGTCGTTGTAGTGGCCCGGGTAGGTGCGCCGGTAGTCGATCCAGCCCTTCCACTCCATCCAGAGGAGGAGGCGGTCGACGAGAAAGACCGCCACGGCGAGCCCGGCGACGCCGAGTACCAGTTTCATCGCGACCGAAACGGTAGCTCGATTTTGGATAGGATCGCCGCACTTTCTCGCTGGAGGAACCATGACGCTCGACCGGCGGTCCCTGCTCGTTTCGGGAGGCGCGGCGCTCGGCACGGCCATGGCGGCGGGCGCGGCCGCGCAGACGTCGCCTTTCGGCGGCGTCGACGGCTCGAAGTCGGCGGCGCTGTTCGTCAAGGACGACGACGGCCTGGCGCCGGCGACCTACGACCGGCTGCCGCTCGAGTGGCACCAGGCCAGGGCGAAGGCCCTCCAGGGCTACATGGTCGAGAACGGATTCGCGGGCGCGTGGCTCTCGGACCCGATGAACATCATCTACTTCACCGGGCTCTTCTTCACGACGACCGAGCGCCCCTTCTCGGTCTTCCTCCCGGCCGACCGCCTGGCAACGATCTGGTTCAACCCGGGCCTCGACCGCGACCTCGTCAAGAGCTGGTGGGCGACCGAGTCCGACTACTACTTCGACTTCCAGCACGCCGAGGGCGGGTTTCCCAACGAGGGGAAGGTCCAGCAGGGCGAGCAGGTCGACCTCTTCGAGTGGGTGCTGAAGGGCCTGAAGAAGCGGGGCTACGACGGCAAGCGCATCGCGACGGACAAGGACCTCTCGCCGCGTCGGCTGGCGACCGCGGGAAAGGTGTTCCTCAAGGAGACGAAGTTCGACTCGATCGCCGACCGCTGCGAGAAGATGCGGATGGTCAAGTCGCCCGAGGAGCTCGCGCTCTGGCGACGCGCCTACCGGGTCTTCGACGAGACACACGCCTTCGCCCGCGACCTGCTGCTCGCGAAGGGCACGGACCTGACCGACTACGACCTCGGCATGGCGGCGACCGAGTTCGGCATGGGGCGCCTGATGGCGGGCATCAAGCGCGACGGCCGTCCGCACACGGCCGTCGGGATCGAGATGGACATCGGCGTGCGCTGCGGCGTCGGCACCGCGTATCCGCATCCCAACCAGATGCACTACAACAAGATCCAGAAGGGCCAGGCGCTCCAGATCGCGGGCGGCGTCGCGATCGGCGGGCTGCGGCGGAGAGCTCTACCGCGCGTTTCTGCTGGCGCCCTGGACGGACCACCAGAAGAAGGTCTGGACCGTCTCGCGCGACTGCTGCCTCATGCAGAAGGACCTCCAGCGCGAGGGCGTGGCCTGCTCGACCGTCGCGTACCAGATCCACAAGCACCAGGTGAAGGAAGGGATGCAGAACTTCATCTACCACCGGCCCGCGCACGGCATGGGCACGGAAGGCCACCAGCCGCCGTACCTCGCGCTCGGCGACTACACGATGCTGGAGGCCGGGATGATCTTCTCCGTCGAGCCGGGGCTCTACGATCCGGGCAACGGCTTCGGCGTCAACTTCTCCGACGGCTTCGCAGTGCAGCCGGCCGGAAAGGCCGCGCTGCAGATGTCGCGCCTGCCGTGGTCCGAGGAGTGGTGCCTGGTGAAGCTGTAGCGGCGACCGAGCTTCGATCCGGCGGGGAGCGTCACTGGGGTCGGCCCTGACCCGTGAGGGTCAGGAGCCAGATCGAAGAGCCGCCGTTCTCGCGACAGTAGTAGAGAAACCTGCCGTCCGGCGAGATCGTGGGCTCCTCGAGAAAGAGGCCGGCCTCGGGAAAGCGGGTGACCGACTCGAGCGGCCCGCCCCCCGCAGGGATCCGGGAGACGTTGCGGTGGCTCGGCTGGATGTAGATCCACTTTCCATCCGGCGAATAGAACGGGTGCCGCATCCTCTCGTAGCCGGTCGTGAGCTGCTCGAGGGCGCCGCCCCCGACCGGCATCCGGAAGAGCTGCAGCGTGCCTCCCATGACCGCCGTCCCGGCGATCCAGCGGCCGTCCGGCGACCACTCGGCGTCGAACTTGTCGTCGGGAGAATCGGTCAGCGCCTTCAGCTTGCGGGAGGCCATGTCGAACAACCCGAGCTGCTGCGTGGCTCCCTGGAGCACATCGGAAAGAAGCAGAAAGCGGCCGTCTTTCGAGGGCCGAAGCTGACTGACTCCCTTGCTGCCGCCCCGGAACAGCTCTTCCGCCCGGCTTCCGTCCAGCGCCGCGATCCAGAAGGAATCCTGGGTGCCGGACATGTACCGCACGGCGAGAACCTCGTTGCCGGCCGGCATCCACGAAGGGGAAAGCTGCCCGACGTCCTCCCCCGGCAGCTGGAGGCGCTGGCGAAGCCGTGTCTCGAGATTCAGGATCCAGACCTCCATGCGCCCCAGGATGTCGCTGATGTAGGCGACCTGCCGGCCGTCCGGCGAAATCTGCGGGTAGCTGTCGATCACGCGCCCGCTCGAGAGCGGCTCTTCCGGGTCCGGCCGGCGCCCCGCCGCCCGGATCGAGCGGCAGGCGCGTCAGATTGCGCGAGGTCTCCTCCTCGACGACGGCGAGCCGGCGTCCGTCCCGGGAAACGGCGAGATCGCGAAAGTACGCGGTCACGAGACCGACCGTTCGCGGTGCGCCCTCCACGTTCCCGCTCCCGGGCGCGAAGTCGCGGCGCTCCACGCGGGTGCCGCCGTTGGGATCCCTCGAGAGACACCACAGAGAGCTCGACGAGGCGTCCCAGGCGTGGCTGAATCCGCGAAAGATCGCCCGAGGCTGGCCTCCCGCGGCCGGCATCACGAGCACTTCCTCGAGCTGCGATTCGAAGCTGATCCAGCGCCCGTCCGGCGAGCAGGCGATCCGGGTGATTTCCCAGCTCGACTGGTCGTTCGAGAGGAGCGCGCGAGGAGCCCCTCCCTGGGAGGGCACTTCGAAGATCGCGCGCCGACTCTCGGGTCCCGTGACGTACAGCACGCCCCGGCCGTCCGGCCGCCACGCGGGATAGTTGGCGTCGGGGGCGAGCCGCCGCGCCGCGCCGCCCAGCGGCGGAACGACCCAGAGATCTCCGCCGTACGTGCGGGTGTTGCGAGACAGAGTCCCGCCGATCTTGATGAGGCCCGTCTTCGAGGCCCGCGTCGAGACGAAGGCGATGGCGTTGCCGTCGGGGGAAAAAGCGGGCTGGATGTCCTGCCCCGGGTCGTTCGTCACCCGGACGTCCTGGCCGCCCTCGCCGCGGCGCACGTAGATCTCGAAGTCGCCGCTCCGATCCGAGGCGAAGGCGAGGAGGTTGCCATCCGTCGACCAGCTCGGCCACTCCGCGCGGCCGGTCGGAGGCGTGATCCGGGAGAGCCCTTCGACCGCGAGCGGACGCGGGCCGCCGCCCGGCCGACGCACGAAGCCCCATGTCGCGACCGCCGCGATCGCGGCCGAGGCGAGCGCCGTCGCCGCGAGAATCCCGAGGCGCTTTCCCCGCGCGGGAGCGGCGGCCGGCGCGCCGGCTCCGGCTTCGCCCGGCGGCTCCGCCGCCGCTTCGTCGATCTCGATTCGGGCATCGGCCACGTCGTGAAGTCGCCGGTCCGGGTCCTTCTGCAGGCAGCGCCGCAGGAGGTCGCGGACGCGCCGGGGTGTCGAGGCCGGCAGCGCGCGCCAGTCCGGCATCGCGCGTCAGCACGGCGGCGAGGACGTCGGACACCGTCTCGCCCTCGAAGGCTCGCCGCCCCGACAGCATCTCGTAGAGCACGCAGCCGAAGGCCCAGATGTCGGTCCGCTTGTCGACCGCCTTGCCGCGCGCCTGCTCGGGCGACATGTAGGCCGCCGTTCCCAGGATGACGCCCTGCCTCGGTTCCGCCGGACGTGATGGTGGGCGAGATGCGAGATGTCTCCCTGCGGCGCCGGCGTCGCCCGTCCGAAGGCCTTCGCGAGGCCGAAGTCGAGCACCTTGACCTTGCCGTCCGGCGTGACCTTGACGTTGGCGGGCTTCAGGTCGCGGTGGACGATCCCCTTCTCGTGCGCCGCCTCGAGCGCGTCGGCGATCTGCCGCGCGAACGACCAGCGCTTCGTCCGACCGGGATCGCCCCGCGCGGCCACGCGCTCGGCGAGCGTCTCGCCCTCGACGAGCTCGAGGACCAGGAAGCGGCGTGCCGTCGGCCTCCTCGAGGCCGTAGATCGCGGCGATGTGCGGATGGTTGAGCGAGGCGAGCAGCCGCGCTTCGCGCTCGAAGCGCGCGCAGGCGCTCGGGATCGCTGCGAGAACGCCGCGGCAGGACCTTGATCGCGACGTCGCGGCCGAGCTTCGTGTCGCGCGCCCGATAGACCTCGCCCATCCCGCCGGCGCCGAGGGGCGACAGGATCTCGTACGGGCCCAGCTTCGTGCCGGCCGCCAGTGTCATGTCAACGCCCGATGCGGTCGAGACCGCATCGGGGCGAGCCGCAGAAGTCGACGACGATCACGAGCGGTCTTTCTTCTCGCGCCGGGTCGAGGTCTTCATGCCCCTCAAGTACCCGCGCAGTCGGCCGACCGGCTGGTCCGGAACCAGCGTGATGACGCCTCCTTTGGAGATGATCTGAACGACCTGGCCGGACTGGAGTCCGGCCTCGCGGCGGATGGCTTTCGGGATCACGACCTGAAACTTCGGAGAGATGACGGCGTGCGCCATGAGGTCCTCCGCTCAAAGCCTATCTTCGATCGATCAACGGTTCGCAGCCCGAGGACTCACGGCCGAGCCTTGATCGCCGCGAGGACTCGCGCCAGGGCCGCGCGGGGGTCGAGCGAGGGCTTGTCGTAGATGTTCCAGCCGGTGAAGACCGCGATGAGCTCGAGGTCGGGCACGACGATCAGGAGCTGCCCGCCGTAGCCCCACCCGGCGTAGGCGTCGTGGGAGCCGGCGCCCTTGCCCGGCATCACCCACCACTGGTATCCGTAGCCGTAGGAGCCGTCCGTCGTGTGGGTGCTCGCGCGCGTCGAGGCCGCCACCCAGCCTTCCGGCAGGATGCGCTTGCCCTCCCAGACGCCGTCCTTCAGGTACAGGTACCCGATCTTCGCGAGGTCCCGCGGCTCGAGGTACAGTCCGCCCTCGGTGTCGGCGAGGCCCGTCGGCGTGCGCTTCCAGTAGTACTCGATACCGAGCGGCCCGAAGAGATGCTCCTTCGCGTAGTCGTCGGCCTGTTTGCCCGTCGCCTTCCGGATCAGGTACGACAGCAACTCCGTCGCTCCGCTGTTGTAGACGAAGACCTTCGCCCGGATCCTCCGCCATCGGCTGCTCGAGGACGTAGCGGACCCAGTCCTGCCTGCCCTCCATCACGGCGCAGTTGTTCGCGGGGTCCGTGTACTCGGTCGACTCCTCGTCCCAGCGGATCCCGGCCGTCATCGTCAGGACGTCCCTGAGCGTCATCCGGTCGCGGCGCGGATCCGGCGGGATCTGGAAGTCCGCGAAGTACGGCATGGCCTTCACGTCCACGCCCGGGATCTCGCCGCGACGGATCGCGATTCCGATGAGCGCGGAGGTCACGCTCTTCGAGACCGACTGCATCGTGTGGAGCCTCGTCCCCTTGTAGTACGGGTGCCAGTCCGGATCGTAGTAGTTGTAGATGCCCGGCTCGCCCTTGCCGGCGAAGAGACGCGCATAGTCCTTCGCCCGGTCGTAGCGTCTTCTCGTAGACGACCTTGCCGTGGCGGATCACGAGCATCGAGTCGACGTAGCCGTGCTTGCCGGCGGCGAGCTCGCGGTCGAGGGCGTCGAGCGGGGCAGGGTCGATGCCCTCGGCCTGAGGCGTGGATTCCGGCCAGGCCCGGGTCGGCCAGGGCGCCGGTGTCGCGAGCAGGAGTCCGAGCAGGGGCATGATCATCGTCGTCGTCATGGTGGTGTGGCCATCCATATGTCGGCATTGTCATGGATGCGTGTGAGATACAGCGTCCGGCCGTCTCGGGTCATGCCGTAATCCTGGTAGGCGCCGTTGCGGGGATGGGATGCGAGAAGCCGGGTGGGGCCTCCGGCGAGGCTCATCGAGACGACGCCGTGCGGCGCGAGCGTGACGATCCGATCGGATCCCAGCAGGAGCGCGTAGCTGGTGCCGGCCTGGTTGGCCGTCGAGGGAAACGGCACGGTCTTCCACGCCTGCGCCTCGAAGGAGAAGAAGCCGAGGCCAGTCACGGTCGCGTCCTTGCGGTTGAGGGTGCACACGAGGCGGCCGTCGGGCGTCCAGTCGGTTGCCGACGCGTATTCGGCGTTCGGCGGCCGGGGAAGCTTGCTCGAACGCGCGACGGCGCCCGCGGCATCGAGCTCGAAAATCCAGACGTCGACCCCGTCGCTGGCCGCGATACGGCGCCCGTCGCGGGAGGGGATCGGAATCACGACGCCGATGGCGGTCTTCGTGAGCTGCGTGAGTTCGCTTCCGTCGGGTCGGATCGTCCAGAACTCCCACCGGCCACCGCGGTCCGACTGGAAGACGATGCGCTGGCCGTCCGGAAGAAACACGGCCGCTCGGTCGCGCGCCTCGTCGTCGGTCAGACGGCGGAGCTTCGTGCCGTCGGCGCGGACCAGGAGCAGGTCTTCGCGCACCGAACCCTGCGAATTGAACGTGACGAGCGTGCCGTCGGGCGAGACGTTTGGAAACGCGATGGCCTCGGACGACTGGAGAACCTCGACGGGAGGACCCTTCGGCTCGCCGCTCCCGGGGTCGATCGGGAGGGCGTCGAGCGAGAAGGCCGGCTCCGCGGCGACGTAAGCGAGGCGCCGGCCGTCTCTCGAGATCGCGAATCCCCCTGCCCCGCGTGTCGGAAGCGTGCGCGGTTGGGGCGGGCCGAGGGTCTTGCCCGTCGCCTCGTCAATCGGCACGCGCCAGAGGTTCATCGTGCCGTCCCGGTCGGAGAGGAAGTAGAGGAATCGGCCGTCCGCGGACCACACGGGGTTCCAGTCCACGGCGGCGTCCTGCGTGACGGGGACGGGCTTGTCGCCGCCATTGAGCCCGGCGTACGGAATCGTCCAGATGTCGCGCTGACTGCCGTCTTTCGGTAGCGCCCAGTAAGCGATCCGAAGTCGGCGCGGCGACACGCTCGGCTGAAGAGCGTCGCCGGCGTAGAGCTTCCGGGTCTTTCCGCTGGCGACCTCCGCGACCCACAGCTCGCTCGTGCTGTTGCGCGAATACGGCGTCCAGTGGGACTCCGTGTCGAAAACGATCTCGCGGCCGTCCGGCGTCCATGTCGTGCTGCTGCCGAAGGGCGCGATCCTGCGAGTGCTCTCGCCCGTCGCGCCCACGAGGAAAATCCCACCGCCATCGCACTGCGACATGTAGGCGATGAGGTCGCCGTTCGGTGAAAAGGCGGGTGCGGTGCTGTCCTGTTTGCAGTCGGGCGTGAGGTCCGTGGCGTTCTGCCCTCCCGCGCGCTGGATGTAGACGTGTTCGTTGCCGTCGGCCTTCTTCACGAAGGCGAGCGTCTGTCCGTCCGGCGACAGCGCGGGGAAGCTCTCGTAACCCGGGAGGCCCGTCACCTTGCGAAACGTGCGCGCTTCGCCGTGAGCGACGCTCGCCCTGGCCGTGGCGCCGCGCCGCCCGAGCCAGAAGCCGGCCGCGAGGAGCGCGGCGAGCGCCGCCGCGGCCAGTGCCGGGCGCAGGAGCCTCGACGACGGGCGCCGCGGGAGGGCAGCCGTCGCCGTCACGGACGTCTGCGTCAGCGCCTCGAGCTCGAAGGCGAGATCGTGCGCCGAGTGGAGCCGCCGCTCTGGCGTCTTCTCGAGGCAGTGCCGGATGATCCGCTCGAGGGCCGGCGAGACGTTCTGGTTCGTGACCGAGAGCTCCGGCGGGTCCTCCTTCAAGATCGCCGACATCGTGTCCGCAGCCGAGTCGCCGTGGAAGGCGCGCTTCCCGGAAAGCATCTCGTAGAGGATCGCCCCGAAGGAGAAGATGTCGGACCGGTGGTCGGCGGTCTTGCCGCGCACCTGCTCGGGCGACATGTAACCGAGCGTGCCGAGGACCATGCCGGGCTCGGTTGCGGGTGCGGCCGTCGGGAGATTCGTCTGGCTGCCGCCGCCCGCCGGCTCCGTCAGCTTCGCCAGGCCGAAGTCGAGGATCTTGATCTGCCCGTCATTGGTGACGAAGAGGTTTTCGGGCTTCAGGTCGCGGTGCACGATGCCCTTCTCGTGCGCGGCGGCGAGCCCGTGGGCGATCCCGATCGCGTAGTCGACGGCGCGGCGCGGCGAGAGGCTGCCGCCGGCGAGCGCCGCGCGCAGCGTCTCTCCCTCGAGCAGCTCCTGGACGACGTAGGGCGCGCCGTCCGCCTGCCCGAAGTCATAGACCCCGGTGATGTTGGGGTGATTCAGAACGCCGGCCGCCTTCGCCTCGTGCTCGAAGCGGCGCAGCCGATCGGGATCTTCGGAGTACGACGCCGGCAGGACCTTGATCGCGACGTCGCGGTTCAAGCGCGGGTCCCGCGCCCGGTACACCTCGCCCATCCCGCCCGCGCCGATCGGGGCGAGGATCTCGTACGGGCCGAGGCGCGTGCCGGCTCCGAGCGTCATGGGCTCACTCGAGTCCCGTGGCGACGGTCGGGAAGGCTCGCAGAATCCGCGCGTCGGACGTCAGCAGGGGCACCCCGAGCTCTTCGGCCAGGACGACGAACTCGCAGTCGTAGGCCGAGCAGTCAGAGTCCTGCACACGTGCGAGGACCTGCGCCGACGGAACGGAAAATTCGCGACCCTGCATCTGGGCCTCCGCCTCGTCCGCGATTTGGAGAGCCGTGTCCAGCGTCAGGGCACCGCGGCGAAGGCAACCCGCAAGGACGTTGCGAAACTCGGAACGCCACAACAAGGGCGCGTTCCAGTCGGAATCCTTCTTGAGGAGTCGCGCCGCCTGGGCCGTCCGGTCTCCCGGAAGCCACAGGTAGGCGAGGACGTTCGTGTCGACGACGATCATCGGCGGCCGGCGCTGCGCATCGCGGCGAGGTCAGCGTCCGTCAACTGTCCGCTGACCCGCTGGCGCAGCTTCATTGCGCGTGCGAGCAACGTCTCCGGACTGAGCCTTTGAGGCATCGTGGCGGCCTCGAGAAGCGTGATGATGTGGCTGTTCAAGCTGCGGTGCTGCTGCAGGGCCCTCGCCTTGAGCTGACGGTGGAGCTTGTCGGGCAGGTCCTTGATGGTGATCGTGGCCACTCTCCCCCCAATGGTTCCAAAATGGAAGTATAATGGAACCTCAGTCGCGGCCGCGGGCTCACGATACTCGATCGGCACGTCGCGGCTGAGCCGCCGGTCCCGCGCCGAGGGGCGCCAGGATCTCGTAGGGGCCGAGCCTGATTCCGGCGGCGAGCGTCATTTCTTCGTCAGCGCCTCCGACCAGTTCTGGATGACCGCCAGGGGCTCCGAGTTCTCGTCGCGGGTCCGCACCAGCGCGAGGAACCGCCCGTCGGGAGCCACGTCGTAGCGCGTGGAGACGTCGAAGCCCGTGTCGCCGTAGACGAAAAGGGGAAGAGCGAAGAGAGCGTGGGCCTGGCCGAACGCCAGATCGTCGCCCCTGGCTGTGACGGGAACGGCGACGAGCTGGCCTGAGCGGATGAAGAAGAGCTCTTTGCCGTCGCGGCCCCAGCGGGGCTGCGAGCCTCCCTCCGAGGTGACGCGCAGATGCCTTGCCCCGTCTGGAAAGGAAGCCACGTAAACTTCCGGGCGGCCCGACTCGTCCGAGACGTACGCGACCCAGCGGCCGTCGGGCGAGAAGTCGCCGCTGGTTTCGTCGTCCGCCGTGCCGACGAACGTCCTCGGCGCGGGGTCGCCGTCGAGCGCGGCGATTTTGAGGTCGCCGAGCGTCCCCGCGGTGAACTCCCGGTAGAGAAGGAACCGACCGTCGGGCGAGACGTCCTTGGCGGCCTTCACCGTTTCCGACTCGAGGAAGGGCTTGACGTCCACGGCCCCCTTCGGCGTCGTCGTCCAGATGTCCCAGGGCCCGCGCGCGTACGACGAGAAAAAGATGCGTTGTCCTCCGGGGGCGACCACCGGAGCAAGCTGGGGCAGGTTGTCGCGCGTCAGTCGTATGCCGCGTCCCACGTCGGTATCGAAGAGCCAGAGGTCCGGCGGCAGCGGTTCCTCGGCGCGGGCCGCGACGGCCGTGCGGCCATCGGGCGCCATCCCCACGGCGAGATATTCGCCCGCGGGACCGACCGTCGCGAGCTCTTTGCCGGAGCGGTCATACCAGACCATCCGCGTCGTCCGGATCCCGGCGTGCTGGGAATACACGAGCAGCCGCTCGGAGGCCGAGAAGAACGGCGATCCGGGGGCGGTGAAGCCTTCGATGTTCGACGCCAGGACGACGGGCTCGCCTCTCGGCTCGAGAGTCTTCGGATCGCAGGCGACCGCCATCAGGCTGTTCTGCCGGCCGAAAACAAGGTAGCCGGGCGAGACGTAGGCCAGACCCGTGGCATCGGCGAGCACCAGCCGCTTCTCCTTGCCGTCGAGGGAGGCGAGATAGGTGAGGCGGGAGGCACTCGCCGCCGCTCCCGCGCCGGAGCCGGGTTTGCGGATCTCGTAGAGGAAGCGGCGGCCGCCCGGCAAGAAACGTGGCCAGCGATGCGCCTTCTCGTCGCCCTCGAGGCGCGTGGCCGGCGCGGGCTTGCCGCCGGCTGCGGGCACGCGCATGATCGGCGCCACGTTGCCCGGCGCGTAGAGAATCATTCCGTCCTCGCCCCAGCTCCCGCCGCGCGCTTCGAGGATGTCGGCCGTGAGGGTGCGCGCCGGCGCCGGAGACCTCGAGGCTTCGATCACCTTCAGCGTTCCCCGCGCGAAGAAGGCGAGGAACCGGCCATCCGGCGACCAGAAGGGGAACAGCCCGCCCTCGGTCCCGGGGATGGGATACGGCTCGGGCGAGTCGAAGTCCTGGATCCACAGCCGGGTCGCTCCGTCCGCATCGTGTGTGCCGAACACGAGCCGCTTCTGGTCCGGCGCGATCGTGGCGGGGGCCGAGTTCGCGCCGTAGTTGAACCCGTTCGAGGGTGGAGGAAGCAGGAGAGTGCGAAACGTCGCGGGGGACGAGGCTGGCCGCGTGCCGCGAGTCAGGCCCCAGGCCGCCAGAGCGACCCCCGCCGCGGCGACCGCCCAGGGGAGAAGCCTCGAGGCGCGGGGCCCGGGCGCGGCGACGGCCGTTCCGGGGGCCGAGCGCTCCTGGCGGATCCCCTCGAGCTGCAGGCCCACGTCCCTGGCGGTCTGCCAGCGCTCCTCCGGCTCCTTGGCGAGGCAGGTCGCGACGACGCGATCGAGGGCTCGGGGCGAGAGCGGCTGCTCGCGCGAGATGGGCGCCGGGTCGTCGCGAAGGATCGAGCCGATCAGCGACGCCCGCGTCGCGCCCGAGAAGGCCTGACGGCCGGTCGTCATCTCGTACAGGACGAGACCGAGCGCGAAGATGTCCGTGCGGGCGTCCGCCTCCTTGCCTTCGAGCTGTTCCGGAGCCATGTACTGCACGGTGCCGAGGACCATGCCCGCTTCGGTCAGCGGCGTCTCCGTCGGCAGGCCCGTCGCCGACACGACCGCGTCGGAGGGACCGAGCGCCCGGGCCAGTCCGAAGTCGAGGACCTTGGCGCCCGAGGACGTCAGCATGACGTTGCCGGGCTTCAGGTCGCGGTGAACGATCCCCTGGCGATGGGCCTTCTCGAGCGCGTCGGCGATCTCGGCGCCGATATCGCAGCGCCTGATCGATCGGCAGCGGCCCTTTCGCGAGGCGGTCCGCGAGCGTCTGCCCCTCGAGGAGCTCCATGACCAGGTACTCGGTCGAGCCCTCCCTCCCGACGTCGTAGAGGGCGCAGATGTGCGGGTGGGAGAGCTGCGAGATGGTCCTCGCTTCGCGTTCGAAGCGCTGGCGCGCCTGCTCGGAGGCGGTCAGGCCCGACGGGAGGACCTTGATCGCGACGTCGCGTCCCAGGCGCGTGTCCCGCGCCCGGTACACCTCTCCCATCCCGCCGGCGCCGAGCGGCGACAGGATTTCGTACGGACCGAGGCGGAATCCGGCCGAGAGCGGCATGGACCTCCGGACTTGTGCCCGGATTCTATCGCCCGGTCAGGCGGCCGCGGCCTCCGCGCGCCGGCGGCGCCGCTCGGCCAGGGCGTACAGGAGTATCCCGGCGACGACGAATCCGAAGGACCCGACGGCGACCTGGAGAAAGAACCCGCCGGGATCGGTCGAGTCCGCCGGGGGGATCAAGGCGAGGACGATCGCGGCGAGGGTCGTGACGAAGCCGAGGCCGTTCCAGAAGTAGCTTCCGATTCGGCCGCCCGGGACCGGCACGGCTTCCGGCTGGCGATCGATCTCCAGCCTCAATCGGATCGCGGCGGCGAACATGTACAGGTAAGGCAGGAAGTAGACGATCAGCGTCGCGTTGACGAGCATCCGATACGCCTTCTCGACCGTATCGCCGAGCGTCGAGGCGACGATGAAGACCGCGGCGAGAACCGCCATGAAGAGGAGCGCGAACCACGGCGTCTTCCACTTCGGGTGCGTGGCGCCGAAGATCGGCGGCAGATACCGGTCGAGGCCGCCGACGAAGAGCAGGCGCGCCGAGCCGACGAGCCAGGCGCCGACGCCGCCGAGACCGGCGAGCGTCATCAGGATCGCGATCGGCGGTCCGAGCCACGGCAACCCGATCCTCGCCCCGGCCTTCGTCACGGCCTGGTTGACGCCCGAGATGATCGAGATCTCGGATGGAGGCAGCGCCCAGAGGAGGGAGACCGTGCCGAGCAGGTAGCAGGCCGCGATCGTCAGCCCCGAGATGATGATCGCCCGCGGGAACGTCTTTCGCGGCTCGACGACCTCGCCGGCGAGCATGGGCGCGAGCTCGAGCCCCGCGAAGCCGAAGCAGAGGTTCGCGAAGAACAGGATCGTCGGAAGGTTGAGGAAGTTCGGAAGGAGGGCCCCGCCGGACAGCGGCGTGGCGCTGCCGAAACGCAGGAGCGCCACGAGACCGACGAGGAGCAGGGCCCCCGACGGGATCCACTGGGCGATGCCTCCGATGTTCTGGACCCAGCGGCCGGATTTCATTCCGACGATGTTGAAGACGAGGGCGATGGCGAGAAGACCGAGGGCCGCGCTCGCCGTATACGTCGGGCTCTTCTCCAGGTGTTCGAACTTCGTGCCGAAGACGTAGAGGGCGAAGACGACGGTCGACACCGTCAGGCCCGAGAAATAGAGGATGTTGTTGGCCCAGTAGAGCCATCCCGCCATGAATCCGTGCCGCTCGCCGAAGGCCCGCTTCGTCCAGACGTACAGTCCGCCTTCCTCCGGGATGGCCGAGGAGAGCGCGGTCACGGCGAATCCCTGCGGGATGAAGAAGGCGACGGCCGCGAGCACCCAGAGGAACAGGGAGGAGGGCCCGCTCGCCGCCGCCAGCGCGATCCAGCGCATGCCGACGATCGCGGCGACGTTGAAGAGGACTATGTCCCGGGTCTTTAGCGCGCGTTCGAGGGCCATGCGGTCTCCCGTCAGCTCCCGGATTTCGCTTCCGCCAGCGTCATCTGCCAGATGTCGGCGTTGTCGCTCGAGCGCATGACGTAGCAGGTGCCGGCCCCACGGACGCACGTGACGTCCTGGAAGCCGCCGTTCGTCGACCGCTCGAGGACGACGTGGTCTTCCCCCGAGTCGAGGTCCGCGACGTGCAGGTCGCGGTCCACATAGAGGAGGAAGTGCGTTCCGAGAAACGCGCCCCGGCGGACGCGTCCGATCGACTCGGTTCCGCGAACGGGGCGAACGACGGCTCCCTCTCCCGGCGAATAGACGGCCAGGGACTGGCTGACGAGGTCCGGGAGCCGGATCACGGAGCCGGCGAGCGTCTTTCCGTCGGGCGACCAGGCGAGAGGATCGAAGAAGGTGTCGGGCGCTGGCGGGGGAATCGGCTCGATGCGCGCGGTGGCGCCCTTATCGTCGACCCGGATGATCGCGCTGCCGTGGCCGCTGTTGGTCGAGATGGAGCGACCGTCGGGAGACCACGAGGCCTCGATGATCAGGTCGGTCGCCTGCGTGAGCGGCTTCAGGCCGCTCCCGTCTCGGCCGACGGTCCAGATCTGGTATCGGCCTCCGCGATCGGAATGGAACGCGATGCGCTTCCCGTCGGGCGAGAAGCTGGGGCCGCGGTCCTTCGGGACATCGTCGGTGATCTGCCGCAGGTTCTTTCCGTTGCTGTCGACGAGGAAGAGGTCGTCCTGGGCGCCGCCGCGGGAGTCGAAGGCGATGACGCTTCCATCGGGCGAGACGTCGACGTCCGCCATCTCCTGGGATCCGCCGAGGATCTGTTCCGGCTTGCCCGCGAGCTTGCCCGAGACGGCGTCGAAGATCAGGCGGTCGATCGAAAAGGTGTTTTCGCGGACGACGTAGGCCGCGCGGCGCCCGTCCCGCGAGAGCGCGAAGCCGCCCACTTCGCGCGCTGGAAGGACCTCCGCCTCGGGTGGGCCGAGCGGCCGTCCCGTGGCTTCGTCGATCGGGACCTTCCAGAGGTTCATCGAGCCGCTGCGATTGGAGAGGAAATAGAGCGTCCGTCCGTTCGGGCTCCAGGTCGGGTACCAGTCGATCGCCGGGTCCTGCGTGACGGGGACCGGCTTTTCTCCGGCCGCGAGGCCCTTGTAAGGCATCGTCCAGATGTCGCGCTGGCTCCCGCCCGTGGGAAGGCCCCAGTAAGCGATGCGAAGCCCGTGGGGCGAAACGGCCGGCTGGATGGCGTCGACGTCGCCGGAGAGGTTTCGCGTCTTGCCGCTGGCGATGTCGATCGACCAGAGCTGACTCGTCCCCGTACGGCCGTAGGGCAGGATGACGAGCTCCGTCGCGTAAACGATCTCCTTTCCGTCGGGCGACCAGGCCGGGCTGTTGCCGACGTTCGCCAGCCGCCTCGCGCTCTCGCCGGTCGCTCCCATGACGAAGAGCCCGCCCTCGCCGCACTGCGCGCCGTACGCAATGAGGTTCCCGTCCGGCGAGAAGGCCGGCGTGTAGCTGTCCCGGTCGCAGTCCGGGGTCAGGTCGATCGGATTTCGGCCGCCGGCCCGCTGGACCCAGACGTCGGTCTTGTTGCCGGCGCGGTGGGTGAAGGCGACCGTCTGGCCGTCCGGCGACAGAGTCGGCGAAGTTTCGGCGCCGGAAAGATTCGTGAGGCGGCGGAAGGTGGCGCCCTCGAGCGTCCCCGGTCCGGGTCCGGTCTTTGCGCCGCGCAGCGCGAAGTACGCGGCCGCCGCGCCCGCGAGCGCGCCCAGGACGACGAGCGCCGCCGGCATGAGCTTCAGTCGCCGGCGGGCCGGAGCGACGACGGCCTGTCCGGTCGTGCCGGAAAGCGCGGCGAGGTCGAAGCCGAGATCGTGGGCGGAGTGGAACCTCTGCTCGGGGTTCTTTTCGAGGCAGTGGCGCACGATGCGCTCGAGACCCGGTGAGATGTTCTGGTTGGTGACGGAGAGGTCCGGCGGATCCTCCTTGAGGATCGCGGCCATCGTCTCGCCCGCGGAATCGGCGTGGAAGGCCCTCTTGCCGGAGAGCATTTCGTAGAGGATCGCGCCGAAAGCGAAGATGTCGCTTCGCGGATCGGCGGGCTTGCCCTTCACCTGCTCGGGCGACATGTACCCGAGCGTCCCCATGACCACACCGGGCTCGGTGCCCGAGGCCGTGGGAAGGTTCGTCTGCGGCCCCGAGCCTTCGCCGACCTGCGTCAGCTTCGCCAGGCCGAAGTCGAGGATCTTGACGCGGCCGTCCTTGGTGACGAAGAGGTTCTCGGGCTTCAGGTCCCGGTGGACGATGCCCTTCTCGTGCGCCGCCGCGAGGCCGTGCGCGATCTGCGTCGCATACTCGATGGCTTTGCGCTGCGCGACGCGGCCTCCCGCGAGAACCGCCCGCAGCGTCTCGCCCTCGAGCAGCTCCTGGACGACGTAGGGCGCGCCGTCCACCTCCCCGATGTCGTAGACGGCAGTGATGTTGGGATGGTTCAGGACGCCGGCGGCCTTGGCCTCCTGCTCGAAGCGGCGCAGGCGGTCGGCGTCGGCCGAGAAGGAGGCGGGGAGGACCTTGATCGCGACTTCGCGCGAGAGGCGCGGGTCCTTCGCCCTGTAAACCTCTCCCATTCCCCCGGCGCCGATCTGGCCGAGGATCTCGTAGGGTCCGAGACGGGAACCGGCCGCGAGGGTCACTTGGCCGGGATTCTATCCGCGGCGCGTCAGCCGTCGCAGCCGACGGCCACGGCGAGCGCCCGGCACACCTCGGACATCTTCCGCGGACCCAGGCTTCCGACGAACCCGGCCAGGCGGCTCTTTTCGACCGTCTGAACGTGATCCAGGTTCACAGCCGAGGGATGCTTGAGGCCCTCGTTCGCATCCACCAGAACTTCGCTCGGGGCCCCTCGGATGGTGGAGGTCACGGGGGCGACCATGACCGTATTCAGGAGGCCGATGACCTCCTGTCGGGAAATGACGAGAACCGGACGGCGCTTGTCGGGAGAGGAGAAGCGATAGGACCAGATCTCTCCGCGGTTCACTTCTCGGGCCACGTTCCCTGCTTCTCCCATCCCGCGAACTCGTCGCCGAGCCCGGGCGACCTGGCGTAAGCCCTCCGGTACAGCTCCGAAACGCGCTTCGAGCGCCGCCGGCGAAGGTACTCGTCAGCGGCCCGGCGCAGGACGGCCGAACGCCCGAGCTCGCGAACTTCATCGTCCGCGTCGAGGCGCCGCAGCAGGGGCTCGTCGAAGAGGACCTGTACAGCTTTCATGTGGATAGAATATCACCATATCCCGGGATCGCTCGAAGGCGGAGCGCGGCGGGCGGGGTGCCGGACGGCTACTTCAGGCCCGAGACGATGTAGAGATCGGAGTTGACCGAGCTGCTGTAGCCGTACACGTATCCCTTTTCGTCCGGAGTGATCAGCACCCCGGTGCTGTCGATGACGCCGGAGAGGTCCGAGGGCCCGAACTCTTTCCAGAGCTCGCGCCGCCCCGTCTCGACGTCCACTCGGTAGACGCGTGCGGGAAGGCTTCCGATCTCGTTGCCGAGGATGGCCTTCCCGTCGCTCGACCAGCGGATCGCGTCGAGGGTATTGGTCTTGGGGATCGACCGCGTCGGGCCGCCGTCCACCGCGATGATCACCAGGTCCTGCTTCCAGTCGGAGGGATAGGCGACGAGCCGCCGGCCGTCCGGCGAGACCGCGTGTCCGGCGAAGCCGAAGCCGTCGGCGATCCGCCGCGGCTTTCCCGCCGGGATCTCCTGGAGGTAGAAGCCCTCCTTGCCGTTCTGGTCCCGGGCGGAGACGAGCAGCCGCCGTCCGTCGTCGAGAAAGGCGGCGTGGGAAAGGTACGTCAGGCCGTCCGCGGGCAGCTCCACCACATCGCCGGTGCCTGTCGGGACGAGGGCGAGCCCCTTGGCCTGCTCGCGCCGCACCAGCACCCACTTGCCGTCCGGGGACAGGTCCCTGGCGTCGCCCTCGCCGAGCTTGACGGCGGGCGAGCCGTCCAACTTGCGCAGATAGAAGGACGGAACCATATGCGACGCGGCGCCGATCTCGGCGAGCAGCGCCGTCTTTCCATCCGCGGAGAGGCCGAGCGGACGCGTGGAGTCGTACCAGGAAAGGTCGCGCTCCTTGCTTTCGCCCGGCGTCAGGCCCAGAACGGTGCCGCGGCCTCCCGCGTGCTCGACGAGCGCGCGGCTGTCGGCGGCGACGTCGTAGGGAATGAGGCGTCCGGGGGCGCGCGCGAGCACCCGGCGCCGGCCGGTCGAGTCGAAGGCGAGGATCAGGCCTTCGCCTTGAGCGTTTCGGTCGTCGGTCCAGATCTCTCCCGAAGGGGCCCAGGCGAGCGAGATGCCGCGAAGTCCGGGGCCCGCGAGCTTCGTGACCTTGCCGGCGAGGTCCGTGACGCACAGCGTTCCGCCGCGCTCGTAAAAGGCGATGCGGTCACCCTTCGGCGAAAACCGGGGAGCGAAGAGCCCGCGCGTGCCCTGGTACAGGATCTTGCCGATGGGGTACTCCAGCCGGGTCTCGCCTTCGACGAACCGTATGATCGCGAGGTCCTTGCCGTTCGGCGCCCAATCGGCCGTTTCCACGAACTCGAGGATCTCCCGAGGCACGCCGCCGCCCAGGGGCGCGCGCGCCAGCGTGCCCATCCCGGAGCCTCCGGACAGAAAGCCTTCGCGTATCGAGAGGGCGAGCTCGCCCGACGAGGAGAGTGCAAGGAGGGTGGCGTACTTGTATCCGAGCGGCGTCGATTCGGGGCTTCCGGGACGCGCCGTGTAGATCTCGATGGGCTTTCCTTCCCACGAAGCGGCGTAGACGACGGTCTTGCCGTCCGGGGCGAAGCGGGCGTTTCCGAGGTTGCCGCGCCGGAAGGTGATCCGCTCGAAGGTCGGCAGCGAGGGCGCCTTCCCTCTCCAGAAAAAGTGCCCGGCGGCGAAGGCGGCGGCGAGGACGGCCAGGGCGGCGAGAGCGAGCCCCGGCCGGCCGAACCGGGCCGGAGACCTCGCGATTCCCGCTGCGGACTGCCCGGAGGTTCCCGAAAGCGCCTCGAGATCGAAAGCGAGGTCGTGGGCCGAGTGGAACCGGCGCTCGGGGTTCTTCTCGAGACAGTGGCGCACGACGCGCTCGAGGCCCGGCGAGACGTTCTGGTTGGTAACGGAGAGGTCCGGCGGCTCTTCCTTGAGGATCGCCGCCATCGTCTCGCCGGCGGAGTCGGCGTGGAATGCTCTCTTGCCCGAGAGCATCTCGTAGAGGATGGCGCCGAAGGAGAAGATGTCCGAGCGCGCGTCGGCGGGCTTGCCCTTGATCTGCTCGGGCGACATGTAGCCGAGCGTGCCCATGACGACGCCGGGCTCGGTGCCGGCGGTCGCCGTCGGGAGGTTGGTCTGCGGCCCCGAGCCTTCGCCGGGCTGCGTGAGCTTGGCGAGGCCGAAGTCGAGGATCTTGACGCGGCCGTCGTTGGTGACGAAGAGGTTCTCGGGCTTCAGGTCCCGGTGGACGATGCCCTTCTCGTGCGCCGCGGCGAGGCCGTGCGCGATCTGGAGAGCGTGGTCGATCGCCTTGCGGGGCGAGAAGCGCCCGCCGGCGAGCTCCGCCCGCAGCGTCTCGCCCTCGAGAAGCTCCTGGACGACGTAGGGCGCGCCGTCGTGCGAGCCGATGTCGTGGACGGCGGTGATGTTCGGGTGGTTGAGGAGGCCCGCGGCCTTCGCCTCCTGCTCGAACCGGCGCAGGCGATCGGCGTCGGCGGAGAACGACGGCGGGCAGCACCTTGATCGCGACGTCCCGGCCGAGGCGCGGGTCCTTCGCCCGGTAGACCTCGCCCATCCCCCCGGCGCCGATGGGCGCAAGGATCTCGTAGGGGCCGAGCCGGGAACCCGCGGCGAGGGTCACGTTGCCGGAATTCTATCCGGAGCGGCGTCCGTCGACTGCGGACTCCTCAGCGCGGCAGGCCCGCGTCCCAGTGCTCGACGAGCGCCACCCTCGCCGCTCCCGTGTCGCCCGCGCTGTTGGCGAGGAGGGCCTTGCCGTCCGGCCGCACGGCGTAGCCCGCGAGGCCCACTCGGGGGCCGACGTAGAAGTTGGCGGGGAAGAGCATGCTGATCTCCTTGACTTCGAGCCGGGCGCCTCGCAGTTCCATCGACGCCGCCATGAGCTCGTTGTCGCCGGAGACGAAATAGATCGTGCGGCCGTCGGGGCTCCAGCGCGGCTGCGAGCCGCCGCTGGCGGAGACCTGCCAGTGCGCGCCGCCCGCGGGGAAGGGCGTCACGTAGATCTCGGTCCTTCCGGACTCGGTCGATCGGTAGGCGACCCAGCGGCCGTCGGGCGAGAACTGGCCGCTCGTCTCCATGACCGGAGAGGCGACGAGCGCCGAGGCCTTGCCCGGGTCCGCGACGGGCACGGCCCAGATGTCGGTGCCGCCGATGTTGCCCCGGGTGACGAGGAGATGGCGGCCGTCCGGCGACCAGTCGGTGGGCTCGATCCGGTCGGTCGAGCTCCAGATCTCGCGCCGTTTGCCCGACCCGTCGATCGACACGGCGAGCAGGGCGAAGGTCCCCGCCTGGGCCTGGGACGTCAGCGCGATCTCGGAGCCGTCGGGAGACCACACGGGCGCCGGGGTCGCCACGGCCCCCGTCGTCAGCCGCGAGCGGACTCCGCGCTCGAGATCGAAGAGCCAGACGTCGTTGGCGGGGTCGCCGAGGACCACGGCCGCGCGCCGCCCGTCGGGAGAGATCTCGGGACAGTAGGCCTCGCTCTTCTCGCCCACCTTGCCGAGAGGGCGGCCGGCGAGATCGAGCCACGTCAGTTGTCCCCCGATCCCCGCCTGCGCCACCTGGTAGGCGAGCACGCCGTTCGACGAGACACTGAAGTTTCCGCGCCAGATGCCCGAGTCGTAGTGCACGTTTTCCGTGACGCGCACTGGCGCGCCCGAGACCGTGTTCGCGCGGATGTCGAAGCGCAGGGCCATCAGGCTCGTGTCGGCGCAGTAGAGGAGCCGCCCCGAGGCGTACTGCCCGCCGCCGAAGCTCGAGACCAGGCGCCGGCTCTCGCCGCCATCGATCGACCCGACGTAGACGCCGGATTGTTCGGCGCGCGGGTCCGCGTGATTGACGGCGAGGTAGAGAAAGTGGCGGCCGTCCGGAAGGAAGAACGGCCACCGGTGCGTCGTGTGGACCTTCTCCGCGACCTTCGTCACGGGCCGCGCCACGCCGCCGCCGGCGGAGACCCGGAAGATCGGCGACCGGATGTCCGGCGCGAAGACGATCTCGCCGGAGGGCGACCAGCTCCCGCCGCGGGAGTTGGGCGCGTCGCAGATCGTGGTGACGGGCCCGCCGTCGGCGTCGACGCGGCGGAGCTTCCCTTCCGCGAAGAAGCCGATCGAGCGGCCGTCGGGCGACCAGAAGGGGAACCGCGGCCCGTCGGTCGAAGGCAGAGGCGTCGCGTCGCCCGTCCGCAGCGACTGGATCCAGAGCTTTCCGGCGGCGCCGTAGACGACGCGATCGCCCGTGGGCGATACGGCGACGGGAGCGGAGTCGTCGCCGGTCAGCCGGAAGACGGTCTTTTCCGGAGGAAGGAGAAACGAGTGGACCGGTTCGGGCCGGACGTCGCGCGCCTTGCGCAGCTCGTTGGCCAGGAAGACCGCCGTCACGAGGAGCAGCGCGGCCGCGGCCCAGGGGAGAGCCGGCCGTCGTCCGCGCCGCGGGGCCGCGGGAACGGCGGTCCCCGAGGCCGACGTCGTTCCCTCCGAGAGCCAGCGAAGCTGCTTGCCGATGTCGCCGGCCGACTGCCAGCGGTCTTCGGGGTCCTTGGCCAGACAGCCCCGGACGACGCGGTCGAGGACCGGAGGCGACATCGGCTGAACCTGCGAGATCGGCGGGGGATCGTCGCGCAGGATCGCCGAGATGAGCGAGGCCTGTGTGGAGCCGGAGAACGCCTTTCTGCCCGTCGCCATCTCGAAGAGCGTGGCCCCGAGCGCGAAGATGTCCGTGCGGGCGTCGGCGTCCCGGCCCTCGAGCTGCTCGGGCGCCATGTACTGGAAGGTTCCGAGGATCGTGCCTTCCTGGGTGAGGCCCTGCTGCGTCGGAACGGCGGTCAGGCTCGACGGCTGGGCCGGCGCCATCGCCTTTGCGAGTCCGAAGTCCAGGAGCTTGACGCCCGTCTTCGTCAGCATCACGTTGCCGGGCTTCAGATCCCGGTGCACGATGCCCTGCCGGTGCGCCTTGTCGAGGGCGTCGGCGATCTGCGCGCCGTAACGGAGCGTCTGCTCCTGCGGGAGCGGCCCGCGGGCGAGGCGATCCGAAAGCGTCTCGCCTTCCAGATACTCCATCACCAGATACTCGATCTCGCCTTCGCGCCCGACGTCGTGGACCGCGCAGATGTGCGGGTGGGAGAACTGCGAAATCGTCTTCGCTTCGCGCTCGAAGCGCTGGCGGACCTCGGGGGAGGACGAGAGATGCTGCGGCAGGACCTTGATCGCGACGGTGCGCTCGAGCCGCGCGTCCTTCGCGCGGTAGACCTCTCCCATGCCGCCCGCGCCGATGTGCGCGAGGATCTCGTAGGGGCCGAGGCGGGAGCCTGCAGAAAGAGCCATGGAGTGCGGCGTCGATTCTAGCCGCAGAGGCGTCTGATACGCTGGCGCGCGGCATTTCGGAGGCCTCATGACTCGCCGCCTTGCGCCGGTTGCCCTTCTCGCCGCCCTCGCGCCTGCGACCGCGCTTTCCGCCGCCGACCCGGGCGTCACGACCAGTTACGACGTTCCCTACACGACGGTCGCAGGCACGGAGCTGCGGCTCGACATCGCGCAACCGGCCATGAGCGACGGGCCGTTTCCCGCGGTGCTCGTGATCCACGGTGGCGCGTGGCACGAGGGCGGGCGCGAGGAGAACCACCGCGCCATCTCAGACTTCGCCCGGCACGGCTACGTGGCGGTGTCGCCGCAGTACCGTTTCTGCCCGAAGGACGTCTTCCCGGCGCAGCTCGAGGACATGAAGGCCGCCGTGAAGTTCCTCCGCGCCAACGCCGGGACGCTCAAGATCGACCCGGCGCGGATCGGGGCGATGGGCTTCTCGGCCGGCGGGCACCTGGCGCTGCTGCTCGGCCTCGCGGTCCCGCGCAGCGAAGGCGTCTCGGCGGTCGTCGACTTTTTCGGCCCGACGGATCTGTCGGCGAAGGACTTCTCGGCCGAGGCGAAGAGCTTCAGCGCGTGCCTGATCGGGGCCCCGGCCGCCGAGAAGCCGGACCTGGCCGCGAAGGCCTCGCCCGTGACCTACGTCAACGCGGGCGACGCGCCGGTCCTCGTCTTCCAGGGCGCGAGCGACAGGCTCGTTCCGCCGAGCCAGGCCTTCGCGCTCATGGAGAAGCTCTCGGCCGCCGGCGTTTCCGGCCGCGTCGAGTTCATCCTCGGCGTCGAGCACGGCTGGCAGGGCGCGGAGTGGGACCGGACCTGGAAGGAAACCCTCGAGTTCTTCGACTCGCGCCTGAAAAAGCCCTAAGGCTGACCCCTGTACTTCCGGTGGGGCCGCGTGGCGCGTTCGATCTCGTCGGCGGAGTAGGGGAGCCCCGGCGTGAGAATCTCGTGGCCGTCCTTCGTGACGAGGACCATGTCTTCGAGGTAGAAGCCCTGGCCCTCGACCGAGAAGATCGGCTCGAAGGCGAGGACCATCCCGGCGCGCAGGACGTCGGGCATCCCCTCGGCGGGATCGAGCCCGACGCCATGGGCCTCCCAGTACTTGAGGCCGTCCGGCGCCAGCAGGAGCTCCGCCGCCTTCTTTCCGAGCGGCGTCGCGAGCGAGGGCTGGAGTCGCTTGATCTCGGCGAGGCTCGCGGCGAAGACGTCGTCGCGTTTGACGCCGTCGCGGAACTGCCGGAGGCCCGCGCGGTAGGCGGCGATCAGGAGCTCCCAGGTCTCGCGCTGGCCGGCGTCGAAGCGCCCCGAGGCCGGAACCGTGCGGCCGACGTCGCCGCGATAGTGGTCCACGTCGCAGCCGACGTCGACCCGGACGACCTCGCCGGCCTGCATCGCGCGGTTCAGGTGCCGGTAGTCGGCGAGCGACTCGAAGGGCGCCGGGAACGCGCTCGTCGGGCCGGCCATCGTCCATGGCCAGAACGACGGCCCCTCGGCGCCGGCGTCGATGCAGGCGGAGACGACGGCGGCCTCGGCCTCCCGCTGCGGCCGCCCGGGGCGCACGCTCGACATGCCGGCGCGCAGGGCCTGCGAGCTCGCGAGGCCGACGCGGCGCAGGACCTCGATTTCGGCCGGCGACTTGATCTCGCGCATCCCGGCGAGGATCGCGTCGGCGGGCTTGAGGCGATCGGCGGGCCAGAGCTCCCCGATCGCGTGGTTCCACGCCGCGAGCGGATCGTCGAGGGCGATGTCGAGCGGGAAGCCGAGGGGCTCGACGCCGCCGATGGTGTACAGGACGACACCGGACGTGTCCTGGCGGCGCGTGAGGAAGGCGGAGAGTTCCTTGCGCGAGACGACGTGATCGAGGCCGAGCGCCTTCTCCGACTCGGCGCCGGGGGCGATGAGCGGCCGCTTCGTCAGGCCCGAGAATCCCCGGAGCTTCTCGGGAACGAAGAGCCACGTCTCCTTCGCGGCCCCGTCGAGGGCGAGAACCGCGCCCGCGGCGCTGGCGAGGTTGGTGAAGTAGAAGAAGTTGGGGTCCTGCAGATAGCCGTACTGCGAGAGGCTCTCCGCGGCGAGCGAAGCGGAGGGCAGCAGCAGGACGCCGTCCGCCATCCGCCGCATCGCCTCCCCGCGCCGGGCCGCGAACTCGGAGGGGGCCAGTTCGGCGGCCGAAAGCCGGCCCGCCGCCAGCGTCGCGGCCGCGAGGAGAATCGGACGGAATCTCATGGGCGATGGCCTCCGGGGAGATAATCCCACGCCACGAGGTGAGCCTATGGAAGACGGAAGCGGCGGGGGACTTGTTCGCAACCGCGGCTGCGGCCGGCTGCTCATCGCGCTCGTGATCGCCGCGGTCGGCATCATCGCCTACATGAGCCGCACCGAGGTCAATCCCGTGACGGGCGAGAAGCAGCACGTGGCTCTCTCGGTCGACCAGGAGAAGGTCCTCGGGCTCGAAGCGGCGCCGGAGATGGCCCAGAAGATGGGCGGCGACGTCGACCCGAGCGATCCCTCGGCGCGCCTGGTCGAAGAGGTGGGCCGGCGCGTCGTCTCCCGCAGCAACGCGGGCACGAGCCCGTATGCCGGCAACTTCCGGTTCCATCTCCTCGCAGACCCCGAGACGGTCAACGCGTTCGCGCTGCCGGGCGGTCAGATCTTCGTCACGCGCGGGCTCCTCGACCGGCTCCAGACGGAGGCGGAGCTCGCCGGGGTGCTCGGCCACGAGGTCGGCCACGTGATTCACCGCCACGCGGCCGAGCAGATGGCGCAGGGCCAGCTCGGGCAGACGCTGTCCCAGGCCGTCGGCGTTGCGGCGTCCGACGGGTCGGACGGCGGCCAGCGCGCGGCGATGATCGCGGCGATGGTCAATCAGATGGTGCAGTTGAAGTACGGCCGAGCCGACGAGTCCGAGTCCGACCGCTACGGGATCGATGCGATGGCGGCCGCCGGGTACGACCCGAAGGCGATGCTCGAGGTGATGGAGATCCTGGCGAAGGCGAGCGGCGGACAACATCCGCCCGAGTGGCTCTCCTCCCATCCGCTGCCCGAGACGCGCATCCAGGAGATCCGGGAGTACCTGCGCCAGCGCTCCGCGAGCGACGCGGGGCTCAGCGAGGGGCGGTCGCTGCGGTGACGGCCGGCAGGGCGAGCGTCTCGCCCTGGCGGGGAACGATGCGGTTCTGGAAGGCCGGCACCGTCTCGTCCGCCTGGTGGTGGTAGCAGACGACCTGGCGCGCGTCGATCCGTCCCTTCTTCTCGGCGACGCGCTCGATCAGCCACGGCGAGACGAACGCGAAGTCGAGGTTCTTCATCGCGAGGAGCTGGTCGACGCCGTCCGTGTCGCCCGTGAAGTAGAGCCGCAGGCCGTGCCAGGTCACGAGGTAGGACGCGTGGCCGATGCGGGCGTGGGGCGTCTCGATAGCCTCGATCTCGACGTCGCGGTAGCGCATCTTCGGCGCGAACGGGATCGTCCGGTCCTTCGGGACCCGGGCCTCGACGTCCGGCGGCGCGATCAGCAACGCGTCCATCTTCGCGAAGAGGGGCGCGTCGAAATGGTCCCGGTGTCCGTGCGTCACGAGGCACAGCGCGCCGGGAGCCTTCGGCACGGCGGCGAAGTCGTACGTCATGTAGCCCGAGTAGCCGGACTCGTAGGGAAAGTCGGTGTAGATCGTCGTCGTCCCGTCCGTGATGGCGAAGGCCATGTTGCCGATGAAGGTGGCGAGCAACGGGACCTTGCCCCGGTCTCCCCCTTCCGCCAGGGCGAGGGCGGCCACGAGGGCGGCCCCTGCGGCCAGGGCGGGGATGCGGGACCGGGTCACTTCGTGATCCCCATCTGCGTCAGCTCGAAGGCGTAGTCGAAGGCGATCTCCTTGAGCTTGTCGTAACGGCCCGACGACCCGCCGTGGCCGCCGGACATGTTGATCTTGAAGACGAGCGGGTTCTCGTCGGTCTTCAACGTCCGTAGCTTCGCGACGTACTTCGCGGGCTCCCAGTACATGACCTGCGAGTCGTCGAAAGACGTCTTCACGAGCATCGCCGGGTACGCCTTGGCCTCGAGGTTGTCGTAGGGACTGTACGACTTCATGTAGTCGTACTGCTCCTTGATCTTGGGGTTGCCCCACTCCTCGAACTCGCCCACGGTCAGCGGCAGCGACTCGTCGAGCATCGAGTTGATGACGTCGACGAAGGGCACGCGCGCGACGACGGCGCGGAAGAGGTCGGGCCGCATGTTCACCACGGCGCCCATGAGGAGCCCGCCGGCCGAGCCGCCCTCGATCACCAGGCGGTCCTTCGACGTGATCCTGTCGGCCGCCAGAGTCTCGGCGCACGCGATGAAATCGGTGAAGGTGGTCTTCTTCTTGAGCATCTTGCCCTGGTCGTGCCACGTCTTGCCGAGGTCCCCGCCGCCCCGGATGTGCGCCACGGCATAGACGACGCCGCGGTCGAGGAGGCTGACGAGGGTCGAGTCGAAGCCGGCGTCGCTCGGCGCCCCGTAGGAGCCATAGGCCGTCAGGAGCGCCGGCGCCTTGCCGTCGGCGACGAAACCCTTCCGGTAGACGAGCGAGATGGGGACCTTCGTCCCGTCGGACGCCGTCGCGTGGCGGCGCTCGGAGGCGTACCGCGACGGGTCATAGCCGCCGAGGACCTCCTGCTGCTTGAGGAGCTTTCGGTCCCTCGTCTTCATGTCGAAGTCGTAGACGGAGGGCGGTGTGGTGAAGGACTCGTACTCGATGCGGAGCGTCTGCGTGTCCCACTCCTTGTTGTTCTGCGCCGCCGCGTAGTAGATCGCCTCGGGGAACTCGATTCGGTAGGAGCTCTCGACCCCGGCGTCGGCCACGCGGATGCGCGGCAGGGCGTCCTGGCGCTCGTAGAGCACCGTCCAGTTCGCGAAGAGGTCGAAGTCCTCGAGCATGACGTCGTCGCGGTGGGCGACGACTTCCGTCCAGTTCTCGCGCTTCGGGTCCGCCGCCGGCGCGAAGACGAGCCGGTTGTTGCGGCCGCGGTCGTTGGTCATGATGAAGAAGCGGTCGCCGCGGTGGTCGACGGAGTACTCGTGCTCCTGCTCCCGCGGCGCGACGAGCTTGAGCTGCGCGGTCGGTGTGGCCGCCGGCACGTACCGCCATTCGGAGGTCGTGTGGCTCGCCACCGGGAAGAAGACGTAGGCGCCGCTCCTCGAGCGGAAGGCCGCGACGCGGAAGCGCTCGTCCTTCTCCTCGTAGAGGAGCGCGTCGGTCGACGGGTCGGCGCCGGCGGTGTGGCGGTAGAGCCGGTACGGCCGCTTGGCCGGGTCGGTCGTCGTATAGAAGAGGGTCTTGTTGTCCGGCGTCCAGGCGACGGAGCCGACGCGCTCGATCTTCTCCGGCAGGAGCTGACCCGTCGTCAGGTCCTTGATCCGCAGCGTGTAGTCGCGGAAGCCCGTGTTGTCGGTCGTGTAGGCGAGGAGGTTCCCGTCGTCGGAGACCGTCCGCGCCCAGACGCTCATGAAGCGCTCGCCCTTCGCGAGCTCGTTGACGTCGAGGTAGACCTGCTCGGGCGCCTCGAGCGCGCCCTTCTTGCGGCAGTAGATCGCGTACTGCTTGCCCTTCTCGGTGCGCGAGTAGTAGTACCAGCCGCGGTCGCGGTACGGGACCGAGAGGTCCGTCTCCTTGATCCGGCCGAGCATCTCGTCGTACAGAGCCTTCTGGAAGGCCTCGGTCGGCTTCATGAAGGCCTCGGCGAAGGCGTTCTCCTTCTCGAGGTACGCCTTGACCTCCGGGTTGTCGCGCTCGCGCATCCAGAAGTAGGGGTCGGCGAGCTCCTCTCCGTGCAGCTTTTGCATGTGGGGCACCTTCTTTGCGACCGGCGTCGCAGCGGGGTCCGCGGCGAGCGCCGGCGACGAGACCGCCAGCATCGAGATGGCGACGGCGGTTCTGAGCGTCATCGGGCTCTCCTTCCCGGGCCGGCCGGGGACGGGATCTTATCGCCTCAGCGGTCGAGGGACCGGGGCCAGTTCACGACGAGCGTGACGGGTTCGTCGGCCGAGCGCGAAGCGGGCGCGGCGAGCAGGAAGCGCTGGCCGTCCGCGGAGGCGGCGTAGCTGCTGGCCGATCGGACGCCGAAGAGCGGCTCGGGCGGGCCCGCCTCGAACGGCGAGGCCGACAGCACCGGCGCGGCCATCAGCGTGCCGTCGGCTCCCAGGAAGAAGAGCTCCCGCCCGTCGCGGCGCCAGCGGGGATACGAGCCGCCGTCCTTCGAAACGCGCCACTTTCCGCCGGGCCCGGGAAAGGCCGCGACGTACACCTCGAACCGGCCGGTCTCGTCGGAGACGTAGACGAGGAAGCGCCCGTCGGGCGAGAAGCGCGCATGCCACTCGCTCGACTCGCTCTTGAGGAGAGGCGTCGCCCGGCCGCCGCCCGAGAACGGCAGGATGGCGACGTCGCGCTTCGACCTCAGGTCGTAGGTCTGGAAGGCGAGAAACCTGCCGTCGCGCGACCAGTCGCTCGGGAACTTCCACTGGGGCGAGGCGAGGACGCTCTTCGGCTCGGCCGCGCCGCTCGACGCCTGCTCGTAGAACTGGATCATGCCTTCGCGATTCGAGGCGTAGAGGATGCGGCTCCCGTCGGGCGACCAGACCGGCCCCTGCTCGTCGGCCGGCCCCGCCAGGAACGGGGCGCCCTCGGAGCGAGCGAGGTCGAACATCCAGATGTCCCCCGAATGCTTGACCGGGTCGATCCGCTCCACGGCCGCGCGCGCGTCGTCGGGCGAGAGCTCGATCCCCCGATAGTGTCCGGGCAGGCCGACGGCGGCGAGGCGGCGGCCCGAGCGGTCGAACCACGCGAGTTGCTTCTCCGAGTCGAGGCTCGTCTGGTAGACGAGGATGCCGTTGCTCGAGGCGGAGGCGGCGACCGTCCCGAGCTCCGGCACGGACGCGACGCCGGCGGCCACGCGGGACGGGCCGCCGTCCAGGCGCGTCTTGCCGGCATCGAAGCGCTGCGCGAGCAGCGCGCCCTCGCGCGGGAAGAGGAGGAACCCCGGCTCGGCGAAGAGCGCGCGGGCCGGCGAGGCCAGGACCCGCGATGCGCTCGAAGAGCCGAGGGAGCCCGCGTAGGTGCCGCTCTGCTCGGCGTCGGCGCTGCGGACGAGAAAGAGGAAGTGCTTTCCGTCCGGCAGGAACTGAGGCCGCAGGTGCGCGACGTCGTGGCGGCCGGCATCGAGCTTCGTCGCCGGCGCGGTCTCGCCTCCGTCCGCCGCCACGCGCAGGAGCGCGCCGCGGGCGTTCGGGGCGAAGACGACGACGCCGTCCCGGCCCCAGCTTCCGCCCCGCGGATCCGGGGCGTCGGCAATCGTCTCCGCCGGGCCGCCGTTGGCGTCCATGCGCTTCAGCTTGCCCTCGCCGAAGAAGGCGATCGAGCGGCTGTCCGGCGACCAGAACGGGTCGCGCGCGTCGTCGGTCGAGGGGAGCGGCCGGGCCGTGATCGCCTCGAGCGGGCGCACCCACAGCATCGGCCGCCCGTCGGGCCCGGTGGCGCCGAAGACGACCCGCGTGCCGTCGGGCGAGATCGTCGCGGACGCGTCGATCGTGTCGAAGCACGCGTTGTCCGGCGCAGGCAGGAGAAACCGCATCGCCGGAAGCGGCGCCGTCGCGGCCGGGCGCCGGAGGGCCAGTCCGAGGCCGACGGCGAGCGCGACGGCCGCCAGCGCCGCGGCCGCTGCGGCGATCCACGCGATCCGCTCGCGGGCCGGGCGCGCCGGCACGGCGGGAAGCGACGCCGCCGCCGCGAGGCTCGGAACGGTCGGCGCCGGCTCGCCGCCGATCGCCCGCAGCTCGAGCGTCAGGTCGCGCGCCGTCTGCCAGCGGTCGTCGGGGTCCTTGGCCAGGCACCGGCGGATGAGGCGTTCGAGCGCCGGCGGGACGAGCGGCTGGGCCGCGAAGATCGGCTCGGGCTCGGACTTCAGGATCGCGGCGATCACGCTGGCATGGCTGCCGCCCGAGAAGGCCTTATGGCCGGTCGTCATCTCGTAGAGGATCACGCCGAAGGAGAAGATGTCCGAGCGGGCGTCGGCCTCCGTCCCCTCGAGCTGCTCGGGCGACATGTACTGGAGAGTGCCGACGATCGTCCCGGTCGTCGTCAGGCCGCCGGGATCGGTGGCGGCCGTCGACATCGACATCTCGCCGAACACGCCGGTCGGGCGCGCCTGCAGCTTCGCCAGGCCGAAGTCGAGCAGCTTGATCCCCGACTTCGTCAGCATGAGGTTGCCCGGCTTGAGGTCCCGGTGGACGATCCTCTGGCGGTGGGCGCGGTCGAGCGCGTCGGCGATCTCGACGCCGTAGCGGACGATCTGCTCCGTCGGCAGGGGCCCCCGGCCGAGTCGCGCCGCGAGCGTCTCGCCCTCGAGAAACTCCATGACGAGAAAGTCGACGCCGTCCTGCTGGCCGACGTCGTAGAGCGCGCAGATGTTGGTGTGCGAGAGCCGGGAGATCGTCCGGGCTTCCCGCAGGAACCGCTCCCGGCCCTCCGCGCTCTCGGACATGTGCGCCGAGAGCACCTTGACGGCGACGACCCGGTCGAGCCGCGTGTCCTTCGCCTGGTAGACCTCGCCCATCCCCCCGGCGCCGATGGGGGCGAGGATCTCGTAGGGTCCCAGGCGCGAACCGGCGGACAGGGGCATTGCGCCCTCGATTGTAGGCGGTTACGCCTACGGCGCCGCCTTCGCGAAATCTCCCGCCTTGACGACCGTCATCTTTGCCGGGTCGATGAACCTGCGCATCGCGGCGAGGATGTCCGCGCCCGTGAGCGCCTCCACCTTCCGCTCGAATTCGGCGTCCCAGGCGAATGTGCGCTGGAGATAGAGCTGGGCGGCGAGCGCCCGGCCGAGCGAGGCGTCCTGAGCGCGGGCCATCTGGCGCGACTGCCGCCAGCCGGACTTGGCGCGGGCGATCTCCTCGGCGTCGAACCCGTCCTTGAGCACGCGGGCGAGCTCCTCCTGGAACGCGGCTTCGAGACGGGCCGCGTTCTGCGGGGCGTAGATCGCGTACGCCGTGAACGCACCCGACTCGTCGAGCGGCGAGGCCGACAGCTGCGAGCCGACGCCGTACGACAGGCCGTCCTTCTCCCGGATCCTCGCGTAGAGCCGCGCCGTGTCGGCCGCGCCGAGCATGTAGTTGCCGAAGACGAGGGCGGGATAGTCGGGCGAGTCGTCCCGGAGCCTGAGGTTCTGCCCGGCGACGAAGAACGCGTTGGCCTTGTCGGGAGTCTCGAGCGTCTTCTGCACGGGCGGCACGTCCTGGTAGGTCTGCGGGATGCGCGCGAACGGCGCCGGGCTCTTCCAGTCGCCGAAGAGCTCGGCCGCGAGCCGCGCGACCGGCTCGGCGTCGAAGTCGCCGACGAGGGCGAGCTGGCCGTTGCTCGAGCCGAAATAGTCGCCGTAGAACTGGCGGGACTCCGCGAGTGTGGCGCCCTCGTAGCTCGCAAGCGACTCGTCGAGCGTTTCGACGTAGCGCACGTCGCCCTTCGGGTAGGGGTTCATGTGGCGCTCGAAGAAGTTCGAGCCCACGGCGTCGGGCTCGCTGCGCTGCTGTTCGATCGCGGCGAGGTTCTCCTGCCGGAGCTCCTCGAACTCCTTTTCCGGGAAGGCCGGCTCCCGCAGGATCTCGGCCGCGAGCCGCAGGACCTCCGGGAGGTTCTCGCGGACCGTCTCGAAGGAGAGCGCCGCCTGGCTCGCGCGGCCGTTGACGCCCATGCGGGCCTTGAGTCGGTCGAGCTCGTCCTTGATCTGCTGGCGCGTGCGCTTCGCGGTGCCCCGCATGAGCATGTCGGCCGCCAGGTCCGCGGCGGTGACCTTGCCGGCGAGGCTCTTCGCGTCGCCGAAGCGCAGGGTGATCGTCCCGACGACCGTCGCCCCGCGCGTCTTCTTCGGCAGGAGCGCCATCTTCATGCCGCCGGGCAGCTCCGAGCGTGTGGTCCGCGCGTCGAGGTTCGCGGGCGACGGATCGAACGCTTCGCCGGCGGCGACGGCGGCGTCCCCCTTGTATTCGCGCACGAGCGCGTCGACCTTCGGGGGCGGCGGGATCTCGGAACGATCGGGCTCGGCCGTGGGGAGGAAGACGCCGATCGTCCGGTTGGACGGCTTCAGGTACGCGGCGGCGGCCTTGCGCACGTCTTCGACCGTCGCCTGGCGGATCCGGTCGCGGTTCAGGAAGAACAGGCGCCAGTCGCCCTGCCCGATGTATTCGGAGAGGAGGAGGCCGACGCGGGCGGCGTTGTTGAGCGTCAGCTCGATGTTCTTCAAGAGCGTGGCGCGCGCGCGGTCGACCTCCTCGGCCGTGACCGGCGAGGCTCCGGCCGCGGCGTCGAGGGTCGCGACCATCGCGGCGCGCGCCTCGGCGATCGGCTGGTCCGTCCGGACCTCCGCGTCGAACATCATGAAGCCGGGATCGTGGAGGGCCATGAAGTAGCCGCCGACGGACGTCGCCTTCTTCGTCTCGACGAGCGCCTTGTAGAGGCGGCCCGACGGGGTCGACGCCAGGACCTCCGTCAACAGATCGACCGCGCCCGCGTCGGGGCTGCTGCCGGACGGGGCGTGGTAGGCCGCGGCGATCGCCTGGACGTCTCCCTTGCGTTCGAGCGTGACTTGCCGCTCGCCGTCCTGCGTCGGGTCGAGCGTGTAGAGAACGGGGACGGGTGTCGAGGGCACGGGGATGCGCGAGAAGTACCGCTGGACGAGGTCGAGGGTCTTCGCCTCGTCGAAGCGGCCGGCGACGAGCAGCACGGCGTTGTCGGGCCGGTAATAGGTCCGGTAGAACGCCTGGAGGCGCTCGATCGGCATGTTCTCGAGGTCCGCCTTCGCGCCGATCGTGGACTTTCCGTAGTTGTGCCAGAGAAACGCCGTCGAGAGGACGCGCTCCTGCAGGATCGAGCTCGGGTCGTTCTCCCCCATCTCGAACTCGTTGCGGACGACCGTCATCTCGGTATCGAGGTCCTTCTTCGCGACGTTCGCGTGGACCATCCGGTCCGCCTCGAACTCGAGGGCCCACCCGAGGTTCTCGTCGGTCGCCTGGAGCGTCTCGAAGTAATTCGTGCGGTCGAACCACGTCGAGGCGTTCGAGTTCGCCCCGTGCGCGGTGAGCTCCTGGTTGACGTTCGGGTGCTTCGGCGTGCCCTTGAAGAGCATGTGCTCGAGCAGGTGGGCCATGCCCGTCTCGCCGTAGTTCTCGTTGCGCGAGCCGACGAGGTAGGTGACGTTGATCGTGACCGTCGGCTTGGTCGGATCCGGAAAGAGAAGGACGCGCAGGCCGTTGGCGAGTCGGTACTCGGTGATTCCCTCGACCGAGGCGACCCTCACCGGTTTCGCCGGGGCCGGCGCGGGCGTCTTCGCCGCCGGCTGCGCGGAAAGCGTGGCCGCGAGGGCGAGCGACGCGAGAAGCGCGAGGGGAGTGCGGGGCCGGAGCCTCATCCTGTTCCTCCTGGGCGAGTGCGCCCCGAATACTACCCGCGCGGCCGCGGCCGCGGGCCGGACTAGAATTCGCTCGAGACGACGGAGGATTCCATGAAGATCCCGATGTTCGTGTTCGCCGCCGCCATTCCCGCCGTGCTCTCCGGCCAGCACGCCGAGCCGCACGGCGACGCGGCGGCCCAGAAGCCCGCGGCGCTGCTTGCGGGCACCGGGTCCCACCGGCATCCGATCGCGACCTCGAGCCCCGAGGCCCAGAAGTTCTTCGACCAGGGCATGGTCCTTCTCTATGGGTTCAACCACGAGGAGGCGTTCCGCTCGTTCGAGAAGGCCGCCGCGCTCGACCCGAAGGCCGCGATGCCGCACTGGGGCATGGCGATCGTCCTCGGCGCGAACTACAACGATCCGGCCCCGGTCGACGAGAGGCTGCTCAAGGCGCGCGCCGAGGTGGAGAAGGCCCTGGCCCTGTCGGCCGGAGGGCCCGAGAACGAGCGGGCGTACGCGGAGGCGCTCGCCGCGCGCTACGTCGCCGACCCGGCCGCCTCCGACAAGGCGAAGGTCGCGCGCGACTACGCGGCCGCGATGAAGGCGCTCTCGGCCCGCTACCCGGACGACCTCGACGCGGCCACGCTCTACGCCGAGAGCCTCATGAACCTCACACCGTGGAAGCTGTGGACGCCCGCGGGCGAGCCCGGCGAGTACACGCTCGAGATCGTCGCCGTGATCGAGTCGGTCCTGAAGCGCGATCCGAGCCACCCCGGCGCCAACCACTACTACATCCACGCCGTGGAGGCCTCGAAGAGCCCCGAGCGGGCGCTGCCGTCCGCCACGCGGCTCGAGACGCTCGTGCCGGCGGCCGGGCACCTCGTCCACATGCCCGCGCACGTCTACGTCCGCACGGGCGACTACGTCGCCGCCGAGAAGTCCAACGCCGTCGCCGCCGACGTGGACCGCGCCTACATCCGCGAGACGGGCGCGCAGGGCATGTACCCGGTGATGTACTACAACCACAACGTCCACTTCGAGTCGTACGCGGCGCTGATGGCCGGCCGCTACGCCTCGGCCAAACGGGCGGGCGACCAGCTCTTCGACGGCGTGCTTCCGGTCGTCACCATGGACCCGATGCTCGAGGGCTTCCTCTGTCAGCCGGCCTTCGTCGCGCTGCGCTTTTCGAAGTGGGACGACATCCGGAAGATGCCCGACCCGGGCCCGAAACTGCCGCTCGTGCGCGCGGTGTGGCTCTACGCGCGCGCGATGGCCGCCGCGGCACAGGGCGACGCGAAGCGCGCCGCGACGCTGCGCGATGCGTATCTGGTCGCCCGCGACTCCATTCCCGCCGGACGCATGGCGGGCCCCCAGAACAGCGCCGCGGCGCTGCTGTCCGTCGCGACCCCGGTCCTCGACGCGCGGATCGCCGAGGCGCGCGGCGACCGCGTCGCGGCGATCGCGTCCTGGAGGGCGGCCGTCGAGGCGGAAGACGCGCTGGCCTACGACGAGCCGCCCGCCTGGTACTACCCGACCCGGGAATCGCTCGGCGCGGCGCTCCTGCGCGAAGGCCGGGCCGCCGAGGCCGAACAGGTCTTCCGGGCCGACCTCGACAAGCACCCGCGCAACGGCCGCTCGCTCTACGGTCTCTCGAAGAGCCTCGAGGCCCAGAAGAAGGACGCCGACGCGGCCTGGGCCCGCGCCCAGTTCGACGCGGCGTGGAAGGACGCCGACACGCCGGTGCGGCTGGAGGATTTGTAGGGGTTCAGCGGGCTTCGAGGCGCTCGACGCGAGACTCGAGGGAGGCGTGGCCGTCCTCGAGAGCGCGGATTCGGCGGTCGAGCTCGGCGTAGGAGAACTTGATCATCGCCTGAGTCTCCTCAAAGCGGTGATCCATACGCTGCTCGAGGGCCTCGAAGCGGCGATCGACCTTTTCGTCGAGGCCGGCGAGCCCTTCGGCGAGAAGCTGAATGCGCGACTCGAGCTTCTCGGCCACGACGTTGAAGTGGCGCTTGATCTCGGTGACTTCGGTTGAGTCCATCTCGTCCTCGGAAGGCGAAGCCTACACCCGCAGTTCTTTCGACGCCATCGCGTTGCCTTCGACGCGCGCGCGGATCTTCGCGAACGCGGTGTCGCGCGAGGTCGAGACGTCGTCGCCGAAGGGCGAGAAGCCGCAGTCGTCGGTCGAGCCCAGGTTGGCCGGGTCGATGAACTTCGCCGCCTCGAGGATGCGGTCGCGGACCTCCTCCGGCGTCTCGACGCGCGGGGAGATCGGATCGGTGACGCCGACGAAGACGCGGCGGTCGCCCTTCGCGTGCGCGCCGAGGATCTTCAGGACGCGCGGGCGGTCCGCCTCGCTCGCGAGCTGGACGAAGAAGCTGCCGACGTCGATGCGAAAGAGCGCCGGCAACAGCTCGGCGTAGTCCACGTCGGCGCTGTGCGTCGAATCGCGGTCGCCGCCGGGGCAGGTGTGGATGCCGATCTTCGCCTTCTCGCCGGCCGTGAAGGCGGAGAGGACGCGGTTGTTCAGGTCGACGAACGCGTCGAGGAGCTTCTTCGACGGGTCGAGCTTGATGCAGAGGCGCCCCTCGGTGAAATCGATCTGGACCGAGGCGCCGGCCGCGAGGCAGCGGCGGATGTCGGTCTGCGCCTCGCGCACGAGGTCGTCGAGGAACTCCTCGCGCGGGTAGCCGGGGACGCCTGCCGGCGGGTAGAGCAGCGACAGGGCCGAGGCGGCGATGACGGCCTCCTTCATCGGCCGGGACGCGTACTTGACGGCTCCCTCGAGATAGGTCGCCGCGTACGTCGAGTAGCGAAAGGGGCCGGACGCCAGGACGGGCAGCTGGCGCGTGTGACCGTCCGCGAACGGAATGGTCACGCCGCCCGGTGCCAGGTTCTTCGCGCCGTGGATCGGGTACGTCGCGAAGCTCGGCTTGCGCTGTTCGCCGTCGGTGATGACCGGCGAGCCGGTCTCCTCGAAGCGGAAGATCGTGTCGCGCACGGCGCCGTCGAAGAGCGCCTCGAGGGCGTCGGCCGTGATGCGGCCGGCGCCGAGGGCCGCCATCCCTTCGATCAGGTCCCGGGGTCGTGGAATACTTCCGATCGGTTCGGTGGGCAGCGTCATGGCCCGTAATCTATCCAACTTCGGAAGGAGCATCGCGATGCGTCGAGCTTCGAGCACTCTCCTCGGGATGGCGGTCCTGCTGGCCGCCGCCGTGATGGCGGCCCGGCCGATCGATCCCTCGCTCTATGGCGACCTGCGCTGGCGGCTCATCGGGCCGTTTCGGGGCGGCTGGGCGCTCGTGGCCGAGGGCATCCCGGACGATCCGGCCACCTACTACTTCGGCGCCGCGGCCGGCGGGGTGTGGAAGACCGGGGACGCGGGCCGCACGTGGGCGCCGATCTTCGACCAGGCCGGCGCGGCCTCGGTCGGGGCCCTGGCGATCGCTCCGTCCAACCCGAAGGTGATCTACGTCGGCACGGGGCAGATCCAGGCCCGCTACGACATCGCGTCCGGCGACGGGATGTATCGCTCCGACGACGGGGGGGCGAGCTGGAGAAAGATCGGCCTGCCGGACTCGCGCGCGATCGGCCGGATCCTCGTCGATCCGAAGAACCCGGACGTCGCCCTCGTCGCGGCGCTCGGTCACATCTTCGGCCCGAACCGCGAGCGCGGCCTCTTCCGGACCGAAGATGGCGGAAAGACCTGGAGCCAGGTCCTCTTCGTCGACGAGAACACGGGAGCCGCGGACCTCGCGGCCGATCCCGAGAATCCGGCGATCGTCTACGCCTCGCTCTGGCAGGCCCGCAACTATCCGTGGCTCTCGTACTTCAAGCCGATGGTCGGCCCGGGCAGCGCCGTCTACAAGTCGACCGACGGCGGGCGGACGTGGACGCGGCTGTCGGGCGGAGGCTGGCCGGCCGGGCCGATCGGGCGCGTCGGGCTGGCCGCGTCCGCCGGCGGCCGGGTCTGGGCGCTCCTCGACGCGGCGGGCGACCCCGGCAAGCCGTCGCCGGAGGCCGGGCTCTGGCGCTCGGACGACCGCGGAGCGACGTGGGCCCGCGTCAACGCGACGGCGGGACTGGCGTCGAGCTACATGAACCGCCTGACCGCCGACCCGCGGGAGCGCGACGTCGTGTACGTCACCGGGCAGTCGATCCGCCGCTCGCGCGACGGCGGAACGACGCTCGAGTTCTTCCGCGGCGGGCCGGGCGGCGACGACTACCACTTCCTGTGGATCAACCCGAAGCGCCCGGAATACATGGTCACGGCGGCGGACCAGGGCACGATCGTGACCGTCAACGGCGGGAAGTCGTGGAGCGACTGGTACAACCAGCCGACCGGCCAGTTCTACCACGTCGAGGCCGACGACCGTTTTCCCTACTGGATCTACAGCGGCCAGCAGGACTCGGGCACGGCCGGCGCCGCGACGCGCAGCGACTTCGGACAGCTCACGTATCGCGACTGGCACCCGGTCGGCGGCGAGGAGCGCGGGTGGGACGTGCCCGACCCCCGCGATCCCGAGATCGTCTACGGCACGGGCCTCGGCGGGACGATCACGCGCTTCGACGGTCGCACCGGCCAGGTGCGCAACGTCTCGCCCGCCGCGGAGAGCACGTACGGGCGTCGTCCGGTGCCCGGTCTCTACCGATGGTCGTGGGTCTTTCCGATCGCGATGTCGAAGACGCCGCCCCACGCGCTCTACACGGGCTCGCAGTACCTGCTGCGCTCGCTCGACGACGGCGCGTCGTGGGAGAAGGCGAGCCCGGACCTCTCGGGCGCGGTCCCCGGCGCGAAGGGCTGCGAGGGCGACGTGACCGTCGAGAACGCCCGGCCCTGCGGCTTCGGCGTGATCTTCACGATCGAGCTGTCGCCGCGCGACGCGCAGGAGATCTGGGTCGGCACGGACGACGGCCTGATCCATCGCACGAAGGACGGCGGCCGAACCTGGAAGAACGTCACGCCGAAGGGACTCCCCGCCTGGAGCAAGATCTCGACGCTCGACGTGTCGCCGCTCGAGCCCGACGTCGTCTACGCCGCCGTCGACGCGCACCGGCGCGACGACTTCACGCCTCGCCTCTACCGCACGCGCGACGGGGGCGAGAGCTGGCAGGAGATCTCGGCGGGCCTGCCGTCGCCGGGCTTCGCGATGGTCGTGCGCGCCGATACGGTGCGCCGCGGCCTCCTCTACGCCGGCACCGACACGGGGGCCTTCGTCTCCTTCGACGACGGCGATCACTGGCAGACGCTGCGCCAGAACCTGCCGACCTGCTGGATCGGCGACCTCCAGGTCCACGGCGCCGACCTCGTCGTCGCGACGCAGGGCCGCGGCCTGTGGGTCCTCGACGACGTGACTCCGCTCCGGCAGGTCGCGGCGGCGGCCGCCGCGTCGCCCGCGACGCTCTTCGCGCCGGCTTCGGCGGTGCGCGTGCGCAACAACGAGAATCGGGACACGCCTCTGCCGCCCGAGACCCCCTTCGCGCGCAACCCGCCGCCGGGCGCCGTGTTCGACTACGTCCTCGGCGCTCCCGCGAAGAGCGTGCGGATCGAAGTCCTCGACGGGAAGGGCGGCGTGGTGCGCGCGTTTTCGAGCGACGATCCGCCGGAGAAGGTCGACGCGCGCCGCTACTTCACCGACCTCTACCTCCACCCGCCCGCTCCTCCCTCGGCGGCGGCGGGGCACCACCGGTTCGTCTGGGACCTGCGGTACCCGCGCCCGAAGTCGGACCGCTACGACTTCATGATCTCGGCCATCGCCGGCGAGGACACGCCCATCGCCCCTCGAGGGCCCCTCGCCCTGCCGGGGCGCTACACCGTCCGGCTGACGGTCGACGGAGCGGCTCAGGAAAAACCGCTCGATCTGACGATGGATCCGCGCGTCCAGGCGACGCCGCAGGCCCTGGCCGAGCGCCTGGCGTTCGAGCAGGACGCCGTCGCGGCGATGAATGCGTCCTACGACGCGCTCGTCCGCGTGCGGGCGCTCCGAAAGGAGCTCGTGGCCCGGCAGTCCCGAGTCTCGGGAAAGTCCGCGGACGAGGTGCGTTCGGCGGCCGCGCGTGCGCGGGAGCTCGAGACGGGCGAAGGCCCCACCGGCAAGCTTTCGCCCGAGGGGGGGCTTGTCGGAATCAACGGCCGCCTGGGCACCGTGCTCGAGGGCATCGACGGCGCGGACGCCGTGCCAACCTCGATCCAGAAGGACGCTCTCGCGGGCGCCCGGGCAAACCTCGAGCGCCTGCTCCCGGCCTGCAAGGCCCTCGAGGAAACCGCGCGCCGGGCCGGGATCTCCGTGCTGGACCTCGACCTCTCGGGCCCCGACTCGGACGAGCGCGCCGGAATCGAAATCGAGTAGGGTCCGGTCTCGATTCTTCGGTTTCTCTTGGGCCGAAATTTCGAGACCCGACCCCCAACTTTTCGGAGGAATCGCCGTAGGACCGGACGAGGCCTCCGATGAAGAACCGCAAGACGACGCCCCCTGTGCCTCCGCCGCCCGTGCATCACGGCGGGTGGGTCCGCAAGTGCGACGAAGACGACTACCTCGGCCGGCACCTGCCCGTTCCGACGCGCGTCGTCTCCAACGAGGAGTACGACCCGCCCGGGCAGACGGCGAAGCAGCGACGCGTCGAGCGCCTTCTCCTCGAGTCTGCGGACGCGTACGGGACGCGCCTCGGCATGGGCCGCCGCGAGTTCCTCCGGACCTCCTGTGGGATGGCCGCGGCCTTCGCGGCGATGAACACCGTCTTCGGGCGTTTCTACCGGGTCGAGGCCGCCGAGCTGACCGAGCCGCTGGCGGGCGACAGGACCTCCTACTTCGTCTTCGACGTCCAGACGCATCACGTCGACCCCCGGCGCAACGCCCCGACGCCGGACCAGGAGTTCCTCGACTACCTCGTGGCCGTGCGGGAGTACGGGGCGAAGTTCAACCCGAAGCTCGCCGGGCACAAGGCCTCGATCGAGGAGCTCTATCGGCTCAACTTCATCAAGGAGGTCTTCCTCGACAGCGAGACGGCGGTCGCCGTCGTCAGCGGCCTGCCCCAGATGACGCGCGAGACCTACATCATCCGCCCCGAGGAGATCGTCAAGACGCGCGCGGACGTCAACGCGCTCTCGGGCTCGCGGCGCGTCGTCGCCCACGGCACGATGTCGCCGGAGCTCGGCTCGATGGGATTCGAGGCGATGCGCGCGCAGGCGGAGACGCTCAAGATCGAGGCGTGGAAGGGCTACCCCGGCCAGCCGCTCGGCCCGAAGGGCGCGGGCTGGTGGATGGACGACCCGAAGGTCGGCTACAAGGCCCTCGAGCTCTCGCGCAAGCTCGGCATCCGGAACATCTGCGCGCACAAGGGGCTGCCCGCGCCCGGGTTCTCGGCCGAGCACTGCCACCCGAAGGACATCATGCAGGCGGCGCTCGACTTTCCCGACCTCAACTTCCTCGTCTACCACGCCGGCTTTCGCGGGATGGATGAGGACCTTCGCAAGGCCGTCGACGCCGGGTTCGCGACCTCCTCGGCCGTGCCCTGGGTGACCGAGCTCTGCGAATGGAAGAAGAAGCATCCGCAGGTCTCGAACCTCTATATGGAGCTCGGCGCGACCTTCGGGATGACGGCGATCACGATGCCGCTCCTGACCGCGCACTTGCTCGGCATGATGATTGCGGCTTTCGGCGCCGACCACGTTCTGTGGGGCACCGACTCGATCTGGTGGGGCTCCCCGCAGTGGCAGATCGAGGCCTTCAAGCGTCTCGAGATGCCCGAGTCCCTGGCGAAGCGCTTCGGTTACGCGCCGCTGACGGTCGAGGTGAAGCGGCAGATCCTGGGCTTGAACGCCGCGCGCGTCTACGGCGTCGACCCGGCGGCGCGGGTCCGGCCGATCCCGTCCGACACCGTCGACCGCCTGAAGAAGACGTACGCCGAATCCGGGCTCGCCGCGCCGAGCCACACGCAGTACGGGTGGGTGCGGGCGGGAGGGTAGGGGGGAAGTGGCCTGCCCGGCAGGACTCGAACCTGCGACCCTCAGCTTAGAAGGCTGATGCTCTATCCGGGCTGAGCTACGGGCAGTTCCATTGATTATCCGCCACTGTTCGGACTGAGCGCCTTTGAGTTACCGCCGGCCTTTCAGGCCGGCGTTGCCTATCGCTTCGAAGTCTGCCTCTGGTGGTCGGCTCGCTCTATCCGAGCTGAGCTACGGGCAGTCAGCGAGATTATCGGCCAAAAGTCGGGCTGCGGTTGACGGAGCCCTGATCGGGGCGTAGAACTTAGGCGTAAGGCGAAGCGACCCGGCCCTCTTCATCAAGGAGGTGAGGCATGAGGACCTTCCCGAGGATCGCTCTGGCTCTCGTTCTCTTTCTGCCCGCTGCCGCAGCCGCGGCCCAGTCTTCGACCGCCGCCGACGAGAAGGACATCCGCTCGCTGAGCTCCCAGATCCAGCAAGCGTGGAACTCGGCCGACGCGAAGATGATGGCCGACCTGTTCCTGACCGACGGCGACTACGTCAGCTCGACCGGACGGTCCGCCCGGGGCCGCGCGGAAGTCGAGAAGGCCTTCGCACAGCAGTACGCCGGCATCTACAAGGGCACCAGGATCACCGTGACGATCACGACGGTTCACTTCGTGCGCAAGGACGTCGCGATCGTGGACGGCGCCTTCGACGTCACGGGAATCAAGGACGCCTCGGGGAAGGGCCTCCCGCCGCGCAGCGGCCTCTCGACCATCGTGGCCGCCCGGAAGGGCGACCGCTGGTACATCGCGGCGCTACGGGGCATGGTGCCGTCCGTGCCGGAAGGCCTCGGCAGGTAGGACCGCGGGGATGCGCGCTCTTCGTCCCGAGTCCCCGGCCCCCTCCCGGGAACGACGGCCATAGGTCTGCCGCCGCTTCGCTGCAAGGGCATCGAGCTCGCCGGCGCGGCGCGCAGCGTCTTTCGCATCGCGGAGCCGGACGCGCCCGCGTCGATCGAGAGCCTCGAGCGAGTGGCGCGGCTCGCCAATCTGCTCCTGCGCGAGAACTCGCTCGCCGGCGGCTTTCGCGCGCACGGCCCGGGCCAGCTCGCCCTCGAGCTCGCCGAGGGCGAGCGGACCTTCTTTCACAACGGGATCGTCTTCGCCGCCCTCGACGCCTACAACGACCCGGTCAAGAACCCGACGCTGACGCTCTCGGCCGACGACACCGCGACCTAGGCCGCTCGGCGCAGGTGCGCATAGAGCGAGTCGTAGAGAAACGCCGCCCTCTCGAGGATGTCGTGATCGTCCGCGCCGACGTCGGTGAATCCCTGGCTGATGGCCCAGAGCCCCGCCGATTCGGGTGTCGCATCGATCTCCTCCGGGAAATCCGCGCCGTGGACGATCCGCGCGAGGCGCGCGAGCGCCGGGTCGCGGGGCAGCCTCTCGGCGACGAGCTGCTCGAAGGAGCAGCGTCCCCCGGCGTCCTTGTGCGGATGGCGCGCGCCCGGGGCGTCGAATCCGATCGCCCCGTCCCGCTCCTGGATCCCGGCGACCTCGCCGGGCTCGACGAAGACGATCTCGGCCGACGGATCCAGGAACCTGCGGATGAGCCAGCCGGTGGCCGTGCGGTTGACGTGGATCCCGCGTCGCGTCACCCACTTCATGTCTCCTCCTCCCGCGCCGGCGACGTGGCCGGCAGAAAGACGATCGCCCAGAGAGTTCCGGCGACGCCGAGGATGCCGGCCGCCGCGAACGTGAGAGCCGGCCGCACCGTCCACAGAAGGCCTCCCGCCGCGGCGGCGCCGGCGACCGCGAAGCCCCGGATCGCGTAGTACGTTCCGACGGTCCGTCCCCGCGCGGCCGGGTCCGCGAGGTCCACGATCAGCGCCTTGCGCGCGGGCTCGCCGATCTCGCGCAGCCCGCCGATGGCGAACGCGGCGGCGAGCGCCCCGAAGGACCGCGACGCCACGACCGCGAGCGGAAAGAGCGTGAAGAACACGTAGGTCAGCACGACGAACGGCTTCTTCTCCGCGCGGCCCGCCAGCGCCGCGGCCGGCAGGTACGAGGCGATCGCCGTCGCCATCAGGACGGAGGTCAGCAGGCCGAACTGCGCGGGCGTGACGCGGACGATCTCGATCGCCCACACGACCAGGAAGACCTCCGGCAGGCCCTCGCAGAGCCGAATCAGGCAGTCCGCGACGAGGAGCTGCCGCAGCGGCCGGCGCAAGCCGGACGGGCCGCGACGAAGCCCCCCGCAGGGGCGCCGGGCCGGCGGCCGGTCGCAGGGCGCGCGAGAGGAACGCCAGCATCGCGACGGCGAAGATGATCGAGACCGCGATGCCGATGCGCATTCCCGAGATGACGCCGAAGCGCTCGAGCAGGAGCCCGCCGAGCGGCGGGGCGAGGACGATCGGAACGCGCTTCAGGACCGACTGAATCGTGAACCCGAGGACCCGGCCGCGGCCTTCGAGCTCCTCGCCGACGAGCGAGAAGGTTGCCGGCAGCCCGAGGGACGCCCAGGCCATGACGAGGACGAGGCCGGCGAAGACTCCCGCAGCCGCCGGCCACGCCCAGAGGACCACGAAGCCCGCGGTCGTGAGGCTGCCGAAGAGCAGCAGGGCCCGGCGGGTGCCGAGGCGGTCGGAGATGGCCCCGCCCGGCAGGGCGTAGGCCGCGTCGAGAAAGTCCTTGAGCGTTCCGAAGAGGCCCAGTCCGAGCGCGGAAACGCCGAGGACGCGGAGGTACTCGGGCAGATACCGGAACCACAGCTCTTCGCCGAACCCGAAGACGAAGAGCGCGACGGCGAGCGCTGTCGCTCGGCGCGCGGCCATGAGCGACAATCTATCAGCGGGCCCCCGGCGGCGGCCGGGTTCGGGGCGGGGGCAGTCCGTGTCATGATCGGGGCAATGTCCCCGCCGCACCAACGGAGCCGCGCGCAACGGATTCCCGGCGCGCACCTGACTTCCGCGTGACGACCGGACCCGCGCCGACCTCCGCCTGGCGGGAGGCGTTGCATCGCCTTCCGGCCGGCATCGTCCGCTTCCGTTGGCCGATCGTCGCGGCCTGGGTCGTGATTTCCGCCGTCCTCGTGCCGGTCGCGCGCCGGGTCGAGGATCGCCTCGAGGTCGCGGCGCGCATGCCCTCCCGCCAGGCCCAGGCGGTCCGCGACGAGCTGGAGGACCGGTTCCGCTCGCCCTTCACCGACCGCGTCCTGCTGGTGGCCGAGGGATTTCCGGGCCCCCAGGCGCCCGGAGGACGCCGGGTGATGGAGAAGATCGTCGGCGCGATCCGCAACCTCCCGGGCGTCGCGGGCACGCTCTCGCCGCTCGACACCAACAATCCCATCTTCGTCGGCAAGAACGGCGGCTTCCTCGTGGTGGTCGGCCTCGACGCCGGAACCGCGCCCGTCGAGTCGCTGCTCCCGAAGCTGCGCGAGAGGACCATGGAGCTTCTGGCCGAGCTGCGCGGCACGTACCCCGGGGCCTGGCTCGGCTGGACCGGCGAAGCGCCGCTCAACGTCGACCTGCGGCGGGCGAGCGCGGCCGACGCCCGGCGCGCCGAGGCGCGGGTCCTGCCGCTGACGCTGCTTCTGCTCCTCTTCGCCTTCGGGACGGTCGTGGCCTCGATCCTGCCGCTGTCGATCGGCATCCTCTCGATCGCCCTGTCCCTCGGCGTGGCGGCGCTGCTGGCGCGCTTCTTCACGATCTCGATCCTCATCCAGACCCTGGCCTCGATGATCGGCCTCGGGCTCGGCATCGACTACGCGCTCCTGATGGTCAGCCGATTCCGGGAGGCCCTCTCGACCGGGCTCGACACGGCCGCCGCGGCCGAGGAGGCCGCGCGCAAGGCGGGCTGGACGATCTTCCTCTCCGCCTTCCCGGTCTCGATCAGCTTCGCCGCGCTGATGATGATCCCGCTCTCGGAGCAGCGCTCGATCGGCGTCGCGGGCCTGCTCGTCACGCTCTTCGCCTGGGGCCTGTCGGTCACGCTCCTGCCGGCGGTCCTGTCCCTTCTCGGCCGGCACATCGACCGTTTGCGGATCCGACCCGAGCGGCCGTGGCGGAGGGCCGAGGGCTCCGAAGGCTGGCGCCGGTGGGGCCGGCGCGTGACGTCGCGGCCCCTGCTCGCGCTCATCGTCACGAGCGCGCCGCTGCTCGTCCTGGCCCTCCAGGCGAAGCGGCTCGATACGACCATGCCGCGCGGCGACTGGCTGCCCCGCGGAACGGAAGCCGTCGAGGCCTACCACCGCCTGGGCCTCATGGGCCGGGCCAACATCGTCCATTCGATCCGCGTGATCCTCGACTTCCCGGCCGGAGTGACGCTCGAGAGCGAGGCGGGCTGGGCCGCGGCGACGAAGCTCTTCGAGAAGCTGTCCGCGGACACCCGCGCGGAGCGGGTCGAGTGCCTGCCCGGAGCCCTGAAGGGCCGCGATCCCTCGTACCTGGGGATGCTCTCGCCGGGCATCCGGCGGTCGCTCGCCGCCGAGGACGGCACCGCGGCGCTCTTCGAAGTCATCCCGTCGACGAGCCTCACGCCCGCCGACCAGGTGTCGTTCGCGCGGGACCTGCGCACGTGGAACGGCGCGTCGGCGAGCGCTCTGGCCGGAGCGGTGATGCGCGTGGGCGGCCAGCCGGCCTTCGACGCCGATTACGAGGACACGGTCGCCGAGCACTTCCGCATCGTGGTCGCGCTCGTGATCGGCTGCACGTTCATCGCGCTCTTCGCCGGGTTCCGCTCGCTGATGATCGCGGTCAAGGCGGTGATCCTGAACCTGCTCTCCGTCGGCGTGGCCTTCGGCGCCCTCGTCCTCGTCTTCCAGGAGGGCATGGGTGCGAGCCTGCTCGGCCTGTCCGGCCCGACCGGAAGCGTCTTTCCGATCATCCCGGTCATCGTCTTCTGCATCGTCTTCGGCCTGTCGATGGACTACGAGGTCATCCTCGTCGCGCGCATCGCCGAGGCGCGGCGCTCGGGCTTCGAGGAATCGCCCGCCATCGCCGAGGGCCTCGCCCGGAGCGCCACCGTCATCACCAACGCCGCCGCGATCATGATCGTCGTCTTCGCAGGGTTCACGCTCGGCGATTTCCTGCCGATCAAGATGCTCGGTTTCGCGCTCTCCGTCGCCGTTCTCGTCGACGCCGTGGCCGTCCGGATGGTGATCGGGCCCGCCCTGCTCCGCCTGGCCGGCCGCTGGAACTGGTGGCCCGGGGGTTTGCGCTAGCGTTCGGGGGCTCCGCGTCCGGGTGACCGGGCGCACAACGGGGAGCGCGCGCCACTGCGCCGCGCGCTTCCAAAAAGTGGCGCCCCGCGAATTCCGTCCGCGCAGTTTTCGTCGCGGCGGTGGCCGGGATCTTCGACTTTCCTAGGAAATCGCGGGTCCGGCCCTGTGGTCTGGACGTTGCACTTGCGTCCGGCAGTCCATGCCTCGCAAGCGGCTTGGACAGAGGTCTGCCCGGACACCGACGCTGAGTGAGCAGCCGGGACGGGAAACGGAAACGGGAACGTTACGAAGGAGTATCGATGAACGCCATGATTCGAAGTGCCCTGGTTCGAGGAGCCCTGGTTCTCGGCATGGCCGTGCCGGGCGCGCTGCTCGCGCAGGCGAACGAGGATGTGATCCAGAACTGGACCGCGCCCGCGTACTGGCAGGCCGAAGCCGGCCCGTCGGCGGCGAGCAACGGACAGTTCGCGTCGAAGGCGGGGGACGCGGTCGACAACACGCCGGTGCCGTTCGTCGCCCTCGTGCCCTGCCGACTGGCGGACACGCGCGGCAACGGCTTCCCGCCGCCCTTCGGCACACCGTCCCTGTCGCCGGGCATCCCGCGCGACTTTCCGGTCGCCGGGCACTGCGGAGTTCCCGTCGGCGCCGCGGCCGTCTCGTTCAACTTCACCGTCTCGCGCGCGCTCGGGACCGGATTCCTCGCGACCTATCCGCAGGGCGAGGCCTGGCCGGGAACGTCCACGGTCAACTACAACGCCGGCAGCGTCGTGGCGAACGACGCGGTCATCTCGCTGGGAGCCACGGGCGAGTTGACGGTCCACGTGGCCAACGCCCAGGCCGACCTGATCATCGACATCAACGGCTACTACGGCGGAACGCTCGTGTCTTCGATCAACGGCCTGGACGGCGACGTGACGCTCGAGGCCGGCGACAACGTCACGATCACGCCGTCGGGCAACACGCTCACGGTGACCGCCTCGTCGGTTCCCGGCCCTCCGGGACCGCAGGGCCCCGCCGGCCCGCAGGGCGCGACGGGCCCGGATGGTCCGGCCGGTCCGCAGGGCGCCACCGGTGCCGCGGGCGCGACGGGTGCAACCGGCGCCCAGGGACCGCAGGGGCCGATCGGCCCGCAGGGTCCGACGGGCGCCGATGGGGCGCAGGGCCCGACCGGTCCGCAGGGCGCTTCGATGAGCTTCCTCGGCACCTGGGACATCGCAGCGACGTACGCCACGCTCCAGGTCGCGGAGTTCGGCGGCTCGAGCTGGGTCTCGCTCGTCGACGACAACACCGGCAACCAGCCCGACTCGAGCCCGGCGCAGTGGGCGCTGATCGCGCAGAAGGGCGCGCAGGGCGACACGGGCGCCGATGGTCCGCAGGGTCCGCAGGGCGATGCGGGTCCGACCGGAGCGACGGGCGCCACCGGCGCCACGGGCGCGACGGGTCCTCAGGGTCCCCAGGGTGTTGAAGGTCCGCAGGGTCCCACGGGCGCGACGGGTGCCACGGGTGCAACCGGTGCCCAGGGACCGCAGGGGCCGATCGGCCCGCAGGGTCCGACGGGCGCCGATGGGGCGCAGGGCCCGACCGGTCCGCAGGGCGCTTCGATGAGCTTCCTCGGCACCTGGGACATCGCAGCGACGTACGCCACGCTCCAGGTCGCGGAGTTCGGCGGCTCGAGCTGGGTCTCGCTCGTCGACGACAACACCGGCAACCAGCCCGACTCGAGCCCGGCGCAGTGGGCGCTGATCGCGCAGAAGGGCGCGCAGGGCGACACGGGCGCCGATGGTCCGCAGGGTCCGACGGGTGCCGACGGGCGCGACCGGCGCCACCGGCGCGCAGGGTCCGGCCTCCGGCCCCGCCGGTCCCACGGGTGCCACGGGTGCGACTGGTCCGACTGGTCCGCAGGGTCCGGCCGGTCCGGCTGGCGCCGGCGGCGTGTTCGCCTCGCGGCATCAGATCAATCTGAACGCGGCGGCCAGCACCCGGTACCTGAGCGCGATTCACCTCGACAACTCCGATACCGAGGACTGGGACCTTCTCGGGGTGGCCCCGAAGGCGTGCACGATGAGCCGGATCGCCGTTCACGGCAGCACCGGTCTCGATGCGGCCGTCAACCTCACGTTCAACCTCCGCAAGGGCACCTCGCTCGCGACCATGGCCAACCAGAGCCTCTCGTGCACGATCAACGGGGCGAATCCCGGCTGCACGGGCGACGGCGCCGTGGCGATGAACGCCGGCGACCTCTTCGACATCCGCCTCCAGTACGCCGCAGGTTCGACGGGCGGCAGCGACTTCTTCATGATCTCGCTCGTCTGCGACTAGTCGACGACGAGACGCGAGTCGGATTCCATGCCGCCGCCCTTCGGGGCGGCGGCTCTTTTGTGGCGTCGTTCTGGTGCATTCGCATCATGATCCCCGGGCACCCCTCCGAGTAGGCTCGACGAGAGGTGGGCCCATGACCACGATCCTCCTCCTCGTCGCCGTCCTCTTCGTGGTGTCGCTCGTGCCCCTCGTTCTGCTGGGAGCACGGACCTGGTTCAAGCACCGCGGCACGCGAGTCGTCACGTGCCCCGAAACGAAGGGCCCCGCGGCCGTGAAGGTGGACATCGGCCACGCCGCCCGGACCCTCGCCGCCAACGACCCCGAGCTGCGGATCGGGTCCTGCTCGCGCTGGCCCGAGCGGGAGCACTGCGGGCAGCAGTGCCTGACGGAGATCGCCGCGGCCCCGGCCGAGTGCGTGGTCAGGACGACCCTCGTCGACTGGTACCGGGGCTCGACGTGCGCCCTGTGCGGCCGGAAGATCGGCGAGGTCCACTGGGTCGAGCACAAGCCGGCGCTCCTGACGCCGGGCCGCGAGACGGTCGAGTGGAGCGACGTGCCGGCGGAGAGCCTCCCTCACGTGCTGGCGACGCATCAGCGCGTGTGCTGGACGTGCCACGTTTCGAACGCGCTGCGCGAGCGGCTGCCGGGCCTGGCGGTCGAGCAGCCGGAGCCCCGGCCCGGACGGACGTAGGTTTCGGTCCCCGGTTGAATTCGCCCTTCCTGCCGCCGGGCGCCGACGGACCCGTGACGACTATCATCGTGCTCGAATGAGCACGAGCGTCCCGCGGGAGGCCGACGGCGTCGTGCTCGTCGGCAATCCCAACGTCGGCAAGAGCGCTCTCTTCGGCGCGCTGACCGGCAAGTACGTCACGGTTTCGAACTACCCGGGCACCACGGTCGAGGTGTCCGAGGGCGCGATGGCGGTCGGGAGCCGGCGCCATCGGACCCTTCGCGACACGCCGGGGGCGGCCTCGCTGCTTCCGTTCTCCGAAGACGAACGCGTGACCCGCGACATTCTGCTGTCGACGCGGCCCGCGGCGGTCGTGCTCGTCGGCGATGCGAAGAACCTGGAGCGGGCGCTCGCCCTCGCCCTGGAGGTCGCCGAGACCGGGCTTCCCCTCGTCGTCTGCCTCAACATGATGGACGAGGCTCGCGCCCGCGGCTTCTCGATCGACGCCGGGCGCCTGGCGGCGCGCCTCGGCATCGGCCGTCGTCGAGACGGTCGCCGTGCGGCACGAGGGGATCCAGCGGCTCTCCACGGCAATCGAGGCGGCGCGGCCGGCGTCCTTCCGCATCGCCTATCCCGATCCGATCGAGCGGGCCGTCGACGCGACCGTGTCCCTGATGCCCTCCGCGCCGTTCTCGCCACGGGCCCTGGCGCTCGCGGCGCTGTCGGGGGACCAGACCCTGACGCCCTGGCTGCGCGCGCACATGCCCGACGACGCGCTCGCACGGGTGGAGGAGGTGCGGCAGCGGCTGCGCCGAATCTACCGCGAGGACATCGGGTACGTGGTCCAGGACGCCCGCCGGCGCGCGGCCGCCGCGCTCGCCGGGGAGGTGGCGACGCGGCGCGAGCCGGCCGCCTCGCCGACGCGCCCATTCCGGCGCTGGCTCGACCTCGCCACGACCCATCCCGTGCTGGGAGTGCCGGTGCTCCTCGCGGCGCTCTATCTCTCCTACCTCTTCGTGGGGGTCTTCGGGGCGAAGACGCTCGTGGATCTGCTGGAGAACGGGCTCTTCGGAAGGATCGTCAGCCCGGCGGCGACCCGCCTCGCCGACGCGGTCGTCCCCTGGCCGATCGCGCGGGACTTCCTCGTCGGGCCCTACGGCCTCGTGACGATGGCGCTCGCCTACTCGCTCGCCCTCGTCCTGCCGATCGTCGGCACCTTCTTCATCGCCTTCGGGATCCTCGAGGACTCGGGCTACCTGCCGCGCCTCGCCGTCATGGTCAATCGGATCTTCAAGTCGATGGGCTTGAACGGCAAGGCCGTTCTCCCGATGGTGCTCGGGCTCGGCTGCGACACGATGGCGACCCTGACGACGCGGATTCTCGAGACGCCCAAGGAGCGGCTCATCGTGATCCTGCTGCTCGCGCTCGGCGTTCCGTGCTCGGCGCAGCTCACGGTCATCCTCGCGATGCTCGGCGGGCTCTCGGCGCTCGCCCTGGCGATCTGGGCCTTCGTGGTCCTCGCCGTGCTCTTCCTGGTGGGCAAGCTCGCGGCGCGGGTGCTTCCGGGAAGAAGCGGCGACTTCGTCCTGGAGCTGCCGCCCCTGCGCGTGCCCCGGCCCGGCAACCTCCTCGTGAAGACGCTCGCCCGCATCGAGTGGTACCTGAGGGAGGCCGTGCCGCTGTTCGTGCTCGGCACGGCGATCCTCTTCGTCGCGGACCGCCTCCGGCTGATCGGCTGGATCGAGCGGGCCGCGCGGCCGGTCGTCACGGGCGTGCTGGGCCTGCCGCCCGAGACGGCGCCCGCCTTCGTCGTCGGCTTTCTGCGACGCGACTTCGGCGCGGCCGGCCTCTTCGACATGGCCCGCCACGGCCGCATCGATCCCATCCAGTCGCTCGTCGCGATGGTCACGATCACGCTCTTCATGCCGTGCATCGCCAACTTCTTCATGATCGTCAAGGAGCGGGGCTGGAAGACGGCCGGGGCGATCGCGGGGTTCGTGTTTCCCTTCGCGGTCGCGGTGGGCGCCGCGTTGAACCTGCTGTTGCGCGCCATGCGCTTGCCGCTCCAATGAAGCCCGAGGAGACGCCCTTCTCGTCGCTGCCCGCGCACCCCGCCCCGCCGCCGGAGTCGAGCCTCTTCGTCTGCGGGCTCTGCGGGAACCGGTTCACCCACGGCGGCCTCGTCTGCGGCTCGTGCCCGATGCAGACGGGCTGCGAGCTCGTACGCTGCCCGAACTGCGGATTTCAGTTCCCGAGGTCCTCGCGGATCGTCGATCTTCTGCGCCGGGTCTTCCGGCGCGCGCGGAGGCATGAATGATCCTGCACCCCGATCTGGCCGACCAGGACATCGAGGAGGTCGCCGAAGAGCTCTGGACGCTGGGAGAGCGGGGTCTCGACCGCATCGAGGACCTGCGCGCCTCGAGCGAAGTGCCGGTGCTCGACGCCGCGCTCGACGAGCTCTCGCGGCGCGGTCTCGTGCGCGTCGAGGCAGGCCGGTTCGCGCTGACCTCCGAGGGCCGCAGCCTCGCCGGCCGCCAGGTGCGCCGGCATCGGCTGGCGGAGGTCCTCTTCACGACCGTGCTCGAGGTCCGCGACGAGTCGGCCGTCAACCGGACCGCCTGCGTCATGGAGCACGTTCTCGGCGCGGGACTGGCCGACGCGATCTGCGCGTTTCTCGGGCATCCGCGCTCCTGCCCGCACGGCAAGCCGATCCCGCAGGGGCCCTGCTGCCGCGAGCTGTCGCAGACGATCGAGCCCCTCGTGCAGCCCCTCGACCGGCTCCCGGCCGGCGGGGAGGGGCGGATCGTCTACATCGTCCCGCGCGAGCGGGAGCGGCTCGCGCAATTGACCAACCTCGGGATCGTCCCGGGGGCGCACGTGCGCGTGCGCCAGAAGGTGCCCGCCTTCGTCCTCGCCCTCGGCGAGACGGTCGTGGCCGTCGACCCCGCCATCGCCGGCGAGATCTACGTCAAGAAGGTCTGATCGAGGTCACGCCGACGCGGCGTTCGCGGCGGCGGCTCTCGATGGCTCGGCCCCGAGGTAGGCGTGAATGGCGGCCGCGGCCTTGCGGCCGTGGCCCATCGCCAGGATCACCGTCGAAGCGCCGGCCACGATGTCGCCTCCGGCGAAGACGCCCTTGCGCGTCGTCATCATGGTGGCCTCGTCCACGACGAGCGTTCCGTGCCGGGTCGTCGTCAGGCCGGCCGTGGTCTTCGGGATGAGCGGGTTGGGACCGTTGCCGATCGCCTCGATGACGACCTCGACCGGAAGCTCCTCGTAGGCTCCCTCGATCGGGACCGGCCGGCGGCGGCCCTTCTCGTCCGGCTCGCCGAGCTCGCACCTCTGCACCTTGAGCGCCCGCACCCATCCGTCCGAGCCGCCGACGATCTCGACCGGCGCGCAGAGCATCCGGAACTCGACGCCCTCCTGCTCGGCGTGGTGCACCTCCTCGAGCCGGGCGGGCATTTCGGCGCGGGAGCGGCGGTAGACGAGATACACGTGCTTCGCCCCGAGCCGCAGCGCCGTCCGCGCGGCGTCCATCGCGACGTTGCCGCCGCCGAGGACCGCGACGTTGTCCCGACGCAGGACCGGCGTGTCCTCCTCGGGGAATCGAAACGCGCCCATCAGGTTCGCCCGGGTCAGGTACTCGTTGGCCGAGTAGACGCCGTTCAGGTCCTCGCCGGGAACGTTGACGAAATAGGGGAGGCCCGCGCCCGTGGCCACGTAGACGGCGTCGAAGCCATCGTCGAAGAGGTCGTCGATCGTGAAGCGTCTGTCCGACGATCGTGTCGAACTCGAACTGGACGCCCATCTTCGAGAGGTTGTCCACCTCGGCCTGCACGATGCCCTTCGGGAGACGGAACTCCGGAATCCCGTACACGAGGACGCCGCCGGCCTTGTGGAAGGCCTCGAAGACCACCGCCTCGTGGCCGAAGCGCCGGAGGTCTCCCGCGCACGTCAGGCCCGACGGGCCCGCGCCGATGATCGCCACGCGCCGGCCGGTCGCCGCGCCGACGTCCGGCAGCTCGACGCCGCCCTCCTCGCGTTCCCAGTCGGCGAGAAACGCCTCGATCTTGCCGACGGAGACGGCGAAGCCGAGGTCCTTGTGCACCTTGGCCACCATGCAGTTCTCCTGGCACTGGCTCTCCTGCGGGCAGACGCGCCCGCAGATCGCCGGCAGGAGGTTGGTCTCCTTGATGAGCCGGATCGCGCCGCGGAAGTCGCCCTCGGCGACGAGCTTCAGGAACCCCGGCACGTCGACGCCGACCGGGCATCCCGAGACGCACGGCTCGTTCTTGCACGAGAGACAGCGCACGGCTTCGGCGCGCGCCTGCGCGGGCGTGTAGGCGAACGGGACCTCGCGGATGTTGCGGACCCGCTCGGCCGGGTCCTGCTCGGCCCAGAAGATTTTCGGCAGCTGGCCCCGCTGCCTGGGCGTCAAGGCGTTGCGGGTCTCGATTCGCTTCTCGAGTTCCTCGGGGGTCGGGTTGCTCCGGATTTCATCGGACATCAGGCTTCGGCCTCCGAGGCGGCGGCGGGCGCCTCCAACCGGCACGTGTGCATCCGTTCGCGGTAGCGCTCGAGGCTCGCGGCCTCCTCGGGCTTGTACATGGCCTGGCGGCGCATCATGCCGTCGAAGTCGACGCGGTGCCCGTCGAACTCCGGACCGTCCACGCAGACGTAGCGGGCCACGCCGTCCACCGTGACGCGGCAGCCGCCGCACATCCCGGTGCCGTCGACCATGATCGTGTTCAGGCTGACCAGGGTCGAGACGCCGTAGGGCTCGGTCGTCTTCGAGCAGAACTTCATCATCAGCGGCGGGCCGATGGCGATCGCGAGGTCGACGTCGCCTCCGCGGGACCGCCGGTCCTCGATCGCCTCCTTCAGGACGTCGGTGACGAAGCCCTTGCGACCGTACGAGCCGTCGTCGGTGCAGACGAGCAGCTCGTTCGAGGCCTCGCCGAGCCGGTCCTCGAACACGAGGAGGTCCCGGCGGCGTGCGCCGAGGATCGTCACGACCTCGTGCCCGGCCTCGCGGAAGGCGCGCGCGATGGGGAGCATCGGCGCGGCGCCGATGCCGCCGGCGACACAGGCGACCGTGCCCCGGAACTCCTCGGGCTTGCCGGGCACGCCGATGTGCGTCGGGTTGCCGAGCGGGCCGGCGACGTTGGCGAAGTGATCGCCCTCGGCGAAGGCCTCGGTCATCTCGATCGTGGTCTTGCCGACGGCCTGGACGACGAGCGTGATCGATCCCGGCCTCGCCGGTCGACGTCGGCGATGGTCAGCGGGATCCGCTCGGAGCTCGGATGCGGCCGCACCATGACGAACTGGCCGGCGCGGTGTCGCCGGGCCACGCGCGGCGCCTCGACCTCGAAGAGGCTGACGTTTTCTCCCAGGGGCTTCTTGACCAGGATCCGGAACACGTGCGTCACCTCGCTTCTCAGAACGCCGGGGCGAAGGACGCCAGGATCTCGGCGGTGGTCGTGACCTCGCCGACCTGCCGGGCCTTCTTCCGGACTTCGTCCATGCGCTCGACGAGCGACGGCTGCCGCACCTCGTAGAGGACGCCGGTCGTGAGGACGTCCGTTTCGCGCGTGTAGCGGAGGGCCGCGGCGCGGTCGGTCACGTCGTGGTCCGCCGGAAGGAACGCCTGCCTTCGCCTTGAGGATCTTGAACTGGTCGTCGCCGCGCCAGGTGACGCAGGGCGACATGACGTTCAGGAACGCGAAGCCGCTGGTGCTCGATGCGCCTCGACGATGAGCTCCACGAGTGTCCTTGAGGTCGCCGGAGAATCCGCGGCCGACCCAGGTCGCGCCGAAGGAGATCGCGAGCTCGCACGGGTCGACCGACGGCTCGGGGTTCCCGTAGTGCGTCGACTTCGTCTTGTCGCCCGTCGGCGTCGTCGGCGCGGCCTGGCCCTTCGTCAGGCCGTAGATCTCGTTGTCCATCATGAAGTACGCGATGTCGAGGTTGCGCCGCGCGGCGTGCATGAAGTGATTGCCGCCGATCGCGATGCCGTCGCCGTCGCCGCCGACCGCGATGACCTTCACGTCCGGCCGCGCGACCGCTTGACCCCGGTCGCGAGCGGCAGCGCGCGGCCGTGGACGCTGTTGAACCCGTAGGTCGTCGACGTAGCCGGGCAGGCGCGACGAGCAGCCGATGCCGGAGATGACGACGGTGTTCCACGGCTCGAGCTGCAGCTCGGCCATCGCGCGGTAGAGCGCCGTGAGGACGCCGAAGTCGCCGCAGCCGGCGCACCAGACGGGCTTCAGGTCCGTCTTGTAGTCGTTCGGCGAAGGCGGGAGGTCGGGCACGGCGCTCATACGGCCACCCTTCCTCGCGCCGGCCGGGCGCGACGACCCTGTCGGATCTCGGTCGTCGACCTCGGCGATCGTCAGGTTCTTGCCGCCGGACCGCTTGAAGCACGTGCGTGTCGCCCGCGGGGCAGGTCGGGAACGTCCGGAGGTACTTGTAGAACTGCGCCGCGTACGAGAGCTCGACGACGAGAACCTGCTCGACGCTCGCCAGGAACTCCTCGAAGTCCCGCTTCGGGAAGGGATAGATCATCTGCGGGACGAAGGCGGCGACCTTCTCGCCGCGCGCGCTCGGCCGCGGCGACGGCCTCCTCGACCGGCGCCCTTCGACGAGCCCCAGCAGACGATGCCGACGTCGGCCTTCTCGGGACCGAACCGGCGCGAACGAGTGGTACGCGTCGCGGATCGGCCACGAGCTTCCGGTAGCGCTTCGCGTTCATCTTCTCGTGCGTGAGGTAGCAGCGAGTTCGGACGCCCTTCCTCGTCGTGCTCGAGGCCGTTCGTCTGGTACATCCCGCTTCTTCATGCCCGGGAACGCTCATCGGCGAGACGCCGTTCGGCGTGTCCCGGTAGCGCTCGTAGTCCTCGAGCTCCTCCGGCGTCGGCGGACGCGCGGTCGACGCACCGTCGTGGACGAGGCGCCGCGGTCGAGATCGTCTCCTGCGCTGGCCGACGGACTGGTCCGACAGGACGATGACCGGGATCTGGAACTCCTCGGAGATGTTGAAGGCCTCGACCGTCGCGTGGAAGCAGTCCTCGACGTCGGAGCAGGCGAGCACGACGCGCGGCGCGTCGCCGTGCGTCCCGAAGAGCGCCTGGAGGAGGTCGGACTGCTCGCTCTTGGTCGGGATGCCGGTCGAGGGGCCGCCGCGCTGCACGTCGACGATCACGCCGGGACCTCGGCCATCGAGGCGAGGCCGAGCATCTCGGTCATGAGCGAGAGGCCGGGGCCGGAGGTGGCGGTCATCGACTTGACGCCGGCGAAGGACGCGCCGATCGACGGCGCCGATCGCGGCGAGCTCGTCCTCGGTCTGGAGGACCGAGCCGCCCATCTGCGGGGCAGCCACTCCGCGAGGAACTGCAGGATCTCGGACGAGGGCGTGATCGGGTAGCCGGCGAAGAACCGGCAGCCCGCGTGGAGCGCGCCGATCGCGGCCGCCTCGTTGCCGGACATCAGGAGCGCGCGGCGCCGACGGCGTGTAGGCGAGCCGCCGGCCGGAGAGGACCTCGCCCGCGCGACGCCGCGAACTCGCGGCCCGCGTCGAACGCCGCGAGCGTTGGCGGCGCGCGACGGCCGCCTTCTTGCGGCCGAACCGGCTTCGCGACGGCGCGCCGCAGCGTCTCCGGCGGGAGGCCGAGGAGCTCGCCGAGGACGCCGAGCTCGACGACGTTCTTCGCGCCCGGCGTTCCGGCGGACGCCTTCGCGAGCTTCGCGAACGGGACGGGAATCCAGTGCGCCTCTCGTCGCCGAAGGCCGAGGTCCTCGCCGACGGCCGCGTCATCGCGTCGGCCTCGTCGAAGAGGACGACGGCGTCGGGCGCGACGGAGATCTCGCCCTTGAACCGGCCGAAGTCGGCCCAGCGGAAGACGACGAGGACGTCGACGGCGTCTCCCGGCTCGGAGATCGGCGTCCGCGACTCAGCCGCACCACGCACGACGACTCGCCGCCCCGGATCTGGGGGCCGTACGCCTCGGTCTTGATGACGTGGAGGCCTTCCCTGCGCCGCGACCTGGGACACGAGATCCCCGAGGGTCATCACGCCGTCGCCTCCCGAGCCCACCATCGCGATCGTCACGTCCCTGGTCGTCATCGTTTTCGACATTCCTCCGTCCAGTCCGAGTGTCCCGGGAGGGGGAGGGCCGTCGCATGGTGCGAATGAATCAGTCGCGGGGCGGCGGGAGCCTGGCCTTCGTCCGGGCGAGGCCTGCGGCGCGAGAAGGCCGGCCTGGCCGGGGGCGGGGATACCGATAGAATTCCGGCCAATGGGCTCGTTCCCGGTGCCAGATCTGCGACGCCGGCGGAGCCTTCGGATTCCTCTCGCCCTCGGCCTCGCGTTCGGCCTCGCCGCCGCCGTTGCGGCCGCCGGGCCGCGCATCGTCGCGGTCGGCGACGTCCACGGCGACCTCGCGGGGTTCAAGAGAATCCTCGTCCGACGCCGGCGTTCTCGACGCCGCGGGCGCCTGGACGGGCGGCGACACCGTGCTGGTCCAGGTCGGGGACCTGATCGACCGCGGCCCGAGCATGCGGGGCACACTCGACTTCGTCATGGCGCTGGAGCCGTCGGCCGCGAAGGCTGGGGGACGCGTCGTTGCGCTCCTCGGCAACCACGAGATCCTGAACCTGACCGGCGATCTGCGGTACGTGACTCCCGCGAACTACGCCGAGTTCGCCGACGCCGGATCGGAGAAGCGCCGCGAGGACGCCTGGATCCAGGTCCGGGACCTGCGCAATCGCCGCGCCCGCGAGCTCGGGCAACCCGATCCGCCCGCGGGCCCCGAGGCGCGAAAGGCCTGGCTCGACGCGCACCCGCCGGGCTTCCTCGAGCACCAGGAGGCGTTCGGCCCGAGCGGCAAGTACGGCCGCTGGCTGCGCGCCCGGCCCGCGATCTTCGTCGCGCAGCAGACGGCCTTCATGCACGGAGGGCTCTCGCCGGCCCTCGCGGGCGTGTCGCTCGAAGAGATCGAAAAGAAGGTGCGCGAAGACCTCGCGACGTTCGACGCCGACCGGGCGCTCTTCGTGTCGGAGGGGCTGATCCTGCCGTTCTTCGACATCCAGGAGACGTTCCGCGCGGTCCGCGAGGAGCTCGAGGCGAAGTCGAAGGACGGCAAGGACGCGGAGCGACGCCAGACATACGAGCACTTTCTCGACTGGGGAAGCTGGACGATGAATTCCGCCGACGGCCCCCTCTGGTTCCGGGGCTACGGCCGGTGGAGCGACGCCGAGGGCGAGGTCGAGATGCCGCGGCTGCTGTCTTCGGCCGGCGTCGAGCGCTTCGTCGTCGGCCACACGGTCCAGGAGGACGGGCGCATCCGCGTCCGCTTCGGAGGCGCCGCTTTCCTGATCGACAGCGGCATGCTGACCTCCTACGTCCCCCGCGGCCGGGGCTCGGCGCTCGAGATCGTCGGCGATGTCGTGAGCGCGATCTACGCCGGCGAGCCGCGGCGCGTGATCTGGGAGCCGGCGCGCAAGGCGGCGTCCCTCGCACCGAACCGGCGAAGTGCGCCACGGCCGCGGGGAGCGGCGCAGTGAGGTCGAACCCCCTCGCTCGGCTCTTCAATCTCCAGCCCGGGGACGGAAGGCGCGGCGCGCTGCTCTTCTTCTATCTCCTCCTGATCATCACCTGCTACCAGCTCGGCAAGACCGCGCGCGACGCGCTGTTCCTGAGCGTCTTCAAGGCCTCGAAGCTGCCGTACGCCGACATGGCGATCGCCCTGTCGGTGGGGGTCGTGATCGCGGCCTACGTGACGATCGGCCGCCGCGTCACGCTGCGCAATCTCCTCGTCGGCTGCCTGCTCCTCTTCGCGGCCCTGCAGGTCGGCTTCTGGTACCTGGCGAAGTTCCGTCCGGAGCTGACCTGGCAGTACCCCGTGTTCTACATCTGGGTCGGCATTCTCGGCGTCATCGCTCCGACCCAGGTGTGGACGCTCGCCAACTACCTGCTGACGACGCGCGAAGCCAAGCGGATCTTCGGCCTCGTCGGCGCGGGCGGCATCAGCGGCTGGATCGTCTCCGGTCTTCTCGCGGAGAAGCTCGCCAAAACCAAAGGCCTCGGCACGGAGAGCCTTCCTCTCGCGATGGCGGTCGCCCTGCTCGGCTGCGCCGCGCTCGTGGTGGTTCTCTGGCGCGAGAGGGGAGCGACGCTGTCGGCGGCCGCCGCGCCCCGCGCCGACCAGGCCTCGAAGAGCCTGCGGGAGAGCATGGCCGTCGTCTTCTCGTCCCCCTACCTGATCTCGATCGCTTCTCTCATCACGCTCTCTTCGATTGCGACCTGCTTCGCCGGCTGGCAGTTCAAGGCGATCGCCAAGGCCGCCTACCCGGACAAGAACGCCCTGACCGCGTTCTTCGGGCAGTTCAACTTCTGGGCGGGCCTGGCCTGCCTCGGGCTCCAGCTCCTGCTGACCTCGCGGTTCCTTCGCCGCTTCGGGCTCGGTCCGGCCCTGCTGATGGTGCCGCTGGGGCTCTTCGCGAGCGAGCTCGGCGTCTGGGTGTTCGGCACGCTCGCGGCGGCGATCCTGCTGAAGGGCGGCGATTCGGTCGTGCGCTACTCGCTCGACAAGTCCTCGGTCGAGCTGCTCTACCTGCCGATCTCCCCGGAGATCAAGCTCCAGGCGAAATCCGCGATCGACACCTTCATCTGGCGTCTCGGCGACGGGCTGGCCGGGTTCACGCTCGCCATCTTCACCGATCAGCTCAACTGGTCGGCCCGGAAGGTCTCGCTCGTCAACTTCGTCTTCATCGCCGGCTGGATCGGCGCCGCGCTCATGGCGCGCCGGCGGTACGCGGGCACGCTGCTCGACAGCCTCCGCCAGCGTCGCCTCGACGCCGAGCGGCAGCTCGGCCCGGTTCTCGACCGGTCGACGGCGGACATCCTCGCCACACAGCTCGCCTCGCCCGATCCCCAGCAGGTCCTCTACGCGCTCGAGATCTTCGGCGCCTCGCAGCACCCGCCGGCCCACCCCGGCGTGCGCGATCTGCTCGGTCACGAGTCGCCCGCGGTGCGCCGGCGGGCCCTGGAGCTGCTGGATGCCGCCGGGGATCTCTGGGTCCTGCCTCGCGTCGAGGAGATGCTGCGGGATCCGGACGGCGACGTGCGGTCGGCGGCCCTCCTCTTCCTGGATCACCATGCGCCCGCCGATCCTCTGATGCGGGTCCAGAAACTCGAGGACTTCGAGGACGTCTCGGTCGCCTCCGGGATCGTCACGTTTCTCGCGCGCTCGGGCGACGGCGAGCGTCTCCCCGAGGCGCGGATCGTGATGGACCGGATGATCGCCGAGCGCGGGGAGGCGGGCAAACGCGCGCGCCTCGAGGCGGCGGGCCTCCTCGCAATCGTGGGCGACGGCTTCGACGACCAGCTCGACGCTCTGCTTGCCGACGAGGATCCGGATGTGGTGCGGACCGCGGTGCGCGCGGCCGGCAAGCTGCGCAAGAGGCGGGTGGCGGCGAAGCTGATCGAGCTGCTCGGCGACGCTCGTGTGCGGGACGAGGCCGCGGACGCGCTCGTCGCCATGGGGGACCGGGTTCTCGGCGCCCTGCGCGACCAGCTGAACGATGGCGATGTCCCGCTCTCGGGCCGCCTCGAGATCCCCGCGGTCCTCGCGCGCATCGGAAACGACACCGCGGCGAAGACTCTCGAGGAGAATCTCCTCGAAAGCGAGCCCGAGCTGCGCTTCCGCACGATCTCCGCGCTCAACGATCTGCGCAAGGAGCACCCGCGGACGGCGATCGATCCGGTGCGCCTTCGCGCGGCCCTCGGCTTCGAGATGATGCTCCATTGCCGCACCAACCAGATCCTGGCCGTCGCCGGCCGGACAACGGCCTCGGCGCCAGGCGCGGCGCCGCCGACCGAGGTCCTGCGGCGGCTCGAGGCGAGCCACGACCAGGAGATCGAGCGCATCTTCCGGATCCTGAGCCTTCTCTACCCGGCCACCGACTTTCGCAGCGCCCACTACGGGCTGCGGTCGAGCGACGTCACGGCGCGCGACCACGCGCTCGAGTTCCTCGAGCTCGCCCTGGACGGCGACCTGCGCAAGACCCTCGTGGCGCTGCTCGACCCGACCACGCCGCTCGACGAGCGGGTCGTTCCCATCCTGAGGCGCACCGGCGTGGACGCGCCGACCCCCGCCGAGCTGGTGACGGCCCTGGTCGAGAGCGAAGACCCGTGGTTGAAGGCGTGCGGCATCTCGTCGGTCGGCGCCCTCGGCCTGCGAGACCTCGCCGGGCGGGTCGAGGCCTGCCTCGATTCCGAGGACGAGCTGCTGCGCGAGACCGCGCGCGCCGCCAAGAAGCAGCTCGCGGCGTCGATCGGCTGACCGACGTGCCCGGGGCGGGGGCCCCTACTCCAGGCTTCCGGGTTGCGCCGGGGCGGCTTCCGTGTAGGCGTACAGGACCTTGTCCTCGCCCTTCTCGGCGATGAGCTTGTCCAGGCCCTGGAGGATCAGCGCGCGCCGCGCGAACAGCGCGTCCAGCTCGTAGCTCGACAGATACGGCTTCAGGCGCTCGCGTGCGACCTGTTCATCCAGGGCCTTGAGCCTCTGGTACATGCCGCGCTCGCATTGCTTGATGTTGACGCCTTTGTGGAGGTAGGGGATCCGGCGGAAGGCCCGGGTGTGGTCGATCATCCAGAGCTTCCAGTCGGGCGTGATGAGCAGGTTCCCGGTGTTGCGGTCGGTGTTGTACACGAGCGCGTCGAACACGTTGATCATCTGCAGCTGCTTGTTCCAGCGGACCGCGTCGGGCGCCTGCTTCTGCTGCTTCACCATCGACTTCTGGGTCGTGGCGTTCTCGACCCAGATCTGCACGCTGCCGCTGGAGTTGTCGACCTTGCGCAGGGTCGCCGGCGGGACGTTGTCGCGGCCCAGGAGAAGGCTCAACTGGTAGGCGGCCGGCTCGAAGATGTAGTTGTCGCGGAAGTACAGGTCGTCCCGGCCGCCGCCGAAGGTCGGCGTCGACCGCTGCTCGTCGACGTCGCGGAAGATGGCGTGGGCGCGGACGCCGTCCTTCTCGAGCAGGAGCTTGGTGGGAAACGTGACGCCGCCGGAGAGCCGCTCCTTGGACTTCACCTCGGCGGTGGCCAGGAACACCAGCAGCTCCTCCTCGGAACGGAACGGCAGGGGCTTGCCGTCGGGGTCGGTCCACCGGAAGGGGGCGGCTTGGGCCTCGGCCGGAGACTGGCTGGCCGCGGCCCCGGCGGTGTCCTGGGCGGACAGCGTTCCGGCGAGGGTCAGTCCTCCCGCGATCAGCAATGCCAGCGGATGCCGCCGTCCGATCATGGCCACCTCCCGGACCGGCGCGTCGAAGACACGCCGAGCGATCCTCGTCATCGAATGGCCCCGAGCGCGGGGAGCCTATCAAAGCGGCGGCCGGGGTCGGCCGGCCCGAACCGGCGAGTCCGGCCGTACGTGTCGACGGTCACCCGCAGGACCTTCGGTCGGCCGGCCGGGGCCGCGAGGCGGCCGGCCTGATGTAACTGAATCAGTCGGCGTCGGGGACCTCCCCCGTACGATGGCCCCATGCTTTCCAACGAAAAGCGGGTCGTCATCCTGGGCGCCGCGGGGCGCGACTTCCACGACTTCAACACGGTCTTCCGGGACGATCCCGGGACGCGCGTGGTCGCGTTCACGGCGACGCAGATTCCCGGAATCGCCGGGCGGCGCTATCCGTCGGTCCTCGCGGGGCCGCGATACCCGTCGGGAATCCCGATCGTGCCCGAGGAGGATCTCGGGCGGCTCGATCCGGGAGGAGAAGGTCGACACGTGCGTCTTCTCGTATTCGGACGTGACGCACGAGCACGTCATGCATCTGGCCTCCCGGTCGATCGCGCTCGGGGCGGACTTTCTGCTGCTCTCGGCCAGGCGCACGATGCTCCCGGCGAAGGTGCCGGTCATCGCCGTGACCGCCGTGAGAACCGGCGCCGGGAAGAGCCAGACGACGCGTTATCTCTCGAACATCCTGAAGGGGCTCGGAAGGCGGGTCGTCGCGATTCGCCATCCGATGCCCTACGGCGACCTGGCCGAACAGATCTGCCAGCGCTTCGCCACCTACGCCGACCTCGACCGCCAGAAGTGCACCATCGAGGAGCGCGAGGAGTACGAGCCGCACATCGACAACGGGTTCGTCGTCTACGCCGGGGTGGACTACGGAAAGATCCTGGCCCGGGCCGAGGAGGAAGCCGACATCATCCTCTGGGACGGCGGCAACAACGACCTTCCGTTCTACGTGCCGGCGCTGCACATCTGCATCGCCGACCCCCATCGGGCCGGCCACGAGACCGCGTACCATCCCGGCGAGGCGAACTTCCGGCGGGCCGACGTGATCGTGCTCAACAAGTGCGACACGGCCGAACCCGCGAGCGTCGCCTCGGTCGAGGCGGCGGCGGCGCGGCTGAACCCGGGGGCCCGGGTCCTCCGGGCGGACTCGCCGGTCGTAATCGAGCACCCGGAATCGATCGCGGGCAAGAGAGTCCTCGTCGTCGAGGACGGACCGACGCTCACGCACGGCGGAATGCGCTTCGGCGCGGGAGTGGTGGCCGCGAAGCAGGCGGGCGCGGGAACGTTCGTGGACCCGAGCCCGTACGCGGTCGGCTCCATCCGCGACACGTACGCGAAGTACCCGAACGCCGTCGGCATCCTGCCGGCGATGGGCTACGGCGAGGCCCAGGTCGCCGAGCTCGCGGAGACGATCCGGCGAACCCCCTGCGACGTCGTCGTCATCGGAACGCCGATCGACCTGCGGCGGGTGCTGACCATCGACAAGCCGGCCGTGCGGGTGCGCTACGACCTGCGCGAGCAGACGCCCGGCGCGCTCGAGGCGGAGGTCCGGAGGGTGCTCGGCCAGGTGCCCGCCCCGGAGAGGCTGGTCGCCGCGACGGTCTAGGCCGGGAAGATCGAGAACCGCTCAGCGATCGGCCGTCTTCTCGAAGACGAAGAAGTGCTGGGTGGGCAGGAACTCGTAGAGCTCCACGAGCCGGAACCCGGCCGGCTCCCACTCGGCGAGCACCTGCCGGGTCGACATGCGGTGCTCCTCCCGGACGTGGAGAGCGGTCAGCCCCTCGAGCCGGTACTCCACGACCGCGACCCTGCCCGCGGGCTTCAAGGCCTCGCGCATCCTCGCGAGCGTCGCCCCGGGCTGCTGGAGCTCGTGGTAGACGTCGACGAGCAGGGCCCAGTCGAGGGACCCCCGCGCGAGCTTCGGGTCGTCGCTCTCGGAGAGCACCGGCACGACGTTGCGGATCCCCGCCTTCTCCAGGTTGCCCTTGAGCAGCGCGATCATCTCGGGCTGGATGTCCACGGCGTACACCACCCCGGCGGGGGCGACCGCCTTCGCCAGGCGCCGGGTGAAGTAGCCCGTCCCCGCGCCGAGGTCGGCGACGACGTCGCCCGACTTGAGTCCCATCGTCCGGACGATCTCGTCCGGCTTCTGCTCCTCGTCGCGGCCCGGCCGCTCGAGCCAGTCGGCGCCGCCCGCGCCCATGACGGGGGCGGGACGCCGCTCGTCGCCCGCCCGGGCCGGGGCGGGAGCGAGCGCCGCCGCGGCAAGGAGGAGGAGCAGAGCGAGGATCCGCCGCACCGGGCCGGCCGGGCTCGTGCGAGGGGCCCGGTTCACGTTCGCCACCGCATCGCTCCTCGATAACAGCGATCCGGCTCCGGACCTTCGCGGTATTTCACGGCCCGGGGACGAGCCCGGAGTCGCCGGGGATGAAGGGCCCGAAACGAAAGCGTCAGGTCCCCTTCAGCGTCCGGCGAAGGGCGCGTGCGCGCGCCACGCCATAGCGAAAGAGCTTGTGGCACTCCTCGCGGAGGAATCCGCCGGTGACGGGGATGCGGTGATTGCCCTTCTCCAGGACGAGCTCGCAGGGGATGAGGCAGGCCCGCCACTTGTAGTCTTCCGTGCCCCGCTCGAGGCCGAAGGCGGCAATGTCTTCCTGGGACACGCCGTAGACGACCGCGCCGATCCTCGACCACACGCAGGCGCCGGCGCACATGGCGCAGGGCTCGTGCGTGGAGTAGAGGACGAAGTCGTGCAGGTAGCGGCCATAGCCGCTGGAGACGTACTTGAGCGTCTCGAGCTCCACGTGCTTGATGCTCGAGCCCGACGTCTTGACGCGGTTGCCGGCGCTGGCGATGACCACCTCGACCCCGCGCGTGAGGCGTGTGATGACGGCGCCGATGGGATAGTCGCCCCGGTCGCCGGCGCGCTTGGCCTCTGAGACCGCCAGCTCCATGAACTTCTTCCGCGGCTTGTAGGAACGCGGGATCATCCGACGAGGATACACGCGCAGGGCGAGGTTCAGCCCCCCTCGTCGAGCATCGTTCCCCGGCAGCTCGCGGCGCCGCAACGACAGGCGTACCGGCTCCGTCGCGAACGCGAGGCGCCCTTCTCGATCTCCAGGGCGTAGTCGTACGTCAGCTCGGCACGGGGCTGGATGTTCCGGATCGCCCGGATCGAGACCGTTCCATCCGACACTTCGGCTTCACAGTTGGGATCGCAGGAATGGTTGATGAAGCGCGCGTCGTTGCCGCCGACCGAGGCGTCGATGTAAACGTCGCCCCCGACATTAAAGAGCAGCGTGTGGGGATCGTCCGCGGCCGCCTCGTCGTATCGCGCCTGCACGGCCTTCGACGTCAGGACCTGCCCGGCGTACTCGATCAACTTCCGGCCGGCGCGAATCCGTCGCGTCGCGAACACTCCGTCGCCGTGGATCCCCGAGCGCCGTTTCGCGAAGGGCGGCCGGGCTCGCCGACGCGGCATGCCTCAGCGTATCAACGAAGAGGGCGCCTCCGGCCGCGGCGGTTGGTCGGGGCGGCCGGGATCGAACCGGCGACCACCTGCTCCCAAAGCAGGTACGCTACCGCTGCGCTACGCCCCGTAGCCCGCGATTATCGCACTGCCCTCGGGCGACGCTCGACCGCGTGGACGATGCGCTTCGGGACGCGCTCCCGACCGACCCGCGCGGACTTCCCGATCAGGTCGGCGGCGCACCGCGGGGTTCATTCCGTTGCACAAGGATTCTGTCCTTGCTAGAGTAAGGACATGGCCAAGGTCACCAGCAAGCTCCAGGTCACGGTCCCCAAGGCGATCGCGGACCGTTTCCGGATCCGTCCCGGCGACGAGATCGAGTGGATCGCTGCGGGGGACGGAATCCGCGTCGAGCCCGCCGGGAGGTCACGAAACCCGCTGGACGTGAAGGAGCGGCTGCGGCTCTTCGACGAATCGACGCGACGCCTGCGCAACAGGAAGTGGAAGGGAAAGCCGCCCACCGGCCGCGGCTGGACGCGCGAGGAGCTGTACACGCGTGGCAGCTCTCGTTGACACGAACGTCCTCATCTACTCCTACGACCCGCGCTTTCCGGCCAAGCGACGGCGGGCGACCCGGCTCCTGCGGCGGGGAGTCGAAGAGGGCAGCATTCGGGTGCCTCACCAGGCGATCATCGAGTTCATGGCGGTCGCTCCGCGGCCGCTTCCCGGTGGTGGCTCGATCCTGACTCCCGAAGAGGCGCGAGAAGAGGCCGAAGAGATCCTCAACCAGTTTACGGTCCTCTATCCGACGGAGGGGCTTGTGCGGGCGGCGTTGCGCGGTGCGGCGGCGTACCGCCTGAGCTGGTTCGACGCGCATCTCTGGGCCTATGCCGACCATTACGGACTGGACGAGATAATCTCCGAGGACTTCGAGCACGGGCGCCGTTACGGGACCGTGCGCATCCACAATCCTTTTGCCGACCTGCAGGAGAGCTGATGGACCGCGAATACATCGCCTGGGACTCGCCCACGCTCGGCCGGAAGATGGAAATGCTCTGGTTCGGCCACGCGGGCCGTCCCATGATCTGGTTCCCGACCTCGGTCGGGCGCTTTTACCAGAACGAGGACTTCGGGCTCGTGGGGGCGGTCGGCGACCTCATCGCGGGCGGCAAGCTCCAGATCGCATGCGTCGACAGCGTCGACGACGAGAGCTTCTACGCCAAGACGAAGCATCCCGCGGAGCGGATCCGCCGGCACGATCAGTACGACGCATACGTCGCCAACGAGGTCGTGCCCTTCGTCCGGAGCAAGGCGCGGACGGCCGACCGGGTCGGCACGCTCGGCTGCTCGTTCGGTGCGTACCACGCGGCCAACTTCGGTTTTCGCCATCCGGACCTCGTCGACAAGATCGTCGCGTTCTCGGGCAAGTACGACATCCACAACTTCCTGGACGGCTACTGGGACGAGCTCTGCTACTTCCACTGCCCGACGGCCAACGTCCCCAACATGGACCGGGGCTGGGTCGAGCGGCTCTCCTCGACGGACATCTGCATCGTCACCGGCGAGACGGACAACATTCTCTCCGGCACGACGAACATGCTCGGCATCCTCGACGCGAAGGGCATCCGCCACCGCGGCTCCGTGTGGGCGGCGCCGTACGGCCACGACTGGCCGTGGTGGAAGGTGCAGATCCGGAGCTACGTGCCGTAGAGCGGCGGGCCGGGCCTCTAGAAGCTGACCTGCACCCCGAGGCGCACGATGCGCGGGCTCTGGATCTCGATGGTCTGGTTGAAGGAAGGGTTCTTCAAGAAGGGCTTTTCTCCGGCCGGATCGTAGGTGCCTGCTTCGGGATCGCTGTTCAGAAGAGAGTTGCCGTTGGTCGCATTGAAGAGCTCGACGGCGGGCGTTACCGTGACCGGACCGACTTGGAACGGCCTCTGCAGGCGAAGGTCGAGCTGGTAGACGTCCGGATATCGGTAAGTGTCCATCCGGTCGATCAGGATCGACCAGTTGTTGAATGCGACGTCGTTCGTTCGGACGTAGACGGAATAGGGCCTGGGATATCCCTGCCTGCCATAGAAGTTCGCGCCGAGGGTCAGGCCCCACGGGCCCTGATAGAGCCCGTTCAGGTTGAACTGCCAGCCGGCGTTCATCCAGACGTTGCGCTTGTCGGACGCGCCGGTCGACAGGCCGCCGTCGTCATTCTGTCCTCCGAGGCCCCAGAGATCGTTGGGATTGAGGATCGACTGCGGCGTGATGTATTGCCGGAAGCTGCTCCAGCCGAAGTTGCAGCGGAGCATCCAGTGGTCCGAGAGAGACTTCTCGACTGACACGTCGAGCCCGAAATATCGCTGCGTAGCGCCCGGACGGTTCTCCAGCACGTATCCCGACGGCGCCTCGGGGAGCGTCAGGATGTAGTAGGGCTCGTCGAACACGAGCCTGAAGCCCTCGGCATCGGTGACGGTGCCCGTCGCGTGACCGCCGAGCGCCCAGCTCGAGGGGCTCGTCCCGGCCGGGACCTGCGCCTGGAGACGGCTGGTACTGCGGTACGAGAACGTGCCCGACACCGCGAGCGTTTTGCCCAGCTGCTGGTCGATTCCGGCGGTGATCTCGTCGGTTGCCGGTGTCCGGAAGTCCGGCGCAAGCGCGTAGGCCGTCGTCGGAAGTGTGGCCGGATCGACGCCGTTCCAGGTGCCGTGGGATACGTTCCAGTCGACCTCGTTCGGCTGAACGTCGTGGTCCTGGTTCAGATCGTTCCAGCCGTACCCGTAGCCGTTGATGTCCGGCAGGCCGTTGAGAAGGGCGGGAAGGTAGCCCAGTTGGTCCACGTAACGCGCGTACGAGGCCCGGAGCAGCGTGGCCTGTCCCGTTCCGGGCGCCCAGGTCGCCGAGACCCTGGGCTGCCAGTTCGTGAACTGGACTTGCCAGTCGGGCGCGCCGTGGTACCTCAGCTCCGGCAGGCCGGGGAAGCCCTCGGGCCCGCAGGTCGGACAGGGCTCGCTGAATAGCGGGTTGGCGAACGTCCGGCCAGGAAGGTTTCGCGCCCGCTGGAGGTCGAAACGAACGCCGGCCGAAATCGTGAGGTCGCGGGCAGTCAGGGTGTCCCCGAGCGTGCCCGTCCAGTACTCCGTCCGATAGATCCGGCGCACACCTCGAGTCAGCGTGGCGTCGGCGAACCCGTCCGCGAACGTGGAGCCCCAGTTCTGGCTGCCCGGAAGTCCGACGGTCGTGTCGGCAGTGAGCTGACGGTAGCCGAAGCCGAACTTGACTTCGTGATTGAGCGCGCCGGCCTCGAAAAACCTCGTGACCTGAAGGCTCGCCTGGCTCTGCGGGGCCTTGGACACGCTGTAGAAGTAGGAATTGTGAAATGAGTCGTCGTAGAACTGGATGTCTCGATCGAGGCCGCCGACCGGCGTGAACTGGAAGTTCGTCGACTGGTAGGCGACGAAGGCCGATGCGAAGAGATCCGGCGAGAAGACGTTCGAGTCCTCGACCTTGTAGAAGTCCGCCGGGATGAGCACGTTCGTGCGCGTTTCGTAAGGACGGTCGGAGAATGCCTCGGTGCCGTACGCGAGGCGGTCGCTTCGCTGGTAATACATGGCCGCGGAATTGGCGTTTGAAATCTGGGCGTTCAGCTTGGCGCTCCATGGCTCGAGCGTCGTCGTCTGCGGATACGGGATCTCATCCGCGCGCAGAGTGGTCGGGCTCAGCGAGATGTCCTGTCGAGCGCCCGCCGCCCAGAGCCAGAGCCGGTCCTCGAGTATCGGCCCGCCGAGCTCCGCCCCGTACTCGCGGATGAACCGGGTGCGGTTGGTCTGCAGGCCCTGCTCGACGGAGGACTCGGGCGTGTTGTCCGACTGCCAGCTTGCCGATGCGTAGAGAAATCGGGCCGAGCCTTTCAGCTCGTTGGTCCCACGCTTGGTGACCACGTTGATCGTGACGCCCGACGTCTGCTGGTCGAGCGACGATCCGCCCGTCACGACCTCGACCTCCTGGAAAGTACCGAAGTCGAAGTAGGTGCTGGTGGCTCCGTTTTGCCGCTGGAGGGCGAAGCCATAGGTGTTGTTCGTCACGGTGGCACCGTCGATCGCATAGGTGACGTTGCCGGACCCGCGGCTCGCGAAACGCGGACCGCTGAGGTCGGCGCTGGCGCTTCCCGCGACGTTGACCGTGTCGAGCTGCACACCGGGGACCTGCTGGACGAGCGACCAGACGTCGCGCGACGTCGGCACCTCCGTGAGCTGCCTGCCCGAGAAGCTCTCCCCGGTCGCGACTTTGCGGCGGTCGACCAGGGACGTGTCCCCCCGGACCGTGACGTCCTCCCGGACGCCCGCCGGCTGCAGCGGGAAGTCGACGTGGACGTTGCGGCCGACGGCGACGGCCACCTCCTGCCGCGTGAGCGTGGCGAAGCCTGGAACGGACACGGCGAGGGAGTAGGTGTCGGGCGGCACCTGGAGGAAGTGAAACAGTCCCTGCGCGTCGACCGTTGCCGTTTGAGGCGCCGCCGGGCCGGTGAGGGTCGCCGTGCCGCCGGCGATCGGAGAACCGTGCTCGTCGGTGACCCGGCCGTAGACGGCGCCGGTGTTCGACTGAGCGACCAGTGCGCCCGCGACGGCGACGGTCGCGGCCAGGACGAGAACGATTACGGGGACGGCCCTGGGCATGAGCAACGATCCCTCCTGGCAGGCGACGGTCGCGGGTTCGGTTGCCTCCATGCTACTGCGATCGAAACGAGGCGGGAGCGGGGGCTTCGCCTATTTCAATCCGTCCACGACGAAGAGGTCGGAAGCCTCGACGCGCTCGTAACTGTAGGCGTAGGAGCGCCCGTCCGGCGTGATCATGGCGGACCACAGTCTCGTCACTCCGATCAGATCCGCCGGCTGGAATTCCAGCCAGCTCGACGTCTTCCCGGTCGAGATTTCGCGTCGGAGAAAGCTGCCGGGTATGCCGAATCGGACTCGGACCAGGAAGAGGAAGCGCCCGTCGGCGCTCCAGGTCACGAGCTGATCGTCCCGGCCCACGGGAGGACCCGGGAGCGGACGCGCGTCGCCGCCCGACAGGGAAGCCGCCATCAGGCTTCCGTCCGTGGCGTCATAGGCCATGAGCTCTCCGTCCGGCGAGTAGGCGACTCCTTCGCCGCGGAAGTTCGGCATGCGCACCGGCCGGGGGGAACCTCCATCGAGCTCGGCGACGAACAACTCAGCCTCTCCACTCGCGCCCAGGCGCCAGATCACGATCCGCTTGCCGCCGGGCACGAGTTGTGCGAGGGACGCCTTGAGCTCGCCGAGAGGGATCTTCTTCGGGGAGCCCGGTCCCGCGGATAGCATCCAGAGATCCGTTCCCCGAACGACGAGGCCCCCGTCCGGCAAAAGGGCAACGGGAGCTCCCTCGCCCAGCCGAATGGGCGCGGATCCGTCACAGTGCCGCAGGTAGGCGACCTCGGCGTTCGTCCGGCCCTCGTTGTAGTGGCCGAAGAGGAGGGTTCGGCCGTCGTTGGAAACATCCCGAAGCTCCGAGTCGGTGCCCCAGGAGATGTCCCGCTCGCCGGGCTCGCCGGCCCGGAAGCAGGACGATCCTTTGCGCCGCGAGGCTCGCTCGAGCAGGATTCGCCCGTCGGGGGAGACGTCATGGAGAACGAGGCTCGATCCGACGGCGGGCATCAGCACCCGCTGTCGGCCGGAGAGGTTTGCCGCGCGAAGCGCCATGGATTCATCTGTGGCGCCTCCGACGAAGAGAAGCTCGCCGGCCTTGGGGGACCAATCGTAGCCTTGGATGCCCGCCAGGTGGCTGGCCAGCGTCCGTTTGCCCCCGTTCCGGTCGAAGGCCACGAGCTGAAAGCCGGTTTCGCTACCCTCGACAGTCGCGACCCACGCGCCGTCCGGAGAAACGCGCATGGACCGCTCGAGAATGAAGGACTCCATCAGGACACGGCCAATCGGGTATTCCAACTGCTCCTTGCCTCCGACGGCTCGAACGATCGCCAGCTCCCGGCCGTCGGGCGCCCAATCCGCCGCGAACACGTCCTGAAGCAATTCCTTCGGGGCATCGCCGCCGAGAGGAAGTTGGGCCAGTGTCCCCATGCCGAGCGAGTTGCGAAGGTTGCCGTTCTTCTTGAGGATGGCGAGCTCTCCCTGGTGAGAGATGGACAGGACCATCGCCTTCTCGATTCCCAGTGACGTCGACTCGACCGTGTCCGTCCGGACGGAGAAGATCTCCGCGGGCTTGCCCTCCCAGGCCGCGCTGTACACCACGGTCTTTCCGTCGGGCGTGAATCGCGCCGACAGCACGTTGCCGCGGCGAGAGGTCAGGCGGCGAAACGTCGGCTCCGGCGTCTTCGAAAGCTCGGGGCCGAATCGGACGCCCGACCAGAAGAGAACTCCCGCCAGGGCAGCGGCCGCAACGGTCGCAGCGACCCGTCGCAACGATCGGCGACGCGGCGAGATCCGGCGCGCCTCCGGCGCGGGCGTGACGGCCGACAGGGCCCCGAGGTCGAAGGCGAGATCGCGCGCGGACTGGAAGCGGTCGCCGGGCGCCTTCTCGAGGCAGTGCGTGACGACGCGCTCGAGGGCCGGCGGGACCTGGCGCCCGCTCTGCGACAGAAGCGAGGGCTCCTCCCGCAGGATCGCGTTCATCGTCTCGACGGAGGTCTCGCCCTTGAACGCACGCCTGCCGGAGAGCATTTCGTGGAGGACGGCCCCGAAGGAGAAGATGTCGGAGCGATGGTCGGCGGGCTCGCCGCGGACCTGCTCGGGGGACATGTAGCCGACGGTTCCGACGACGGAGCCGATCTCGCTGTGATCGGTGAGCGTGGGGTTGCCGGGATCCCGCGAGGCGCGAATCTGTCGCGCGAGACCGAAGTCCAGGATCTTGACGACGCCGTCCTTCGTCAGGAACAGGTTCTCGGGCTTCAGGTCCCGGTGAACGATGCCCCTCTCGTGGGCGGCCGCGAGGCCGAGCGCGATCTCGCGTCCAATCTCCGCGGCCCGGCGCGCGGGGATCGGCCCGCGGTCGAGCCGCTGGCGCAGGGTGTCGCCCGAGAGCAGCTCGGTGACGGCGTAGGTGACGCCGCCGGAGGTCCCGAAGTCGTGGATGGCGAGGATGTTCGGGTGCGACAGCGCCGCGACGGCCTTCGCCTCGCGCTCGAAGCGGGCGAGGGCGCCCGGGTCCGCGGCGGTCGCCTCCGGGAGCACCTTGACGGCGACCTCGCGGTCGAGCTTCGTGTCCTTCGCGCGGTAGACCTCGCCCATCCCCCCTGCGCCGATCGGCGACAGGATCTCGTAGGGGCCCAGCCTCGTACCTGCGATGAGACTCATGCCCGCCGACTTCTCACGTTGACCTCACGCTCCCTGTTGCTCGCGGCGCGAATAGTCTCCCGAGCGAAGCGAGGGAGGAGTTCGCGCCGCGGGAGCGAAGCGCAGCGAGGAGGTCAGGCGCGCGGTCGAGCCCCTGGGCGAGCCGCACGCCGGTGGCGAAGCCAGACCTCGAGCAAGCGGAGCGACGGTAGCCTCGCCCATCCCCCCTGCGCCGATCGGCGACAGGATCTCGTAGGGGCCCAGCCTCGTCCGGGCGCGATGGTCATGAAGCTGGCGGAATTCTACGTCGGCCAGAGGTTCCCGGAGGAACCTACCCAGGTCCTGTCCTTGTTGTAGTTGACGCCCATCATCTTGCCCTGCGAGAGACGGGCGAGCGTCGTGACTGGGAAGGGCTGTCCTTCCCGCCAGACGAACATCACGCGCACCTCGACCTTCGAGAAGTTCCCGTCCGCCGTGGCGATCGCGGGCGCGTACTCGATCTTCCTCATCAGGAGCGTCGAGGCGCGCTGGTCCGCCGGTACGGCCGCGACGTCCGCGGGCGTGACCTCGACCTTGACGCCCGAGCCGGCGAAGGAGAAGAGCGGCTTCAGGACCCAGTTCTCGAGATCCTTCGGCACGGCCGGCAGGTCCGACAGGAAGAACGACTCGGGGACGGTCGGGTGATGGAGCTCCGGCAGGCAGTGCTTGCTCCACCGGAAGTACCAGTTGGGATGCCCCGCCCAGGAGACGTCGAGGCGCGAGGTCAGGTCGAAGGGCAGCTTCGCGCCGCTCGCCTCGAGCTCGTCGAAGATGAGGCGGTTGTAGATCCGGCGGATGCGCGTCGGCTTGCCGTCGCGCCGGTACCAGAGCTCTCGGCCGCGTTTCTCGATCTGCGGACGGGTCGAGGGCCCTGACCCCCCAGAACTGCTCGGTGAACGCGAAGTCGATGGCGGTCTTCTGGTGCGGAGGATCGAGGTCGAGGAGGATGACTTCCTCCGGCGGCAGGCCCGAGAGGATTGCCTCGCCGACGATCCGCTTGTAGCCCGGCGTGTCGAGGCCCGAGAGGTACCAGTCGAGCTTCTCGCCGCCGGGGCAGAGGCGCGCGAGCTCCTCGCACTGCGCGACCTGGAAGGCATAGAGCGTCGGGAAGGCCTGGAGCTCGATCAGCCTCGGGACGAGCCGCCCGCCGGTCTCGCGAGCCACGGCGAAGTCGGTGACCGCAAAGACGGGGAGCTCGTCGCAGCCCGGCACGTCGAGCTCTCGCGGCACGGCGGCGAGAGACCGGTGGAGCGCCGCCGGGGTCGAGAGCTGCCGGAAGATCTCGAGGGAGGCCTCGACCATCTTGTCGCGCAGCTCCGGCGGGAGAAAGGCCGGCGTCTCGGCCAGGCGGAACGGGATCGCCATCCCGCCGCGCGCCTCCAGGCGCCGCGCGTATTCGCGGTAGCGCGTCCTGGGTGAACGCGGCGTTGTACGCGCGGCGAAGCTCCGGGATCATCGGCCGCGAGTCTACCGAATCCTGCTACTTCGTCTTGAGCAAAGAGGTCCAGTGCAGGCGGACGAGTGTTCCGGACTCCACGCCGGCCTTCTGGCGGACCACGAGGAAGCGCCGGCCGTCGGGGGAGGCGTCGTAGACCTCGGGCGAGAACGCGGCGGCTTCGGCGGCGCCGAGAACGAAGAGCGGCTGGGGCGTCCCGAAGGACACTCCGGAGGCCGAAGGCGTCACGGAGACGGCGACGAGCCGGCCGTCGCCGTCGACGTAGAAGAGCTCCCGGCCGTCGCGCCGCCAGACGGGGCTGTGGCCGACGCCGGAGGATGCCATACGCTTGGGGCCTCCGGCGACCGCCGAGACGTAGACCTCCGGGTGCCCGGTCTCCGTCGACGTGAAGGCGATCGAGCGGCCGTCGGGGGAGAATCGGGCGCCGCTCTCCACGAACCCCTCGGTGGCGACGAATGCCCTGGGCTCGGCCCCTCCGGAAAGCGGCAGGAGCCAGACGTCTTCGTCGCGCTGGCTCGGGGAACCGATGAAGGCGAGAAGCGAGCCGTCGGGGGAGACGTTGGCGCCGAGCTTGTCCCATTTCGTCGCGAGGACCGTGGTTTCCGCGCCCCCGTCGGCGGGGCGGCGGTACAGGTCGTACGGGCCTTTGCGGTCGGAGGCGTAAACGAGCGCGCTCGAGTCGGGAAGCCAGGCCGGGCTGAACTCGTCCGAGCGTTCGGTGGTGATCCGGGTCGCGGCCCCGCGCTCGACGTCCATGACCCAGACGTCCAGGTTCTGGCCGCGTGCGGCGTCGCGCTTCGATAAGGCGACGCGGCGTCCGTCGGGCGAGATGGCGAGGTCGTTGTAGTCGGCGGGCGGTCCGAGCGCTCCCGCGACCGCTCCCTGGCGGTCCACCCAGACGAGATCTCGATCGTGGGGCCAGATGCGGTAGGTCAGGGTGCCGGCGGCCACCGACCACGAACCGGCGTTGTTGTCCGTCGAGAATCGGACGTCCCGGACGACGGCCACCGGCTCGCCCTGGAACTCCAGTCGCCGGGGGTCGAACGGCTGGGCGAAGAGCGTTCCTTCGCGGGCGAAGAGCAGGTGTCCGGTCGCCGACCAGGCCACCGCCGAATCCGTGCGGCCGAGCACGCGCGTCTGCCGCGAATCGAGGTCTCCAACGACCATCGCCGTCTTCTCCGGGTCGACGTTGCGGGCGACGAAGACGAACCGACGTCCTCCGGGCAGCCAGCCCGGGAAACAGTGGGTGGCGTCCCCGCGCGCGAGGTCGAGCTCGGTCGCCTCGACCGGCGTTCCTCCCGAAGCCGCCACGCTCTTGAGGCCGGCGGCGAACGTCGGCGCGAAGACAATGGTTCCGTCGGCGTTCCAGGACCCGCCGAAGCCCGAGCCACCCGCTTCGCAGATCGTCTGGATCGCCCCGCCCTCGGCGTCGATGCGCCGCAACTTGGTGCCCTGGAAAAATGCGATCGAGCGGCCGTCCGGCGACCAGAACGGGTATCGCGCCGATTCCGTTCCCTCGAGCTGATGCGCCTGGAGCTCGTCGAGGCGGCGCACCCAGACCGCCCCCGCCCCGGTTGCCGGAGGCCACAAAGGTTGCCGCGCGTCCGTCCGGCGACAGCACGGCGTCGAAGTCGAATCGATGGCCCGGCGGCGGCGGGAGCGCGAGGACGACGCTCGCCGGCGCCGGCTCGCGGCGGCCCCAGACGCGGCCGTCGCGGCCGCGAGAAGCGCCAGCGCCGCGACTGCCCAGGCGATCCGTTCGCCTTTCCTTCGGCGCGGGACCGGAGACAGCCGCCGCCGCGCCCGAGCCCTCCCGGATCCACTTGAGCTCGCTGCCGATGTCGTGCGCGGACTGCCAGCGCTCCTCGGGGTCCTTGGCGAGGCAGGTCCGGACGATCGCGGTCGAGCGCCGCGGGCGAGGTCGGCTGGACGGCGGAGATCGGCGCCGGGTCGCTCGACATGATCGCGGTGATGAGCGAGGCCTGGCTTCCCGCCGGGAACGCCTTCTTCCCGGTCGCCATCTCGTACAGGACGGCGCCGAGCGCGAAGATGTCGCGTCCGCGCGTCGGCGTCCTTGCCCTCGAGCTGCTCCGGCGCCATGTACTGGAACGTCCCGAGGATCGTCCCCTCCTGCGTGAGGTTCGCCTGCGTCGGGAGGGCCGTCTGGCTGTCCGGCGCGCCGGGCGGCTCGACCGCCTTCGCCAGGCCGAAGTCGAGGAGCTTGACGCCCGACTTCGTCAGCATGACGTTGCCGGGCTTCAGGTCCCGGTGCACGATGCCCTGGCGGTGCGCCTTGTCGAGGGCATCCGCGATCTCCTCGCCGTACCGAAGCGTCTGGTCGAGCGCGAGCGGCCCCCGGGCGAGCCGCTCCGACAGCGTCTCGCCCTCGAGGTATTCCATGACGAGGTACTGCGGTCTCGCCCTCGCGGCCGACGTCGTAGAGCGCGCAGATGTGCGGGATGCGAGAACTGCGAGATCGTCTTCGCCTCGCGCTCGAAGCGCTGCCGCCCCTCCGGCGACGACGCCAGGTGCGGCGGCAGCACCTTCACCGCGACGGTCCGCTCGAGCCGCGTGTCCCGCGCCTTGTACACCTCGCCCATGCCGCCCGCCCCGATCGGCGCGAGGATCTCGTAAGGCCCGAGCCTGGTTCCTGCGAGAAGGGTCAAGTTGTCCCTATTATCGCGGCACTTTCCCTGCAGCTCGCGGCACGGAAAGTCTCCCGACCGAAGGGAGGGAGGAGGCCCGCGCCGCGGGAGCGAAGCGCGGCGAGGAGGTCAGGCTCGCGGTCGAGCCCACAGGCGAGCCGCGAGCCGGTGCGCCCGTAGAGCGCAGACCTCCTCGCAAGCGCAGCGACGGAAAAAAGGGCGGCCGCCGGGGAACGGCTCCTGGCGGCCGCAACCGCGCTCGAAAAAGCCGGTTCGCAGTTTCGCGCGGGAGAGGCCTGCGAGACCGGAGGCGGAGATAAGATCCTCCGTGAGATCTCGGCCCGCATGGCATATCGGTTCGGCTCCTTCCTCTACGACCCCGTCAGCCGCGGGCTGCTCAACGACGGGGCGGAGATCCCGTTGACCCACAAGAGCCGCGAGCTCCTGTTGTTGTTCCTGCACAACCCCGGGCGGCTCCTGACGCGCGACGAGATCGTCGCGGCCGTGTGGCCGGACGTCGCCGTGACCGACGACGCGGTCCGGTTTCAGGTCACGGAGCTGCGTAAGGCGCTCGGGAAGGACGGCGCGGACTTCATCCGCACGATCCGGCGCGAGGGCTACCGGTGGGAGGAGAAGGTGCGCCCGGCCGCGGATCGGCCCGTCCGTTCCGCCCGGGACGAGGGCGACGTCCGTCCCCGGCCGCGATTCCGCCTGGTCCTCGAGGGCCGCGAGGTCCAGCTCGTCGAGGGCGAGAACGTCCTGGGCCGGGACCCCGACGCCGCGCTATGGATCGACCACCCGTCCGTGTCGCGCCGGCACGCCTCGATCCAGGTCGCCGGGGGCAAGGCGACGCTCGAGGACCTCGGCAGCAAGAACGGGACGTTTCTCGGCGGAAAGAAGCTCGCGCGCAAGACCGTGCTCGCCGACGGCGACGAGCTGCGGGTCGGGCCGGAGACGATGGTCTTCCGGACGCTGTCGCCTGGAACGACGCGGACCGAGCGGAAGGGCTGAGGCCAGGGGAACCCACCGCGAGGGAGCTTCATCGTTCGGGTCGCTGCGGGGATATTACGCGGGTGCTGCCTTCCGCCGCGACACGGTTAGTCGCTTCCGCAGAACCTTGATCGCGACGTCGCGCGAAAGCTTGGGATCGCGGGCCCGATGGACCTCGCCCATTCCTCCGGCGCCGAGGATCAAAGCCCGAGCCGCGAGCCGGCGGTCAGTGTCAACAGAGTTCCTGCTGCTGCGGGGATCCTACCCCGCACGGCCGACGGCCCGCGGAGAGCCGATATCTCGCAAAGATCTCACGCCCGCCTCCGTACCGGCGCCTCCTCGCTGCTTCAGATTACCCGAACGAGGCGGCGGGAGGCGCGTCGACGAATTCGCTTTCGACGAAACGAACCGATTCACGAAGGAACAGCACGAGGAGGATTCCAATGAACCACACTCATGGCGCGCGACCGGAACCGAACGCCGGCCGGCCCGCGCATCTGCCCATGGCGGTCGCGGCCACGCTGCTCTCCCTGGCTCTCGCCGTACCCGGAAGAGCCCAGACCTTCACCCAGATCGACTGCCCGAACTCCTCCCAGACCGAGGCTCTCGGCACCAACGATTTTGGCACCATCGTCGGCTACTGCGAAGATCAGAACCTGCACGGCAGCGGCTTCCTGCTTCGGCGCGGCGCCTACTCGATCATCGACGCGCCGGGCGCCACGCAGACGACCGCCTCGGACGTCAACAATCTCGGCGCCGTCGTGGGCGACTACATCGACGAGGATGGCCTCTATCATGGCTTCCTCCTTCGGAACGGCCGCTTCACGCCCATCGAATTCCCCGGCGCGAGTCAGACGTCCGCCCAGGGTATCGACGACCTCGGGCGCATCGTCGGAATCTACATCGATGACGACGGCGTCTTCGAAGCCTTCCTCTACGCGGGAGGCCGCTATGAGGTCATCGAGCATCCGGAGTCCGTCTCCACTACGGCCGAAGGCATCAACGTCCGCAGGCAGATCGTCGGGACCTGGGACAGCGCCGACGGCGTCACGCGCGGTTACCTCCTGCAGAAGGGACGCTTCACGCCCATCGAGTACCCGGGCTCGAGCTTCACGACGGCAAACAAGATCAACGTCCTCGGCCAGATCGTCGGTACCTGGTTTCCGGCTCTCGGACAGGATCCCACGTCGTCACACGGGTACGTCTTGACGCGTAGTGGATTCGAGAGCATCGACTACCCGGGCGCCAGCGTCACCATCGCTCAAGACATCAACAACCTGGGCCAGGTCGTCGGATCGTTCAACGACGAAGCCGGCGTCACTCATGGGTTCCTTCGTACCCGCAGCGCGCACGATCATGATGACGAGTGAACCCGGACGTGCGGCTCCCGCCCCGGTGCTCGCCCCGGCGCGACATCGCCGGGGTACGGGATGACGGGTCTGGCTTACGGCTTCCTGGCTGGCCCCACTCTCGTCGGCCTGCCCGCGAGAGGGGGCCGGCGAGAGGCCGAGCTCAGATCAGGTACTTCCCGTCCGCCATGATCTGGTCGTCGTCGCACCAGATGTCGAACCGGCGGCCCACGATGTCGATGTGGGTGGTGCTCCTCCACTTCGCGCCGGTGTGCTCGGCGTACGGATGGCCGAACGCGACGTGGAGCGTGGGGAGCTTCTCGTCCTGGAGGATGTTGCCGATGACGTCGAAGACCGCGATGTTGGTTCCCATGGCGAACTCGCCGACGCGGTTGGAGTTCTCGTCGGTCGCCGTGTAGGCCAGGAAGTCGGCGACGAGGGCGGCGTTGTCGCACGCGACGTCGACGATGCGGCTGTTCTCGATCGTGACCGCGAGCGGGTTGTTCTGGAGGTCGCCGTAGCGGGCGCAGAGGTAGTCGCCGACGACGCCGTCGGCCACGTACACGCCGTCGACGCGCGCGGGGGCCGTCAAGACCTCGCCGCCCGGGAGGTTGCCCCACTTGGCGGTCGAGATGATGCCCGAGGTCTTGAGCCACTTGATGGACGGGTCGAAGGTCGCCTCGAGGCGCGAGCCGGCGGGCGAAGTCGCGACGATCTTCGTCGCCTTCTTCGCGCGCTCGAGAACGCGGCACGAGATCGCGTCGACCTCGTCGAAGTTGGCCCGCATCGCCTCGATCATGATCCGATGGGAGATCGACACCATGTGCGCGTGCCGGATCTGCCGGCGGTCGATGATCCCGGTCAGCGCCCGCCGGAAGGCGAGCTCGCCTTGCTTGGGCTGGCCGGCGTAGATCGAAACGTCCGCGCGCTCGAGGGCCGACTGGATCGTCGGCGGGAGCTCGAGCATGGGCCTCGGCCCGTAGTCCTCCATGATGTGGGTCTCGCTCGGCGCGCCGACCTCGCGCACCTGGTCGGCGAGGCTCGCGGCGATCTCTTCGGTCTCGCGGTCGGTGACGATCACCACCCGTTCGGAGGGCTGCACGCGCAGGCAGGTGCGGATGGCGTTGCGGGCCCCGGGGATCAGATCCTCGGCGTAGGCGGTCAAGGTTCCCGTCTCATGCAACATCGTGAACTCGTTCTCCTGGCGGGAAGACCGGCCGGACGTCAGCGGGACGCCGCCTGGTTGACCGGGGCCTCGACGGGAAGGCCGTAGGTCGTCTCCTCGCAGATGTAATCAACGACTTTCTTGAGGTCGCCGCCGGTGGCGTCGTACACCTTGAGCTGCCGGTCGGCTCCCGATCCATTCTTGAGGATCCAGTTTACCCCTTCGAAGATCTCCCGGCGAGAGCCGAGCTCGTCGACGACGTCGTCGACGAACTCGAGCAGCTCGGCGATCAGGTCGCGGGACGGGGACCTCGACCTCCTTGCCGAAGTCGATCAGCTTGCCGTCGATCCCGTAGCGCACGGCGCGCCACTTGTTCTCGTCGATCAGGGCGCGCCGGTAGCGCCGGAACCCCAGGTTCTGCTGGCGCAGCTTGTAGAGCTTGACGCAGATCGCCTGGATGAGCGCCGCGAGCGCACGGTCTCGTCGAGCCGCATCGGCATGTCGCAGATGCGGAACTCGATCGTGCTCGAAGAACGGATGCGGGCGGACGTCCCACCAGATCTTCTTGCCGTTGTCGATGCAGTCGGTCTTGACGAGCAGGTCGACGATAGCTCTCGAACTCGGCCGAGCGACTCGAAGTACTCGGGGATGCCGGTGCGCGGGAAGCGCTCGAAGATCTTCGTGCGGTAGCTCTTCAGGCCGGTGTTGCGGCCGAGCCAGAACGGCGAGTTCGTCGAGAGCGCGAGCAGGTGCGGCAGGAAGTAAGCGCCTCGTTCATGATCTGGATCGCGAGCTCGCGGTCCTTGATGCCGACGTGGACGTGCAGGCCGAAGATGAGGTTCGCGCGCGCGAGCGTCCTGCATCTCCTCGACGACCTCGTCGTAGCGCGGGTCGGGGAAGATCTTCTGGTCGGCCCAGTCGGAGAAGGGGTGCGTGCCGGCGGCGGCGACGCGCATGCCGTTGCTTGCGGCGAGGCGGATGATCTCGGTCGCGCATCTCGCCGACGTCCTGCCGGACCTCGGCGATGTTCTTGCAGATGCCGGTGCCGATCTCGACGACCGACTGGTGCATCTCGGGCTTGACCCGCTCCTTGAGGACGAGCTTGCCCTCGTCGAGGATCTGCTGGACGTGCGAGCGCAGCTCCCGCGTCTCGGGGTCGATGATCTGGAACTCCTCCTCGACGCCGAGGGTGAAGGCCGGGGCTTCCATCGACGCCTCAGGCCTCCCGGCGCGGGCCCCGCGGGGCGGACGCGGAGGGGTCGCGCGGGGCCGCAGGCTTCCTCGGCCGGCCGACGGACTTCTTCGCCACCGTCACGGCGTCGTCCCCCTCGAGGAACCTGTTCCAGCGGTACTCGGTCAGCGGCTCGGCGGGCTGCTGCACGCGCTCGATCAGCCACTTCGCGGCGTGCTCGACGACCCAGGCGAAGTTCTCGGGCCCGACGGACTCGACGGCCGCGTCCGGCGCCGGGTTCAGGAAGTCGATGGCGTACGGGATTCCGTCGCGCACGGCGAACTCGAGCGTGCAGAAGTCGTAGCCGAGGGCGTTCATCAGCTTGAGGCTGTCGGCGTGGATGCGCTCGTACATCGCCGGATCGATGGGCGGCCCGCCCTTGACGTAGCGCTCGTGGTGCGGCCGCTTCGGGTCGTACAGCATGATGTGGACGTACTTGCGGCCGATCGCGTAGCAGCGGAAGTACTGGTCGAAGACGATCTCCTCCTGGAGCGTCATGACGGTCTGCCCGGTCTCCTGGTAGGCCGCGAAGAACTCGTCGGGGATTGGTCACGCGGTAGACGCTCTTCCAGCCGCCGCCGGAGTACGGCTTGAAGTAGGCGGGAAAGCCGATGTACTGGAAGATCTCGTCCCACTCGAGCGGGAAGACGAGGTTCGACATCGACTCGCCGGTCGTGTCGGGCGGATGCTGGTTCGAGGGCAGGATCACCGTCTTCGGCACCGCGACGCCGAGCCGGCGCGCGAGGACGTTGTTGAAGAACTTGTCGTCGGCCGACCACCAGAACGGGTTGTTGACGACGATCGTCCCGTCGGCCACGGCCTTCTTGAGGATCGCGCGGTAGAAGGGGATGTCCTGGCTGATCCGGTCGAGGATCAGGTCGTAGCGGCGCGGGCTGTCGAGGCTGATTCCCCCGACGACGACGGGCTCGGCGACCACGTCCGGGCCCTCGCGGTTGATGCGCTCGCACAGGGCCGCGGGAAAAGAGCGTTCCTGGCCGAAGAGAATGCCAATGCGTTTCATGACGGATCCTTCGCTTTTTTGATGGGGGCCCGGCCCCGGAGAACCGCGGATTATGTCACGGGGCCGGAGGGGTCGACGGGGCCGCGGTCGCCGCCAGCCACCGGGCCATCCAGGCCAGGTTGCGCTCGGCGAGGTCGAGCACGAGCCGGGGCTCGCGGACGCCGTGGGGCTGGCGGGGGTAGGTGACCATCGTCACCGGCACGCCCTGTCGTTTCAACGCGTTGTAGAGCTCGTAACCCTGGGAGATCGGAACGCGGACGTCGGACTCGCCGTGCTGGATGATCGACGGCGTGCTCGCGTTGCCGACGTGGGCCATGGGGGAGTGCGTCCGGTAGACCTCGAGGAGGCCGGGCTCCCAGAACTCCCCGCCGAAGTAGCTCGGCAGGAAGGACGGAATGTCGGCCGTTCCGGTGAAGGACACGAGGTCCGTCACGGGCGCGCCGATCGACGCGGCGTGGAAGCGGTCGGTCTGCGTGATGATCCACGAGGTCATGAACCCGCCGTAGCTCCACCCGAGGACCCCGAGCCGGTCGGGATCGGCGATCCCCATCGCGACGACCGCGTCGACGCCGGCCATGAGGTCGCGATAGTCGCCTCCGCCCCAGTCGTTCTCGTTCGCGCGCCGGAACGGGGTGCCGTAGCCGGAGGAGCCGCGCGGGTTCGCGCGCAGGACGGCGTAGCCCTCCGCGGCGAAGACGGCCGTCGGGTACGGGCTCGGCGCGGCCGCGTAGGTGAGCTTGAAGACGCCGGCCGGACCGCCGTGGATGACGAGCAGCAACGGGTATCGCCGGCCGGGCACGTAGCCGACCGGCAGCGTCAGGAGGCCCTCGATCCGCTGGCCGAGATCGCCCGTCCAGTCGATCACCCGCGTCTGCCCGATCGGGTGCCCGGGCCGGCCCGCGTTCGCGTCGGAGACGCGGACGGGCGCGAAGGGCGAGAGCGCGCTCGCCCAGGCCTCGCTCGGATCCGTGGCCGTCTGGCGCACGAAGCCGATCCACGTTCCTCGCGCGTTGACGCTGGCGCCGTTGGCGACGGCGCCGTTCCCGGTCGCCGCGCGGATCGCGCCGCTCCCGACGTCCTGGGCGTAGACCACGTCGGAAACGCCGCGCGACTCGGAGAACCAGATCGTGCGGGAGTCGGCCGACCATCCCGCGAGCTCCGGCGACTCGTCGAAGGACGGCGGCAGCGTGCGCGCCGGTCCGCCGTCGAGCGGCGCCAGGCGGATGTTGAGCCGGTGCGCCCAGCGCGGCGGATCGTCGGTCGCGAGGTAGGCGAGCCACCGGCCGTCCGGCGAGAAGCGCGGCGAGGTCTCCGAGGCGCCGGTCGCGGCGAACGGCCGCATCGCGCCGGTCGCGGCGTCGACGAGCGAGATGTCCGAGGCCGGCCAGGCGTCGGCGACGGGACGGGGCGTGTGCGCGATCGCGATCGTCTTCCCGTCCGGCGACCAGTCGATCGCGTCGTCTTCGCCCGGCCCCGGCGCCCCGCCGACGGAGAATCCCGTCGACAGGAGCTTGCGTCCTTCGCGCTTGCCGCTCGCGTCCTGCGCCGTCTGGATCAGCCAGAGCCGGCCGGGGCGGTCGTCCCCGTCGACGACCCGGGCATCGTCCTTCTCCTTCTCGCGTCGCTCGCGCTCGGGATCGGGCCCGTCGGCGGCGACGTACGCCATCCACTTCCCGTCGGGCGACCAGGCGGCCTGCGTCACGTCGTCGGGGGCGTCGGTCAGGCGCTCGGCCTCGCCTCCCGAGAGGGGCAGCCTCCACACGTTGACCGTCTTGCCACCGCGCTTGGAGAGAAACGCGAGCCAGGCGCCGTCGGGCGACCAGCGCGGGCGCGAGGCGGACGTGTCGCCGAACGTGGCCTGCCAGGACCGGCGCCCATTCGAGTCGGCGAGCCAGATCTGCGTGCGGTACTCGCTCTTCTCGGGCTCCAGGACCGACTCGCGGACGACCCAGGCCACGCGCGCGCCGTCGGGGGACACCCGGACGTCGGAGACGAGCCGGTACTTCAGCATGTCGGCGGGCGTCCACTTGCCGGGAGCGTCGGCGGCGAAAAGCGCCGGCGCTCCGGCGACGAGCCAGGCGAGGACCCGTCCGAGCCGCCTCACAGCCAGCCGCGCCTCCGGAACCAGATCATCATCCCGCCCGCGACCACGAGGCAGACGCCCCAGAAGAAGGGGTAGGACCCCGGCCACTGGTTCTCGGGAATGTGCATGTTCATGCCGTACACGCCGGCGAGAAACGTGAGCGGGATGAAGATGGTTCCGATGATCGTCAGCACCTTCATGACCTCGGACATCCGGTTGGACATCGAGGTCATGTAGGTCTCGGTGAGGCTCGTGCCCACCTCGCGGTAGGTCTCGATGATGTCCATGATCTGGATGAGGTGGTCGTAGACGTCGCGGAGATAGGTCCGCGTCGTCTCGCTCATGCACTCGTGCGGCTCGCGCTGCATCCCGTTGACGACCTCGCGCATCGGCCAGATCGCCCGCCGCAGGAGCAGGAGCTCGCGCTTGACGGCGTGGACCTCGTGAATGGTGTTGCGGTCGGGGCGGTCGAGGACGAGGTCCTCGAGCTCCTCGAGGCGGTCGCCGTAGTGCTCGAGGACCGGGAAGCAGTGGTCGACGATCGCATCGATCAGGGTGTAGGCGAGGTAGCTCGCGTCGAGCTCGCGCAGGCGCGAGGCCGGCTTCTCGATGCGGGCCCGGATCGGGTCCCAGATGTCGCCGGGCGCCTCCTGGATCGTGATGACGAGCCCGCGACCCACGAACATGCTGATCTGCTCGCTCTCGAGGCCCGCCTTCGTGTGCTGGAGCATGCGCACGATCAGGAAGAGGTGGGGCGGCCGCTCGCCCTGCGCCAGGTAGGGCTCGAGCTTGGGCCGCTGGCCGAGCTGCATGACGTCCTCGATCGCCAGCGGGTGCAGGCCGTACTTGATCGCGAGCGCGCGGATCGCGCGCGGATCGCTCAGCCCGTCGACGTTGATCCAGCGCACCTTCACCCACGGCTCGCGGCGGCTCTGGATGAACGCCTCGAAGTCGGTGACGTGGCGGGTCTCGACGCGGTCGGGACCGTAGTCGATGCACGTGATCGGCACCCGCTCCGCCGGAGCGGGCATGCTCTCGAGCTCGGCGAGGTCGATGCCGGGCTTGCCGCCCGGCAGGCCCCCGCTGAAGCGGGTCGGCAGCTCCAGCCCTTCGCCGTCGAGCTCTTCCTCCGGACGTGGGGGAAGCTCATTGCCGAAGTCTATCTGCGCGAGCGCGGACGGCACGCTCTTCGAATCCGTGGGCGCTAGGCCTCAGCCGACGGAAACATCCGTCCGCGGCGCGAGGAATCTCCGCGAGCGCAGCGGAGGACGCCTCGCGCCGCGGGAGCGAGCGGAAGCGAGGTGGCCAGCCGCGGTCGAGCCTGGCGAGCGCAGCGCGGTGCGCCCAAGGGCGAGGCCACCGACGCGCGCGGCGACGTGCCCCCGCGACGTTTACCAGATCTGGCAGATGTCCTTGCGCACCATCGGGTCGCCCGGCTTGCAGGAGAAGGCCGAAGCGAAGGACGGCAGGTTCGACGGGGCTCCGATCGACCGGAACTGCGGGAGAGGGTGCGGGTTGGTGTTCATGAGGAGCCTGGCGAACTGGGGCCGCACGTGCGCGCCCCAGACGCGGGCAAAGCCCAGGTAGAAGCGCTGGTCGGCCGTGAAACCGTCGATCGGCGCGGGCTCGGCGCGGCCCGTGAGCGTTCGGCGGTAGGCGCGGTAGGAGATCCCGAGGCCGCCGAGGTCGGCGATCGACTCGCCGAGGACGAGCTTGCCGTTGACGTGCTGTCCCTCGAACTCGTACCCGTCGAACTGGGTCTCGACGCACTTCGCCCGCGCCTCGTAGTTCGCCGCATCCTCGGGCGTCCACCAGTCGCTCAGGTTCCCGGCGGCGTCGAACTTGCGGCCCTCGTCGTCGAAGCCGTGCGTCAGCTCGTGGCCGATGACGCTGCCCATCGCGCCGTAGTTCACGGCGTCGTCCGCCTTCGGGTCGAAGAGGGGAGGCTGCAGGATCCCCGCCGGAAACACGATTTCGTTCAGGAGCGGGTCGTAGTACGCGTTGAGCTCGGCCGGCGTCATCTGCCAGTCCTCGCGGTCTACGGGCCGGCCGATCTTCGAGAGCAGGCGGTGGAACTCGTACTCGCGCGCGCGCTGGACGTTCAACACGTACGGCCCGCGGTCGACCGAGAGCGACGAATAGTCGCGCCACACGTCGGGGTAGCCGATCTTGGGCCGGAAGGTGGCGAGCTTCAGGAGGGCCTTCTGCCGGGTGGCCTCGCTCATCCAGGGAAGGGTCCGCAGGTCGTCGCCGAGCGCCCCGATCAGGTTCTGGACCATCCGGTCGGCGGCGGCCTTCGCCTCGGGTGGGAAATGCTCGCGCACGAACGCCTTGCCGAGCGCCTGGCCGAGCGCGGTGTCGGTCGCGACGACGCAGCGCTTCCAGCGCGGCTCGTTCTCGGGGGTGCCCTGGAGCGTCTTGCTGTAGAACTCGAAGTCGGCGTCCACGAAGGCCTTCGAGAGGCTCGGGGCCGCCGCGTTCACGGCCGTCCAGCGCAGGTACGGCTTCCACCGGGTGATCGGAGTGGCCCGCATCTCCTTGCTGACGGCCTCGAAGAACTTCGGCTGCGCGACGTTGACGGCCGCGGGCGCGACTCCGGCCTGCCGGAAGTAGGCGCTCCACGAGAAGTTGGGGGTCAGCGCGGCCAGGCGCGTCGCGTCCATCCGGTTGTACGTCTTCTCCGAGTCGCGCTGCTCGACCGGCGTCATCGAGGCCTCGGCCAGGCGCGTCTCGATCGCCATCACGGCCTTCGCGTCCGCGGCGGCGCGGCCGGGGTCCTCGCCGAGCAGCTCGAACATCCGCGCGACGTGCGCGAGGTACTTCTCGCGCAGCGCCTTGGCCTCGTCGTCGGTCTTCAGGTAGTAGTCGCGCTCGGGAAGCCCGAGGCCTCCCTGCGCGGCGATCGCGATGACCTCGGTGGAGGCCTTGCGGTCCTGTTCCGCCGTGAACTGGAAGACGGCGTTGGCGCCGAGGGCCTGGAGCCGTCCGATCTCGGCCTGGAGGTCGGCGGGTGTCGCGATCCCGTCGATGCGCGCGAGCTCGGGCTGAATCGGCGCGGCGCCGGCGGCCTCGATCGCGGCCTCGTCCATGCAGCTCGCCCAGAAGTCGCCGATCTTGCGCTCGTCCGACCCCGCGGCGGCCGGGCTCGCGGCGGCCTTTTCGAGGATGCCGTGGAGCCGGTCGCGGTTCTGTTCGTAGAGGATGCTGATGGAGCCCCAGTAGGACTGGTCGGGCGGGATGGGGTTCGCCGCGAGCCAGCCGCCGTTGCCGAACTGGTAGAGATCGACGCAGGCCGAGACGGACCGGTCGAGGCCGGCGGGATCGATGCCGCGGATCTCTGCCGGAGGAGCGGAAGCCGGTGGCTCGGCCGGGGCCGGCGCCACCGCGGGCGGGGCTTTGGCCGCGGTCGCGGCCGGAGACGCTGCGGCCGCCGGCGGCGGACTCGCCGGCGTCGTCGTCCCGCACGCGCCCGCCAGGATCGCTGCCGCCGCCATGACGACCAGGGCTGGAGTTTCGACGAGCTTCACATTTCCTCCCTGCATTGCGAGAGTGAGTACGTGCCGCCGGGGTCCGGGTTCCGATGCGACGTGATCTGGCTCACGCCGTCCGGAGGCAGCGGCACTGTAACCTCTTTGTTTCACACCACCGCCGAGGAGGATTCCATGCGTCGTTTCGTATTGCTGTTCGTGTCTGCGGCCCTCGCCCTGGCGTCGTCCGGCCGGGCCCAGGAGGTCGATGCGTCGCAGGAGGCTACCGCCGCGCTGCCGCTGGCCCGGGTGCTCCCCGCGGTCGGCTCGACCCCCGGCTCCGGGGGCTCCTTCTTCAAGACCTCCGTGCAGATCTTCAATCCGGGCTCGAACCCGATGAGCGGCCGGTTCGTCTACCACGCGACCGGAACCGCGGGGGCCTCGACGGACCCCGGCCTCGACTTCTCCGTCCCGGCCCAGCAGACGGTGTCGTGGGACGATGTTCTTCCCGCGATGGGGCAGGCGGGACTGGGAACCCTGGACATCCTGCTGCCCTCGGCCTCGTCCTCGCCCGCCGTGATCGTGACGCGCGTCTTCAACGACGCCGACGCTCACGGAACTTCGGGCTTCACCGAGGAGGCGATCAGCCCGAGCGAGACCGGCACCGGCGGCCGGGTGATCACCAACGGCAAGTCGGGTTACCTGGTGCTGCCCGACGACCCGAACCGGTTCCGCTTCAACATCGGCCTCCGGACGCTGACCTCGGCGGCCTCCGTCCAGTTCACCGTGCGCGACGCCAGCGGAGCCATTATCAAGGTCGCGTCGAAGACGATGCCCGCCTCCTCTTTCCTCCAGCAGGAGGCCGGGACGCTGCTCGGCGTGGCGCTGCCGCCCAACGGAACGATCCGGATCGTGATCAACGGCGGAGGGACCGTCGTTTACGGCGCCACCGTGGACAACGTCACCCAGGACCCCAGCATCCAGTTCGCCCGGTCCTCGTAGGCCGCGCCGGCGCGCGGTCTGCGGCAGCGGGGGGCTCACGCCCCCCTCCGCCCGCCCGTCCGATTACTGGGGCGTGTCGCCGGAGACTGCCGCCGATCCGGCGGCGTAGGTCAGCCGGCCGTTCTCGAGCGAGGCGTCGCGCAGCGTGACCGCGAGCGCCTCGGCCAGGGTCGTCGACCGGAGAGACCTCGATCTGTCGCGCACTTCGGCTCGGCAGGTCCTCGAGGTCGGCCTCGTTGTCCTTGCGGGATCACGATGTGCGTGATGCCCGCGCGCACGGCGCCGAGCACCTTCTCCTTGAGCCCGCCGATCGGCAGCACGCGGCCCGAGAGCGTGATCTCGCCGGTCATCGCGATGTCGTGGCGCACCGGCGCGGCGCGAGAGCGCCGAGACGACGGCCGGTCGCCATCGTGATGCCCGCCGACGGCCCGTCCTTCGGGATCGCGCCCGCCGGCACGTGGATGTGGACGTCGCGCTCGAACGTCCTCGTCGTCGATCCCGAGGCGCGGCGGCGTGCGAGCGCGCGTAGGTCCACGCGGCGCGCGCCGACTCCTTCATGACGTCGCCGAGCTGACCGGTGAGGACCAGCTCGCCCTTGCCGCGCATGGGCGAGGCCTCGACGAACATGATGTCGCCGCCGGCCGGCGTGTAGTACATGCCGGTCGCCACGCCGACCTGGTCCTCGCGCCGCCATCTTCTCGGGGTGCACCTGCGGCCGGCCGAGCAGCGGCCGCGACGTCGCTCGGACCGCGATCTCGGCCCGCTCGATCTCGCGCGCGGCGATCCTGCGCGCGACCTTGCGGGCGAGCCTGCCGAGCTCGCGCTCGAGCTGGCGCACGCCGGCCTCGCGCGTGTAGCTCGGTGATGACCTCGCGCGATCGCGTCGTCGGTGAGCGTCGAGCTGCTCGGCGGCGAGGCCGTTCTCCTCGAGCTGGCGCGGCACCAGGTAGCTGCTGCGCGATCTGCGAGCTTCTCGCGCTCGGTGTAGCCGGCGAAGTCGACGACCTCCATCCGGTCGAGCAGCGGGCCCGGGATGTTCTGGAGGAAGTTCGCGGTGGCGATGAACAGCACCTCGCGACAGGTCGAACGGCACGCCGAGGTAGTGGTCGGTGAACGAGTCGTTCTGCGCCGGGTCGAGCACCTCGAGCAGCGCCGCCGCCGGGTCGCCCTGGAGCGAGACGCCGAGCTTGTCGACCTCGTCGAGCAGGAAGACCGGGTTCTTGGTGCCGGCCTGCTTCATGCCCTGGAGGATGCGGCCGGGCATGCGCGCCGACGTAGGTGCGCCGGTGGCCGCGGATGTCGGCCTCGTCGCGCGCGCCGCCGAGCGAGATGCGGACGTACTTGCGCCCCATCGCGCGGGCGATCGACTTCGCGATCGAGGTCTTGCCGACGCCGGGCGGGCCGACGAAGAGCAGGATCCGGCCCTTGCCGGGGCGCTTGCCCGGCTCCTTCTCGTGCCCTTCGGCCTTCGCGGCGTCCTTCGAGCGTTCGCGGCCGCCTCGGCGCTCGTCGCCGAGCTGGCGCACGGCGAGGAACTCGAGCACGCGGTCCTTCACGTCGCCGAGGCCGTAGTGGTCCTCGTCGAGGATCCGCGCGGCCTCCGGGACGTCGAGCTGCTCGTCGCTCCGCGTGCTCCACGGCAGCTCGGCGACGTTCTCGAGGTAGGTGCGGATCACCTGCGACTCCATCGACTCGCGGCCGATGCGCGTCGAGCCGCGGCCAGCTCGCGGTCGACTTCCTTGCGCGCCTCCTCGGGCAGCGGCAGCGCGTCGAGCTTCGCCTCGCAGCTCCTCGAGGCCGTCGTCGGCCGCGCCGTCGCCCTCGCCGAGCTCCTTCTGGATCGCCTTCAGCTGCTCGCGCAGGAACATCTCGCGCTGGCGGCTCGCCGAGCTCCTCCTGGACCTTGGACTTGATGTCCTCCTGCGCCTCGAGCACGCCGATCTGCCGCTGGACGTGGACGAGGACGCGGCGCAGCCGGTCCTCGACCGAGAGCGTCTCGAGCAGGCCTGCCGCTCGGCGACGGGCACGTCGATGTAGCCGGCGACGAGGTCGGCGAGCCGGCCGGGCTCGTCGACCTCGGCGAGGACCTGCTGGACCACCTCGTCGGGAAGGCCCGGCTTCTTGCCGAGCTCGGCGGCGCGCTCGCGCGCCTCGCGGTGCAGGGCGACGAACGCCGGGTCTTCGGGCGTCGAGCGGCAGCATCTCGCTGGCCTCGCGGACGATGGCCTCGAGGTAGCCGTCCTTGTTCGGCGCCAGCGCATCGCGATGCCGCGCGCCTCGCCGTGGAGCAGGAGGCGCATCGCCGCCGAGGCCGCGCTGGACCGGGCCGATCGTCGCGATGGTGCCGATGGTGTAGAGATCGTCGGGCGAAACGTTCTCCGACGTCTCTGCGCTGCGCGACCGCGAAGACCCGCTGGTCGGGGGTGGCCAGCGCGGCCTCGATGGCGCGCAGGGTCCCGGCCGGCCGGCCGAGATGGGGCAGGTCACGCCCGGGAAGAGCACGACGTTCCGCATCGGAACGACCGGCAGCGGTTTCGAGACGTTTTCGGACATGTGGTCCATTTCTCCTTGCCGGTCAGTCGCTTGCGAGCGCCACCGGATCGGGCGTTCGAAGTCCGGCATGGACCCCAACCCCCGATGACTCCTGTCAATTCCAAATACGTGAGCCTCTCCCGCGCAGGTTCATTTGGGGTCAGCCCTGCATCTCTGACTATTGGGGCCTGACCTGCATTCTTGACACTTGGCAGGGGGCCTGGCTCTTCAGCAAAAGAGTCAGGGATGCAGGGCTGACCCTAGAGGCGGCGGAGGGCGGCGAGGGAGACGTCGTCGTCCGGGAGGACGCGGCCGCGGAAGGCGCGGAGGCTGACGGCGATGGAGTCGGTCAGGGCCTGGGGAGGAAGGGCCCTGCCGTGGCGGAGCAGCTCCTCGATGCGGGCCTCGCCGAACTCCTGGCCGGCGGGATTGCGCGCCTCGGAGAGCCCGTCGGAGTGGAGGAAGAGAGTCTCGCCCGGCTCGATGCGGCCGGACTCGATGCGCCAGGAGAGCTGCGGACGGATCCCGAGCGGGTACGCGCCCTTGCCGATGCGCGCGCGGACCGCCCCGTCTCCGCCGACGAGCAGCGGTTGGGGATGCCCGGCCACGGATCCGGCGAACGCTCCGTCGTTCTCGAGGAGCAGATAGACGCAGGAGAAGAACGCGCGCGGGCTCCCGGTGCGGCAGAGGATGCGGTTCAACGTCGCGAACATCGCCGGAGGCGAGGGATCCACGTCGAGCTGGGTGCGGAACGCCGCATGGGCGACCGCCATGACGAGGCCCGCCGCCATTCCGTGCCCCGAAGCGTCGCCGAAGAGGACCGCGAGCCGGCCGCCCGGCATCGGAACGAAGTCGTAGATGTCGCCCCCCACGGTGTTCGCGATCTCGTTGTGTGCGCCGATCGCGAAGGTCTCGGTGGCCGGGAGCTCCTTCGGGATCAGGCTCGCCTGCAGGTCCCTCGCGAGCTCGAGCTCGTCGCGGAAGTTGATCTTGTCGACGAGCTCCATCGCCAGGAGGAGCCCCAGCAGCACCGTCGACACGACCAGGAACGTGCTGTCGAGATCGACGCTGTAGGAGGTCGTCCGCCGCACGCCGTTCTCGACCTTCGACTCGCTCCGGTGAAAGTCCGGCCCGCACATCGACATCACCAGGCAGAGCAGGACGACGAGAAAGACGACGCGGCGCGCCGGGGCGAGACGCCGCGCGAGCCCGAAGAGGACGCTGTTGGTGGTGCGGAAGAACTGTCGGACGGGACCGCACTTCGTCTGGGGCCGGCCGCGGTCCTCCTCGGTCAGCATCTCCTGCGCGCGACGCCACTCGAGCGAGTAGAGACCCGTGATGTCCTCGCGCCCGACGGCGGAGAACGTCCCGCGGAGCAGCTCGACCCAGTCGTGACGCGAAGGCATGGTCGCCCTCGAGGACCCGCTACAGCCCCAGGAGGGCCAGGTCGTCGAGCAGGTTCGCCAGGCGCGGGTGGGCGGCGAGCTCGCGGTAGAGCCATCCGTGCTGGTCGCGCAGGTCCTTCAGACCGGCCCGCAGCGCCGCTCCGTCCTTCGACGCGGCCGCGGCGCGGAGCTTCTCGATCGCCTCGCGCTGCGCGTCGTCGATCCGGCTCCCGACCTGCGCGTGGAGCGAGTCGAACGACGCGTGGACGTCGGCTTCGTGCTCGTCGCGAGGCTTGTCGACCATCGCAATCAGCCTATCAGAGGAGCGCCGGAAGGTCCGCGATCGAGCCGACGACGGCGTCGGGGCGGACGCCGGTGCGCTCGAGATCGCCATCCCGGAACTTGCCGGTGCGCACCAGGATCCCGCGCATGCCCGCGGCCTGCGCCCCGCCGACGTCGGACTCGAGATCGTCGCCGACGACCGCCGCCTCGGACGCCGGGACGCCGGTCGACGCCAGCGCCGCCGCGAAGAACTCGGCCGAGGGCTTGCCCGCGAGGATCGCCGTCCGGCCCGAGGCGTGCTCGAGCGCCGCGGCGAAGGGCCCCGAGTCGAGCATCAGCCCGTCGGGGCCCTGCCAGTACCGATTGCGCGCGAGAGTGACGAGCCTCGCGCCGTCGAGAAGCAGGCGGAAGGCCCGATTCAGGCGGTCGTACGTCATCTCGCTTCCGAGATCGCCCAGGACGACGGCGTCGGCGCCGGACTCGACCGGGGCGATGCCGTCGAAGTCCTCGAGGAGCGCCGGCCGCAGAAGGAAGTGGCACCGCGTCCACCCCCGGGCGAGAAGGAGCCGGCGCGCCGCGCGCGGCCCGGTGAAGAGGCGCTCGGCCGGGACGTCGAGCCCCATCGCCGAAAGCTCCGAGAGCAGCGCCGCGCGCGGACGGCTGGTCGCATTGGTGACGAACCGCCACGCGATGCCGCGCCGCCCGGCCTCGGCGATCGATGCGGCCGCGCCCGGGATGAGCGCGCCCGACTGGAAGACGGTTCCCTCGAGGTCGAGGAGCAGCGCCTTCACGCCCGGGAGGCGCGAGCTCATCGCGCCGCGCCGGGCTCGGCCATCCGCTCGTACAGGGTCAGGAGCGCCTGGGTGCCATCCTCGCCGCGGCCCTGCGCCTCGAGGGCCGAGAGGAGCTGGTGCGCCAGCGCCGTGCCCGGCAGCGGCACGCCGTTCTCCCGCGCCGTCGACAGCACGATCGCGAGGTCCTTCTGCTGGTGCTTGATCGCGAAGGCCGGCGCGAAGTCGCGCGCGATCATCTTCTGGCCGAGCACGTCGAGCATCCAGGAGCTCGCCGCGCCGCCCATCAGCGCCGCGTGCAGGGCCGCGAGCGGAAGGCCCGACTTCGCGGCGAAGGCCATGCCCTCGGAGACGGCCACGAGCGTGTTCGCGACGACGATCTGGTTGGTCGCCTTGCCGAGCTGGCCCGAGCCCGAGGCTCCCAGGTGCGTGATGCGCTTGCCCATCGCTTCGAGTACCGGCCGCGCGGTCTCGAGCGCCCGCGCGTCTCCGCCGACGAAGAAGGTCAGCGTGCCCTCGATCGCGCCTTTCTGCCCGCCGGACACGGGCGCGTCGAGGAACGCGATGCCGGACTCGGAAAGACGCGCCCCGATCGAGCGCGCGGCGTCGGCCGCGATCGTGGAGCAGTCGACCACGACAACGCCTCGGGCCGCGCCGCGAATCGTGCCGCGCTCTCCGAGATGGACCGCCTCGACCTCGGGCGAGTCCGGCAGACACGAGACCACGACGTCGGATCCGCGGCCGACCTCCTCGGCGCTCTCGACCGCGCGAACGCCGCCGCCGAGCTCCTGGGCCAGCGCGCGGGCCTTGCCCGCCGTGCGCGTCGCGATCGTCAGCGGGAAGCCGGCTCTGGCGAGATTGCACGCCATCGGGGCGCCCATCGTCCCGAGGCCGACGAAACCGACGCGTATCGCCATGGAGATCCTCCTCCCGAAGAACCGCGATTCTAGAATGAGACCCGGAGGACCCATGAGCCCCATGCCGCACGAGGTGGTGGTCCGCGAGATCGGAAAGGGCCCGGCGCAGGAGATCCGCGCCGGCCGGCATTCGCTGCGCGCCGACGAGCCGGTCGGTTCCGGCGGCGGCGACACCGGGCCGGACCCCTACGCGCTGCTGCTTTCCGCGCTCGGCGCGTGCACGTCGATGACGATCCGCATGTACGCCGACCGGAAGGCCTGGCCGCTGACGGGAGTGACGGTTCGCCTCGCGCAGGAAAGGGTCTACGCGCGCGACTGCGCGGAGTGCGAGACGAAGGACGACAGCCGCATCGACCGGATCACGCGCGAGATCGAGCTCGCGGGAGCGCTGTCGGAGGAGCAGAAGAAGCGGCTCGTGGAGATCGCCGAGAGGTGCCCGGTGCACCGCACGCTCGCAAACGCCAAGAGCATCGTGACGACGCTCGCGGGAACGCCGGCATGAAGCGCCTCGCCGCCGCGCTCGTCCTGACTCTCTCGGCCGCGCCGCTTGCGGCCCACGACACCGACGTCACGGCCGCGGCCCGCACTTTCCTGGCGTCGCTGCGCCCGGAGCTGAAGAGCGAGTGCGTACAGCCCTTCGAGGGCGAAGAGCGCACGAGCTGGAGCTACTTGCCCGGAAGGCGCCCGGGCGTCGCCCTGGAGGACTTGAACCCGGCGGAGCGGGCCGCGGCGTTTGCGATGCTCCGCGCCGGCCTGTCGGCACGAGGTTACGAGAAGAGCGAGGACGTGATCGTCCTCGAAGGCATCCTGGGCCGCGATCCCGGACCTCTACTACGTGACGGTCTTCGGCGACGCCGTCGGACGAGCGGCCCTGGGCCTGGCGCTTCGAGGGCCACCACATCTCGCTTCACTTCTCGTCCGCCTCGGGCCGCGTGGTCTCGGAGACGCCGGCGTTCTTCGGCGCGGAACCGGCGCGCGTGGCCTCGGGGCCGCACGCGGGGCTCCGCCTTCTCGGCGCCCAGGAGGACGCCGCGCGCAGGCTTCTCGCGAGCCTCGACGCTCGCCAGCGCACGGCGGCCGTCATCGCCGAGCGCGCGCCGAGCGACATCCTCTTCGGCCCCTCGCGAAAGCGCGTGCCCGATCCCGAGGGGCTTCCGGCCTCGGAGATGTCGGCGGCGCAGCGCAAGATCCTGCAGGAGCTCATCGCGCTCTACACCGGCGACCTCGCCGAATCCCTCGCGCGGGCCCAGATCGGAGAAGATCGAGCGGGCCGGCATCGAGCGCATCCGCTTCGCCTGGGCCGGCGGCACCGAGCCCGGTCAGGGCCACTACTACCGCGTCCAGGGCCCGACTTTCGTCATCGAGTACGACAACACGCAGAACCGCGCGAACCACGCGCACAGCGTGTTTCGGGACCTCGAGAACGATTTCGGCGGCGACCTGCTGCGGAAGCACTACGCGGAGAGCCCGCACCACGCGGGCGCGGCCGGAGCGGGCACGACGGGAAATCGTTGAACGCTAGGTGCGCGCGGGATCGTCCCGCCGGATCGCCGCGTAGAGATTCCGCCCTGTCAGGGCGATGGGAACGCCTCCGTGTCGAATCCGCCGCAGGCGCTGCCCGCCGGTTTCGTGTAGGTCTTCGCCTGCCCCGTGACCTCGTCGGTCACCGTCAGCGTGTATTCGAAGCTGGTCAGCCCGCCGTAGAAGACCCACCAGGCGCCGGTGACGCCGGTGCCGTCGAGGATCTTGACGAAGACCTCCGGGTTGGCCGGGTCGCCGGTGAGCGCTGGAAGGCTGAAGTACCCGGCGATCGAGCTGATCACGGTCGCCAGGCCCGCGCCGGATTCGCCAGTGCGCGGGTTCGTGGCGTCGACTGTGACGCGGAAGACGCGGCCCGGGTCGAGCGAGAGAACGGTCGGGGCGTGGACGACCTGGTAGTCGTAGAGGCTTCCGCCAGACGAAACGTGCAGGAAGTCGCCGCTCGGGTCCACGACCAGCGTCTGGACGAAGGTTTGATCCAGTCCCGCGTTTATTGGGCTCCAGCCCGCGCCGCCGTCCGCGCTCGCGAAGACGCCCTCGGCGTTGGATGAGGCGTACAGCCGGTTCGAGTGAGCCGGATCGACGGCCAGTCCGCTCAGGACCGGAGGCAGGCTTGCGCTGCGCTGCGTGAATGTCGCTCCTGCATCCGTGCTGCGGAAGAGCGTGCCGCCGTTGGCCGCGTAGAGCGTCGCCGGCGACTGCGGATCGACCGCGAGCCCGGACGCGCCTTGTGGCCCCTGTGGCAGCGCCACCCAGGTCTGGCCCGCGTCGGTGCTCTTAAGGACGGCCGGCGATGGCGGCGAGGGGCGGCCGCAGGGATAGCTCTCGATCGGCCCTACCGACGCATAGACGGTCCCAGCGGTCGAGGGGTCCACCGCCAACGCGGAGATGGCGATCGGACCCGTCTCGGCAGTTCCGTTGAGGCTCGGTGTCCAGGTCAGGCCACCGTCGGCGCTTCGCCGAAGGGAATTGACCAGAGAGCAGGACTTGGCGATCTGGATGGTGTCCATGCGGTAGACGGTCGAGGGGCTCGTCTGATCAACCGCGAATCTCGGCATGAATGGAGGCGCGGGGCTCCCGTTTTCGGCGATCGTGCTCCAATGGGCTCCCGAGTCGGTCGTCTTTGAGATGACGATCACATTGTAGCCACCCCGAAATGTGTAGCTGCCGGCGTAGACCGTCGTCGCAGGCCCGACTGCAAGAGGCTCCGCGTCGATTCCGAGCGGGGACCACGTGAGCCCGTTGTCGGTGCTTCGGACGAGCCCCGCCTCGCTGCGGGTGTAGAGGGCGCCGGGCGTGGCCGGATCGCCGACGATGTTGCCCCAGAGCACCAGGCTGTTCCTCGTCCATCGATTCTCTCCCGCGGCGGCGATGCCCGACTGGAGGACGACGGCGGCGAGAATCGTCCAGAAGACATCGAGGCGTGCTCGAACCATGGGCAACCTCCATTCGCGAGAACGGTCCCGGCCGGGGTCAGGGACTCCCTGAGCGTATACGTTGGACCGCTCCTACGCGCGGAGGTCTAGCGCGTCTCGATCCCCTTCAGGTGCGGCGCCAGCGCGGCGTCCTGGATCTCGCGCAGCGACGCGAGGCCTTTCTTCGCAAGCGCCAGGAGCTCGGTCAGCTGCGCCTCCGAGAACGGGCGGCGCTCGGCCGTGCCCTGGATCTCGACGAACGCGCCCGAGGCGGTCCCGACGACGTTGCAGTCGACGTCGGCCTCGGCGTCCTCGGCGTAGGCGAGATCGAGGACCGCCTGCCCGGCGCAGATGCCGACGGAGATGGCCGCGACCGTCTCTCGCAGCGGCCAGCGGGGGATCTTCTGCTCGCGGCAGAGCCTGGCGAGCGCCATCGCGAGGGCGACGCAGGCGCCCGTGATCCCGGCGCAGCGGGTCCCGCCGTCGGCCTGGAGGACGTCGCAGTCGAGCGTGATCGTGCGCTCGCCGAGGCCGCGCAGCTCCGTGACCGTCCGCAGCGACCGGCCGATCAGGCGCTGGATCTCGAGGGTGCGCCCGCCCTGCTTTCCCTGGGCGGCCTCGCGCGCCGAGCGGGTGTGCGTGGCGCGGGGGAGCATGCCGTACTCGGCCGTCACCCAGCCGCTGCCGCTGCCCTTCAGGAACGGCGGGACGCGGTCTTCGACCGAGGCGGCGCAGAGGACGCGCGTGTCGCCGAGGGTGATCAGCGCGGAGCCCTCGGCGTGCCGGGCCGCGCCGGTTTCGATCGTCACGGGACGCAGCTCCGAAGGCTTGCGCCCGTCGGGCCGCGGCGTCGCCTTCGTCACGGCGTGACCTCGGGCGAAGGCGTCACGTCCGCGCCCGGCGTCGGGCGCCTCGACGATGTTCTTCAGGAAGAGAAGCGGCCGGGTCAGATCCACGTGGCCTCCCAGGGTCTCGGCGGGCTCGCCGTTGACGAGGATTCTCACACGGGAAGTCTCGGCCACGTTCTGGAGCGTCGTGTCGACGAGCGCGCCGACGATCGTCAGCTCCTCGTCCGAGCCGTACGTCAGCCCCGAATCGACCGCGAGATCGAGCACGGCCTCCCCCTCGCGCAGCAGGAACGCGTTGCGGAGCTGCATCTTCGGCGGGATGACGGCGATCAGGCCCTCGCCCGTCGGCCCCTTCTGCAGCTCGGCGAAGAGGGCCTGCAGGAAGGCGGCCCCGGCGACGGGCTTCGGGATGTCGCGCTCCTCGGGGCGGAGGAGCATGCCGGACTGGTCGGGGAAGAAGAGCGTGACGCGGACGGTCTCGATCGCCGGCGGCGCGGTGACGCCCGGCGCTGCCGTGAAGACCGGCGCCGGCGCCGGCGTGACCCGGAGGAAGGGGCGCGGCACCCGCCGAGAGAGGCTCGCCAGGTCGCCGCGATTGGCGAGGATCAGGGCCGCGACGGCGGCCGCGAGGACCGCGAGCAGGATCGCTGCCGCGCGCCGGCTCATGACTTCTTGGAGCGCGGGGCCCTGGCGGTCGGGGAGGGCGCGAGCCGCGGCGTCGGGACCGCGGCCGGCGGCATCGCCCTGACCACGGACGGGAGGCGCTTGGCGTAGAAGCGCGCGACGGCGCGCGCGACCGCGTCGGCCACCGTCTGCTGGAACTCCGGGCTCTTCAGGCTCTTCTCCTCCTCGGGGTTGGAGATGAACGCCACCTCGAGGAGGATCGCCGGCATCGTCGCGCCGACGAGGACGCGGAAGGGCGCCTGCTTGATGCCCCGGTTGGCCGTGTCGGAGACCGCGTTCATCTCCACCTGGATCGTCTCGGCGAGCTCGCTCGACTCCTTCAGGTGGGCGCTCTGCGCCAGGTCCCAGAGCACGAAATCGAGGTCCGGGTTGCCCGACTCCTCCGACGGACCCGTCGCCGCTGCCTGGGACGCGTTCTCGCGGCTCGCGACCTCCTGGGCGATCTTGTCCGAGGCCTCGAGCGAGAGGTAGTAGGTCTCCGAGCCCTGCGCGGAGGCCGAGCGCGAGGAGTTGGCGTGGACCGACAGGAAGAGGTCCGCCTTCTCGTGGTTGGCGATCGAGGTGCGGTCGTCGAGCGGCAGCAGGAGATCGGAGTCGCGCGTCAGGACCGTCCGGCAGGAGATCGCGCGCGGCAGCGTGGCCACGATCCGCTTGGCGATCTCGAGGGTGGCGTCCTTCTCGAGGAGCCCGGCGGGCCCGATCGCCCCCGTCTCCGTTCCGCCGTGACCGGGGTCGATGACGATCGTCACCTGGGGGAGCACGGCGGCGGCCGGCGGCGCGGACTCGGCGGGCGCGGCCAGCGGCGCCGCGGTCTTGCGCCCCACCTCGACGACGAGGCGGTCGGGCGAGGTCAGGGCGTAGGTGCGGGCCGAGAGGCCGGGCTCGCGGAAATCGATCAGGGCGAGGTCACCCGAGAACCTGACGGAGGACACGAACGGATCGTCGTACCGCTTTTCGGGGAACGGCGGGTCGATCTTCGTGTCGGCGAAGCGGACCTGGAGCCCCTTGTCGGACAGCGCCGTCGCCGTTTTCGCCGCGTCCGAGAGCCGCAGGACGATCTGCGTCGTCGGCGCGACGTGAACGACGGCGACCTCGATGGAAAGCGGCGGCGGGCCCGCGGGCGACAGCGTCCACGTCTTCTTCGCCGCGTCCCAGGTCCCGGCGGCGCCGGCGAGCGGGAAGAGCACCTTCTCGAAAAAATCCGCCGGAGCATAGAGGGCGCCCCCGACGAGGCGCGCGGGGCCCGAGATGGGGACGATCCGCTTGTCGACCGGCACCTGCGCCGTGCCCGGCCCGAGGAGGACCTGGTGGCCGGCGCCCGTGATCGTCAGGACGTTGGTCGCCGGGTCCGCGGATACCGAGAGACCGAGGGCCCGGGCGGCGTCCGAGACGACGAACTCCCGGCCGGCGAGGCTGCCGACGGGATGCGTCTCTCCCTTCCACAGGATCGTCGCGCGCTCCTCGGCCACGGCGGCGGCCGCGAGCGCGGCGAGGAGGACGGCGAGGGCCGCGGAAAGCGCCGGGGGCGCCGGGTTGCGGCGGTCTCTCGACCGAAGATGGGTGCGGCTAAAGATACGAAGAAGAGGGTAGCACGGCGGCGGGCGCGCCTCGCCCCTTCCGCGCCTCAGGGCTTGCGCGCGGCGACGTAGATCTCGTCCGGACGCCCGTTGTGTCCGCCGTACCAGAGCTCGGCGACCTCGAAGCCGGCGTTCGCGAGCGTGTGACGAACCTCCGCCTCGGTGTACGCGCGCACGCGGCCGGGGCTGCGCGCGGGCGCATCGGCGCCCTCGATGAAGGCGCGCGTGTACTCGGGGGACAGGTAGTTGGGGAACTGCGTCAGGAGCCGTCCGCCCGGCTTGAGGATTCGGTGGGCGTCGCGCAGGTAGAGAAACGCGTCCTCGCGCTCGAGGTGCTGGAGGACGAGGAAGGAGAAGACGAGGTCGAAGCGGCCGGCCGGAAAGGCCGAGAGGAACTCGCGGTTGCCGACCTCGCGCAGGCGGACGTTGGGAAGCCCGGCCAGGCGCACTCCGGCGAGCCGGATCATCTCGCCGCTGACGTCGACGGCGTGGAGCTCCCGCACGCGCGGGGCGAGGTACTTGTCAACGCGTCCGACGCCGCAGCCGATGTTGAGCACGACGTCGTCGCCGCGCAGGAACCGTCCCACGAGCTCGGCGTCGCTCTGCCCGGTGCGCTCGAAGCTCTCCGCCGTCGCGCCCGTGAGGATCGCGTCGTGGGCGTTGCGGTGCGCCTCGCCGTTCCAGGCCGTCTTGTAGTCGCTGCCGCCGTCGCGCGCGAGGTAGCGCTTGAGGAGGTACCGGATGCGTTGGGCGCGCGACATGGCCGGGGATTGTAGTTCCTCGCCGGCGTCGGCCGGGCAGCGAAACCTGCCGGCCGGGCCGGCGGCGCGGCGAAGAAGATCGCGGCCCGCTGAGGTCTTACTGCAGGCGTTTCTTCAGGAACGCCACCGTCAGCGGCCAGGCTTCGCGCGTCGCCTTCAGGTTCGCCCCGTCGCGGGCGGACTGGTCGCGCAGGAAGCCGTGGCCGGCGCCCTCGTAGACGTGCGGCTCGAAGGATTTCCCGAGCTTCTTCATCTCCGCCTCGGCCGGCGGGACCGTCGCGTTGACGCGCGCGTCGTCGCCGCCGTAGTGGCCGAGGACGGGGGCCTTGATCGTCGCGAGGACCGGCGCGTCGGGCGAGGCTCCGTAGAAGACGACGGCCGCGTCGAGCGCCGGCTGCGCACCGGCGTACGCGAAGCTCCTCCCTCCGCCCCAGCAGAAGCCGACCGTGCCCGTCTTTCCGTTGCCCGCGGGAATCTTGAGCGCCCAGTCGCGGACGGCGTTCAGTCTCTTGTTCGCCTCCTCGGGCGAGATGCCCCGCACGAGCGCGACGACGTCGTCTCGGCTGGCGACCGAATCGGTGCCGCCGCCGTTGGGGCCGAGGCCCGAGACCATGTCCGGCGCGACGGCGATGAAGCCGTCCTTCGCGAGCTGGTCGGCGACACCGCGCAGCCAGTCGGTCAGGCCGAAGACCTCCTGGATGACGATGACGACGCCGGCCTTGTCCTTGCGCTCGGGGTACGAGATCCACGTCTTGATGGCCGGGCCGCCCGGGTTGCCCACGTCGACGTACTCGCCGTGCCGCGGCGAGGACTCGAGCGCGGCCTTGGCCTGCTCGGCCGACGGCGGCAGGGACGCGTCGCGCGCCGGCGCGGCGGCGGTCTGGGTCAGAAGGAGCGAGGCGAGAAGCAGGGCGTTGAGCATGGAACCTCCTGTGGCCTGACGCCGGGATTCTATTCGGCGCGGGAACTCCTCGTCCGGCGCCGGGCGGCGCGCGGCTGGCAGGTCTCGCAGGCGAACATGCGGCGCGCCGAAAGCGGGAACTCGCGGACCGGCGAGGCGCAGCGGCGGCAGACCTCCGCCTGGTACACGTAGAAGGCGTCGGCTTCCGGTCCGCGCCCCGACAGGGGATGGGCCGGCTCGCCGGGAATGACCGTGCGCACGCGCGCCTGGACGACGCCCCGGCGCATCAGCCTGCGGACCGTTCGCCACAGCGCGTCCCACTCGCTCTCCGTCACGCCGCCCGACGCCCGGAGCGGATGGATGCCCGTCAGGTACAGCGCCTCGTTGCGGTAGATGTTGCCGACGCCCGCGAGCACCCGCTGGTCGAGCAGCGCGTCGCCGATCGCGCGGCGCGGCCGGCGGTGGAGCTCGGCCCGTACGCGATCCGGATCGAAGTCGCTTCGCAGCGGATCCGGGCCGAGTCGCGCGAGAAGCGCCCGGCGCGCAAACTCGGGCATGAGCTCGCAGGTCGGGGGACCGATCAGGTCCGTGGTGACGGAGGCCGTCGCGAGGCGCATGCGGACGGTCGGCCGGGGCTCGGGAACCCGGCGCCCGAATCGATAGAACCAGCCCGCCATCCCGAGGTGCACGTGCACGACGAGGCCGCCGCTCCAGTGGTGGAAGAGGTGCTTGCCGTAGGCCTCCGCACGCCGGAACTGCCGACCGCTGAGGGTCTTCGCCTCCCTCGCGAACCGACCCTGCGGCGAGCTGACGGCGACGCGCCGCCCGGCGAAGTCCCGGTTGTGGTGGCGGGCGAGGCGGTGGATCGTGTTGCCCTCGGGCATGCGCCCACTCTACTTCCGCCGCCAAAACCGGGGCAGAAGGCTTGCATTGGAGTAGTTTCGGCACCATGGCACCCTTCGCCCGCCGCCTCCTCCGGGTCCTGGCCATCGCGGCGGGGGTCCTGGTCCTCCTCGTCCTGGCCCTTCCGTTCGTCGTCTCCCTGGATTCGATGCGCGCCCGGGCCGTCGCGGCGGCGGAGTCGGCGCTGCATCGCAAGGTCGAGCTCGGAACGATGCGCCTGCAGATCTTTTCGGGCCTCGGCGCCGGGGTCGAGAAGGTCGTGGTCCACAACAAGGAAGGCTGGGAGAGCCCGGCGCTTCTCTCCGCCGAGAAGATCTCGATCAAGGTCGCCTTCTGGCCCCTGCTCTCGCGCCGCATCGAGGTCCGCAAGGTCGTTCTCGACGGCGTCGCGCTGACGGTCGAGAGGTCTCCCTCGGGGGCGCTCAACGTCGACGACTTCCTCTCCGCCGGCTCGAGAGACAGCGCCCCGGCTTCGCAGACCGCGGCGGCGGCCCTGCTGGTGTCCCGGATCGAAATCGATCGCGGCCGCGCCCTGTTCGTCGACCGTAAGGTCGCGCCGGGCAAGAGCGTGACCCTCGCCCTCGAGGACCTGACGGGGCGGATCACCGACGTGCGGCCCACGACCCCGGCGAGCTTCGACCTGGCCGCGCGATTTCTCGCCGACTCGGGCCGCAACCTCACGCTGAAGGGGACGTTCGGTCCGCCTCCGGGCAGCGGGCCCGTGGGCCAGGCGCCGCTGAAGGCGGCCTTCGCCGCGAAGGATCTCGCCTTGAAGCGCCTGGCTCCCTGGGTCGCCGCGTTCGGGTCGTCGGACCCGGGGGATTTTTCCGTCAGCGGCACGGCCGAGGGCGCGCCCCTCGGCGCGCTCGCGATCGCGGGCCGGCTCACGCTCGTGTCCGCCGGCGGGGCTTCGCCCGTTCCGGACGCCGACGGCACGTTCGCCCTGGCGCTCGACTGGGGCGGCGGAACCCTCGCGATCACGAACACGCTCGTGTCCGCGGCGAACCTGCCGCTGAAGATCGAGGGGCGGATCGACGGCCTGCGCAAGGAGCCGCGCGTCGACCTGCGCCTCTCGACGCCGGGCGACGTCGCGATCGACAGCGTCACGGGGCTGCCCGGGATCGCGGGGACGCTTCCGGCCGGCGTGAAGCTCGCCGGGCGCGCCCGGCTCGAAGCCCGGATCCAGGGGCCGTCGTCGGATCTCGACGTGGAGGCCTCCGTCGACGCCGCGCCCTTCGCGGTCAGTTCGGACGGCCAGCCGATGCTGACGTCCGCTTCGGCCCGCGCCACTCTCGGCTCGCGCGGAAAGGGCCCGATCACCGGCCGGTTCACGATTCCGTCGGGCAAGCTCCGCGACGTCCCGTTCGAGAGCCTCGCGGCCGACTGGACGTGGGACAAGGGCGCGCTGACGCTCGTCCCTTCCGCGACGGTCTTCGGCGGAACGCTTTCGGCGCGCATCGAGTCCGACTTCGCCCACCCGCAGTCGGAGTCCCGCATGTCCTTCGACGTGCGCGGCGTCCAGGCGCAGCCGCTGCTCGAGTCGTCGACGTCGATCCGCGGCGTCTTCTCCGGGAAGCTGAGCGGGAACATGGCTCTCGCGAGCCGGGGCCTGAGCTGGGACGCCGTCTCGAAGACGGGCAAGGGGGAGGGGCGCCTCTCGGTCGCGGATGCGGACCTGCGCACGGTCCAGCTCATGCCCGAGGTCGCCCGCGCGCTCTCGGCCGTCGGACAGGTCGCCGGGTTCCAGGTCCCGGCGAGCCTCGAGTCGACGAAGTTCTCGACGCTCGAAACGTCGCTGCGCCTCGCGGACGGCCGCGTCGCGACGCCGGACCTGAAGCTCTCCGGCCGCGACGTCGCCGTGGCGGCCGACGGATCGCTCGGCCTCGACCGGACGATCGACTACCAGGGACGGATCGTTCTCGGGCCCGCCGTCGTGAAGAGCCTCGGAAACGCCGGCCGGTACATCGCGGATTCCGAGGGAAAACTGTCGCTTCCGTTTCGCGCCGCGGGCCCGATCTCATCGCCGAAGGTCACGATCGACGAGAGCATCGCCGTCGATCTCGGCCGCCGGGTCCTCGCGCGCCAGGCCGGGGAGAAGCTCGGCGGAACCGCCGGCAAGATGCTCGGCGACGCCCTCGAAGGCGGCGCCTCCGGGACGTCGAATCCCGCGGACCTGCTCCAGCAGTTCCTCCGGCCTCCGCCGCCCACGCCCACGCCTCGACCGAAGCCATAGGAGGAGCGTCATGCGCATCCGTCTGGTTCTTTCCGCCCTGCTGCTCTCCGTCGCCTCCGCGTCCTACGCGCAGATCGACCTGGGAAAGATCTTCAAGTCCGACTCGACCTCCAAACTCTCCAACGGGGACATCGTCGCGGGCCTGAAGGAGGCTCTCGAGGTCGGCACGACCGACACCGTCGGCATCACCGGGAAGGTCGACGGCTACTTCGGCAACGAGGCGATCAAGATCCTCATGCCGAAGCAGCTCCAGCAGGTCGACCAGGGGCTGCGCATGCTCGGCCAGGGCGAGAAGATCGACGAGCTCGTCCTCGGAATGAACCGCGCCGCCGAGAAGGCCGCGCCCGCGGCCAAGGACATCTTCTGGTCCGCGATCAAGGCGATGTCCTTCGACGACGCGCGCAAGATCCTTTCGGGCGGCGACACGGCCGCGACCGACTACTTCCGCGCGAAGACGACCGATACGCTGACCGCGGCCTTCCGCCCGGTCGTCGACGACTCGATGAAGCAGGTCGGCGTCGTCCAGCAGTACGACCAGCTGCTCGGCGCGTACAAGTCCGTCCCGTTCTCGTCGAGCCTGCCGTCGTTCGACATCGAGGCCTACGTCGTCGGCAAGGCGCTCGACGGCCTCTTCATCGTCCTCGGCGAGCAGGAGAAGAAGATCCGGACGAACCCGGCCGCGCAGGTCACCGATCTGCTGAAGAAGGTCTTCGGGAAGTAGGGCTTCGTGGGCCGCCCTGCCCCCATTGCGCGGTCCTCTACGCGAGCGGCGTGTTTTCCGTCCGCGTTGCTGCCGTAGGCGCCGGCGCGCCGACCTCCGTGCGCCAGGCCTCGAGGCCCCCTCTCAGCGCCCAGGCCTGGAAGCCCATCGTCCGAAGCGTCCGGGCCACCTTCGCGCTGGCCGCGTCGTCCGGGCTCGCGCAGTACGCGACGATCGCCTGGTCGCGGGGACGCCGGGCGGCCCAGCTCTCGACCTCGTCCGGCGGCACGCGAACGGACCCCGGAATCCCGACCGGGTCCTCCTCGTAGCTGGAGCGCGACCGGACGTCGAGAAGGAGCGGCAGGTCGGAGGTCGTCAGCCACGGCAGCAGCGCGCGGGCCGGAATCGTCGGCAGCTCCTCGATGCGGACCGTCCCGGAGCGCAGGAGCTCCGCCGCGGTGCTGACCCGTTCCTCGGCGAGCGTTTCCCGGGCGACGCGGGCCGCGTACCGGCCCGCGAGCGGCGTGGCGGAGATTCCATGGAGGACGACCGAGACCGTGACGACGAGTCCGGCGGTCGCGAGGATCGCCTCGGCGCCCGGCAGCTTCGCCTGCACGACGAGGAGGGCCAGCAGCAGCGACGCCAGCCCGCGCGGGCCGAACCACGCGATGAAGGCCCGCGCGCTTCCGGAGACTCTGGCGTTTCGCAGCACGATGGCGACCGCCGCCGGGCGCGCCACGAAGAGGGTCAGGGCCGCCAGCGCGAGGGTCGCCCCGAGCGGGACCGTGCCGACGAGCGTCGAGAGCACGGCTCCGAAGAGGATGAACGCGAAGAGCATGATCATCTCGGAGGTCGCGTCGCCGTACTCGAGGAAGCAGTCGCAGAGATGGAGATCCAGGGCCGCGATGGCCGCGCCCGCGGCGAACGCGGCGAGGAAGCCGTCGCCGCCGACCGCGACCGCCGCGGTGTAGGTCGCGAAGACGAGGCCCATTCCGTAGAGCGACTGGTACTCGCGCCGGATCCCGAAGCGGCGGTCCATGCGCGCCATGAGCCACGCGCCGGCGGCGCCGATCGCGAAGCCGACCGCAGGCCCCAGCACCAGGAGCCTGCCGAGCACGAGCGCCCACTCGCCGAAGGTCGAGGCCTCGGCCTTGACGACGGCGATCGTGATCAGGACGACCGGCAGCACGACGACGTCGTTGGTCGCGGCCTCGGTCGTCAGCGACTGTCGGACCGCGGCCGGGATCCGTTTGTCGCGGACGACGTCCCGGACGACGACCGGATCGGTCGAGGACAGGATCGCGCCGAGAAGGATCGAGGACGCGAGGCCGAGGCCGAGGAGCCAGTGCGCGCCCGCCGCGACGATGACGAGGGTCAGGATCGTGCCCGGCCCGAGGACCAGCGAGGGCACGAGCCATTCGCTCGGCTTGCGGTCGAACTTCATCCGGACCGCGTCGAGAAACAGCACGAGCGCCAGCGTCACGGTGCCGACGGCCTCGAGCGTCCGGGACTCCGGCGAGGTGGAGATGAGCCCGCGGCTTCCGAGCAGGAACCCGAGGCCCAGAAAGATCATGGGGAAGGAGAGGGGGGCCCGGGAGACGAAACCCTCGGAGAGGCCGGCGAAGATCAGGACGAAGGCCGTCAGGCTCAGGATCGTCAGCAGGTCGGGCACGGGCGGATTCTACGGCGGCCCTTCCGGGCAAACCCCGGAGTCGGAGTTTCGTATGAACGCATCGGCGGGCGAAGCCCTGCCGGAATTGGGAGGACGCCTTGAAACTCGCTCGTCTCTTCCCTGGAATCGCCGCGGCGGCGCTGGCCGCCGGCCTCGGGGCCTCGCCCGTCGAAAACGCCCTGCCCCCGGCGCCGAAGACGCTGTCGGTGGCGGACATGGATCCGAAGGTGGAGGCCTGCACGGACTTCTACCAGTACGCCGTCGGAGGGTGGCTCGAGAAGAACCCGATCCCCTCGGACCGGCCGCGCTGGGGCTCCTTCGACGAGCTGCGGCAGCGCAACCTGGACAGCCTCCACGCGATCCTCGAACGGCTCGCGGCCGACAAGTCCGCGCCGGCCGGGTCGGACGAGAGGAAGCTCGGCGACTTCTACGGGGCCTGCATGGACGAGGCGGCGATCGAGGTCGCCGGGGTCAGGCCGATCGAACCGGAGCTGGCGAAGATCGCCTCGATCAAGGGCCTCCCGGGCCTGCGCGAGGAGATCGGGCGCCTCCAGACGATGGGCGTCAACGTCCTCTTCAACTTCGGGTCCGAGGAGGACCGGAAGGACTCTTCGAAGGTCATCGCCGCGGCGATCCAGGGCGGGCTCGGCCTGCCGGACCGGGACTACTACACCAAGACCGACGCCAAGTCGGTCGAGCTCCGCGGCAAGTACGTCGCGCACGTGCAGAAGATCCTGGAGCTCTCGGGGCAGGCGCCGGCGAAGGCAGCTTCCGACGCGAAGACGATCCTGTCGCTCGAGACGAAGCTCGCCGAGGTTTCGCAGAGCAAGGTCGACATCCGCGACCCCGACAAGACGTACCACCCCATGTCGCTCGAGGCCTTCGCGAAGGAATCGCCGAACTACGCCTGGCCGTCCTACTTCGCCGACCAGCGCGTTCCCGCGGGGACGCCGGTCAACGTCTGGGAGCCGGAGTTCTTCCGGGCGACGGACAAGCTGCTGACGTCGGTGCCGCTGCCGACCTGGAAGGCGTACCTGCGGTGGCGCCTGCTCGCGGCCGCCGCGCCGACGCTGTCGAAGGCCTTCGTCGACGAGGACTTCGCCTTCAACGGGAAGACGCTCGCGGGCACGCCGGAGATCCAGCCGCGCTGGAAGCGCTGCGTCGCGGCGACCGACAACGCCATGGGGATGGCGCTCGGCCGCGTGTACGTCCAGGAGTACTTTCCGCCCGAGGCCAAGAAGCGCGCGGACGAGCTGGTGAAGAATCTCCTCCTCGCCCTGAGCGAGGACCTCCAGACCCTGCCCTGGATGGGCGAGTCGACGAAGAAGGCCGCCGCCGCGAAGGTCGCGGCCGTCCTGCCGAGGATCGGCTACCCCAGCAGGTGGCGCGACTACTCGAGCCTGACGATCGCGCGCGCGTCCTACGCTGCCAACGTCGAGGCCGCGAACCAGTACGAGTGGAAGCGCGACATCGACAAGATCGGCAAGCCCACGGACGTCAACGACTGGGGGTTGACGCCGGCGACCGTCAATGCCTCCTACAGCCCGGCCAAGAACGCCATCACGTTCCCGGCCGGCATCCTCCAGCCGCCGTTCTTCTACCCGGAGGGGGACGACGCCATCAACTACGGATCGATCGGCGGCGTCATCGGCCACGAGGTCACCCACGGGTTCGACAACTCGGGCCGCAAGTTCGACGCGAAGGGCAACCAGGTCGACTGGTGGACCGAGGCCGACGCGAAGGCCTTCGACGAGCGCGCGAAGTGCATCGTCACGCAGTTCGACGGCTACTACGTCGAGCCGGACCTGCACCAGAACGGCGAGCTCGTCCAGGGCGAGTCGATCGCCGACCTCGGCGGGCTCACGATCGCGTACCGGGCGTACCAGAAGAGCCTCGAGGGCAAGCCCGCGCCGCCCCCGATCGACGGATTCACCGCGGACCAGCGCTTCTTCATGGCCTGGGCGCGCATCTGGGCGTCCAATTCCCGGCCCGAGTTCGCGCGCCTGATCGTCCAGACCAACGAGCATCCTCTCGGCAAGTACCGCGCGATCGGCACCGTCGTGAACATGCCCGAGTTCGCCAAGGCGTTCTCCTGCGCCGCCGGCACGCCGATGGTCAAGGAAGTGACCTGCCAGATCTGGTGACGCGCCTTCTCCTTCCTCTCCCCCCGACGGGGGGAGAGGGCAGGGTGAGGGGGACTCGCCCCCGTCGTCAGGGCGTCGGCGCCGTCTTCTCGAGCGTCGCCACCGCCGCCGGCGAACAGGCGTAGTCCTCGAAGACGACGCTGAACCAGGCGCCCTCCGACAGCGGGCAGTCCGTGATCGGCTGCGCGGCGGCGCAGTTGAGGTCGTGGCGCGAGACGAGCATGCGCGATCGGACGAGCAGCGCGTTGGCGCCGCCCTGGCCGGCGCGATTGCGCTCGGCGAGGTAGGGATCCTTGTCGGTCATCATGTCGCGCTCGCTCATGCTGACCGGAGGATGGCTGAAAAGCATGCGGCAGCCCTCGGGCATCGAGGCCGCGGCGCCGGATTCGGGAAGCGGGGCCTGAAAGACGCGGACGTCCGCGCCCCGAGGCGTCAGCGAGGCGCATGAGATCGCGAGAAGGAGGGCCGCACCGCCCGACGCGCGCCGGAGCATGCCGGGCATTTTCTCGCAGAAGCGGAGGCGCGGCTGGCGAGACTTAGAATGTCCTCACGATGGGCGACACGCCGTCTTCAGGCCGGCTTCCCGCGATCTTCGTCTCGCACGGTTCCCCGATGATCGCGATCGAGAGCGACCCGTGGGGGCGAGCGTTGACGGCGTTCGCGGCGACGCTGCCGAGGCCTCGCGCGGTCGTCGTCGTCTCGGGGCACTGGGAGGCGCCGGGCCCCGTGCGCGTGACGGCGTCGCCGATGCCGGAGACGATCCACGACTTCGGCGGATTTCCGGACGAGCTCTATCGCATCCGCTATCCGGCCAGGGGCGACCCCGGGCTGGCGGCGCTGACGGCGCGCCTGCTCGACGAGTCCGGCTTCCAGGCGAAGACGGATCCGGAGCGCGGGCTCGACCATGGCGCGTGGGTCCCGCTGCGGTTTCTCTATCCCGGGGCGGACGTGCCGGTCGTCGAGGTCTCGCAGCCGCTCCGCCGCAATCCGGAGGATGCCCTGCGGATGGGAGCGGCGCTGTCGCGCCTGCGCGACCAGGGCGTCCTCCTCCTCGGCACGGGAGGCATCGTGCACAACCTGCGGATGGTCGACTTCGAGGACCGGGCCGACCGCGTCGCCGACTGGGCGCGCGAGTTCGACGCATGGATCGCGGCGCGCCTCGAGGCGATGGACTCGGCCGGGATCGCCTCCTACCGGACGGCGGCGCCCCACGCGGAGAGCGCCGTTCCGACCCCCGAGCACTTCGACCCCATCCTCGTCGTTCTTGGCTCCGCGATCGCGGGCGAGCGCGTGACGACGATCCACGAGGGGTTTCGCTACGGGACGCTCTCGATGCGGAGCTTCGCGGTCGGGTAGGACGTCGAGACGGACGGCAGCCTTCCCCGTAGGGGCGGCCCTTGTGGCCGCCCGTCTGCACGGGGCGGGGGCGAGCCCCGCCCCTACGACCGGGAGGTCATCCCTTCTTCGCCGGCATCAGGGTCAGCACCAGGCCGAGGACGCCGAGCCCCGCCGCCGCCCACCGCGCGGTCTCCCAGCCTTCCTTCTTCGAGCGCTCGCTCGAGGAGAAGACCTGCTTGATGCCGCCTTCGACCGAGTCGTAGCCGGCGCGCTGGCTCGAGGCCAGAACGAATCCCACGAGACCCAGGACGAGCAGAGGCGATGCCTATGCGTTTCATGCCGACCTCACTGAGCAAGGACGATACCAACCTCGGGCCGGCGCGGGCGAAAAAAGGCCCTCTCTCCCCGAGGCGGGAGAGAGGGCGAGCTCCTAGAGCGAATTCAGGAACGCGTAGAGATAGGTCTTCTTCCAGGCCGGCAGGGCCGCGAAGCGATCGCGCGACTTCTTGCCCTGGCCGTCGTGCGCCAGGATCGCCTGCTCGTACGTCGTGGCGCGGCCGTCGTGGAGGAAGGTCGTGATCTTGCGCAGGCCCCACAGCGGCGCCGTGCGCATGAGCTTTCCGGTGGCGTTGTTCTGCGTGATGCCGTCGCCGAGCGAGCCCATGTCGTGGAGGAGGAAGTCCGAATACGGGTGGTAGTAGACCTTGTTGAGCGCGGCGACCGCGTTCGGCCCCGTGCGGATCACGGAGCGGTGGCACCCGACGCAGCCGATGCCGCGGAAGACGAGCTCGCCGGCCGCGGCGGAGGCCGTGATCGGTCCGCGCGGCGGCGGCGCCAGAAACGTCATGAAGTCGGCGAAGGCGACGACCCCGGCACCGTCGTCGTTCAGGCCGGGCGCCGGGTTGCAGGAGAGCGAGTCGCAGTCGCCGCCGGGACAGTTCTCGTCCGGGAACTGCGGGCTCGTCACGCCCATCTCGTTGACGTACGCGTCCCCCGAGAACTGGAACAGCGAGGGATTCTGGGATTTCCACCCGAACTTCCCGACGGTGTTCTGGCCCTTCGCGATGTTGGGAACCACGGCCACCTTGCCGGCGATCCCGTCGGGATGCTGCAGCTCCTCCACCCGGATCGCGTAGAACGTCAGATCGGGCGTGGCGTCGACGAGCCCGAGGCCGAAGAGGGGCGTCGTCCGCCGGTCGGAGATGATGGTGGCGCCGCCCGGAACGAGCTCCGCCAGGTACTCGCACTCGCCCGCCGCGCCGATGCCGTTCTTCTGGATGAGCGAGCCGCCGAATTCCGCCATGCCGTCGAAGAGGCCGTCGTCGCCGATCCGGCCGAAGCGCGTCTCGAGGACCGTGCTGCCGCCGCCGATCGCGGGCGTCAGGTGGCAGGTGGCGCAGGAGACGTCGTTGAACGCGGGACCGAGACCGTCCTCCGGGGTCTCGACCTCGCTGAACTCGTCGAGGCCCGCGTCGAAACGCTCGAGCTCGGCCGTCTTCAACCCCCCGAGCGGCTCGCCGAAGTCCGGCGGCGGCGCGTGGTTGGGCGTGAAGGCGAGCGAGCCGAGGACGACGAGGGCGGCGAGACCGGTCCGAAACGAAACTCGTGAGCCCATGGGGCTCTCCTTTCGTTCGGCTCTCGGATTGGGCGGGCTGACCTCAGCCCGGAATCTGGGAGTCTTGGGTCGAATCTAGAAGGGCGGCCGATGCCCGCACAATTGGCCGTGAGGTCCCGAGAAAGACCAGTGCCCCGCGACCCCATGTCGCGTGTTCCGGGGGTCGGGGGAAGGTCAGGAAGCGGTCAGGGCGGCCTCCCCGGCCCCGCGGGCAGCTCTTGCGCGAGCCGGACATCATCTGTCCGACCCCCGATTGCATTCTGTCTTCGAGAGATGGAGATGGAAGCGGAACTGGCGAGGGTCCTCGAGCCGCGGGTCTGGTGCCGCCAGCGGTGGTGCCGCGACGACGCCGGGGCACCGCATCGCCCCGGCGACGGCTGCACGTGCGACCCGCACGGCCGCGCGGAGGGCGTCGAGGTGGAGCCGCGCCTGACGATCCTCAAGGCGCACGCCTCGCGGCTTGCGGCCTTCGCCTGCCGCGCCTGCGGCCGCGCCTCCAGGCGCATGGTCGAGTACCCGACGCTCTTCTTCCGCTGCGAGCCCTGCGCCGAGGCCGACCGCTGGCCCGGCTCGGGAGGCCGGAGCGCGCGAGGCTGATAGGAGCGATAGGCTCTCTCACTTCGCCGACACAGGGCGGAAAGGAGCGGGCGCATGGTCCAGGATCTCTCGACCCTTCGCAATTTCTTCGCCTTCGGCCGCTGGGCGAACCGGAAGACCCTGGAATCGGTCGCCGCCCTCACGCCCGAGGAGTACGCGCGCCCGGTCGGCGGCAGCTTCGGCTCGGTGCAGGGAACGCTCGTTCACATCTACGGCGCCGACTGGGTGTGGCTCGAGCGCTTCCACGGCCGCTCGCCGCGGGCCATGCCCGAGGGAGACGACGGCCTGGCGCTCGATGCGCTCGCGAACAAGTGGGGCGAGGTCGAGGCCGGCCAGGATGCGTACCTCTCGACGCTCACGCAGGAGCGCCTGGCGGAGCCGCTGTCGTTCGCCGCGTTTTCCGGGGAGAAGTTCACGCGCCGCCTCGGCGACGCGCTGCTCCATCTGGCCAACCACGGTACGTACCACCGCGGCCAGGTGGCGACGCTCCTGCGCCAGCTCGGCCACAAGGCGATCTCGACCGACTTCCTGCGCTACGTCGCCGCGCTGGAAGCCTGAGAACCCGGGCTACGAAGTCGGGATCCTGGGCTTGGCGGCCTCGAGGACGGTGACGATGTCCGATTCGCGCTGGAGCACGTTGGCGCCATAGCCCTGCTTGGTCAGGAACTTGAAGTCGACCTCCTGGTACGGCACGCCGGCCGGCAGGAGCTCCTTGCGGTAGACCCAGGTCTCCACCGTGTTGTTGGAGGAGTCGAGCGAGGTCTTTCCCGGTCCGGCATACCCGGCGGCGACGGCCGCCTGCTTTCCCGAGCTCGAGCTCGACGAGGCGCTCGCCCGGCGCTGCGCGTTCTTGGCGTCCTGCGATCCGACGGTCGAGAGGCCGTCCGAGATGCTCTGGTCTTCGCCCGTGCGCAGCGGTTTTCGCGCCGCGTAGGTCGGCGGGCCGAGGAGGACGAAGACCATGCCGCGGTCCGTCAGGCTGCCCTTCTGCTCCGCGTCGAGCGCGAGGGTGGCGTTGGCGAAGGCGGCTCGCCGTTCGAACTCCTGCCGGTAGGTGCGTCCGTCGACGGCCGGGAGCGCCTGACGCGCCGCCCAGAACTTCTCGACGAAGTCGGCGCGGGTGTTGCCGTCCGTCAGGCTCGCCCAGGTCTTCTTCTCGTCCGCCGTCATGATCCACTTCACGGGACCGTCTCCCCAGTACTGGTCCACGACCATCGCCGCGTCCGCGGGCGCCACGAACGCCTTGTAGGTGTTGGCGATCGACGGGGCGCGGTCGGGATCGGCCGCCGCGGCCTTCTGCGCCTTCTCGAACGCCGCCACGGCCTTCTTCGAGTAGACGTTCGAGTCGATCGCGGCGTTGGGCTGGACCTTCAGGAAGGCCCCGAACTGCTCGACCGCCTTGTCCGTCTGGCCGAGGTTGGCGTCGCAGACGCCGCGGTAGAAGGCGAGCGGCCCCTCGAGCTGCTTCTTCACCGGCTCGTTTCCCGGCCTGGCCGCTTCGGCGTCGAGCGCGTCGAGCGTCTTCAAGGCGTCGGCCCAGGAGCCGGCCTTGATCTCCTCCTTGGCCTTGCCGAAGAGCTCGGGAATCGACTGTGCGAAGAGGCCGGAGACGGCGGCGGCGAGGCCGAGCGTCAGGAGCGCGCGCTTGAGAATCATGGGTCCCCCCGGAGCCGCGATTCTACGCCGGCGGCTTCCCCGTTTCTTTCGCGGCCTCGAGGGTGTTGACGCTGTCGGCCTCCCGCTGCAGGACGTTGGCCCCGTAGCCCTTCTTCGTGAGGAACTGGAAGTCGACCTGCTGGTAGGGCACCGTCTTCGGAAGGAGCTCCCGCCGGTAGTGCCAGACCTCCATCTTGTCGTCCCCGGACGCGGCAGCCTTCTTCGTCGGGGCGCCGTGCTGGGCGTTGGCGCGCGCGAGCTGGGAGGAGGTTGCGGCGCGGGCGCCGCGCGCCTGGGCCGCGGCGTGCGTCTGTCGCTCGGTGTTCTCGACGTCGTGGCTGGTGACGGTGGACAGGCCGCCGTCGTCGTTGGCGTCGTCGCCCACGCGGAGCGGCTTGCGCCCCGCGTAGGTCGGTGGCCCCAGAAGGATGAAAACCATGCCGCGGTCGGTCAAGCTGCCGCGCTGCTCCTCGTCCTCGGCGAGGTTGACGTCGGCGAACGCGACGCGGCGTTCGAATTCCTGACGGTATGTCCGTCCGTCGGCGCCCGACATGGACTGTCGGGAGACCCAGAACCTCTCGACGAAGTCGACGCGGGCGTTCGCGTCCGCGAGAGCCGGCCAGGCGTCCCGTTCCCGTTCCGTCATGATCCACTTCACCGGCCCTTCGCCCCAGTACTGGTCGGCGGGGTCGCGGTCCTTCGCGTCGGCCGGCGGCTGGAACTCCTTGTAGGCCTCGGCGAGCGATGGCGCGCGCGAGGCGGCGGCCTTCTGCGCCTTCTCGAAGGCGGCGATGGCCTTCCTGGAGTAGAGCGCCTGGTCGATCGTGGCGCCCGGCTGCAGCTTCAGAAACGCGCCGAACTGCGCGATCGCCTCGTCGGACCGGCCGAGATTGGCGTCGCAGACGCCGCGGTAGAAGGCGAGCGGCCCTTCGAGCTGCTTTCGGACCGCCTCGCTGCCCGGTTTCCCTGACTCCGCGTCCAGGGCGTCGAGCGTCTTCGAAGCGTCGGCCCAGGCGCCCGCCTTGACCTGCTCCTTCAATTTTCCGAACAGCTCCGGAATGGTCTGCGCCGATGCCGATGCCGACGACGCCGCCGCGAAGAGCAGAACGGCAAAAGCCTGGGCGATCCTCTTCATGACAACCCCCGTGCGGAAGGCTGGACTCCTCCCATGCAACCGAGGTGCCCGCGGCCGGGCGGCCGTTACGCTCGTCCGGCCGCTATTTTCGGTTCTGGACGAACTGCCATCCGAAGCGGCCCTTGATGCAGAGGTGACCGCTGGTGACGTCGTTGTCCAGCGGAGAGGTCACCCGGACGATCGCGTTGTCCTGGACGCGCAGCTGGAGCGTGCAGCCGACGCCGCAGTAGGGGCAGATGGTGTCCGTCACGCTCTGCTTCGACTCGTCCCAGCGCCCCGCCTGCCGCAGGTCGTGCTCGCTCTTGAACATCAGGGCGCCCGTCGGGCAGACGCCGATGCAGTTGCCGCAGTAGACGCAGGCGGACTCGGGCAGCGGGGTCGCGAGCTCGGTCGAGATGCGGGCGTCGAAACCGCGGCCCGCGACGGCGATCGCGAACGTGTTCTGCGCCTCGACGCCGCAGGCCTGCACGCACTTGTAGCAGAGGATGCAGCGCGCGTAGTCGCGGACGTAGAGGTCGTTGTCGACCTTGACCGGCTGCGCGACGGTCGACGCGGACCCGGGCCCTGCGGCGTGATGGTGTCCCGGCACCGCGGCGTCGCGCTCCCCGGCCTTCGCCGGAGAAGCCGGAGGGCCGTAACGCTCGGGAACGCAGCCGTAGCGCTCCATCCAGCGGCGCACGTCCGCGGAGGCGTACGAGAGGTCGACCGACGAAGCGAGGAACTCGAGCACCACGCGCCGCGAGAGCCGCACCCGCTCGCTGTCGGTCGCAACCTTCATCTTCGGCTCGACCGGGCGCGAGCAGGCGGGCACGAGCACGCGCGAACCTTCGACCTCGACGACGCAGGCGCGGCAGACGTTGACCGGCGTCAGGTTCTCCAGGTAGCAGAGCGTCGGGGTGTCGACGCCCTTCGAGCGGCAGGCCTCGAGGATCGTCGTGCCGCGGGGGACCGTGACGGTCCGGCCGTCGATCGTGAGCTCGACCGGCCGGCTCGCGTCGAGGCGCTTGTCGGCCGGGATCATGACTTGGCGCTCCCGAAGACGCCGAGCTTTCCGATCGCCGACTGGATCGCGCCCGAGGCCGTCTGACCGAGGCCGCAGATCGAGGCGTCCTTCATCGCCCGGGCCATGTCGTCCAGGAGCGCGATCTCCGCGCGCCATCGAGCCGAGCGGCCGGCCCGAGGCGATCCGCGCGACGAGCTCTTCCTGGCGCTCGGTGCCGACGCGGCACGGGCACGCACTGGCCGCAGGACTCGTCGCGGAAGAACGCCGCGATGCGCCGGACGGCGTCCGCGAGGTCCGCGCGCTCGTCGAAGACCATGACGACGCCCGAGCCGAGGGAGGCCCCGATCGCCCGCGTGCCCTCGAAGGTCAGCGGCGTGTCGAGGGCCTCCGGGCCGACGAAGGAGCCGGCCGCGCCGCCCAGCAGCACCGCGCGGATCGCGCGGCCGCCGGGCACCCCGCCGGCCTCGTCGATCAGTTGTCGAAGCGTCGCGCCGAACTCGACCTCGTACACGCCGGGCCGCGCGAGGTGGCCCGAAAGGCAGAAGAGCTTCGGCCCCGTCGACTGGCCCGAGCCGATCGCGGCGAAGGCCGCGCCTCCCTCGAGCAGGATCTGCGGCACGCACGCCAGCGTCTCGACGTTGTTGATGACGGTGGGTTTTCCGAAGAGGCCCTTCTCGACCGGGAAGGGCGGCTTGTTGCGCGGCTCGCCGCGAAAGCCCTCGATCGAGTTGAAGAGGGCCGTCTCCTCGCCGCAGATGTAGGCCCCGGCGCCGCGGCGGACCTCGAGGTCGAAGCGGAACGGCCGGCCGGCGACGGAGGCGCCGAGAAATCCGCCGGCGCGCGCGGCCGCGATCGCCGCTTCGACGCGTTCGATCGCGAGCGGGTACTCGCCGCGGATGTAGACGTAGCCATGCTCGCAGCCGGTCGCGAAGGCGACGATCGTCATCGCCTCGACGACGGCGAACGGGTCCTCCTCCATGAGGACGCGGTCCTTGAACGTGCCGGGCTCGGACTCGTCGGCGTTGCAGACGATGTAGTGCGGCTTCGCCGGCTGCTTCGCGACGGCGTCCCACTTGCGGCCCGCCGGGAACGCGGCCCCGCCGCGTCCGACGAGCTTCGAGTCGAGCGCCTCCCGGATGACGCCCTCGGGCCCGAGCGCGAAGGCCCGCTCGAGCGCCGCGTAGCCGCCGTGCGCCCGGTAGTCGGCGAGACTTCCGGGATCGACGCGACCGACGCGGCGCAGGAGGCGCAACCTTGCGTGCCGCGCGTCGAGCGTCTGCGGAGCGGAGGGGGAGCCGGAGACTCCCCTCACCCTGTCCCTCTCCCGCCGGGAGAGGGGACCCTTGAGAACCCCCTCGCCCCCCGTAGGGGGGAGAGGGTCGGGGTGAGGGGGGAAGAAATCCGCCGTCGCCGGCGCCACGACGTAATCCTTCGCCCCTTCGCCCGCGTTCTGCACCAGCACCGCCGGCGCGCGCTCGCAGAGCCCCAGGCACGGCGACGTGCGGAATGCGCCCTTCGGCAGCCGCTTCTCGGCCTCGGCGCAGAGCTCCTTCGCTCCCGCGAGACGGCAGGCGATGTCGTCGCAGACGTGCACGATCGTCTTCGGCTGCGGCTCGACCGAGAACATCGCGTAGAAGGTCGCGACTCCCCAGGCCTCCGCCGGCGCGACGGACAGCCGCTGACAGATGTAGTTCAGGGCTCCCGGCGAGATCCAGCCGGCGCGCGAGTGCGCCGCCCAGAGGGCGGGCAGGAGCAGGTGCCGCTTCGCCCGCAGTGCATCGCCGCCCATCGCGAGGTGCCCGTCGGCCGGCCGCCGCGCGCCGCCTTCCCATCCCGAGGCCGGGGGCCCCAGCGCCGCATCGACCGCCGCGCGCTCCTCGTCCGAGGGGACCGCGTTGGGGATGAGGTGAAGATCCACTCGGCCTAGTCTAGATGAACCGGCCGGAAGCCGTCGAAGCGCCGCCTAGGGCTTCGGGAGCTCCTTCCGGGCCTCCTCGCGCGCCGCTTCCCGCTCCTTCTGCTGCTCGACCACGAGCTGGTAGGCCAGGTAGTACTTGTAGATGTTGCTGACGTAGGTCACCGTCTCGCGGCCGATCTTCTCGGAGGCGATGATCTCGACGTTGTTGAACCACACGTTGGGATTGAGGCCCCGCTCCTTCGCGATCTTGCGGAGCTGGGAGATGCGGCCGGGCCCGGCGTTGTAGGAGGCGAACGTGAAGAGGCCCTTGTTGAGGTTGTCCATCGGCTCGTTGCCGTAGTACTTGTCGAGCATGAAGCGGACGTACTTGACGCCCGCGTGGATGTTGGGATCGATCTCATGGATGTCGCCGACGTTCAGCTCCTTGCCGGTTGCCGGCATGACCTGCATCACGCCGATGGCGCCGACGGAGCTCTTCGCGCCCTGGTCGAGGCGCGACTCCTGATAGCCCTGAGCGGCCATGAGAAGCACGTCCATGTCGTACTGGTCGCAGTACTTGCGAAAGAGCGCGACGACCTGGTCGAACTTGGCTCGCTCCTCTTTGTTGGTCGCGTTCTTCGCGTATTTCGTGCTCTTCAAGTACTTGGCGAGAAGCGTGTTGCGTGTCGCGGACCCTTCCGGGTAGCGCGCGATGAAGTCGTCGAGCGCCTTCTTGAGCCGGGGGCTGTTCTTGCGGATCATCCAGCCGAGCTCTCCGCCGGTGCGGAGCGCGGCGCCCGTGTTGAGCGTGATCCTGGTGAAGACCTGCTTCCAGAAGCGCGCCCGGTTGTCGTCGACGACCGTGGCGGGGACGAGCCCCGCGTTGACCATCTCCAGGATGTCCTCGGCCTCCAGGTTGTCCGGCGCCACGCGGACCTTCACGGGCGGTTTCCCGGCCTTCTGGAGCTCCGCGTTGAGCTTCTCGACGCTCTCGTAGTAGGACGAGCCCTTGCGAAGATAGACCTCGCGGCCCGACAGGTCCTGGGGGGTCGCGACCGGGGGCTCTCCCGGCGCCGTCACCACGATCTCGGAGACGTTCTTGACCGTCGGGATGGTGAAGTCGACGAGCGCCAGCCGCTCCGGCGTGATCGTCAGGTTGGCAATGGCCACGTCGCCCCGGCCTTCCCGGAGCGCGGCCATGATGTCCCCGCGGGCTTCGGGCAGAAAGGTGACGTGGACCCGCACCTGGCCCGTCTTCAGGTGCTTGTTCAGGTCGTCCTCGAAGAGCCGGAACACGTCGTAGGCGAGCCCGCGGGGCTGCCCCCTGTCCACGAAGTAGAGGGTCTTGGAATACGGGACGAGGACGCGGATCTGCCGGCGCTTGAGCATCCCGTCCAGGTCGCCGGTGAATTTGGTCTGGCGGAACTTCTCCAACGCCGCGTCCGACGGCGATTCCTGCGCGACGACGGCCGAAGCCAGGGAAGAAAGAAGAGCGGCGGCGGCGAGGACCCGGAGTCGGATGGAAATCGACATCCGCCCAGTCTATTCGGTCGAGGCCGTCGACTCCAGCTTCTCGACGCGGATCGCGGTGGCCTTGAACTCCGCGGTGCCGGACTTGGGATCCGTCGCGTCGATCGTGAGCAAGTTCGTGGCGACGTCGTCCTGAAAATGCAGCGTCATGAAGGCGAGCCCGGGCCGCAGCGTCGCGTCGTAGCGCGCGGGCACGTCGACCGCGCCGCGTCGCGAAACCGCGCGCACGAGCTCCCCGTCGGCGACGCCGAGGCGCGCACCGTCCTCCGGGGCGATGTCGAGCGACTCGCCGCGGCGGAGCGGCGACGTGTACCCCGCCGTCTGGACGCCGGTGTTGTACGAATCGAGGCGCCGCCCCGTGGTCAGCCGGATGGGGAAGTCCTCCGACAGCTTGTCGACCGGCGGGTCGTGCTCGACGGCGTGGAAGGGCGCCCTCGGCCCTTCGACCGGGTCGGCCCAGAGCCGGCCGTGGAGGAAGGGGCTGCCCGGGTGCGACTCGTCGGGGCAGGGCCAGGGGATGCCCTTCAAGTCCTCGAGCCTCCGGTAGCTCATCCCGCCGTGCCACGGCGACAGCGAGCGCAGCTCGTCCCAGACCGTCTCGGCGTTCGCCGTTCCGAGGTCCGCGCCGAGCCTCCGGCCGAGCTCGCAGAGAATTGCGAGGTCCGGCCGGGCGTCGCCCGGCGGTTCGAGGGCCTTGCGGACCCGCTGCACGCGCCGCTCGCTCGAGGTGACCGTGCCCTCGTCCTCGCACCAGGACGCGGCCGCCGGAAGCACGACGTGCGCGATCTCGGCCGACTTCGTGAGGAACATGTCCTGGACGAGGATGAAGTCGAGCCGCGAGAGCAGCTCGATCGCGCGCGTCTGGTCGGCCTCGGACTGCACCGGGTTCTCGCCGAGGACGTAGAGCGCGCGGAGCTTCCCGTGCTCCATCGCCTCGAACATCTGCGACAGGTGCCAGCCCTTCTTCGGCGGGATCTTCGCCTTCCACGCGCGTTCGAACTTCGCCCTGTCCTCCGGGTTCTCGACGTCCTGGCCGCCCGGCAGCTTGTTCGGAAGGGCGCCCATGTCGCCGCCGCCCTGGACGTTGTTCTGCCCGCGCAGCGGACAGAGGCCGGAGCCCCAGCGGCCGACGTGCCCGGTCAAGAGCGCCAGGTTGATGAGCGCGAAGACGTTGTCGACGGCGTTGTGGTGCTCGGTGATCCCGAGCGTCCAGCACAACTGCGCCTTCTCGGCCTTCGCGTACGCGTGCGCGACGTCCCGGATGGCGGCCGCGGGAACGCCCGTCTCCTTCTCGGCGTACTCGAGCGTGTACTTCTCGACGCAGGCCCGATAGGCGTCGAAGCCCGCCGTCGCCCGCCCGATGAACTCCCTGTTCTCGAGGCCGGCGGCGAGGATCTCGCGGCCCATGGCGTTGGCGAGCGCGATGTCCGATCCGACGTCGAGGCCGAGCCAGGAGTCGCCCCATTGCGCCGAGACGGTGCGGCGCGGGTCCACGACGACGAGGCGGGCGCCGTTCCTCACGCCCTTGAGGACGTGATGGAAGTAGATCGGGTGCGCTTCGCGCGCATTCGATCCCCACAGGAGGATGACGTCAGCCTCCTCGGCTTCCCGATAGGAGCTCGTCCCGCCGCCCGCTCCGAACACCGTCGTCAGACCGACGACGCTGGGGGCGTGTCAGGTGCGGTTGCAGCTATCGATGTTGTTCGAGCCGAGGGCGACGCGGGCGAACTTCTCGGCGAGATAGTTCACCTCGTTGGTCGCCTTCGAGCACGAGAAGAGGCCGATGGCCTCTCCGCCGTGCCCGTCGCGAACGCGCCGGAATCCCTCCGCGGCCGCGTCGAGGGCTTCGTCCCACGACGCCGTCCGGAGCTTTCCGCCCTCGCGCACCAGCGGCTCGGTCAGTCTGACGTACGGCTTCATGCCGCCTCCATGCCCGGGACGAACGGCCCCGGGACGGCATCAGAGTACCGCCTGGACGAAGCGTCCGGCAAACCTGCCGAATCCGGGACCGGGATCAGCCGCAGAGCGCGTCGACGCTTTCCCGGAAGACGCGGGTGTGGAGGTCGATGTCCGCCTCGGTGGTCGCGGGGCGACACAGCGCCATGTTGTGGAACGGCGTCATCAGGATCCCGCGGTTCAGGGCGGAGAGGTGCATGTAGCGGTCGAGATCCGGGTCGATCGACGGCCGCGGCCTCCGCGCCGTTTCGGGGCGGAGCGGGCCGGAACCAGTACTCGGCCCGGCACCCGAGCCGAGTGACGTGCCAGGGCAGGCGCCGCTCCGCGATGACCCCGGCCACGCCCTCGGCGAACCGCTCGCGCGAGCGGGATCGTGCGCGCGTACGCCTCCTCGGTCAGCACGCTGCTCGAGGGTCGCCCGCATCGCGGCGAGCGAGAGCGCGTTGCCGGCCAGTGTGCCGCCGATGCCCCCGGTGTCCGACTCGTCGACGCGGATCGACTCCTCGAGGCACGCGCGCGATCTCCGCGGTCACGCCGTAGACGGCGGCGGGCACGCCGCCGGCGATCGGCTTGCCGATCGTCAGCATGTCCGGCTCGAGGCCGAGCTCGCGCGTGTAGCCGCCCGGCCCGGCGCAGATCGTGTGCGTCTCGTCGAGGATCAGCAGGGTGCCCGTCGCGCCGCGTCAGCCTCGCGGAGCGCCTCGTGGAAGCCCGGCTCGGGGTGGACGATGCCGATGTTGGTCAGGGCGGGCTCGGCCAGCACGCACGCGACGTCGCCGTGGGCGAGCGCCGCCTCGAGCGCCGGCGACGTCGTTGAACTCGACCACGCGCGTCGTCTGCGCCGGATCGACCGGCGGGCCCGAGGTTGCCCGGCCCGCGCCCGGGCGACGCCGCCGTCGAGCGTGATGAACGTCTCGTCGACCGTGCCGTGGTAGCACCAGTTGAAGACGAGGATCTTCGGCCGCCGGTGAGCGTGCCGGGCGAGGCGGATCGCGAAGCGGTTGGCGTCGGTGGCCGTGAGCGCGAACTGCCAGAACGGCAGGCCGAAGCGCCGGGCGAGCTCCTCGCCGACCCAGACCGCGTCCTCGGTCGGCAGCATGAGCGTGATGCCGCGGCGCGCCTGCGTCGCGACGGCCTCGACGGTCTCGGGCGGCGCGTGGCCGGTCATCGCGCCGGTGTCGCCGAGGCAGAGGTCGACGTACTCGGTGCCCGTCGACGTCGGTGAAGCGCGCGCCCGAGGCCTCGGCGACGAAGACCGGGAATCGGCCCGGCCCACCGCACCATCCAGTGCATCGGCACGCCCGAGAGCCAGTGGCCTCGGGCGCGCTCGCGCGAGCTCCCGCGAGCGCGGGTGCGCGGCGACGAAGCGTTCCTCCTCGAGGGCGAGGAGGCCGCGCAGGCGCTGCCGGTCGGGCGTCACGGCGCGAGTATACGGACGGCCGCGGTCCGGGGCCGGGGGCTCTTGCAGTATCGTTCGCTCACGTTCGAAGCCTTCCGCGCTCGAAGGGAGGACACATGAAACGGATCTGGGTCGCCGGAATCCTCGCCGGGATCGCCGTCTTCGTCTTCTCCGCCATCCTCCACATGGCCACGCCCGTCGGGCACATGGGCCTCCGCTCGCTCCCGGGGGAGGAGTCGATCGCGGCCGCCATGCGCGCCGGAATCCCGGAACCGGGGCTCTACTTCTTCCCGGGCATGGAGATGGGGCGGACGCTGACCGCCGAGGAGCAGAAGGCCTGGACCGACCGCTACGTGGCCGGACCGACGGGGCTGCTCGTCTACAGCCCCGGCGGAAAGGCGCCGATGCTGCCGCGCCAGCTCGGCGTCGAGCTCCTCGCCGACGTTCTCGCCGCGTGCCTCGCCGCCTTCGTGCTGTCGCACGCGGCCATGCCGTTTGGCCGGCGCGCCTTCGCGGTGATGCTCCTCGGCGTCTTCGCGTGGCTGGCGGAGAGCATGTCGTTCTGGAACTGGTACGGGTTCCCGACCGCGTGGGCCGTGGCCGACCTGGTCGACCAGGCGGGCGGGTGGCTCGTCGGCGGGCTCGTGATCGCAGCGCTTCAGCGTTCGAAGTAACGGCGTGGGCGCATTCCGGGCGGCGCTTCCCCGGTGGCGCGCGGCGTGACGACCTGGGTCAGCGGGGGAGGCGCCCCGGTCCGGGACGCCGACCGGCCGGTTCACGGTGCGGCGCCTCCGGTCGGCCTTCCTGCTCTGGCGCTCCTCGATTCGCGGGCGCGACCTCTTCGTCGCGAGCATCCCGATCACGGCGTCGATCTTCCTGGGCGGCTATCTCTTCGTGCGCTCGCAGGAGGGGCAGCGGCAGGAGTTTCTCCGGAAGGCCCAGCTGCTGCGGGCCGCGATGGTCGAGCGGCTGTCGCAGCCGGTCGAGAGCATCCGGGTGCTCTCCACCTTCATGCAGGTGTCCGGCGGCCTCACGCGCCAGCAGTTTCGACTGCTCGCCGCGCCGATGCTCATGCGTCATCGGACGGTGCAGGCGTTCGAATGGCTGCCGTTCGTGCGGGAGGAGCACCGGCAGGCCGTCGAGAGGGATGCGCGCGAGGGGGGTCTGACGGACTACGGCATCTGGGAGACCGGTCCCGACGGGAAACGGCGGGAGGCCACAGGCCGGGAGTTCTACGTTCCCGTGTACTTCATGGAGCCGCCGGGCGCCGGGGCTCTCGGGTTCGACGTCGCCTCCGACGAGACGCGCCGATCGATCGCGGAGAAGGCGCGCGACACGGCGGCCATCACGGCCTCACCTCCCCTCCTGCTCGTCCAGGACGCAGGCCGCTCGGACACCTCCGCGGCCGTGACCCTCTACGCGCCGGTATACGCCGAGGGCGACCCGGCCACGGTGGCCGAGCGCCGCGCGGCGCTGACGGGGTTTGCGGTCGCGATCTTCCGCGTGGCGCCCCTGATGGAGTCGGCCGCGTCGCAGGACTACGCCCGCAGCCTGGCCTACATCCTGCGGGATGCCGGGGCGCCGAGCTCCCCGACGCTGGCGGAGCGGCCGCTGCGCTGGACGTCCCTTCCGCGGCGGGCCGGATTCGAGCAGAAGTCCGAAACCACGGTCGGAGATCGCACCTGGGTGCTCGAGGTCGTTCCGATGCCCGGCCATTACGAACCGTCCTGGCGGGTTCCGATCGCGGTCGCCATCGCGGGCCTGCTGACCGGCATCATCGGGCTTGCGCTCTTCAATTCGCTGCGCCTGATCATGCGGCTGAAGCGGCAACGGGAGAAGGTCGGGCCGTACCGTCTCGTGACCCGCCTGGGCCACGGGGCGATGGGCGTCGTCTGGGAGGCGAGGCATGCGCTGCTGCGACGGCCGACGGCCGTCAAGCTGCTGGCCCCCGGCACCGAAGGCGAGCGCGCGCTCGCCCGCTTCGAGCGCGAGGTCCAGCTGACGGCGGGGCTCACGCATCCGAGCACGATCGCGATCTACGACTACGGCCGCACGGCGGACGGCGTCTTCTACTACGCGATGGAGCTGTTGCGCGGAATCAACCTCCAGCAGCTCGTGGCCTTCGACGGCCCGCTGTGCCCGGGCGCGTCGTGCACCTGCTGCGGCAGGCCTGCGGAGCGCTCGTCGGAGGCGCACGCGCGCCGGCCTGATCCATCGCGACATCAAGCCGGCGAACATGATGGCCTGCATCTACGGCGGCATCCCCGACTTCCTCAAGGTGCTCGACTTCGGGCTCGTCAAGGCCGTCGGCGGCCTCGACGCCGCGGCGCCCGAAGACACAGCCGACCCCGAGGACATCTCGCTCTCGCAGGACGGCTCGCTCCTCGGCACGCCCCTGTACCTCGCGCCCGAAGGGATGAGCGACCCCACCGGCGTCGACGCCCGCGCGGACATCTTCGCCCTGGGCGCCGTCGGCTACTTCCTGCTGACCGGCAAGTCGCCCTTCCCCGGCCGGACCGCCATCGAGATCTTCAAGCTGGAGCGGCACGGGCCCCCCATCGCCCTCTCGCAGGCGGCGCCGCGCCCGGTGCCCGAGGCCCTCGACGCCGCGATTCGGAAATGCCTGTGCTTCGACCGGAGGGAGCGGCCGGGCTCGGCGGAGGAGCTCGACGCGATTCTGGAGGCCTGCGCCGTCGTCCCCGCCTGGACTCTCGGGGATGCGCGGGCCTGGTGGCGCGACCGGGGGGAGGCCGCCCTCGAGGCGACCCGCCCGGGTCCCCAGGAGCGCGAGAGCGGGCAGGCGGTCTTCCCGGCCACGGCGAGCGGAAGTCAAAGCTGACGGGCCCGCCGCCGGCCGCCATAGAATAGCGGCCAATCCAAGCGAGGCCTGACATGCTCAACGTGGATGCCGCCTTCGACCGCATCGGCTCGGCCCTCCGGGAGAGGGGATACGCCGTCACGCAGGACGAGCGCCCGGGCGATGCGCCCGGCGACCGACTCGTCGTCTTCGAGTCGCAGGACATGCACGTCCGGGTCCGCTGGCACGGCAAGCCCCGCATGTTGACGCTTCACGTTCACGTCGACGGCGAGTGGGTCGAGTTCGCCCGCCGCAACTTCGGTCCCGCGGGGCTCGAGGAAACCTCGGTCGACGCCCTGGTGCGCGCCGTGCGCAACGAGGTCGCCGAGACTTCGACCGACTCGGACTCCGGGACGTAGGGGCGGCGCCGGACCGCTACGAGTCGCCGGGCGCGACCTCGGCCAGCCGGCGCTCCAGGAAACGCCGCTCGGACGCGTTCGTGACGAGCTCGAGCGCGCGGCGGTATGCGGCCGCGGCGTCCCCTCGGCGGCCAAGACGGGACAGGAGCTCACCCCGCGCGGCGGGCAGCAGGTGGTAGCTCGCGAGCTCGCTGCCGCGCTCGAGCTCGTCGAGGAGGCGCAGACCCACCTCGGGCCCGCGCGCCTGGGCGGCGGCCGCCGCGTGGTTCAGCGCGACGACCGGCGAAGGGTGCCGCGCCAGGAGCTCGCCGTACAGCGCCTCGATCTGTCTCCAGTCGGTCGCCTCCGGGCGTTGAGCCTCGGCGTGGACGGCGGCGATCGCGGCCTGGAGCGCGTAGAAGCCGGGGCCTCCTTCGGCGAGCGCCCGCTGCACGAGAGCGAGGCCTTCGCGGATCTTCGCCTGATCCCAGAGGCCGCGGTCCTGGCTCTCCAGGAGCACGAGCTCGCCGTCGGCCGAGACTCGCGCGGCGCGGCGCGAGTCGTGCAGGAGCATCAGCGCGAGGAGCGCCCGGGCCTCCGCGGAGACGGGCACGAGCTCGGTGACGAGCCGCGCGAAACGGATCGCTTCCGCGCAGAGCTCGCTTCGCAAGAGCTCCGTGCCCGAGGTCGGCGCGTAGCCTTCGTTGAAGATCAGGTAGAGCACCGTGAGCACCGCGTCGAGCCGCTCCGCCAGCGCCTCGTCGGAGGGCACGCGGTACGGGATCCCCGCCCGCCGGATCTTGTCCTTGGCGCGAACGAGACGCTGGGCCATCGTCGGCACGGGCACGAGGAAGGCGCGGGCGATCTCCTCGGTCGTCAGGCCGCCGAGCGTCTTGAGCGTCAGGGCGACCCGCGCCTCGACCGAGAGCGCGGGGTGACAGCACGTGAAGATCAGGCGCAGGCGGTCGTCGGCGACCCGACCGCCCGGCGCGTCCTCGAAGTCCGGCGGCGCGCCCTCCTCGAGAGCGGCCCACCGCGCGAGCTCGTCGCGCTTTTCGCGGAACCGGGCGTCGCGGCGCAGGCGGTCGATCGCCTTGTGGCGGGCGGTCGAGACGAGCCAGGCCCGGGGGTTCTGCGGAACGCCGCCGCCGGGCCACTGTTCGAGCGCCGCGGCGAAGGCGTCGTGCATGACCTCCTCGGCGAGGTCGAAATCGCCGACCAGCCGGATCAGCGTCGCGAGGATGCGGCCGGACTCGGCCCGATAGAGGGTCTCGATCGACATGGGAACGCCCCGGCGAGGTTACTCCCCCCGCCGGGGCGGACCGGGGCGCTTCGCCTAGGGCATCTCCATGACGGGGCGGATCTCGATCGAGCCCATCCGGGCCCCGGGGATGCGGGCCGCGAGCGCCGTCGCCTCGTCCAGGTCGCGGGCCTTCACGAGGTAATAGCCGCCGAGCTGCTCCCGCGTCTCCGCGAAGGGGCCGTCGGTGGAGACGGTCTTGCCGTCGCGGACCCGCACGGTGGTCGCGGTGGAGGTCGCCTCCAGCCCGTCACCGGCGACGTAGTGCCCGCTCCTGCGGATCTCGTCGGTGAAGGCCATGTATTGCTGGTAGAGCTCGCCCTTACCCTGCTCGGAGAGCGAGGTCCACTCGGATTCCCTGCTGTAGATCAGAAGCATGTAGCGCATTGTCGGGAAGCCTCCTTTTCGACAACTAATCGAACGGCGGCGACCGAAATCGACAGCGGCGCTGCGAAAAAGAAGAGGGCGGCCTCAGGCCTGCGTCTCGCGGTCCAGAACGGCGATGGCGTCCGCGTAGATGCGGTCGGCCTCCTCGGGGCTCCCGCCGATGGCGGTCAGCCCGACCTTCCCGTACTGCGAGAGCGCCCCGATCATGTGAAAGAGGGCCCCCGTCTCGGATCCGTGGCTGTAGTGCAGGCGGTGAAAGGTCATGATGTCGATCAGGTCGTCCGGGCAGAGTCCCCGATAGTCCGGGGACCGGAGGTTGTCGGTGGAGCGGTAGAAGCGCGGATGCCCCGAGGGGGACAGAAAGAGCCCCGACTCGGGGTCGAGCCGGCCGCCGGTCAGGAACTGCAGCGCCAGGAACGGGTGGGTCGTTCCGCCGATGCGGAGGTTGATCTCGAGGGCGTAGATCTCCCAGGCGCTCGAGCCCGCGGCGCGGCCGACGAAGAAATCGATTCCGAGGCGGCTGACGACGCCCCGGCGGGCCAGGACCGCGCCGACCGAGCAGGCGGCCTCCTGGATGGCGCGGCGGTACGGATCGGCGGCGGGAAACCGGCAGCCCTGGTAGACCTGGCCGGAGTCGCCGCCGAGGATCTGGTCGTGCGAAGAGATCAGAACGACCTCGCCCTGGGGGTCGATCCGCAGCTGAACGCTCGGCGAGGCGGACTCGGCGAGCTCGAGGAACTCCTCGACGATTCCTCCCATGTCGGAGAACTTGCGGCGGTAGGACTCCGCGGCTTCGTTCGGGACGGCGCAGGCGAGGTCGGCGAGCGCGTCGCGCAGGGCTTCGCGCCCGGCGGCCTCGGGGTATCGGAAGATCGCGTTGCCCTCTCCGGAGAAGCTCTCCTCGAGCTTGAGGACCGCGCGGCGGATGCCCGGCCGCCGCTCCCGAAGCGCTTCGAGGGCGTCGACGAGGTCCTCCTCGGACCGGAGGTCTTCCGAGCCCTCGGGCAGCGGCACGGCGGCCTCGCGGAACACCTTGCGGCTCCCGGACTTCGTACCGAGATGGGAGAGGGCGGGGTCGACTCCGTTGAGCGGGATCCCCAGGAGCACCGCGAGCCGGCGCTCGAGGGGAGTGGAGTTGAACACCGTCATGTACGCCCGGGAAGGATCCGCGATCCCGTAGCGGATCCGCTGGATCAGGCGCGGACGCTCGAGGATCTTCTCCGTCAGCGATCGCGGCGAGGAATCGTGGGCGCAGAGAAGGGTGAGCCGCGCGCGGGCGTGGCTCGCCGGGATCCCGGCGAGGAGCTGGAAGTAGTACTCGAGGATGAGCGGGTGGACCGGCTGCGACGTGACGTAGACCATGCGCGCCTGGGGGTTGCGCAGGCGAATCAGGAGAAAGAGGAGCCGCTCCTCGTAGAACCCGGCGCCGTCGAGCTTCGAGAGCTCGGACTGGTCGAGCGTCAGCGAGGGAATCACGACCGACGTGTAGGGCCCGTCCTCCCGGGCCGTGAGGGCGTTCCAGAGGTCGCGGAGCCGCGGCTTCAGCTGCTCGAACCGGGCGAGCTCTTCGTCCGGCGAGAAGTCCTGCGCGAAGGGAGGTTTCGGAATCACGGCAGAAGGGAGATCCTAGCTCGCGGGAGGCGCCGATGTTGATGCGATGACATCAGCCCGGCGCGGCCCCGCCCGGCCCGGCGCGCGCGGGCTCGCTGACGGCGCGGTCGCGGCCCGCGACCTTGCCCGCGTAGAGGGCCGCGTCCGCCCGTTCGAAGAGCGTGCGCGCCTCGTCCCCGCGCGCGGTCGCGATCCCGATCGTGACCGAGACGGGCCTCTCGACGCCCCCCGACCGCAGCGGCCGGGTCCGGAGGCGCTGGAGAATCGCCTCGGACTGACGCCGGGCGGCGGCCTCGTCGGCACCCCGCATCAGGAGGGCGAACTCGTCCCCGCCCCACCGCGCGGCCATGTCGTCCTCGCGCTTGCACTCGCGCAGGACGCCGGCGACGTGCACGAGCGCCGCGTGGCCGAACGCATGCCCGAACTCGTCGTTGATCGCCTTGAGGCCGTCCACGTCGAAGAGGAGCAGTGAGATCGGCTCGTTGTAGCGGGTGACGTGCTCGACCGCCCGCCGGTGATGGTCCAGGAAGGCGCGCGCGTTGGCGAGGTTGGTCAGCGCGTCGTGCTCGGCGAGGTCCCGGTAGAGGTCGCGCCCGGCGCGGTAGCGGTCCGCCCGGCGTCCGAGGATCCAGCCCGCGATCCCGAAGACGGCGCAGGATCCGGCGAGCTGGTAGCGATAGAAGAACTCGTGCTCCCGAAGCTCCTCGACGACGTCGGGGATGCCGCCGAGCATCCGGATGGCGAGCGCTCCGGCGGGCGCCCCGAGGCCGAGGAAGAGGCCGATCAGCGCGTAGCTGCAGGATGCCGGCATGCGCGGGCCGCGGCCGGGGGCGGGAGGGTGCGTGGGCGCCGTCGGTTCCCGGGCCGGCGGCGCCGACTCCAGGCCGACGCCGGTCACGGCTTTCGGCGCCGGTCGAGGTCGCGGATCTTCGCGGTCAGCGCCACGATCGCGACGAGGATGAGGCCCAGGGACGCGAAGAGGCCCTTGCGGCGGAATTCGCGCTCGCCGTGGATCCGGACCGCCGCTTCCTTCGCGGAGCCGGTCACCTTCAGGCCCGCGGCGACCGCCTTCTCGACCGCGGCGGGAGCGAAGAAATGGACGTCCGCCCGGGCCTTCGTGAGCGCCTCGTCGGCCTGGGAGAGCTCGAACTGGACCTTCGAGACTTCCATGCCGGCCTCGGCCTCGACGCGGAGCATGGACCGCGCGGTCGCGGTGTCCTCGCGCAGGCGCCGCAGGTCCGTGTACATCGCGGCGGCGGCCGCCGCGCCCTTGGTCCCGGGCTCGTGACAGCTCGCGCACTTGCTCTGCGCGCCCTCGGCGAGAAACTCGTCGACCGGGTGGATGATCGCGTGGTTCTCGTGGCAGGTCACGCACCCGGGCAGGCCCAGCTCGGCGAAGGCCTCGTGGTGCGGGCTCGACTTGAACTGGTCCGCGAAGATCGCGTGGCACGTGCCGCAGACGTTGGCGACCGAATCGACCTTCGGGGGGGCCGCCCCATGGTTGCCATGGCAGGAGTTGCAGGTCGGGGCCGAGAGGTCGCCCTTCTTCGTCAGGGTCTCGAAGTGCACGCTCTCGCGATACTTCGCGTACACGTCCGACGGGAGCTTGTGCGCGGCCATGAGCCCGGCGTCGCCGTGGCACCGGTTGCACGTTTCCGCGATGCGGGTCGGATAGACGGGCGACCGCGCGTCCTTGACGGACAGGACGCCGTGCGCTCCGTGACAGCTCGCGCACGTCGCCACGGTCTCGTCGCCCTTCGCAATCGCCTTGCCGTGGCCGCTCGTGAGGTACTCCGAGAGCTGGTCGACGCGCAGCGTCGGGTCGTACTGCTTCATCCGGGCGGCGTCGCCGTGGCAGTTTCCGCAGAGGGCCGGGATCTCCCGCGGCCGGGGCTTTCCCCGGAATCCCTTGCGGCGGTCGTGCGCGGCGTCCTGGTCCTCGGCCTTCGGGTCCCCGCCGTGGCACGCGGCGCACGTGAGCCCGGCGCGCGCGTGCACGTCGTCGGCGAATGCGGTGGCCGGCGGCGTGACGCGCGCCTCGTCGAGCGCGAGGTGGCAGTCGATGCAGGTCGAGGACGCGGCCGCACCGGCGGCAGGCGAGTCCGCGCCGGCGGAAGCGGCGAGCAGCAGGCCCGCGAGCGCGCCGGCGAGGCGGAGCCTCATGGCGCGGGCCTTCCCGGCGCGGGCATGAGCGCGAGGATCGTCAGCACGAGGGCACCGATCAGCACGACGACGGCCAGGGTGTCCAGGATCCGGGACGGGCGCCCGCGGGAAGCGCCCCGGTCGATGAGCGGCACGACGACGATCGCGGCGGCGAGCAGGGAGAAGAAGACGACGCCGAGCGTCTCCCCGGGGATGCCCGCGATCTCGGCCGGCAGGTACTTGAGGCCCTGGAACATCGAGAGGAAGTACCACTCGGGCCGGATCCCGGCCGGTGCGGGCGCGAAGGGATCGGCCTTGCGGCCGAGCTCCCAGGGGAAGAACGCCGCCAGAGCCGCGAGCAGCCCGACGGCCGTGAGCCATCCGACCATGTCGCGGAGCAGAAAGTCGGGCACGAAGCGCATCGACCGGCCCGGTCCCCGCTTCTCGATGGACGGGGGCACGCTCATGCCCTTCTGCTGCACGAGCAGGAGATGCAGGCCGAGCATGAGCGTCGTCATCGGCGGGCAGGATCGCGACGTGGATGCCGTAGAACCGCGAGAGTGTCGCGCCCGTGACGTCGGAGCCTCCGCGGAGGATCAGGGAGAGCAGCGGTCCGATGCCGGGGATCTGCGCGGGCACGTCGGTGCCGACCTTCGTGGCGAAGTAGGACAGCTCGTTCCAGGGCAGCAGGTATCCGGAGAAGCCGAATCCGAGCGCGAGAAAGAGAAGGACCACGCCGGTGATCCAGGTCATCTCGCGCGGCGCGCGGTAGGCCTTCAGAAAGAACACGGACAGCAGTGCAGAAGGACCGCGCCCACGAACAGGTTCGCGCCCCAGGAGTGGATCGACCGGATCAGCCAGCCGAAGGGGACCTCCGCCATGATGTACTGGACGCTCTCGAACGCCTCGGCGGCGCTCGGCCGGTAGTAGAGCAGCAGAAGGATGCCGGTCGCGACCTGCACCGAGAAGAGGAAGAGCGCCATCCCGCCCAGGTAGTAGAAGATCGTGTAGCGGTGGATCGGGACTTCCTTCTTCGCCGCCAGATGCGCGAAGCCGTCCCACCCGAGACGGTCCCGGACCCAGGCCGAGCATCGAGAGGCCGGCGGGGGAAGCCGTCTCAGCTCCGGCGGAGGACGATCTTGTCGCCCCGGACATTGACGTCGATCTTCGTCAGGGGCCGCGGCGGCGGCCCGGAGACGTTGGTTCCGTTCGCGTCGTACACGCCGTCGTGGCACGCGCACCAGATGTCCGAACGGTCGGGGCGGTACTGGACCGTGCAGGCCAGGTGCGTGCAGGTCGCCCCGAGGGCCTTCAGTTCCCCGGCCGCGTTGCGGAAGACGAGGACGGGCTTGCCGGCGAAGGGGACGATCCTTCCGGTGTTGGCCTTGATGTCCGACGGCTTGAGGTCCAGGTCGACTTCCGAAAGCGACGGCTCGGAGGTGCGCGGCGGGACCATGTAGCGCAGGACGGGATAGAGGAACGAAAGCAGCGTCGCCCCGAGGCTGCCGCCGAGCAGATACGAAATCCACTTTCGCCGGGATCCGTTCTCGGTCGCCGCGGTTTCTTCCAACTCGCGGAGCATATTAGACGACGGCACGGGCGCCCACTTGATGCGTTCTCATCAGAGGCGGGCGGCTGGATTCTGTTGTCGTGCCCGTTGTGGACGAGAGCGGGCCCTTTCCGGGCCTTCGGGGCTACCTGATCGAGCGGTTCGGGCGCGAGGCGGGGGCGGCGCGGATCGAGCCGTTCTCGGTCCGTCCGGGGGCGATCAAGGAGGGCGGCTACGGCGTCCCCCATCGGATCCGGTGGGAGGGCGCCGCCGGGCCGCGAACCCTGGTGCTCGAGACGGTCCGGCCCGGGCCCTTCGGGCACGAGGACCCGAGCGACCGCGCGGGGATCCTGCTTCGGGCCTACGAGGACTACGGCACCCTGCCGCTCCACGTCCGGGCCGTGGACGTCGGCGCGTTCCGCAGGAACGGTCCCGCCGTCAGCCTCGGCGGCTGCGGGGAAGTCTTCATCCTCACGGAGTTCGCCGAAGGCGAGCCCTACGCCTCGGACTTCGACCGGATCGCCGGGAGAGGAAGCCTGGAGCCGCTCGACCGGGAGCGGGCCGGCGTGCTCGCCGACTATCTGGCGGCGATCCACCGGGAGCCGGTCCGGCATCCGAGCTGGTACCGGCGGCGGATGCGGGAGCTCGCCGGCTCCGGCGAGTGCATGGCCGGCATCGCCGACTCCTATCCGCTGCCGTTCGGGTTCATCGACGCCGACCTGCTCCGCGAGGTCGAATCCCTCGCTCTCCGCTGGAGGTACCGGCTGCGGGACCGCAGCGATCGCCTTCGGACGATCCATGGCGACTTCCATCCGTGGAACATCCTCTTCGCGTCGGGCGTGGACTTCCGGGTGCTCGACCGCAGCCGCGGCCCCTACGGCGACCCGGCGGACGACGTGGCCTCGCTCTCCATCAACTTTCTCTTTTTCGCCCTGCGCACGACGGGCGGCTTCACCGGACCGTTCGCCGAGCTCTTTCGCGCGTTCTGGGAGCGTTATGCGGCGTCGGCGGCGGACGCGTCCCTGCCCGAGGTGATCGCGCCGCACTTCGCCTTCCGCGCGCTCGTGCTCGCCAACCCGGTCTGGTACCCGCGGGAATCCGAAGACCTGCGGCGAAGGCTCTTCCGCTTCATCCTGTCGGTTCTCGAGTCCGAGCGGTTCGACGTCGACCGGATCCCCGCCCTCTTCGAGCGGTCCCGGCCGTGAGCTGGGCGGTCTGGCTGACGGGGCCGCCGGCCTCGGGCAAGACGACCGTGGCGCGGGAAGTCCTGCGGCAGCTCGCCGCGGCGGGCCGGACGGCGGTCTGGCTCGAATCGGACGCGCTGAGGAAGATCCTCACGCCCCGGCCGGACTACTCGCCGTCGGAACGGGACCAGTTCTACGTCATGGTCGCCGATCTCGCCGCGCTCCTTTGCGCGCAGGGCTTCGACGTTCTCGTCGACGCCACGGCTCCCCGGCGGGAACACCGGCGCCGGCTGCGCGAGCGCGTGGCCGCGTTCGTCGAGGTGCTCGTCGAGGCGCCGGCCGCGGTGCGCGAGGCGCGCGACCCGAAGGGCCTGTATCGCCAGGCCCGCGAGGGGGCCGCGCCCAACCTTCCCGGTGCGACCGCGGCCTACGAGGAGCCGGAGCGGCCAGACGTGGTTCTCTCCGGCACGGCGCGTCCGGAGGAAAGCGCGGGCCGGCTCCTCCACGTTCTTCGCGAGAAGGGCCTCCTGCCGCCGCCTGACCGCTCGAAATGATGCAAGCGGCCCATGACGCCGATGGGCCTTCGGGTACATCGTTGAGTCGTCAAGGAAAGGAGGAACCATGAACCTCATTCGTTACGAACCGACGACGTTCCCGATGTTTCGCGAAATGGAGGAAGTGTCGGATCGTCTGAATCGCCTGTTCGGCGGACGGACTCGGCCCAACGGCGGCAAGGAGTCGCTGACGGTGACCGACTGGACGCCGCTGGTCGACATTCAGGAATCCGACAACGAGTACCTGATCAAGGCCGAGCTCCCCGAGGTCAGGAAGGAAGACGTGAAGGTCACCGTCGAAAACGGGGTGCTCACCCTTCAGGGAGAGCGCAAGCAGGAGAAGGAAGAGAAGGGGAAGAAATTCCACCGGATCGAGCGCTCCTACGGCGTCTTCCTGAGGACGTTCACGGTTCCGCTGGATGCGGAGGAGACGAAGGTGGCGGCCGACTTCAAAGACGGCATCCTTCGGGTACACCTGCCCAAGGCCGAAAAGCCGCGGCCCAAGGCCATCGAAGTGAAGGTCGCTTCGTAGCTCCCCGCAGGGCGGACCGGCGCCGCGGACGCGGCGCCATCCAGCGGCCGGCGCGATGCCGGCCGCTTTCTTTTGGCGCGGCCTACTTGTTCAGGCCGAGGTCCGCGAGGATCTTCGGGCTCCTCCTCCTCGAGCGCGAGGACCTGGTGGCAGGCCTCGCAGTCCTCGCGTGATCACCTTGCCGTCGGCGCTCTTGTGCTTGCCGTCGTGGCAGCGGAAGCAGCCGAGGAAGTCCTCGTGCCCGATGTTGTTCGGGTACGTGCCCCAGGTCACGCTTCATCTCGGGGAAGACGTTGCGCAGGTAGATCTGCCGTGATCTGCTCGGCGGCCGTCTCGACCGCCGCGCGGTCGCTCTGGAAGACCGACGGGTACTTGGTCCGGTAGAAGTCGCCGAGCGCCGCGGCGATCTTCTGGGACGCCGCGTCGCGGTCGGGATACGTCGCCTTCAGCGGCCGCGACGGCCTCGCGCTTGACGAAGGGCAGCTCGGCGCTGATGCGGCCGTCCGCCATCGCCTCGTCGACGGCCCGCTCCGGCATCTCGAACGCATGGGTCGGGCGGTTGTGGCAGTCCATGCAGTCCATCTTGCGGCGCTCGCCGCGTTGGCGAGCTGCCTCGGTCGACAGCTTCGACGTCGGTCGAGACGTACTCGACGTTCTTGCCGGCGTCGTCGATGTAGGTGACGAGCGGGATGACCTGCCGGCGGTCGTCCGTCGAGATGTATTCGATGCGCTCGACGCGGTCCGAGAGGTGCCGGCCGTGGATCCCGACGAGGCCCTCGGCCGGTGCGGCCGCCGATCTTCAGCAGGAGCACGCTCGTCGCGGGCGTGTTCTTTTCGTCGTCGGCGAACTTCGTCCGCACGAGGAGCTTGTCGCCGGCGAACTTCTGCGGCCAGTGGCACTGCTCGCAGGTGTCGCGCGCCGGCCGCAGGTGCTGGACGGGCGACGGAATCGGCTGTCGAGTAGGTCTGGAGCGCGACGGCGAAGACCTGGCGCACGCCCGAGATCTTCGCCTTGACGAACCAGGGCGCGCCGGCCCCGATGTGGCACTCGACGCAGGCGACGCGGGAGTGGGGCGAGTCGACGTACGCGGTGTACTCGGGCTCCATCACGGTGTGGCAGGTCTGTCCGCAGAACTGGGCCGAGTCCATGTACTCGACGCCCTTGTAGGAGGCCGTGCCCATGATGGCGAAGTTGAGCGATCGTCAGGAGTCCCGACGAGGATCGCGGCTCGCCGCAGGACGGGCTGCCGCAGGTCGATCTTCGGGTACTCGCGCGGCAGCTCGCCGCGCGGCGCAGCTTGCGCCGCCGAACGCATCAGATCCCGATCGGCATCAGGATGAGGCCCGAGAGACGAAGACCCCGGGAGGATGAGGAAGAAGACGATGCCCGCATAGGGGTGAATCGGGCCGGGCCTGCACGATGCAGGAAGATCCAGAACGCGACCAGCGTGACCGCCGAGCTCGTCGTCAGGACGGCGCCGGGCACGGTGATCGGATTCTGGCCGAGATAGACGATCGGCGCGGAGCCAGGTCTTCGCGAGACTCCTTCATGCTTCGCGGGATCCTCCTTCCTGAGGCCTCGAATTCCAGTTCAGAGTCGATTGTAGCCGGTTCGATCACCGATAGACGAACAGCATGGCATAGAGAATCAGCCCGATCAGGAAGAGCCCGATGCCGAGGGCCGTGAAGCCGAACCGCCGCCACTTCCGGCTCGGGCTACGGGAAGCGGCGCGGGCATCATGAGGCTCTCGAGCTCGCCGCTCTCCACCAGCTGCCTCGTACTCGCGCGGCCGGTCCTGCTTGAACTCCTCGAGCGGCACGCCGCCGGTGAAGATCACGGTGTCCATCGGGAACTTCTCCGGACGGAAGTGCGTGTTGAAGAAGTGGATGGTGAAGATGAAGCCGACCGCCAGCAGCGCCTCGTCGCTGTGGATCATGGTCGCGACGTTGAGCATCCAGCCCGGCATGACGCGCGTGAAGACCGTCGGGAACCAGAGCATCAGCCCGGTCACGCCGATCACCGCGACGCCCCAGAACACCGCGAAGTAGTCGAACTTCTCCCAGTAGGTCCAGCGCCCGTACTCGGGCCGCGGCCCCTTCCCCAGGAACCACTTCACCGAGCCGACGAACTCGCTGCCAGTCGCGGCGGTTGAACATCATGCTGTCGGGCCCGAAGATGAACTTCCGCCAGCTTGCGCCGCTCGCCCGCTTGCGCCGGACGAGGTCCCAGATGTGGAGGCCGAAGTAGGTGAACGTCACGACGGCGCAGACGCGGTGGATGAAGCCGGCCGCCTCGAAGCCGCCGAGGAGCCGCGCGAGCACCTTGGCCCAGGGCGCGTAGGAGAACTTCAGCGTCATGCCGGTGAGCGCCAGGCCGAGGAAGCTCACGATCACCATCAGGTGCAGGTTGCGCTGGAACGTCGGGAAGCGCCGCACGTAGACCTGGCTCGCCGCGCGCCGTGCGCGCTTCCGACGCGTCGGCGGCGGTACTCGCAGCGAGCGCGGCAGCCAGAGCGCCGTGTGCGTGCCCGCGACCGCGAACGTGCCGACCAGCAGCGCGGTCATGCCCCAGAAGGTGCAGAACAGGACCGGGTAGCGCTTCGGATCGTGGTGCGTGGCGTGCGTCAGGTAGCCGGCGAACTGCCGGTTCGAGCCCGGGTGGCACTTGCCGCAGGTCTTGACGATGTTGGCGCGGCTCAGGTGCGACCGCGGATCGGCACCGGCAGGATGTCGTGCGCGCCGTGGCAGTCGTAGCACTTCGCGGTCTCGAGGTAGCCGAGCTTCGAGACCTTGCCGTGGTAGGTCTCGAAGTAGGTCTCCGCGATCTCCTCGTGGCAGCGGCCGCACTGGTCCATGATGTGGAGCCGGAAGTTCGGAGAGGTCGGTGCGCTGGATGCTGTGCGCGGAGTGGCAGTCGCTGCAGACCGGCAGCGTCTTGCTCGTGCTGCGTCACCGCGGGCGAGTGGACGCTCGCCGCGAACAGCTCGTAGATGCCGCGGTGGCACTTCGCGCAGGTCTGCGGCGACGTTGGCCGGATTGACGCTCGAGCGCGGGTCGCTGGCCGGCAGCTCGCCGTGGGCGCGTGTGGCAGTCGACGCAGTTCGCGGTCACGGTCAGGCCGCTCTGCAGCAGTCCCTTGCCGTGGATGCTCTCGACGTAGTTCTCGACGATGTGCTTCTGCGTCGCCCTTGTAGCGCACCGCCGCCTTCTCGCCGGTGCGGTGGCAGCGGCCGCACAGCGCCGGGAACGTTGCGCGAGAACGTCGGCGAGTTCGAGTCGTTCTTGCTCGAGCGTGCCGTGCGTGCCGTGGCAGTCGCTGGCACGCGGGCGCGTCCGGGCTGCCCTGCGCGACGAGCTGCCGTGCGTGCTCTCGCTGGTACTGGTCGACCGACCTCGGCGTGGCAGATCGAGCAGTCCACCTCTGCGCCATGATCGTGCGGCACGGCCGCGTCGTCCGCGGGGTCGCCGCCGGTGTGGCACTGCACGCAGGCGATCCGGGCGTGGCGCGAGTCCGCGAGCTCGTCCTGTCGACGAACATCGAGACCGTCTCGCCGCCGCGCGCCGCCTTGCAGGTCGGGCTTCGCCGTGGCAGCGCAGGCAGTCCTGGTCCGCCATGCCCTGCGTGTAGAAGACCTTCCGCACCTTGTGCGGCGAGTGGCAGTCGACGCAGGCCGGGATCAGGTGCGGCTGCTTCTCCCACAGCTCGCCGCGGATGACCTTGCGGTGCACGGTCTCGATCTGCGCGTGGCACTGCGTGCAGGTCTTCGCGATGTTCTGCTTGGCGATGGACGAGCGCGGGTCGGTGTGCGGCAGCACGAAGTGCGCCGTGTGGCAGCTCGTGCAGACCGCGGTCACGGTCAGGCCCTTCTTGAAGAGGCCCTCGCCGTGGATGCTGTCCGTGTAGTTGTCGAGGATGTTCGTCTGGGGGATGTGCCGCGTCAGGCTGACCGGCGAGCCCTCGTGGTGGCAGCCGCCGCACAGGCGCGGGATTTCCATCGTCGAGGTCGGCGAGCCGGGAGTGCTCGGGACGCAGGATGTCGTGCGTGCCGTGGCAGCTCTTGCAGCCCGGCGCCGAGGCGGTCGCCCGCGGCGGCCTTCCGGCCGTGCACGCTCTCGGCGTACTGCTTCTGCTCGTCGGCGTGGCAGGCGCCGCACTCGACCGGCGCGAGCTTCTCCGGGTGGGGAACTTCCTTGACGTCGGCGTGGCAGCGACGTCAGTCGAGGCCGGCGTGGGGCGAGGCCTTCAGCGCGGCCGCGTTGAACGGCGGCGGCTCGCCCGCCTCGCGCCTTCCGGCGCGCGGCGCCCGCCTCGTGGCAGGCGAGCGCAGTCGTCGGAGCTTGGGTGCCGCGGCCTCGGCGGCCGCCGTCGGGCCGGCGCCTCCGCGCGCCAGAGGGCGAGCGCGAGGGCGAGCGCCGGGAGCGCCAGGACGGCCGCGCGGCGGCGATCATTCGGGCCTCACGCGGTGCCCGGTTCCGGCTCCTCGGGGCCGGGCTTCTTCGCGTGGAGGCGCTCGAGCTCGAGCGGGTGCTCCTCCTCCATCTCGCGCTCGGACAGCGTGCCCGTGAGCCAGGCCATGTTCATCGGGTAGAGCGTCGGGGTTGAAGATCACGAAGTAGAAGTGCCAGACGAGGATCGCGAGCGTCGCGAGCCACGCCTCGTAGAAGTGGATCGCGCGGGCGACGTCGTAGCCGAGCTTCGTGAGCAGGCCGATGAAGGTGTTGTCGAACCACATGATCATCCCCGTGACGGCCCATGACGATCGTGCCCCAGACGAGCGCCCAGTACTCGGCTCTTCTCGATGTAGCTGAAGCGGTCGAACTGCGGCTTCTCCGGGGAGAGGCCGAGGTTGTACCGGAGCGCGGCCGACGCGTCGCGCAGGTCCTCGCGCCGCCACCAGAGTCGCGAACGAGCTGGCGGCCCCGGCCGGTGAAGGCGACGTAGCCGACGTGGATAGAGGCTCGCCGCGACCATGAGCGACGGCCGCGATGCGGTGAACGAGGCTGCGGAGCTCGAAGGCGCTGCGCGAGAGCCGGCGCAGGATGCCGCGACCCACCAGGCGTCCGGGATACCGGAGCATGAACCCGGTGACGACGAGCAGGATGAAGCTCACGATGAGGGCGCCGTGCTGCAGTCGCTCGCCGAGAGTCATCCGGAGGTAGAGCGCGCGGCCGGCGCGGCGGCTCGGCGATCTCGCCGCGCCGGATCTGCATGCTGCCGCTTCGACTTCCGGAGAAGTCGAGGAGGTTGTGCAGCGAGCATGCCGCCGATCGAGCCGACGATGAGGACGATGTAGATCGTGCGCGATCCAGAAGAGGAGCGGCTGCTCCTGCGCGGTCGCGCGACGTGGACCTTGCCCGTCGCGAACCGGGCGTTGGCGCCCGGGATGGCAGCCCGCGGCGCCGCAGGTCTGCGCGAGGTTCGCCGTGCGCGATCCGCGAGGCCGGGTTCGAGGACGGGAGGATGTCGTGGGTGCCGTGGCAGCTCGCGCAGTTGGCGACCTCGACGACGCCGCCGCGGGCGCGAGGCCGTGGTAGCTGTCGGCGAAGGTCTGCGTGCGGTCGCGCGGGCAGGTCCCACTTCTCCGTCACGCTGCAGCGAGGCGTGGCAGGGCGTGCAGACGCGGGCCGAGATGTTGGCGGCGGCGACCGGGGAGAGTCGGGTCCTTCGGCGAGAGGATGCTCGTGCTCGCCGTGGCAGTCGGTGCAGGCCGGCGCGTCCTGGTTGCCGCGTCGGAGCGCCGTCGCCGTGGACGCTGCCCTCGTACTGCGCGGCTTCCGTCTCGTGGCAGCGCGCGCACACCTGCTGGACGCGCATCTTGTTGACCGAACGAGCCGAGTCGAAGCCGTACCGCACGTCGTGCGCGCCGTGGCAGTCGATGCAGGTGGGCGCCCGGGCGTCGCCGCGGGCGAGCGCCTTTCCGTGGACGCTGTGCTCGTAGGACGCGATGAAGCTCGTCGTCGAGGTCGCCATGTCCGCGGACGGCCTTGTCCTTGACGTGGCAGACGATGCAGAGGCGCTCCTGCGACTGCTTTAATGCGGCCGCGTCGGTGGTCGCGCCTTCGGTGACCCCCTGCCGGTGGCAGGACAGGCAGGTCGGGGTCCGGGCGCTCGCGAGCACGGCAGCTTCCCGTGCTCGGAGGCGAGGAAGCGCGTCTCCACGTCGTCGTGGCAGCGTCGCGCAGGCGGCGACCTGGCGGGCCGGGGCGAATCGGAAGGCCGCGTCCTTGACCGGGATCGGTGTCGTGACCGCCGTGGCAGGTCGGCGCAGGCGACCTCCGCCGATCCCTTGGCGTGCGGCCGCCCGCGCGATGCCGGGGTGGAAGGGTGCGCGTCGCCGGCCGCGTCGTGGCAGGCGGCGCAGTCGACGGGCGTGAGCCGCTCCTGTGCGGGAAATCGGTCGTCTTCGCGAGGTCCGCGTGGCAGTCGACGCAGGAGACGCCGGCCTGGCCGTGGACGGAGGCGGCGAATTTCTTCTCCGCAACGAAGATCGACCGCCCGTTGGCGCCCTTGGCGCTCGGCGTCACCGTGGCAGGTCTGGCAGTCCTCGTTGGTCGGGGCCTTCGGGGGAGGTCCGGCAAGCAGGGCCGCGCCAAGGCTCAGGAACGCGGCCGCGAGCAGGACGACGGGTCGAGCGCGCGTGGCGCGCCTCGCACCGGATGGGAGGGGAGCCAGGTCCCCGGGCCCGCCGTTCGAGTCGGGGCGGATCGACCCGGGACCTGCCCCGCATTACTTCTTCTCGGCCGGGTAGTCCTTGAGCCAGGCGACGTCGACTTCCGTGGCCTTGCGGCTGGCTTTCTGATCGACCAGCCACTTTCCGCGGTCGTTGTAGGTCACCGCGCCCTTCTTGGGCATCTTCTCGCTGTGGCAGTACAGGCAGTTCTCGGCCGGGAAGCCGAGCTCCTTGGCCTTCTTCTGCATCGGCATGGTCGCCGACGAGGGCACGCTCAGAGCGATCCAGCCGCTCCAGGCCAGAACCACCACCGCCAGGGCCGGGCGCACGCCCGTTCTCTTCATGGTCAAGCCTCCTTGGATCCGGATACCGGACTCACTTCTTCGGATAGTCCTTCACCCACGCGCCGTCGACGGCCTTGGCGCCCCGCTTCTCCTTCTCGGCGATGAGCCACTTGCCGACATCGTTCGAGCTCGTGCATGCCGGCGTCCTTCTTGGGCAGCTTGTCGACGTGGCAGTACTGGCAGTTCTTCGCGTCGACGCCGGCGGCCTTGGCCTGCTTCTGGATGTCCATCGTGGCCGTCGAGATCGCGCAGAAGACCATCCACCCGCACCAGACGAGCAGCGTCACCATCGATCCGAGACGGGATCCGGCTTTCTCATGGGATTGCCTCCTTGGCGAGATTCTATCGCGTTCGGCGGCTGCAGTATCAGGGCGCCAGTGGAGGCCGACGTAGTAGCGATTGCCGTTGTAGTTCGCGAGCGGTCCGGCCTGGTCGAAGGCGACGCGCTCCGTCGTACTTGTCCTGGTGCCACTCGAAGTCGGCGCCGAGGTTGTTGGTGAAGAAGTACTCCGCCAGCGCCCGGACGCGGCTGACCGTGAAGGGAATCGAGCCGTTGTTGTTCATCCAGAGGTAGGCGCGCGTCGAGCGAGAGATCGTTCCAGACTGGAAGTGCAGCTCCGCCCTCCCAGTTGTGGCCGAACTCCTGCTGCTTGGTCGGGACGATCGTCGAAGTCCTGGGGCACCCGGATGAGGATCTGGCGGTTCGTCAGGAACTCGCCGCCGGCCGCCGTGCAGCGTCAGCATGTTCTTGAAGCAGCGTGACCTCGACGTCGCCCTCGAACTCCCGGACCTTCGTGTCGTAGCCGATCTCGACGATGTCGTCGTCGGCGTGGGTCTCGCGGAAGACGGCCGCCGACCTTGAGGAAGTCCTTGAAGTTCCACACGCCCCGGAACTCGTAGCGGTCCCGGTCGATGAAGTCCGTCCGGAAGATCGGCTGGTCCGCGTCGTCGTGGTGGTAGTCGGCGGTCAGGGTGACGCCCGCACTGGGCGAACGTCGCGCCGCCTCCGCAGGTGTTGACGCGGCGCTCGAAGCGCCGCCCTGGCCGCCCGGAATCACGATCTCGGAGGCGTCGGGAGTCGCGGTCGACGTTCTGCTGGGTCTGGGACCAGCCGGCGTTGACGGCGAACGGCCCGAGCACGCGGGCGGAGACGGTCGCGTCGTAGATGCGGGTCATGTCGCTCGACCGCGGTCCGGGCGTTGATCTCGCGCAGCAGGTCGCCCGTCGCTCTGCCGGCGTAGGTGACCGTGTCCAGGAACAGGCGTGGAGATGAGGGCCTGGCCGTCGAGGAAGCGGCTGTTCTCGACCCAGCCGCCGGCGAGGTGACGTTGGAAGCGATGTTCGATCTCGGCTCGCGCGGAGGCGCGCCAGTAGTCGGTCCGGGCGCGCGAGTCGACCGTCTCGCCGAGGCCCGAGAAGAAGCGGGCGATCTCGAAGGACGACGAACTTGCCCGGCGTCCGCCTCGACGTAGCTCGTCTCGTTGCTGCCGTCGGCCTTGATGTAGGTGCCGATCAGCTTGACGCGCCCGAAGAGGTTCCCGTCACCCAGGCGTTGGTGACGGGCGTGTTGACCTTGTTGTTCTCGGTGCGTGGCGATCGCGTCGGCCGTGGACGGCCTGGCCGAGGATCGGCGTGCGTGACGTTGCCGTCGCCCGCGCCCGGGGACGAGCGTGTCGACCGCTGCCAGCGGTAGTACGCGCCAGCCCTGGGTGAAGCCGGCCTGGACGGCGGCCCTAGTTGAAGCCGAGGCCGACGCCGGTAGAGCTCGTCGACCGAGTTGCACCTGGTCGTTCGAGCAGGAACTCGTTCTCGCCGAGGTGGTACGTCGTGGTGCCCGGGCCGTCGTAGACGTTGCGCGTGTAGCCGAGGAGGGGCGTGATGATCTTGCCCGGGCAGCAGCTCGAGCTCGGCGTCGTAGATGTTGCGCGTCCGGTTCCAGGTCTGCTGGCCCGGGATGATGCCGTCGTCGAGGAACGGGTTGGCGAAGGCCGGAAGGGCGCTGTAGAGGTCGGTCTCGCGCCAGGTGAAGGTCAGCTTGAAGACGCTCGTTCTGCGCCGGCGAGGAGGCGCAGCTGCCCGGCCGGGCCCGGCGCCGATGTCCGAGGCGTCGACGTGGAGGGTAGTCGAGGAAGCCGCCGCCGAGCGCTCGGGCCCCGTGTAGTCGAGCGAGCGCAGCAGCACGCCCGGACGGTCGTTGATCTGGGTCCGGTACATCTGATCGTTCCCGGACACGTCGACGAAGCGGTAGCCGAGCTCGAGGTCGACCGGGATCGCCTGGGCGCGAGGAGCGTGCCGGCGCTGAGAGCAGCCGCCAGCGGCGAGCGGCGAGGGCGAAGACCGGCGGCGCGCTTTTCTCATGTCGGCCTCTACTTCAGGAGCTGCGGCGACACGTTCGAACCGTGGACCGCGACGTGGCAGGTCGTGCAGTTGCGGTAGCGCGGCAACGTGAGGTCGTGGAAGGACGGCGGCTGCGAACCGTAGGTCTTCGGGCCGCCCGTCTGCGAGTGGCACGAGAGGCAGAGCTGGTCGACGCGGGCCCACAGGAGCATGTTCGGGTTGTTCGAGCCGTGGGGCTGGTGGCAGGAGAGGCAGTCGCCGCCCGAGCCCGATGACGTGCTGGAAGACGAACGGTCCCCGCATCTCGGAGTGGCAGTTCAGGCAGGGCAGCTCGCCCTGGATCGTCATCTTGACGGGCTCGCCCCTGCCGGCGCGTGCGGCGCGTGGCAGTCGAGGCAGGTCATGCCGCCGCGGTCGAGCCGGTGGACGTACGGCTTGTTCGCGAAGGACGCGGTCTGCGTCGTGTGGCAGGTCGCCGCAGAGCTCGCCGGGTGCCTTCGCGAGCAGGTGTCTCGCTCTTCGGCGCGGCCTTGTGGATCGAGTGGCAGGTCAGGCAGTTGACCGCGGCGGAGTTGCGGAAGTGGACGCCTGGACGCCTGGAGAAGGAGTCGTGCGGCCGCCGGCGTGGTGCCCTCGTGGCAGGCCAGGCAGTCCTGCGAGCCGGCGAGCGCCCTTGAGCGTCTGGATCAGGCTCGCGTCGCCGCCCGCCTCCATGTGCTTCGTGCCGTCGCCGTGGCAGGTCGCGCAGACGGTCGTTGGGATCGAGGTTTCTTGTCCTTGCCGTGGGTAGCCGCCGTGAGGGTTGCTCGCGAAGGCCTCCACGAGCTCGGTGTGGCAGTCGCCGCACTTCGGCGGCCCGAGGCGGCGCGGCCGTCGGCGCGGCGGCCGGAGCGCGCAGGGCGCCGGCGTTGGCGCTGGCGCTGCGCCGCGGTGGCCTGCGCGGCCGCGAGCAGGCCGGTCGCCAGCACCGCGAGGACGATCGAAGGGGTGCGCCTGGCGCCTCTTCACTCCCTGTCTCCTTCTCTTAGGCAGGCAGGAGCGGTCTTGCGACCGCTCCTACCGAGCGTGAACCTTGTCGACGGCGAACTCGGCGTCCGCACCGTGGCAGGCGGCGCACGCTTCGCCGAAGGGCGCCGTCATCGCGTACGCGTGGGCGGCCGCTGCCTGGGTGTCGTGGCAGCCGAGGCACGCCGCCGCGTTGTGCTGCATCGGCGTGTACCAGTCGCGCAGAGTCTGACGTCGGCAAGCAGGCCCGGCGGCGGGTTGTCGGCGACCTGCTGCGTTCCGTCGACGTGGCACTTCAGGCAGTCGCGGAGGTCGCCGGGGAAGAGCACGTGGTTGAAGTTGTTCACGCTGCCGTTGAAGCCGTAGATCGTGAAGTCCTGCGTCAGCTCCTCGCCCGTGTGAATGCGGTGGATCATCCGCTTGAAGTCGATCGACTCGGCGGGGCTGGTCCGCCGGGCGGCGGGCGCAGTCGTCGCTCGTTCGGGTTGTGGCAGATCACGCACTCCTGCGGTGTTGAGCCGCTGGCCGCCGTGGAGGGCGAGCCGGTCGTGGCACGTGTTGCAGTTGGCGAGGTCGACGACCGCGCGCCGCGGGGCGGCGATCGCCGCCGTCGACGGCGGAGTAGAAGATCGGGTTCATCGCGCCTTCGGTGAAGGTCGTCGCGTCGGTGGGGTGCGGATCGAGCGTTGACGGTGCGGCGGGCCTCGATCGAGAAGGCCCAGGTCCCGGTCGCGTCGGCCGGGATGGCATGGGTCAACGTGTAGGTCGCGACCGTCGCCGTCGAACGTCGGCGCCGTCGGCGCGCTCGCGGAACGGGTTGATGGCGTAGTCGGTCGTCGGGCCGCCCATCAGGACGTTCAGGTTCGAGCCGAGCGGAGTCGAGCGGCAGGACGACGCTGCCGTCGTTCTTGGTGAGCTGGAACTTCACGGTCGGGTTCTGGCCCGGCGCCGTGTTCGTGACCGAGACGATCTCCGCGTTCAGGCCCTGGAGCTGCGTCGACTTGATCGGGGACCGTGTGCGCGCCCTGATCGAGGCGTCCCACTCGCGGTCGCCCTGACGGCTGGTGGCAGGTCGCGCACGCGTTGTCGGCCTGGACGCCGCCCGGGTGGTTCTCGCCCGTCGTGACCAGTTGACGTCGTCGTGGCACGACGCCGCAGGCGGCCTGCGTCGGGATAGGTGTACCAGTTGGGCGCCTGCGTGGCCGGCGGGGCGTGGCAGGTCGCGCAGTTGCGGATGTCCTGCGGGAACGCGACCTCGGAGAAGTCGTGCAGTCTGGCCGTGGCCGTGAACTAGTAGGGCGTGCCGTCCGCGACGCTCGGCAGGTTCTCGCCCATGTGGATCTTGTGGATCATGACCTTGAAGTCGACGGTGTTGCCGCGTGTCGGGGTTGACGGTCTGCGGCGAGTGGCACAGGACGCAGAGCTTGACGTCCTGGCGCGAGCCGCCGTGCGCCGAGAGCGGGTTGTGGCAGGTGTTGCAGGCGCGCGTTCGCGATCTCGTCCCAGACCTCGGTCACCGCGCGCGCCGTTCGGAACGAAGTCCTGCTCGACGTTGGCGTAGTAGTTCTTGTCCAGGATGCCGGTCATGTTGCGCGTCGCGTAGATGCCGAGCGTCGTCGTGATCGTCTGGTCGTAGCCGGCGGGAAGCACGGTCTTGAACGTGTAGATCGAGTGGCCGAGGTCGATGTCGTCCCACGTGCCGCCGGAGTCGGCGGCCGCCTGGGTCACGGTCACGCCCGGGTTCGGGCTCTCGGGCGCGCTCGTCCGCTGGCGGGTCGTGTAGGAGGTGTACTGGCGCTCGCCCGCGTCCCACCACGCGAGGATCAAGTTCATCGAGATGGGGCCCGGCCGTGATCTTGCCGAGCGCGGTCGAGCGGCTGGTCGAGGTCGTCGGTGTACGTCACGTCGACGACCGGGTGCCGGTCGGCGTTGATCGTGATGCTGTTGACCGTGATCTTCAGGCCCGGCCGGATGTAGCCGAGCTCCTCTTCCGACATGTAGAACTCTTTCGAGCCCTTGTCGTACTTCGCCTGCGGCTGCGGGTTGCCCCGCGCGCCGACAGTTTGGGGCAATCGCGTATTCGTCGCGGGTACGATCACGAGGGCTCCCGCCGCCATCGCCATCACCAGACGGCCTCGCAGGCTCTTCATGAGTCAATCCTCCTCGGTTTCTGGGCACCGGGCTCGATCTGATACAAACGTATCTCACGTTCGGGGTTCGTCAGGTCGGAAATCGTCACTCTCCGGCCCAGGATCTCCCGGCAGAAGCGGGCCAGGTCGGAGTCGTCGAACTCGCCCCAGCCGCGGCAGGCGCCGGGGCAGGCGGCCTGCGCGTCGCAGGCCAGCGCCTCGTTGTGGAGGAGCTGCTCGGAGAGCTGCCAGAGGTCGGCGAGCCGTTCCATCTGGGTGCGGGACAGGTGCGTGCTGACGCCGATCAGCGGCTTCCAGCGCTCGTGGAACTCCCGTTCCGGCCAGCGCCCGAACCCGCGACAGAAGATGCCGCGCTCGGCGGCGACCCGGCACATCGAACGGCCCTCGCCGCAGAGCTCGAGGAGCGCCGCGCGCAGCCGGACGATGGCTTCGGCGCGAGTCCAGGCCTCGGGTCGCGGGACGGTGGCCGAATCGGCGGTCATTGGCTGCATCTGAACCCGAGCGGGCCGGGAAGTCCATGATGCATCTGCACCACGGGGACGAAGGGCTCAACCGATGATGGCGTCACGGCCGGTGAGCTCCTTGTAGGTCTTCGCGAGGGCGTCGTTGTCGAACTGGTTCCAGCCGTCGCAACCGCAGTGATCCCGCGTTTCCGCGTCGCAGCAGATCGCGAAGCCGCCGACCTCCTGCCGACCCAGGTGATAGAGGCTGATCAGCCTCTCGATCTCTTCACGGGAGGCATCGGGGCGCCGCTGCGTGATCCACTCGAACCGCTGGCGCAGCTGCGCGTCGGTGAGGCCTCGGAACCCCTGGCACATCACGCCGAGATGCGCCGCGGCGGCGCACGCGCAATGATCTTCGTCACACGCCTTCAGGAGGTGCTCGCGGATCGCCGCGATGGCCTGCGGCCGCGTCATGTGGAGGGGCCGCATTGCCGGTTTGGGATCGTTCACGCCGGCAGCGTCGCACCCTTTTTCCGGGGTCGCCTGATGCAGGTGGATCAAGTCGGGCATTTCGTCGTCTTTCGTCTGGCGGACGGGTCAGTCCGGCTTGCGCGCGTCGGCGGAGCCGCTCTGCGCGGCGCGCAGGGTCTCGCCCGCGCGGAATCGATAATGCCCGCCGGGGGTGCGGATGGTGGCGAGCAGGCCGGCGCGCGCCCACCGCGTCACCGTCGAGGTCGAAACTCCGAAGAGGCGCGCCACTTCGCGGCGGGAGAGAAATTCGGGCGCGACCGGCACGGCGGTGGACCTCGGTCCGATGCATCAATTGCTGCATGTTGTTTCCTTTCTTGAACGTCACTGGAAGAACTCTGGCCCGGGAGCCGATCGCCCGGAATGATGCAAACGAATCAAACGGCCGGCCGGGAGGCCAGGCGCCACCTCCGCTCGGCCTCCCGCCGCACGGCCGGCAGCATGAGCCGGCGGATCGCCATGGCCCCGATTCCTGCTAACTTCCAGTAGCGTAGGAACTTAGCTAGTGCCTGGGGGTCGGTGGCGGCAACGCGGGTCTCGGTGGAAAAGCGGGTCGCGGACCGGCGCTCGCGCTCAGGCCGTCGGCGCCAGCGGCTCGAGCCAGCTCGGCACGATGCCCTCGTGCCGGAGCGTCTGCAGGACGCGGTCCGGCGTGCCCCAGTCGCTCCAGGAGACCGCGGGCAGCGTCGAGACGGCGAGCAGCGCGGGGAAGGCCTGGAGGATGCGCTCCGAGAAGTTGGCGGCGGGAGCCGCAGCGTAGGCCCGCTCGATCGCGCGCTCCTCGGCGCTGGTGCCCGAGGATGCGCGAATGCCGGCGAGGGCCGCGTCGAGCGACGGCAGCGCGCGCCTCCCGGCATTCACGAGCGCCGCGGCCTTCGCCACGACGACCAGCGTGTTCCAGAGGCAGCCGCGCTGCATGCAGGCCTTCGCGGTCTCGGTGTCGGGCTTCTCCCAGAACCGGCGCACGAGACGCAGTCCCGGCGCGAGCTCGCTGCCGGGCTCGATCCAGCCGTAGCCGGTCTCGGGAGAGTCCGGCCGGGCGCCGAGCAGGGCGATGTGCGCCGGGTGGCGCTCGACCTCGACGGCCAGTTCCGCGACGTGTTCCATGAACGCCTCGTCGTCCCCGATGAAGTGATCGGACGGGAACACCGCGACGACGGCTTGCGGATCGCGCCAGGCGATCCAGTGGGCGGGTAGGAGGATGCCGGCCGCCGTGCCGCGGTCGACCGGCTGGACGAGGATCTTCGGTGCGTCGCCGCGCGCGAACTCGTTCGCGAGGAAGGCGGCGTGGGACTTCGTGGCCACGACGACCGTCCGCTCGGGAGGCACCGACAGGGCCACGCGGTCGAGCGTCCGGCGCAGGAGCGACCGGGACCCCATGAGGACCGCGTACTGCTTCGGCCGGTTGTCCGCGTGGATCCGGCTCACGAGCGGCGCCAGGCGCGTGCCCTGTCCGCCCGCGAGAACCACGGCCCAGAGTCGCGGGGGGTTGCCTTCTGCTGGTGCCACCATCCCTCCCGGGAGGATCTTTCTCCGCTCGTGCGGAGAGGTCAATGATCCGGACGCACCAAGCTTCCGGCCAAACCCGTTGAGATCGTTTGAAGGTGGCGTTCGGACTCTAGGGTCGCTCCGCGGTTTCCAGGAATGCGTCCCTCTTCGGGCCTCCGGCGGCACGCACGGTCAGGACCGGGCAGGCGGACCGACAGACGACGCGCGAGGCCACGCTGCCCATCAGAAGGCGCGAAGGGCCGCGCCGTCCGTGCGTTCCCATGACGACCAGGTCAGCCTTCTCGCCGTCGGCGGCGGCGAGGATCTCCTCGTCCGCCGGCCCCTCCCGCAGCCGCCCGCGGGCGTCGATGCCTCGTGCCCGCGCGTGCGCCACGAGCGCGTCGAGCTGCTTGTCGCCCACCGTCCGGACGGCCCGCTCGAAGTCTTCATAGACGTTGGCGGGCGTTTCCGCCGCGGCGGCGAGCGCGGGGATCTGATACGCGTGGACGATCGTCAGCCGCGCCCCGCACTGGACGGCGAGCCTCTCCGCTTCGTCGAGCGCCGGCTGCGACGCCGCCGAGAAGTCGGTGGCCGCCACGATCCGCTCGAAGATTCCCATGGCCGTCGCCTCCGATTCCATCCTGCGCGCGGGAGAGGCCGGCCCGCTTGATGCAAAGGGACCATGCGGATCGCGCCCGATCGGGTGTGGGATGGATGCGTGGGAAACCCGGTCGTTCCGACGAAATACTGGCACCGCCTGGAAGACGGGCGGATCCAGTGCGACGTGTGCCCCCGCTTCTGCACGCTCCGCGAGGGACAGCGGGGGCTGTGCTTCGTCCGTGCGTGCGAGAACGACCAGGTGGTCCTGACGACGTACGGGCGGTCGAGCGGCTTCTGCGTCGACCCGATCGAGAAGAAGCCGCTCCATCATTTCCTGCCGGGCACCCCGGTTCTCTCCTTCGGCACGGAGGGCTGCAACCTCTCCTGCAAGTTCTGCCAGAACTGGGACATCAGCAAGTCCCGCGAGATCGCGAAGCTCTCCGACGAAGCGGCGCCCGAGACGATCGCGCGCGCCGCGCGGGAGCTCGGATGCCGCAGCGTCGCGTTCACGTACAACGATCCGACGATCTTCCTCGAGTACGCGGTCGACGTCGCCCGGGCCTGCCACGAGCGGAACATCCGCACGGTCGCGGTGACGGCGGGGTACATCTGCGAGGAGCCCCGGGCGGAGCTCTACCGGCACATCGACGCGGCCAACGTGGATCTGAAAGCCTTCACCGAGAAGTTCTACTGGGAGATCACCGGCGCGCACCTGGCGCCGGTGCTCGAGACGCTCGTGTATCTCAAGGAGCACACGTCCGTGTGGCTCGAGATCACGAACCTCGTCATCCCGGGGCACAACGACTCCGAGGAGGAGATCCACGCGATGACGCGGTGGATCGTCGAGAATCTCGGTCCGGACGTGCCCCTGCACTTCAGCGCGTTTCATCCCGACTGGAAGATGCTCGACGTGCCGCCCACGCCTGCCGCCACGCTCGAGCGCGCGCGCCGGATCGCCCTCGGAAACGGGGTCCGATACGCGTACACGGGAAACATCCGCGACGAAGAGGGAGGCAGCACCTTCTGCGCGGGCTGCGGGACGCGTCTGGTCGGCCGCGACGGGTATCGGCTCACCGAATGGAACCTCGTGGCCGGCCGCTGCGGCGGCTGCGGTCGGGTCTGCCCCGGCGTGTTCGAGGAGCGGCCGGGCCGGTGGGGAGAGCGCCGGCTTCCCGTGCAGCTCGAGGAGTTCGCGGCATGAGGAGAGAACCGGAGCCCGAAGCGCGGGAGGTCGAGCTCGTCCTCCCGTCGGCTCGCCTGAAGGGGTTCCTGGAAGTGCCGGCCCCGGTCCAGGGCATGGTGGTCTTCGCGCACGGGAGCGGCAGCGGCCGGAAGAGCCCGCGCAACCAGTTCGTCGCGCGCCGGCTGCGCGAGGCGGGCATGGCCACTCTGCTGATGGACCTGTTGACCCCTCAGGAGGAGGCCCTGGATCAGCGAACGGCGCACCTGCGCTTCGACGTCGCATTTCTGGCCGGGCGGCTGCTCGCCGCGACCGACTGGGTCCTTCGTCAGGAAGCTGCGCGGGATCTGCCGCTCGGCTACTTCGGCGCCTCGACGGGAGCCGCCGCCGCCCTGCTCGCGGCCGCCGAGCGCGGGCCGCGGATCCGGGCGGTCGTCTCGCGCGGCGGTCGGCCCGACCTCGCGGGCGCGGCCCTGCATCGCGTGTCCGCGCCGACGCTGCTCGTCGTCGGCGGCCGGGACCCGGAAGTTCTCGAGCTGAACCGCGCAGCCCTGGCCGCGCTGCCCGGCGAAAAGGAGCTCCGGATCGTGCCGGGCGCCACCCATCTCTTCGAGGAGCCCGGCGCGCTCGAGGAGGTCGCCCAGCTGGCCGCCGCCTGGTTCCGGCGGCACCTGGGATCGCCCGACTGGGCTCCGTCCGCGGGCGACCGGCTCGAGGCTTCGGTTCGGGGGGAGTGAATGTCGACGCTCTTCCGTGATCGCCGCGATGCCGGGCGCGCCCTCGGGCGCGCCCTCGGGCCATACGCCGACCGATCCGACGTGATCGTGCTCGCGCTCCCGCGCGGCGGTGTCCCGGTCGGCTTCGAGGTCGCCCGCGCCATCGGCGCGCCGCTCGACGTCTTCCTCGTCCGCAAGCTCGGCTTCCCCGGCAACGAGGAGTACGCCATGGGGGCGATCGCCTCCGGCGGCGTGCGCGTGGTCAACGAGGACCTCCTGCGCGCGACCGGAGTCTCCACGGCCGCCGTGGAGCGGATCGTGCAGCAGGAAGAGCGCGAGCTGCGCCGCCGCGAGCGGGCCTACCGCGACGATCTCCCCGCCGTCGAGCTCGCCGGGCGGACCGCGATCCTCGTGGACGACGGGCTCGCGACCGGCTCTTCGATGCGCGCGGCCGTCAAGGCCGTCCGGCAGCGCGGCGCGCGGCGGATCGTCGCGGCGGTGCCCGTCGCCCCCGCCGACGCGGTGCGCGAGCTGGCGCTTCTCGCCGACGAGGTGGTCTGCGTCGCGACGCCGGAACCGTTCCTGGCCGTCGGACGCTTCTACGAGAGCTTCGACCAGACCACCGACGCGGAAGTCCTGACGCTACTGCGGCAGAGCCAGGCCGGCCCGAAGCCGGGATCCGTCGCGGCCGCCCGCTGACGGCGTTTCCCTGTCCCCCGCGCGCACGGAATTTGATGCGTTTGCACCACCCCGCGGGCAGACCTTCGCGGGGAGACTCTGGACATGGCGATGCCGCTGCAGATCCACATCGGTGAGGTCCCCGAATCCCCGCGCGTGGAGCAGGAGATTCGCGACGAGGTGACCCGGCTGGAGCGCTACTCGGACGAGATCCAGCGCTGCCAGGTCTGGGTCGAAGCCCCCCACGGGCACCACCGGCAGGGCCGGCTCTACGAGGTGCGCATCCGCCTGAGCGTTCCCGACGACGAGCTCGTCGTGCACGACCAGCCCGCCGACGACGACGTGCACGCGCTCGTGCGCCGCTGCTTCGACGCGGCGCGGCGGCAGCTTCAGGACTACGTGCGGCTGCGCCGGCGCGACGTCGCCCGACACCGCGCCTCGCGGCGCAAACCCGGACAAGGAGGGGAGTGACATGCAGAGCAAGCCCGTTTCCCGAACGCCCGTCCCGCCCGCGCGGCCCCTGCGTCCGGCGGAGGTCCGCGATCTGATGACGGAGCACGTGTTCACGCTGCAGCCCCTGGACGACCTGGAGGCGCTGTACGACCTGATGGACGCGCACCACGTCCGGCACGTGCCCATCGTGGACCGCGACGGCGATCTCGTGGGCCTGGTGACCCAGCGCGACCTGGCGCGAAGCGCCCTCGGCACCCAGGACGTGCTTCCGCTCTCGGTCCAGCAGGAGATCCTCCGGCGTCGCAAGGTGCGCGAGATCATGGCGACCGAGGTCGAGACGGTCGAGCCGGACGAGAACCTGAAGACCGCGGCCGAGATGCTGCTCGAAAACAAGATCGGCTGCCTGCCGGTCGTGGAGGGCGAGCACCTCGTCGGGATCCTGACGGAGTCGGACTTCGTTCGTCATTACACGGAGAGGAGCTGAACATGCGCGCAAGAATGAGAATGCTGGTTCCGCTGGCGGCGGCCGTCGTGGCAGCCGCGGCATTCGCTTCGGTCGGTGTCGAGTCGATCGCGAACTTCCATCGGGTCAGCGACCGTGTCGCCACCGGAGGGGAGCCCACCACGGCCCAGATCGTGGCGCTCGCCGAGGGAGGCTTCAACACGATCGTCAACCTGCGCGAGGACGCGGAGTCGAACGACGGGCCGCTGTTCCGCGCCGCCCGGGAGGCCGGGATCCGCTTCGTTCGCGTTCCGGTCTCGATGTCGAACCCGACCGACGCGTCGGTGGCGAAGTTCCTGGCCGTCACGGACGATACCGTCCTCTACCCGGTCTACGTCTACTGCGCCGAAGGCAATCGTGCCGCCGCTTACTGGATGATCCGGCGGGTCGTGCGCGACGGCTGGACGTTCGAGAAGGCCGAGGCCGAGGCGAAGCAGGCCGGGCTCACGAAGCCGGAAACGCTGGAGTTCGTGCGCGGGTACGTCCAGCGTCATCCCGCGACGGGAGGCAAGTCGTGAAACCGATCCGCAACATCCTCGTCGCGACCGACTTCTCGCCCGCCTCGCGCCCGGCGTTCAAGCGGGCCATGGAGATGGCCACCGAGAGCAGCGCCGCGCTCTGGATCGCGCACGTCGCGGCTCCCGCGACACCCATGTCGCCGGACGGCTACGTGCTGCCTCGCTTCTACGACGACATGAACCTGGCGATCCGGACCGACGCGCAGAAGCGGCTCCGGGCGCTGCTCGCGCGCGCGCGGAAGGCGGGCGTACGCGCGCGGTCGATCGTCCTGAACGGCGTGCCGCACGAGGCCCTGAACCGCGCCGCCCGGCGCCATCGCGCCGACCTGATGGTCCTCGGCACGCACGGGCGGACGGGGGTCGCCAAGTTCTTCGTCGGCAGCGTCGCCTCGCGCGTCGTCGCGACCGCGCCCTGCCCGGTCCTGACGATCCGGGGACGATAGACTCCGCGGGGAGGCGCTCCTGGAAGACGCGGCCATCCCCGGCGCTCGAGTTTCGGCCCGGACCTCGCCGCGGCTGCTGCGCTGGCTCGCCTGGGGCGCCGGCGTCGCCGCGGTCGTCGTGGGTCTGCGCTTCACGGTGCTGCGCCCCGCGCGCGTCCCGGTGACGGTGTTTCGCGCCGCGGCCGGACGCGTCGAGGAGAGCGTCACCAACAGCAAGGCGGGAACGGTGAAGTCCCGCCGCCGCGCCGAGCTCTCGACCGAGGTCGGCGGGCGCGTCCTGGAGCTGCCGGCCCGGAAGGGCTCGCGCGTCCGCCGGGGCGACGTCCTCATGCGGATCGCCGAGGGCGACTACCGGGCGCAGGTCGACCTTCAGCGGAGCGCCGTCGAGGCGGCAGTGTCGGCGCGGGTCGAGGCCTGCCGCACGGCCGAGCAGCTCGATCGCGAGCTGTCGCGCAACCAGGCGCTCTCCCGCGAGCGGCTCGTCTCGGTGGAGTGGCTCGACCAGCTCCAGAGCCGCCGCGACGCGGCGTCCGCGGCGTGCGAGACCGCCGGGGCCCGGATCCGTCAGGCGCAGGCCGCCCTGGCCGCGGCGCGGGTCAACCTCGACAAGACGGTCCTCAGGGCGCCCTTCGACGGCGTCGTCGCGGAGGTGACGACGGAGGTCGGGGAGTGGATCACGCCGTCGCCGCCGGGCCTGCCGATCCCGCCGGTCATCGTGCTGCTCGACGCCGGCACGACCTACGTGAGCGCGCCGATGGACGAGGTCGACGTGGGCAAGGTGCGCGCGGACCAGGCGGTCCGGATCACCCTGGACGCGTTTCCGGGCCGATCGTTCACCGGACGGGTCACGCGCGTGGCTCCGTACGTGCAGGACGTCCAGGAGCAGAACCGCGTCTTCGAGATCGAGGTCGAGCTCGACGACGGGGAGTTCGCCCGCGGGCTCCGCCCCGGGACCTCGGCCGACGTCGAGGTCGTCCTCGCGGGCAAGGACGGCGTGCTCCGGATCCCGAGCTCGGCGATCCTCGAGGGCGACCGCGTCCTCGTCGTCCGGGAGGGCCGGCTCGAGAGCCGTCCCGTCGCGCTCGGCCTGAAGAACTGGCAGTACGCGGAGGTGACCCGGGGACTCTCCGCCGGCGACGCCGTCGTCGTGTCGCTCGACCGGGCGGAGGTCAGGGAGGGCGCCCGCGTCGCGATCACCGCGGAATCGGCGCGGTGATCGAGCTGTCGGGGGTCGGCCGCGAGTTCCGCGTCGGCGGCCGGCCGGTGCATGCGCTGCGCTCGATCGACCTCACGATTCCCGACGGCGACTACTGCTCGATCATGGGCCCGTCGGGCTCGGGCAAGTCGACGCTCCTGAACATCCTGGGGTGCCTCGACCGGCCGACCTCCGGCTCCTACCGGCTGGACGGGAAGGAGGTCGCCCGGCTCGACGACGACGCCCTCTCGCGTGTCCGGCGCCATCGGATCGGGTTCGTGTTCCAGTTCTACCATCTCGTGCCCCGGCTGACCGCGGCGGGCAACGTCGAGCTGCCGATGATCTTCGCCGGCGTCGACCGCCGCGAGCGGGCGGCGCGCGTCGCGAAGGCGCTCGAGGACGTCGACCTCTCCGACCGGGCCGAGCACCTCTCCGAGCAGCTGTCGGGAGGCGAGCGGCAGCGCGTGGCGATCGCGCGGGCGGTCGTGATGGGGCCGTCGCTGCTGCTGGCCGACGAGCCGACCGGGAACCTCGACACGACGGCCGGCGCCGAGATCGTGAAGCTCCTCGAGGGCATGAACGCGCGCGGCCTGACCCTCGTCGTCGTCACGCACGACCCGGCGATCGGCCGCCGCGCGCGGCACCGGCTGCGCCTGGTGGACGGCGCGATCGATCTCGAGGAGAGAGACGCCGCGGAGGCGCAGGCGGGAGCGGCCTCGTGACCGCGCGGGACCTCGTCGGCTTCTCGGTGCGCGCGCTCCGGGGGCACCGGCTGCGCACGGGGCTCTCGCTCGCGGGAGTCGCGATCGGCGTCGCCTCCGTCGTCCTCCTGACGAGCCTCGGGGAAGGCGCGCGGCTCTACGTGACCGGGGAGTTCGCCAATCTGGGCACGAACCTGCTCATCGTCCTTCCGGGAAAGACCGAGACGGCGGGCGTCACGCCCTTCGTGACGGGAGCCCCCCACGACCTCACGCTCGAGGACGCCGAGGCCGTCGCCCGGCGGGTGCGCTCCGTGCGGCGGCTCGCGCCGCTGACCCGGGGCACGGCCCCGGCGAGCTGGGGCGAGCGGCGCCGCGACGTGACGGTCGCCGGAACGACCGCCGACTTCTTCGCCGTGCGCAACGTCGCGCTCCAGACCGGGCGTTTCCTGCCCTCCGGAGAGGCCGCCCGCGAGCAGCGCGTCTGCGTCATCGGCTCGACCGTGCGCCGCGAGCTCTTCGGCGCCCGGAATCCCCTCGGCGAGTGGCTGCGCCTCGCGGACGAGCGCTTCCGGGTCGTCGGGGTGCTCGCGCCGCGGGGCATGTCGATCGGGATGGACATGGACGACATGGTCTACGTGCCGGTCGGGCGCGCCATGAAGATGTTCAACCAGTCCGGCATCTTCCGACTGTTGATGGAAGTGCGGTCGCACGACGAGATCCCGGCCGCGCAGGAGTCCGTGCGGCGCGTGCTGATGGAGCGCCACGACGGGGAGGACGACGTCACGATGCTGACCCAGGACTCCGTGCTCGCGACCTTCGGGCGCATCCTCGCCCTCCTGACGGCCGCGCTCGTGGGCATCGCGGCGATCTCGCTGACGGTGGCCGGCATCGGGATCATGAACGTGATGCTCGTCTCGGTCTCGGAGCGCACGCGCGAGATCGGGCTGTTGAAGGCGGTCGGGGTGACGGCCCGGCAGGTCGTGGCGGTCTTCCTGGTCGAGGCGGCCCTGCTCTCGACGGCGGGCGGCATCGTCGGGCTCGCCGTGGCCTTCGCGGGGACCGGGCTCCTGCGCGGCCTCTACCCGAGCTTTCCGGCGCAGCCTCCGTTCTGGGCGGTCGGCGCCGCCGTTTTCGTGTCGATCTCGGTGGGTCTCGCCTTCGGAGCGGCCCCGGCGCGGCGCGCGGCGCGCCTCGACCCGATCGTGGCCCTGGCCCGGCGATGAACACGCGCGACACGCGGGAGGCGGTCCGTCTGGCGTGGGGCGCCATCGCGGGCCGGCGGCTGCGCTCGTTCCTGACGGTGCTCGGCGTCGTGATCGGCATCGCCTCCGTCATCCTGCTGACGTCGCTCGGCGAGGGGACTCGCCGGTTCATCGTCGAGGAGTTCACGCAGTTCGGAACGCACATCCTGTCGATCAACAAGGGAAAGGCGACGACGAGCGGCATGCCCGGGCTCTCGGCGACGGTGCGCAAGCTCACGATCGAGGACGCCGAGGCGCTGAAGCGCGTCCGGGGCATCGAGATCGTGCTGCCGGGCGCGTACGGCACCGCGGCCGTGGAGTACGGCGATCGGTCCCGGCGCGTGCTCGTCTCCGGCGTGACCTCCGACATGCCGCGGGTGTTCCGGTTCGGCGTGAGGCAGGGCCGCTTCCTTCCGCCGGGCGATCCGCGGCGGGGGAGCCCCCAGGCGGTCCTGGGGCCGAAGCTTTCGCACGAGCTCTTCGGCGAAGCGAACCCGCTCGGCGAGCGGGTGCGGATCGGCGGCCGGCGGTTTCTCGTCATCGGGGTCATGGAGCCCAAGGGGCAGATCCTCGGCTTCGACATGGACGATCGCGCCTACATCCCGGTCGCGGCCGCGCAGAGCCTCTTCAACCAGGACGAGCTCACGGAGATCCACGCGCTCTTCTCGAGCGAGATCCCGCCCGGCCGCATCAAGGCCGACGTGCGCCGGGTTCTCATGGACCGCCACGACGGCGAGGAGGACTTCACGATCACGACGGAGACCGAGATGCTCGACGTGCTCGGCCGCGTGCTCTCGGTGGTCAGTCTCGCCGTCGCGGGCATCGGCGCGATCTCGCTCGTCGTGGGGGCGATCGGAATCCTGACGATGATGTGGATCGCCGTGGGCGAGCGCACGGGCGAGATCGGCCTGCTGCGCGCCCTCGGGGCGACGCGCCGGCAGATCCTCCGGCTCTTCCTCCTCGAGGCCGTCATGCTGTCGGCGGCCGGCGGCGTGGCCGGCGTTCTCGCGGGCTTCGCGATCGGCGCGCTGATCCGCGCGTTCGTCCCCGGCCTGCCGCTCGACACGGCCCCGGGCTACGTGGCGGCCGCGCTCGTCGTGAGCTTCGTCGTGGGTGTCGCGAGCGGCGTGCTGCCGGCGCGCCGCGCCGCCTCCCTCGATCCGCTCGAGGCGCTTCGGACCGAGTAGCCTCAGCGGGTCGGGCCCGGCCCGGCTACAGACTCTCCCCGGGCGCCGCGCTCCGGAGGTAGCGCCCAATCAGCGCAATACCGAGTTTTCGCCCTTCTTCCAGGATCAGGACCGAAGCGGCCACGCCGGTCGCGATGCCCCAGTCGGCGAGGACCATGCCGCCGGTCCCGAAGATCGCCTGCGCCGGCGGCCAATGCACGGCGACTGCCTGCAGGGCAGCGACCGCGGCGAGCGAGCCCCACAGCATGGCGTTGTCGAAGAAGTGCGCGTTGAACGACGTGCCGTTCTCGTTCCGGGCGTTGAACACATTGAAGAACTGGAACAGCACGAACGTCGTGAACGCCAGGGTCAGCGCTCGCTGCTCCGTGCCGGTATGCAGTCCGTAGTACAGCACTGCGAGCGTGCCCACCATCATCGTGATTCCGTAGGCCATGATCTTCGCCAGCCGGGACAGCGGCAGAATGGGCTCGGTGCGGCTGCGCGGCGGCTCGACCATGATGCCGGGGCGTGCCGCGTCGAGCGCGAGCGAGACGGCGGGCGGACCGTCCATGATGATCGCCACCCAGAGGATCTGGATCGGCGTGAAGGCTTCCGGCAGGCCGGCCAGCGGCGCGAAGAACACGGTCAGGATCGCGCCGATGGTCGTGGAGAGCTGGAAGCGGACGAACTTCAGGATGTTGTCGTAGAGCGTGCGCCCTTGTCGCACCGCGCTCACGATGGTCGCGAAGTTGTCGTCGGTCAGCACCATGGTCGCGGCTTCCTTCGACGACCGCCGTGCCGGTGATGCCCATCGCGACGCCGATGTCGGCGCTCTTCAGGGCCGGCGCATCGTTGACGCCGTCGCCCGTCATCGCGACCACGTGCCCCTTGGCCTGCAGCGCGCGCACGATCTTCACCTTGTGCGCCGGGGTGACGCGGGCGAAGACCGCGATGTCGTCGATCACCGCGGCAAGCTGATCGGAGTCCATTCGGTCGAGCTCTGTGCCCGTTATCGTATTGCCCTCCAGCCCGAGTTCTCGTGCGATCGCCGAACCGGTGGACTTGTGGTCACCGGTGATCATCTTGACGGCAATGCCCGCTTTCGCACACTGGGCGATGGCCTCTTTCGCCTCAGGCCGCGGCGGATCCATCAATCCCACCAGGCCGATGAACGTCAGCCCGTTGACCCAGGGAAGGAGATCGCCGGCGGCGTCGAACGCGCTTGCGGGGACCGTTCGCGAGGCGATCAGCAACCCGCGAAGCCCTCCCTCCGCGAGCGCCAGGTATTCGGCATCGATCCGCTGCCGATCGGCAGAGTTCAGCGGCCGGTCATTGCCTTCGACGAGCCAGCGTTCGCAGCGCGCCAGCAGGACGTCTGGCGCACCCTTGACGAACGCGGACACTTGATCGTCATGTCGGTGAAAAGTAGCCATGAACTTGTGCGCCGAGTCGAAGGGGATCTCGGCGAGCCGCGGCAGCCTCCGGGCAACCTGGTCCTGAGCGATGCCTCCCTTTGCTGCCAGGATCAACAGCGCCGCCTCCGTCGGGTCGCCAATCACCTTTCCATCGTCGACGCGGCTGTCGTTGCAGGCGACCAGCGGGATCAGGAGAGGGGTGAGCTCGGGATTCTGCGAACCGTCGCGCGTCGCTCGGATCGAGCCTTGCGGCCGGTAGCCTTCGCCCGATACCTCGAAGCGTTCCCCCTGGTAGAAGAACGCCCGCGCGGTCATCTGATTGAGGGTGAGGGTGCCTGTCTTGTCCGAACAGATGACTGTCGTGCATCCCAGGGTCTCCACGCTCGCCAGGCGCTTGACGATGGCGCGCTGTCGCGCCATCTTGTGCATGCCGAGCGCGAGGGTGACCGTGACAACGACTGGCAGCCCTTCCGGCATGGCGGCGACGGCCAGCGCGATCGCGTCCAGAGCAATGTGCGCGAGACCGGTGCCGCGCAGCATTTCCAGGAAGGACAGCAGGCCCACCAGAGTCAGGGCGATCGCACCCAGGCGCTTGCCGAGCCTGTCGAGCTGAATCTGCAATGGGGTGGGCGCCTCCGTGGCCGCAACGAGTTCCTGCGACAGCCGCCCCATCTCGGTGTCCGCGCCTGTGGCCGTGACGATGAGCTCGGCGCGCCCGCGCGTGAGCATCGTGTTCATGTAGGCCATGTTGACCCGGTCGCCGAGAGGAGCCTCCAACCTCTCCAGGGCCGCGGTCTGCTTGCCGACCGGCTGTGACTCGCCGGTCAATGCGGATTCGTCGATTTCGAGCCCGGCGGCGATGAACAGGCGCCCGTCCGCCGGCACGCGGTCACCGGCCTCCAGCAGCACCACATCGCCTGGCACCAGATTCTCGGCAACGATCCCGCGCTTCTCTCCCTCTCGCCGCACGTGTGTCTTGACGGGCAACATTCCCTTCAGCGCAGCCAGGCTCCGCTCGGCCCGGTACTCCTGGTAGAAGCCCACCAGGGCGTTGATCACGACGACGGCCACGATGACGAGCGCGTCCTTGATGTTGCCGATGAGCGCGGCGAGCAGCGCCGCGCCGATCAGGATGAGAATCAGGATGCTCTTGAATTGGCCGAAGAACACCAGCAACACTGAGCGCGGCGGTGCTTCGGGAAGCCGATTCCGTCCGTACTCTGCCGTGCGCCCTCGTGCTTGCTCGGTCGTGAGACCGCTGTCGGGTCGCACATCAAGTTGCGCCGCGACCCTGTCAGCGGCCAGCGTATGAGGTGCTGCGACCGGCCCAGGGAAGTGTAACGAGGCGCGCGTCTCCTTGACCATCATTTCACCGCACGGTGTTTCGAGATGTCTCGATGGAACGCGGCGGCTCCGTGTCGATACCGACGCATGACGCGTCCTAGTACGCGATTCGCCGCGACGGGGGAAGGACGGGGCGCCGCTCGATCCGGACGCGGGCGTCGACGACGCGGACGCCGCGCGCGAGCACCTTGACGGGATTCAGGTCCATCTCGCGAACCTCGGGACAGTGCTCCGAGAGGGCCGAAAGCCGCAGGAGCAGGTCCTTCAGGGCGGCCTCGTCCAGAGACGGCGCGCCGCGGTAGCCGCGCAGCAGGGCGGTCCCCCGGACCTCCTCCAGCATCGCGTCGACGTCGACGTTCGTCAGCGGCTGGAGGCGGAAGGCCACGTCCGCCAGGAGCTCGACGAGGGTGCCGCCGCTGCCGTAGAGCACGAGCGGACCGAACGTCGAGTCGTTCGTGACGCCCGCGATCACCTCGACGCCGCCCGGCACCATGGCCTGCACGAGGAAGTCGGTGAGGTCTTCGCCCAGCCGCTTCTTCAGGTCGCGGCAGGCCGCCCGGACGGCGGCCTCGTCGCCGAGGTTCAGGCGCACGCCTCCGACCTCCGTCTTGTGGAGGATGGTCGGGCCGACGGCCTTGAGCACGACGGGGAACCCGAGGCTCTTCGCCGCGGCGGCTGCGGCGGCCTCGGTCCGCGCCAGGCGCATGGGCGCCACGGGAATCGCGAAGGCGGACAGGAGCTCCTCGGTCTCGATGGGCCCGAGCCAGCCGCCGCCGCGCTCGAGCGCGCGGTCGACCACGGCGCGCGCTTTCGCCACGTCGATGCCCGTCAGCGCCGGGACCTTGCCGGCCGGCTGGCGCTTCCACTCTCCGTACGCGGCGGCCCGCGCGAGCGCGATCACCGCGGACTCGGGGAACGGGTAGCAGGGGATGGGCGCGAGAACGGGCGGCGCGCCCTTCGCGCTCATGAAGGTGGCGATGCACGGGCTTGCGGGCGCCGCCGGCGCCCTCGAGGATCGCCGCGGCCACCTCCTCGGAGTTCGCCGCGATCGGCGGAATGAAGATGACGACGAGGCTGTCGACCGACTCGTCGGCGAGCAGGATCTTCTCGGCCTTCCGATAGTGCTCCGGCGGCGCGGACGCGAGCATGTCCACGGGGTTGCCGACGCTTGCGGCGGCGGGGAGAAAGGCGCGCAGCGCGGCGGTCGTCTTCGGCGAGAGCGCCGGAAGCTCCAGCCCCTGGGCCTCGCAGGCGTCGGCGGCGAGGATCCCGGGCCCGCCGGCGTTGGTCAGGATCGCGACGCGGCGGCCGCGCGGGACGGGCTGGTTGGCGAGGAGCATGGCGACGTCGAAGAGCTCCTCGAGCGTTCCCGTCCGGATGACGCCCGCCTGCCGCAGCAGCGCGTCGACGACCTGGTCCGACTCGGCGAGCGCTCCGGTGTGCGACGACGCGGCCCGGGAGCCCGCGCGCGAGCGGCCGGACTTGACGGCGACGATCGGCTTCCTGCGCGCGACGCGGCGGGCGATGCTTCGAGAAGCGGACCGGGTTGCCGAAGCTCTCGAGGTACAGGAGGATCACCTCGGTCTTCGGGTCCTCGGCCCAGTACTGGATCAGGTCGTTGCCCGAGACGTCCGCCTTGTTCCCGACCGAGACGAAGGTCGAGATTCCGAGGTTGAGCTTCGAGGCGTAGTCGAGGAGCGCGAGGCCCAGCGCGCCGCTCTGGGAGGACAGGGCCACCTTTCCCGCCGGCGGGTAGATGGGGCCGAACGTCGCGTTGAGGCGGAACTGCGGATCGGTGTTCACGAGGCCCATGCAGTTGGGCCCGACCATCCGCATGCCGGCGGCGCGGACCTTGTCGAGGAGGGCGGCCTCGCGGCGGCGGCCCTCGTCCCCGGTCTCCGAGAAACCGGCGGTGATCACGACGATGCCGGCGCACGCCCTTGGCGGCGCAGTCGTCGATGGCCGCCTCGACGCGCTCGCTCGGAACGGCGATCACGGCCAGGTCCACGGGACCGGGCACGTCGGTGATGCGCGGGTAGCAGCGAGCGCCCTTGATCTCGTCGGCGCGCGGATTGATCGGCACGACGGTTCCCTGGAAGACGCCCTGGAGGTTGTGGAAGATCTCGGCGCCGATCTTGCCGCGCTCGCGGCTGGCGCCGACGACCGCGACGACCGCCGGCTCGAAGAGCCGCTGCATCGACGCGAACGCGGCCCGCGCCGAGCGGTCCGCCGCATGCTCCTCGTAGGCGGCCGTGGGCGCGATGTCGAGGACGATGCGCTCGACGCTGCCCTCCATCCGCCTCTCCGTGGTCTCGAAGCCGCAGTTGCGGAAGACGTCGATCATCCGGCGGTTGTGCCCGAGGACCTCGGCCTCGAACGTCGCGATGCCGTGGCGCCGGGCGATCTCCGCGAGCCGCTCGAGCAGGCGCGTGCCGACGCCCTGGCCCTGGAGCGGGTCCTCGACGGTGAAGGCCACCTCCGCGCGATCGGGGTGGTGCGGGAGGCGGAAGTAGTGCGCGACCGCCACGATGCGGCCGGCGGCCTCCCCGACGAGGGCGAACTGGCTGTCGTAGTCCACGCGGCAGAATCCCGCGGCCCGGTCCGCGTCGACGTTGGGGAGCGAGAAGAAGCGGAAGTAGAGGCTGTCGGGGGAGAGCCGGCGGTAGAAGGCGAGGAGGGCCGGGGCGTCCTCGCGGCGGATGGGCCGGAGGCGCAGGGTCGACCCGGAGCGCAGGACGACGTCGCGCTCCTCCTCCCGGGGGTACGCGGCTTCCTTCGCGGGCTCTTTCGTCACGGTCTTGCGCACGGGACCTCCTGTCCGAAGGCTCGCGTGTTCGGGGGCGCGCCACCTGATGCAGGTGAATCATAGGTCGCGCCGGGCGGGAGCCTAGAGTCGAACTGTCGGGAGGTCGCCATGCGCAACCGGTTGGTTCCGCGAAGCGAGTGGTTCCTGTTCTTCGAGGAGTTCAGTCGACGCCACGCGGGATGGCTGGTCACGGTCCGGGTCCTGCATCCGAAATTCGGCTCCCAGGTCGAGGCCCGCGACCTCGCCCTCGAGGGGATCGTGTCGCCCGCGGACGCCTCGGGCCCGATCTCGATTCACGTCGGCGCGTCGGCGTCGAGCAACCTCGAGCACGAGATCCCGAGACCGCAGCAGGTGTGGGTCGAGCTGTCGGAGGCCGGGGCCGAGGAGGCCCTGGGCGTCGTGTCGGAGGACGGCACCCGGACGATCGTGGAGTTCCGCGCGCCGAGCCTGCCGGAAACCGTCGACGGGATCCTCCATCGCTAGAGAGAGAGCAAACGCCGGATGAGCCTCGCCGCCGCTCCACCGATCGTGACCCTGACGGCCAATCCCTGCGTGGACGAGAGCACCGGGGTCGACCAGGTCGTGCCCGATCGAAAGCTGCGGTGCGGGGACCCGCGGTACGAGCCCGGCGGCGGCGGGATCAACGTCGCGCGGGCGATCCGAAGGCTCGGCGGCGAGGCCCTCGCCGTCTACCCGGCCGGGGGACCGGCGGGCGAGCTGCTGGCCTCGCTGCTCGAGCGCGAGGGCGTGGCGCACCGGCCGCTCCCGATCGCGGGGTGGACGCGCGAGAACCTCAACGTCTTCGAGGAATCGACGGGGCGGCAGTTCCGCTTCGTGCTCCCGGGCCCGCGTCTCGCGCTGCGCGAATGGGAGGGCCTGCTCGAAGAGGTCTCGGCGCTCTCGCCCTTCCCGGCGTTTCTCGTCGCCAGCGGCAGCCTGCCCCCGGGTGTGCCGGCCGATTTCTACGCCCGCGCGGCGCGGCTGGCTCGCGACCGGGGCGGCCGGTTCGTGCTCGACACCTCCGGGGAGGCGGCGAAGAGGGCCCTCGAGGAGGGGGTCTTTCTCGTCAAGCCGAGCCTGCGGGAGTTCCAGCACCTGAGCGGCCTGCCCGACGCCGAGGAGGCGCATCTCGTGGCGGAGTCGAAGCGCTGGATCGAGGCGGGCCGCTGCGAAGCCGTCGTCCTGTCGCTCGGCGCGGCGGGCGTGCTCTGGGTGACGGCGGAAACGAGCCAACGCCTGCTCTCGCCGACCGTTCCGGTGCGGAGCACCGTGGGCGCCGGCGACTCGATGCTCGCCGGCATCGTGCTGCGGCTGCAACAGGGCCACGCGATGGGCGAGGCCGTGGCCTTCGGCGTCGCGGCCGGCGCGGCGACGGTCATGAACCCGGGAACCGAGCTCTGCCATCGTCCGGATGCGGAGCGCCTGTACGAGGGGATGGCGGCGGCTCGCCAGTAAGCGGCAAGGAGGCCCTATGCGAATCCAGGACATCATGACGAAGAGAGTCGAGACGATCTCTCCCGTCGAGCCCGTCGGAGCGGCGGTCGAGCTCATGCGTCAGAAGCGGATCCGGCACCTCGTCGTGATGCGCAAGGGAGAGCTCGCCGGAATCGTGTCCGATGGAGACCTTCGGGCGCTCGATCCCCGGGCGTCTCGCCGGGTCGAGGAGGTCATGACCGCCCCGGCCGTCGCAGCGACCGCGGACATGACGATCCGGAAGGCCGCCAACCTGCTGCGCGGACGGAGCATCGGCTGCCTGCCTGTCATGGAGGGCGGCCATCTCGTGGGCATCGTGACGACCACGGACCTGCTCGAGCGGATCGGCCGCGGATCGGAGCGCTCCGCCGTCGACAAGGGCAAGCGCTGGGTCCTCAAGGGCCGGGGCCCGCGCCGCAAGAGTGTCGTCGGCCACAAGGGGTTCGCCGCCCACTGAGGCCCGAGGCGTCGCCTGGTGCGATCACATCAGGCGAGACGGGAGGGCGGCTGGTATCAAGACAGGAGGCTGTCGAGCGATGGAGGCGAGATTGATGAGAATACTGGTTGCGACCGACGGTTCCCGGGCGGGCGTGGCTGCGGTGAAGTTCGCGGCGAAGCTCGCCGTGGGAGACCGGGACAGCCAGCTGATCGTACTGACGGTCGATGCGAACGGCGCGGTCCCCTCCAAAGGCGCGCGTCGGTCGGCCCAGGCGGAGAAAGTCCTCGAAGGGGCGGCCCGGCAGGTGGGCAAGGGGAACGGCGGACGCCCGGCCCGGTTCCAGGCGGTCCCGGCCCGGCGCCTCGACGAGATCCCCGACGTCATCTCCCGGGAGGCGGACCGCCTCCGGGCCGACATGGTGGTCGTGGGGAGCGAAGGCCGGGACACGCTGGACGAGTGGGTGGTCGGCGGCACGGCCCTGCGCCTGATTTACGTGGCCCGCCGGCCCGTCACCGTGGTCCGGGCGCCCCGCCGCCGCAAGGCCAGCTGACACTGCCGGCCCGTGCGATCGGTGCTAGGCTAGGCGCCTACCAGCGCAAAGCCGTGGCACCAACGACCGAGGCCCTCGACCGCATTGCCCGCAGCGGCGAGGCCGTATTCGCCATCGATCCATCGGACCGGATCATCCTCTGGAACAAGCGGTGCGAGGAGCTGCTCGGCCAGCCCGCCCGCGCCGTTCTCGGGAAGCGCTGCTACGACGTGATGGGCGGCCGCGACGAGAACGGCAACGTCTACTGCTACCGCAACTGCCCGGTCGCGTTCCAGGCCCGCGAGCTTCCGAAGGACCCCGTGCACCGATTCCAGCTCACCGTCCAGTCGGGCAAGGGGGCCCGCAAGGCCGTGGAAGTCTCGCTCTTCGCCATTCCCTCCTACCACCCCGCGCTCTCCACCCTCGTCCACGTCCTGCGGGAGGGCAAAAGGAAGCCCACGGCCCTCGAGCGCGTGCTGGCGCAGGAGGCGGAGGTCCGGGAGCCGCTCTGGCCGATGGAGACGAAGGCGGGCCAGCCCATCGACCTGACCTCGCGCGAGAAGGAGATCCTGCGGTGCCTCGCCGAGGGGATGCCGACCTCCGCCATCGGGAAGAAGCTCTTCATCTCGCCGGTGACCGTGCGAAACCACATCCAGAACATCCTCCACAAGCTCGACGTCCACACGAAGCTCGCCGCGGTCGTCTTCGCCTACCAGCACGACCTGATCTGACCCGCGCCCCTCCCACGGGCCATCCGATGCGGATGCATCAGATTGATGCAATTGCATCATCTCCGCCTTCCGCGCGGCGAACCACGATGGAACCAGCCCGGAGGACATTGATGGAAACCTTCGACGACACCCTCGATCGCATCTCTCGCAGCGGACAGGCCGTTTTTGCCATCGACGGCTCCAGCCGCGTCATCCTCTGGAACAAGGCCTGCGAGACCCTGGTCGGCAAGCCCGCGCGGCACGTCCTGGGCAAGCATTGTCACGACGTGCTCGCCGGGCGGGATTCGAACGGCAACGTGTACTGCCACGTGAACTGCCCGGTCGCCCACCAGGCGCGGGAGAGGCGGGAGGAACCGGTCCGCCGCTTCGAGCTCGACGTGCCGTCCGGCGACGGCAGGCGGCGCCGCCTGTCCACCACCCTCTTCGCGATCCCCTCCTACCATCCGGCGTTGACGACGGTGGTGCACGTTCTGCGGCCCGCGGACGAAGCCTCCGCCGAGCCGCCCTTCCCGGCCGGAGCTCCGGAGCCGCTCACGCCGCTGACCGCCTCGGAAGGCGAGACGGTGGCGCTGACGCCGCGCGAGAAGGAGATCCTGCGCTGCCTCGCGCGCGGACAGACGACCGCCGCGATCGCGAAGGCGCTCTCGATCGCGCGCGTGACCGTGCGCAATCACGTCCAGAGCATTCTCCAGAAGCTGGAGGTCCACTCCAAGCTCGAAGCGGTCGTCCTGGCGCACCGGAGCGGGCTGCTCTAGGGCGGGCGGCCCGTGACATCGTGATGCAGGCGCATCTTGCGGGGTCGGGAACGGCGTGCGAGCGTGGCGCTCGTGCATCTGTGCCGGGAGTGCTGGCTCGCCCGACGCGGCCTGTGCGAGGCGACCTGCAACCCGCTGGCTCCCGTCCGGATCTATTGTGCGAGGTGCGGCCTTCCCCTGGATCCGGAGCGAAGGAGGGCCGGCCGCGCCGACTGGTGGGTGTGCGAGCGACGGTGCAACGCCGCCGCCGGTCCTCTGCCGGCGGGGCCCGCGGGCGCTGAGGGCTGGAAAGGAGGGCGGTCATGAACCCGATCCGGAACGTGCTCTACGCCACCGACTTCTCGTCCGCGTCCCGCCCCGCCTTTCGCCGCGCGGTCGCGCTCGCGGCCGGGAGCCGGGCCGTGTTGTGGATCGGCCACGTGATTCCGGCGGTCCCCGGGCGGATCGACGGCGGGAAGCTGCCGCGCATGTACCGCGAGATGGACGCCTTCGTCCGCGGCGACGCGGAGAAGAGGCTTCGCGCTCTGGCGGAGTCCGCGCGGCGCGACGGCGTGCGGGCGCGGCCGCTGCTGCTGCGCGGCGTGCCGCACGAGGCGATTCGCCGGGCGGCGCGCGCCCGCCGGGCCGACGTGATCGTGCTGGGAACGCACGGGCGCACCGGCGTGGCCCGGTTCCTGGTCGGGAGCGTGGCCTCGCGGGTCGTCGCGACGGCGCCCTGCCCCGTGCTGACCGTCCGGCCGCGCTGAGGCCCGGGGCGGCCCGCGCTCAGGGAAGGAGCAGGGCGATCCAGGCGGCGCCGACGACAGCGAGCAGGCCGGGAAGGATCCGGAGGGCGTAGCCGCGGTCCCGGGACAGGAGCGCCAGCGCGGCCTTGGTCACCGTGTTCGTCGTGAGCCCGGCGAGGATCGGAAGCACGGCTTCGCCGGGAGCGATCTTTCCGGCGGCCACGAGCGAGGCGACGGCGATCGCGGCGGCGTGCGCGTCGCCGAGGCCGGCCGCGGCGGCCGCCAGAATCAGGCCGCGATCTCCGAGCCAGAGGTGGATCGCCTCGGCCCCCACGGTCGCGAGCGTGACGGCCGCGGCGAAGACGAGCGCCAGCGGAAGGCGGAACGCGCGGCCCTTCTCCGCGGCCCCGGTCCGGCTCTTCGCGCCGCGGAAGGCGAACGGGAGCGCATACAGGACCGCGGCGACGCCGGCGAAGAGCAGCGGCCAGCGCATGGCCTGAAGAGTCGGGCGGCTGGTCGCGGCGAGCAGCGCCGTCATCTGGAGGACCGTCGCGACCGTCGAGAGCACGGCGCCGGCGACCGCGGCCGGGCGCAGCGCCGGGTTCTCTCGCGCGCGGGCTCCCATCGCGCCGACCGTCGCCGAGCTCGAAAGGAAGCCGGAGAAGAAGCCCGAGACCGCCAGGCCGATGCCCGGACCGAGCGCCCGCAGAGCCACGTACCCGGCGCCGGAGATGGCCATGAAGATGACCGCGAGGCCCCAGAGCGTGCGGGGATTGAGGACGCCGAGGGGGCCGATCGGACGGTCGGGCGCCAGGGGCAGGATCACCAGCGCCGCCGCGGCGAAGACGAGCGCGTCGTGGAGCTCCGGTTCCGTCAGAACGCGGCGGACGAAGCGGTGGAGCCGCGAGCGCGAGGCGAGCAGGACCACGACGCCGACGGCCAGGCCCGAGGCGAGGCCCGGCTCGCGGACCGCGAGCGCGCCCAGCAGAACGGTCGTGACGAGCGCCACCTCGGTCGTGAGGCCGGGATCGCGGCCGCGCGAGCGGCCGTAGGCCACGGCCGTCAGGGCTCCGATCACGAGCGCCGTGGCGACGAGGACCCACTCGCCGCCGAAGGCCAGGCTGAGTCCTCCCGCGAGCGCCGCCAGCGCGAAGGTCCGGATCCCCGCGGGCCGCCGGTCGGCCCCGGTGCCCTTGCGCCGCTCGCGCTCGACGCCGATCAAGAGACCGATGCCGAGCGAGATGGCGAGCCGGACGGCGAGGAATTCGGTCAACGGGCTTCTCGAGCGATCACGGGAGCCTCCGTAGCGTCATTCTCCCCGATCGCACGGCAGGCACTGGAGAAGAAAGCTCGCCGCGCCCGCTGGTATCGTGGAGCCGGAGGTGTCGCCATGAGCCGCCTGCCTGCCGTTCTCGCCGCGCTCGTTCTGGCGCCGACCGCGCTGACCGCCGAACCTTCGTCCCCGGTCCCGCGTCGCCCGGTCCACACCTACTCGATCGTCGCCCGCGACCCGGCGACGGGCGAGCTGGGCGTGGCCGTCCAGTCGCACGCGTTCTCGGTCGGTTCGGGTGTGTCCTGGGCCGAGGCGGGCGTGGGCGCGGTCGCGACCCAGTCGTTCATCGACCCGAGCTACGGGCCGCTGGGTCTCGCGTTGATGCGCGCCGGCCGGAGCGCCCCCGACGCCTTGAAGGGTCTCCTCGCGGCCGACGAAGGGCGCGACGTGCGGCAGGTGGCGATGATCGACGCCTCCGGTCGCGTCGCGGCCCACACCGGCGGCAAGTGCATTCCGGCCGCGGGGGACCACGTCGGCGAGAACTACTCCGTCCAGGCGAACCTGATGGACAAGGACACCGTGTGGCCCGCGATGGCGAAAGCGTTCGAATCGACGCGCGGCGACCTCGCCGAGCGAATGCTCGCCGCCCTCGACGCCGCCCAGGCGGCGGGAGGCGACATCCGCGGCATGCAGTCGGCCGCGATCCTCGTCGTCAAGGGCGTCTCGAGCGGGCGGCCGTGGCAGGACAAGATCTTCGACCTCCGCGTCGAGGACCATCCGTCGCCGGTCGCGGAGCTCCGGCGCCTCGTCCGGCTCCAGCGCGCCTACAACCTGGCGAACGAGGGGGACCGCGCGTTGGAGAAGAAGGAGGACGCCGCGGCGCTCCAGGCCTACGGTGCGGCCGAGGCCCTCGTCCCCGACGACGCCGAGATGGCTTACTGGCACGCCGTCGCCCTCGTCAACACGGGGCGCGTGGACGAGTCGCTCCCCGTCTTCGCGAAGGCCTACCGCCTCAACCCCAGGTGGCGCGAGATGGCGCCCCGCCTCTCGAAGGTGGGGCTTCTCCCGGACGATCCGAAGGTCATCGCGCGCATCGTCGCCGCGAAGTAGCGGACGCCGGGACGGCTTCGTCCGCGTGGCCCGCCTTCGCGCGTCATTGACGAGAGAAGCTGGCGCCTGAATCACTCCGGGCGCGGCACGGGCTCGAATTCGTAAAGCGATGCGGCCAGACGCTTTAGCCCACGATCTCGCGCAACGAGGTCGAGGTGGAGTGAGGTCCGGTCCGGTAGCAGGAGGGCCTCGTTAGGCGAACCGGCCGGGTGCCATTCCCCCCGGGCGGTCTGATGCAAGTTTGTCCACGCCGTGGGCCCGGCGAAGGCGAGAAGTGGGAGAGAATCCGCGCAGCGAAAGAAAGGAGAATTCAATGGAATCAAGAAGGGGAGGCTTCTCGGTCATCCTCGGGGTCGGACTGCTTGCGGCGTCCGGAGCCGTCGCGACGGCTCAGCAGCCGAGCGTCACGAAAATCACGCAGGCCGGACAACCCGCGATGGCGTCGAGCACGCGCGTCGTCAACGCCACCGTCGTCAGCGTGAACGGCAACAGGGTCGTCGGCGAAGACGCCACAGGCAAGGCGACGGAGTACACGATCCCGGAGGGCTTCAAGTTCCAGTTCGAGGGCAGGCAAATCGGCGTCGCCGAGCTGAAGCCCGGCATGCACGTTTCGGCCACGATCACGACGACGACCACCACGACGCCCGTCTGGGTCACGGAAATTAAAACGGGCAAGGTCCTCGTGGTCTCGGGCCACAGCATCATCGTCCGGGGGCCGCAAGGGAATCGCTTGTTCTCGAACAAGGACGCGGAGCAACGCAATGTCACGGTCATGCGCGACGGGCAGCAGGTCTCGTTGAGCGACCTGCGTGTCGGCGACAACTTCACGGCCATCATCGTCACGGACGAGGCGCCGAAGGTCGTCTCCGAGCGCGAGGTCCAGGCCATGGCCCACGCGGCGCCCCAGCCCGCTTCGGCCCCGGCCGCTGCTCCCGCTGCGGCCCCCGCCGCCGCTCCCGCTGCGGCCCCCGCCGCGGCTCCCGCTGCTGCCCCCGCGGAGGCTCCCGCCGCTGCCCCCACGGAGGCTCTCGCCGCCGCCCCCACGGAGGCTCCCGCCGCTGCCCCGGCTCCGGCCGCGGAAGCGCCCGCGCCGGCGACCTCGTTTCCGACCTGGCTCATGTGGCTTCTCATCCTGATCGTGATCCTCGTCGTCGTGTTCCTGCTCCGCCGCCGCAAGTCCTGACGACGGCCGTCTCTGCGCCGCCGGCCTTTCGGGGCCGGCGGTCACCGGCGGCGTCAGCCTCCGGTTTCGAGTTTCCGCGAGGCCTCGCGCGGACAGAGCGGACTCCCACGACTCGGTGGTCGTGGCGAGCGAGCTGAGTGGCGAGCCGTGCAGAACTCGAACCTGCACGGACTGGCGTTCCGGCTGCCATTCATCACCCGTCCGCCGTTCGGGTCCTCAGTCCTGACCGATCCCGGGGATGTGCTGGTTGTCTTCCTCGGTCCGCTCGAGGAACGGGCGGATCTCGACCGGCGCCCGACAAGCGAGGGCACCCTTGCGCCCCCACTCCAGTGCCTCATCCAGGTTCGCGGCTTTCAGAATGATGAAGCCGCCGACGTGCTCCTTGGTCTCCATGTATGGCCCGTCGGTGACGACCACCTTGCCGTCGGGCTGCGCCCGCAGGCACTTCGCGCTGCCGGCCGGGTAGAGGCCGGCACCGAAAATCCTGGCGCCGGCAGCGACCAGCTGGTCGTTCATCACGTCGATGTCGCGGATCATCGCTTCGGTCACGGTGGACGGGTCGAAGTTGTCGGGTAAGAAGCTCGACCACAGATATAGCGGCATGATTTCTCCTTTTCTGTAACGGTCTTCGGACCGCGCGTTTGCCCTGCCTTCACTACATCGACGAACGGCCGGACCGGAATTCGACAACTCGTCCAAGAAATTTGGTGGTGCCGAGCGAGATGGTGATGGCGGAGCCAAACGCCTGAAAGGAAAAGGGCCGAGAATCTCGGCCCTGACCTCGATGAACGTAAGTTGGTGGAGGCGGCGGGAGTTGAACCCGCGTCCGGAAGCGCGACGGGAGAGGCCACTCCATGCTCAGCCTCTTCTTAATTGTCGCCCCGCCGCCTCGAGAAGAGGCAAAACGGCGTCGGAGCCACCCCGAATTTGTTTCAGCGCTCCGTCCGGGGACCCGGAGCGCCTACACCCGAATTTCGCGACGTCGGCCGAAGCGCGTCGGGTGCGCTATCCGGCCAACGAGGCTACTTAATTAAGCAGCCAGAGCGAAGTTGCTGTTGTTCGCAGCTACTATTTTTCACCCTGCTTTTACGAGGAGGGGTGAGACCTCGGCATGCAACCTCTCGCGCCATCGTCCCCGTCGAAGCCGTTTCGCCCCCACGTGGTCTCGATCGCGCGAGACTCAAAGATCGAGAAGGGAGTCTAACACCCGCTCCTCCGGCATTTCTTCCCGACGCCGCTTGACTCCTGGCGCCCGCTCGGAGTCCAATCCGCGCCGTGGCCAAAGACAACGAGCTGATGGTCGTCGTGACCTCCGTGGGCACGGAGGAGCAGGCGCTCGACGTCGCGCACGCTCTGGTGCGGGCGAAGCGCGCGGCCTGCGTCAACATCATTCCGAACGTCCACTCGATCTATCGGTGGAAGGGACGCGTCTGCGACGACGGCGAGATGCTGCTTCTCATCAAGACGCGCGTCCTCGAACTTCGAGTCGCGTGCGGGAGACGCATCCACAAGGTCAACACGTACGAGCTGCCGGAAGTGCTCGGGTACCGCGTCGACTGGGCGTCGCCCGGGTTCTCCGACTGGATCACGAAGATGACGGCGTCCCCGCGGCGCCTTCAGATCCGGAAGAAGCCGAGAGGCAAAGCGCCGGCGCCGCGCGCGCGACGGCGCGGACGCGCCGCGGGCTCGCCGCAAGCCGGCGTGAGGCCTCTCCCACGGCGCGCGTCGGTCGCGTTCCTGTCGCTCTTTCTCGGCCTGACCTCCGGGGATCAGCAGGTCCGGCTCGCGGTCCAGGGGCGCGTCGCCGAAGTCCAGCTCCTCCTCGACGGCGAAGAAGTCGCGCGGCTCGACACGCCGCCCTGGATCGCGCCGATCGACCTCGGCCCGACAGCTCGTGCCGCACGAGCTCGTCGCCCGCGCGCTCGACCCGCAGGGAGGCGAAGTCGCGCGGGCGAGGCAGTGGATCAACATGCCCCGGCCGCCGGCGGAGGCGGGGATTCTGCTCGAGCGCGACGAGAAGGGCCGTGCCGTCGCCGCCCGGGTCACCTGGGAGAACGTGATGGGCGAAGAGCCGCAGCAGGTCACGGTCAGTTTCGACGGGCGGCCGATCGCGATGGATGCTCTCCAGCGGGTCAGGATTCCCGCCCACTCGGCCGATGTCGTGCACGTGGTGACCGTCGAGCTCGACTTCGCGAGCGGCCTCCAGTCCCGCGACGACGTGGCCTTCGGCGGCGGCGCCGGCGGCGAGGCGCAAAGCGAGCTCACCGCCGTTCCGATCCGCATGACCAAGAAACGCAAGCTCGCGCCGGCGTCCTTCCAGGGCGTCCTGCGCGCGGGCGAGAAACCTGCTGCGCGTGGCGACGGCCGAGGAGGGCCCCGCGAGCCTGTGGATCGTCCGCGACGAGAGCGCGACGGAGGCCTACGGGAAGCTTTCGGGGCTCGGGGCGGACGGGCCGCGCGCGCCGACCGCGCTGCCGCTCGAGAAGGCCGACGAGGTCAGCTTCCTCTGGCCGCGCGCCGAGGTCTTTTCGCGTGGAGACGATTCCCACGGCGCTCTTTCCCTCCGCGGGAGGCCTGACCCGCTCGGACGGCGGCCTGACGTTTCTCCTGTCCCACGTCTCGAATCCGCAGCCGGAGGGGATCTTCCCGATGTACGCCGACGCCGTCGCGGTGGCCGGGCTGAACGCGTTCGAGAGCTTCGGCCGACGAGCGGTCCTGCTCGTGCTCGGCGGCGTCGCGGAAGACACCAGCACGTATCGGCCGGCGGTGGTCCGGCGCTACCTCGATCTGCTCCGGGTGCCCCTCTTCGTCTGGACGCTGGAAGATCGCCCGCCGGCGAGCTCCCCCTGGGGCGAGGTCGCGGCGGTCGGGACTCGGGCGGGCTTGCGCGCGGCTTACGCCCGAATCCGGGAAAGCCTCGACTCCCAGAGAGTTCTTTGGGTCGAAGGCCGCTACCTCCCTCAGGAGATTGAGCTTGCCGGCGGGACGAACGGAGTCGAGCTGGTCCACTGACCAGTGTCGACTGGCCATCTGGCCGGGTCTGGCCTTAGAGTTGCACCTCCCGACGTTCGAATTTGCCAGGAGGAGGTCTCCATGCGCGCTCGTGCAGGAAGGGTTGGCACTGTCCGTGGAAGCTGGAGCTTCGGCTGGCGATGTGGCGCTTCTCACGAACAGCATTCGTGAAGAGGAGACGGCTCTCTGTCTGGATTGCACCGTGGCGTTCAACGTCCGCAACCGCACGTGCCCCAAGTGCGGCGGCGAGCAGTTCTGGCTGACCGCGAAGTGGCGGCGCGGGCTCGACAAAGCGGCGGCCGCTCCGGCGGCGTTCCGCGTTCCGCCGCAGCAGGTGAACCGCGCAGGTCTGCGCCTCCTCCGCGGTTAACGCTCGCTGCGCGCATCGGCGCTGAGCCCGGGCGCAAGCCCGGGATCGGGCTTGTCTGAGGAGGCGGGGTAACACTGAATGGGGACGAGGAAGTTGCGCCAAGAAGCCCGCGATATCGCGTGTTACGAAGAACGCGGGCTATCCCGAGGAACGGAGTCGGGAGCGGGACGGAGGGGCGGGTGCGCGGCCGGAGCGTCGTGGGAGGCCCGATCGGGGCCGCCATCGGCGGGTGGCGGGGCGGTGGCGGGCGGAGCCGCGGGGCATGCCGCCGGGGAAGCCGTGAATCCGACCGAAGGAGGCCGCGTTCTGGCGGGACAACTAGAAGAAGCGTCGATACTACGTGACGGGAAGGCGTACTTCGAGTACGAGCCCGCCTATCGTTACGGCTGGGAGAGCGCGGGGCGGGGCTGAGTTCCAAGAGGTCGACGGCGATCAATCGAGATCAAGACGATGGGACAAGCAGGCGCCGGACACGAACGAACGACCTGTGGGCAAGACGTCGAATAGGACGCTGAAGCGCCACCCGGACGCCTGGGATCGACTTCGAAAACTGTCCCAGGTCACCGCCGCGAGCGCCTGGTCGAGGTCCGCCAGCAGGTCCTCGACGTCCTCGATGCCGACGGAGATGCGCACCAGGCCGTCCGTGATGCCGAGGCGCGTCGCGCTCTCCTGCGGGAACCAGGCGTGCGTCATCGTGGCGGGATGGCGAGATCAGCGTCTCGACGCCGCCCAGGCTCTCGCCGAGCGAGCAGAGGCGCACGCGCGTCCAGGAAGCGCTCCGGCGTCTCGAGGCGCCGAGGTCGAAGGAGATCAGCGCGCCGAAGCCGCGTCATCTGCTGCTTCGCGAGCTCGTGCTCCGGGATGGTCGGGCAGGCCCGGGATAGAAGACCTTCTGCACCTTCGGGTGGCTGCGCGAGGAAGCGCGCGACCGCGCGGCCGTTCTCCTCGTGCCGCTCCATGCGCACGGCCAGCGTCTTGGTGCCGCGCAGGACGAGCCAGGAGTCGAAGGGCGAGAGGATCGCGCCCGGCGCGCGTTCTGGACGAACGCAGCCACTCGACGTGCTCCGGGTCTTCGCGACCGCGACGCCGCCGACGCTGTCGGAGTGGCCGTTCAGGAACTTCGTCGTCGAGTGCACGACGATGTCGGCGCCGAGCGTCGAGCGGCCTCTGGAAGATAGGGCATCATGAAGGTGTTGTCGACGACGACGAGCGCGCCCGCGCGCGTGCGCGAGCTCGCGAGCGGCGCGCGATGTCGCAGAGCTTCATCATCGGGTTCGTCGGCGTCTCGAGGCAGAGCACGCGCGTCTTCGGCCGGAGCGCCGCGCTCGACGGCCGCCGGGTCGGTCGTGTCGACGAAGGCGAACTCGACGCCGTAGCGCGCCAGGATCTTCGTGAAGCAGCCGGTAGGTGCCGCCGTAGACGTTGTCGAGACGACGACGTGATCGCCCGCCTTCACGAGCGTCGAGACCGCCGTGATCGCCGCCATGCCCGAGGCGAAGCAGCGCGCGCGCCGGCGCCGCCCTCGAGGGCCGCCAGGTTCTTCTCGAGCGCGCGCCGCGTCGGGTTCTGGGTGCGCGCGTACTCGTAGCCCTTGTGCTTGCCCGAGCCCCTCCTGGACGTAGGTCGAGGTCTGGTAGATCGGACGGAGACCGCGCCGGTCGTCGGGTCCGGCTCCTGGCCGGCGTGGATGCAGTCGGTCGAGAATCCCATAATCCGTTCGGATCAAATGTCCAGGTGGACTTGGTGCGCTTTGACTTCCGCTTGACTTAGCGCTCACGATCGCGCTCCGAAGATCCCCTGATCCGGATAGCGCTCGGCCCCGTCGGGAAAGAGCGTCACGACCGTCTTTCCGGGCCGAGCCGGCGCGCGACTTGCAGCGCGGCCGCGGCGGCCGCGCCCGAGGAGCCGCCGACGAGGAGTCCCTCCGTTCGCGCGCGAGCTCGCCGGCACGTCGCGAACGCCTCGTCGTCGGAAATCATGACGAAGTCGTCGATCAGGCTCCGGTCGAGGATTTCGGGAAAGAAGGACAGGCCGATGCCCTTCGACGTCGTGCTGGCCCGGTCTCCCCCCCTTCGAGGATCGAACCCTGCGGCTCCACCGCGATCCGCAGGAGACTCGGGTTTCTCTCGCGGAGAAAGCGAGCGCACTCCGACGAACGTGCCGGTCGAGCCGACGCCGCGACCCACGCGTCGACCTGCCCGTCGCACTGCTCGTCGATTTCCGGCCCCGTCGTCTCGTAGTGAGCTCGCGGGTTGCTGGGATTGCGTGAACTTGCTGGGGCACGTAGGCGTCCGGGCGTCGAAGCGGCGATTTCTTCGGCTTTCGCGATCGCGCCGCGCATCCCCTGGCGTCGGCCGGCGTTCGGACGACTGTCCGCGCCGAGGGCCGTCCATGACCTCGCCTTGACGTGCGCCGTAGCCCTCCGGGCACGACGAGGATCGCAGCGTAGCCCTTCGCGGCCGCGATCATCGCGAGCCCGACGCCCGTGTTGCCGGAAGTCGGCTCGACGATCGTTCCGCCCGGTCGGAGCGCCGCGCCGCTCCGCGTCTTCGATCATCGTCTTCGCGATCCGGTCCTTGACGCTGCCGCCCGGGTTCAGGCACTCGAGCTTCGCGCGTACGCGCAGCCCCTCCGCGAAGCGGCGGAAGTCGAACGAGCGGAGTGTTCCCGACCGTTTCGACACGGATTCACAGGTGCGGGCGACGCATTGTCGGCGGTAGAACGTTTCAAACGGCCCGGGAAATCCGTGCGACGATAACAAAAAAAGCGGCGGGTCTCCGGGGCTTTCAAACCGGCTCGAACGCAGTAGGCTTAGGAGGTCGGCTGCGGGCGCGAGCTGGTAGCAGTCGCGGCAGTAGACCGGCTTTCCGTTGGTCGGGTTGAAGGGAACCTGCGTCTGCTTTCCGCAAGCGTCGCAAGTGACGTGTAGAGGGTCCGCTCGCGCGAACCCCGCCGGCGGTCTTGCGCTTGTCGCGGCAGAGCTTGCAGCGCTTCGGCTCGTTGGTGAAGCCTTTGCGCGCGTAGAATTCCTGATCGTCGGCCGAGAAGAGAAATGTCGCGCCGCAGTCGACGCAGGTGAGGTTCTTGTCCGTGAATCTGGTTCATGGAAGTTTCATGACTCCTGGGTTTAATCCCCAAAAATGGGGCGTTTCGTGCCGCTCCTCGCGCCGGAAGTGGGAAGATTGACCGCCTCGGGTCGAGGTCGCGGGGCGACCCGCGCCGGATCAAGATTTCTATAGGACCGACCCCCTTTCGAAAACTGCGCACGCCTCCCCGCAAGAGGGCGTACGGATGGGGGATGGAAAGCATAAAGGCGGCGGTTAGGGATGTGCGGGATCATCGAAAGCTGGCGGAACGTAGCACGGGGATTGAAATCGCAAGCGGAATCGGCCGGAGGGACAGGTTCGGGCCCCCTCCCTTCGGCCGGGGAACGGCGCCAAGCGGGCGAATCCTTGTGCGGCGCGGGTTAGCTACGACCGATGACCCCCTCGATCGGGCGACGAGGCCGTCGCGTACCGCTTCCGCGGGATGCGGCCGGCGCAGGAAGGCGTCGCGGCCCGACCGAAACGGCGTCTCTCATCGCGCGGGCCATCCGCACCGGGTCGGCCGCCCCGGCGATCCCGGTGTTCATCAGCACGCCGGCGACGCCGAGCTCCATCGCGACGCACGCGTCCGAAGCGGTGCCCACGCCGGCGTCGACGATGACCGGCACCTTCGCGCGCTCGAGGATGATCGAGAGGTTGTTCGGGTTCTGGATTCCGAGGCCCGAGCCGATCGGCGCGCCGAGCGGCATGACCGCCGCGGCGCCCGCGTCCTCGAGCTTGCGGCAGACGATCGGATCGTCGGACGTGTACGGGAAGACGATGAAACCCTCCTTCACGAGGGTCCGCGTCGCCGACAGCAGCTCCTCGTTGTCGGGACAGAGCGTCTGCTCGTCGCCGAGCACCTCGAGCTTGACCCAGTTCGACAGACCGACCTCGCGCCCGAGGCGCGCGGCGCGAACGGCGTCGTCCGCGGTGTAGCAGCCGGCCGTGTTCGGGAGCAGCGTCATCCCCTTCGGGATGAAGTCGAGCAGCGACTCCTTCGTGCGGTCGGTCAGGTTCACGCGCCGCACCGCGACCGTGACGATCTCGGCGCCCGAGGCCTCGAGGGCCTCCTTCATCAGGGGGAACGTCGCGTACTTGCCGGTCCCGACGATCAGCCGCGAAACGAACGTCCGGCCGCCGACGACGAAGGGGTCGGGCGGCGGCCGCGCCGGGAGGAGTCTCGAGGGTCGCGTCGGTCGCCATGGATTCCCTGTTTATTCCCCGGGTCGCTCCGGTCAAGGAGGAAAACGTTGTCGATCAGCCGCGTCTTCCCGAGGCGGACGGCCGCGACGAGCGCCACGCCGGGGCGGACCTCGGAGGCCGGGTCATCGTCCCGGCGTCGACGACCTCGACGTAGTCGACGTCGAGCCCGGCGGTCTCGAGCTGCGTCCCGGGCATCCGCCTCGAGGCCCGCGCCGTCGCTCTCCCCGGCGGCGATCGCGCGCCGCGGCGTCGAAGAGCGCCCGCGAGAACGCCGCGGCGCGGCCGCGCTCTCCGGCGGAGAGATAGACGTTCCGCGAGGAGCAGGGCGAGCCCGTCGGCCTCCCGCACGGTCGCGCCGACGACGAGCCGGACGGGAAAATCGAGATCGTGGATCATCCGCCGAACGACGGCGCCCTGCTGAAGGTCCTTGCGCCCGAAGACGGCGACGTCCGGCTGGACCTCGAGGAAGAGCTTCGCGACGACCGTCGCGACTCCCGCGGAAGTGCCCGGGCCGCACCGCGCCTTCGCCGCCCTCCGAGACGCGGCGCCGACGTCGACGCGAAGTCGAGAAGTCCGGCCGGGTAGAAGCTCCTGCGGGCCGGGAGCGAAGAGCGACGTCCACGCCCTCCGCCTCGAGGAGCCGCGGCGTCCTCGCCCTCGCGGCGCGGGTATCGGGCGAAGTCCTCGTTCGGGGCGAACTGCAGCGGGTTGACGAAGATCGAGACGCGACGACGGGGCGCTGGCGCGCGAGCGAGGCGCACGAGCGAAAGGTGCCCCTCGTGGAGCGCGCCCATCGTCGGGACGAAGGCGATGGTTCGCCCGCGGCGCGCGCGCGCGACGGCGGTGCGCAGCGCGGAAACGTCGGCGACGGTGATCAGCGGGCTCCCAGGGACAGCGCGGCGTCAGTGCACCCTCCGCAGGGCCGGGGGCTCGCCGCGAACGACTCCTCGGGCGACGGGAAGGCCCCCTCCCGGACGTCCTGCGCGAACGCGCGGGCGGCGTCGCCGATCACGGTCGTCAGCTCCGCGTAGCGCCGCACGAACTTCGGCCGGAAATCGCGCGACAGCCCGACCACGTCGTGGAAGACGAGGACCTGGCCGTCGCACTGCGGGCCGGCGCCGATCCCGATCGTCGGAATGGAGAGCTCGCCCGTGATCTCGCGGCGAGCGACTCGGGAACGCATTCGAGCACGATCGCGAAACAGCCGGCCTCGTCCAGGGCGCGCGCGTCCTCGAGAATCTCGCGCGGCCGAGTCGGCCTCGCGGCCCTGCACCTTGAAGCCGCCGAACTTGCGGAACGACTGCGGCGTCAGCCCGACGTGACCCATCACCGGAATGTCGGCGGCGAGGATCGCCTCGACCGACGGCAGGACGCGCCGCCCTCCCTCGACCTTGACGGCGGCGACGCCCGCCTCCGCGAGGAAGCGCCCGGCGTTCCGGACCGCGTCCGCCGGGCTCGCCTGGTAGGAGAGAAACGGCATGTCGCCCACGACGAGGGCGCGCTGGCGACGCCCGCGCAACCGCCCGCGCGTGCCGGACCATCACGTCCATCGTGGCGGACAGCGTGTCGAGCTTCGCCGTAGATGGCCATTTCGACCGAGTCGCCGACGAGCAGGATGTCGACGCCCGCTTCGTCGAGAAGCTGCGCCGACGGCGCGTCGTAGGCCGTCAGCATCGCGATCTTCTCGTGTCCCTTTTCGGCGACGATGTCGGGGACGGAGACGGATCGTTTCCGAGGTCGCTCACGTTCGCTCCTTCCTTCCGGTCGACGCCGCCCGAAGGTCGCCGCCGGACAGGGCTCGTGATCTTGCCGCGCCGTATCGGTCGCCGCTTATCGGGCTCCGATCGGCACGTAGTATTGTACCCCTTTTTTCGCCTTCTGGATCTGCGCGACGAGGTCTTCGAAGTGCTCCGGCCGGTTCACGAAGTCGATGTCGTTGGTCTCGACGACGAGCAGCGGCGTCTCCTCGTAGTGGTAGAAGTAGTAGTTGTAGGCCTCGATCAGCTGCCGCGACGTACTCGGGCGAAATCGCCTTCTCGAAACCGAGCCTCCTCTTCTTGATCCGCTTCAGGCAGGTCTCGAGCGACCCCTGGAGATAGATGACGAGGTCCGGCTTGCGGGACGCTTTCGGAGAGAAGCGTGTACAGCTTGTCGTAGATCAGCAGCTCCGAGTCGTTGAGGTTGAGGCAGGCGAAGATCTTGTCCTTGGGGAAGTGTGTAGTCCGCGACGACGAGGTTCGAGAAGAGGTCGATCTGGGCGATCTCCTGCTGCTGCTGGTAGCGCGACAGGAGGAAGAAGAGCTGCGTCTGGAACGCCGCGCCCTTCTTGTTCTTGTAGAAGTCGGGAAGGAACGGGTTGTCGACGTCCTCGAGGACCTTCGTGCCGTCGAAACGCTTCGCGAGAAGTCCGACGAGCGAGGTCTTGCCGACGCCGATCGGCCCGTCGACCGCGATGTGGTGGAGCGACGTCGCCCTCGGACGGAATTGCTCATGACCGGCCCAAGTTCTACCAGCGAACGCGCGAGCCAGCGTCGGCGATTCCGGCGAGGCCCGACCGCGACCGACACGAAGCCGTTCGCCGTGAAGAACGCCGCGTCGAGCGCGAGAGGTCGCCCGGTTTGACGATCGCGTGCTGGTAGGCGAGCGCGGCCGCCGCGCGCCAGCGATTCGCCGGCCAGGAAGAGCCATCCGCCTCCCGAGAGGCCGCCACACGGCGACGAGGAGGAGCGAGCGTCACGACGTGAAACAGGCCCGAGATCCAGAGCGGCACGGCGTGCGCCGAGGCGCGCCGGGATGCGATCGCAGCCCCGACCGGCGGTCGAACGCCTCGTCCTGCAGGGCGTAGAGACGTCGAAACCGGCCGTCCAGAAGAGGACGGCGAGGCCGAGGAGGACCGGCGGAGCCTCGACGCCGTCCCCGCACGGCGATCCAGGCGCCGACGGGCGCGATCCCGAGGCAGAGACCGAGGACGAGGTGGGAGAGCGCCGTGAAGCGCTTCGTGTACGAGTAGAGAAGGAGCAGAGCCAGGGCCACGGGCGAAAGCAGCAGAGTGAGGCGGTTGAGGCTCGGCCGCGGCCACGAGGAAGAGCGCGATCGAGGCCGCGAGGAAGAGCCCGGACGAACCCGACGCGAGAGCGCGCCCGCCGGGAGCGCGCGGGACGCGGTGCGCGGGTTGGCGGCGTCGATCGTCGCGGTCGGCGATCCGGTTGAGCGCCATCGCGGCGGTCCGGGCGCCGACCATCGCGAGGAGGATCTTCGCGAGCGTCGCCCGCGCACGGCCAGCCTCCCGCGGCCAGGACCGCGGAGAGCAGCGCGAACGGCAGCGCGAAGAGCGTGTGCGAGAACTTGATCATCTCGAGCGTCGCCCGGAAGGACCGGAAGAGCCCGCGCGGCGCGCTACGGCTTTCGGGAAGAGCGCGGCCTGGCCCCGCCGGCCCTGGCGCCGCGCTGCCCCGTCCAGCGGAACTGCTCGCCGCGAGGCGACAGCCCCAGCATGCGCGCGACGCGCACGCAGTAGGCGTCGAGGAACCGGGTCGGCGACGGGGACTCGACGTAGAAGGCCGGCGACGGCGGCGCGACGATCGCGCCGGCCGAGCGTCGCCTGGCGCATGTTCTCGACGTGGACGAGCGAGTAGGGCGATTCGCGGAAGGCGAGGACGAGCGGCCGCCGCTCCTTGAGGCAGACGTCGGCGGCGCGCTGCGAGCAGGTCGCGGGAGATGCCGTGCGCGATCGAGCCGAGGGTCCCGCCGCTGCACGGGATCACGATCATGCCCGAGGCCGGATACGAGCCCGAGGCGATCGAGGCGCCGACGTCGGCGTTGTCGTGGAGGACGATCCGGGCGAGCTGCGCCTTCGGGGCGCCGAGCTTCGCGATCCAGTCGCGAGGCGTCGCGATCCCGGGGGCGATCTCGCTGCGCGCGACGTCGAGCGCCGGGTCGGAGACGATCAGGTGGAGTCGCGAGAGGCCCGCGGAGGCGAGGGCGATCTGGACGAAACGCCGGGCGAGCTCGGAGCCCGAGCCTCCCGAGACGCCGACGATGATCTCCCTGCCGGGCACGCGGGCCAGTCTATCCACTCGGGCGAGCCGACAAGAAATTCGACAGGCGTCGCGAAGGCTTGACGCCGCGCGAGGGCATCGGGATTCAGGCGGTTGAGGAGCTCTCCGCGCGCCGGCTGGAAAGATGTCTTGTCGGACCGATCGGGCCCGCGCCGGGCGCCGGCGCCGGCTAACTCGCTTTCCCTGCGCGGCTTCACCGCGTGAAGGCTCCTCGGCACGGCTTTCGCCATGCAGGCGTCTTCGAGAAAGGAGGTGCCGATGGAGAACGCCTGATCGCAGCGATTCGATGAGGACAAAACGCCAATCCTTCGTCTCGTCCCGTTCTCGACAGTCCCCCCGGAATTCCGAAAGGAGTGTTCGATGCTCGCATCCCGAATTCGTGTTTCCGCGCTGGCGGTGCTCCTGGCGCTCGGAGCCGGCGCGCTGCTCTTCGCCGAGAGCTCCCAGACGGCCGCGGCCGGCAAGAAGGTCAACATCAACACCGCCTCGACGGCCGAGCTCGCCTACCTGCCGCGGATCGGCCTGAAGGTCGCCGAGCGCATCGTCGAACGGCGCAAGGAGAAGCCGTTCGCCCGCCCCGAGGACCTCATGGAGGTCAAGGGGATCGGCGAGAAGCTGTTCGTCAGCCTCAAGCCGTACGTGTCCGTCTCTGGCCCGACCACGCTCGACGCCAAGGTCCGCCTGTCCTCGTCTCCTCCGCCCGCCGCGCTTCCTCCCCGGCGCCGGCGGCGCAGGAGAAGCCCGCGAACGCCGTCCCGGTGGGCAAGGGACGGTGACCCCTCCGCCCGCCCGGGGCCCCCAGGGCCCCGGGCCTTCCTTGCCCGCCGCCGGGTTCTCGGTGCCCGATCTCGTGGTGGCGATGCTGCTCGGCGCGCTCCTGCTGCTGATGGTGGCGCCGGGCGTCGTGTCGCTCAAGGAGTCGGTGGCGATCCGCAACGCGGTGCACGAGACGACCGTCGCCTTCTTTCGCGCCCGGTCCTACGCGATCTCGCGCGGCTGCAACGTCGGCCTGAAGTTCCGGCGCAACGGCGACCGCTGCGAGTGGGCGCTCTACGGCGACGGCAACGGCAACGGCGTGCGGACCGCCGAGATCGCGAGCGGGGTCGACCGTTCCCTGGGCGTCGCCTTCCCCTGGTCGCGCAACGACGTGCGACCCGCGATCATGACCGGGACACGCGTGCCCGATCCGAGCACGCGGGGCCGCTACCTCGATCGGATCGACGACCCGATCCGGTTCAACAGCTCCGACATTTGTTCCTTCTCGCCGATCGGGGACAGCACTCCCGGCTCGGTCTACCTCTGGGACGCGCGCGACCGCATGGCCGTCGTGCGCGTGTTCGGGGCGACCGCCAAGGTGCGGACGCTCTACTACCGGCGGGGGGAGAGAGGCTGGACGCCATGATCATTCCGATCGAACCCGGTCAGCGGGTAGACGGCGACGGGTCCCCCGTCGTCGTCGCTCCAGAGAAGGGCTTTCTCATAGTGGGTGCCGGCGGGAACGCGGCCGCGAGCCGCGAGGCAGTCCGTCAGGCGCGAGCCCGCGCCGAGCGCGACGCCGTCCCAGACGGCCGAGCGGCGGACCGTGGCCCCGGGGCCGACGTCGGCGAGGCCGAGGACGCTCTCGGAAACGTCGCAACCGGCCGGGGCCCGTCGTGCGAGGACGCGCCGCCCGCCCTCGAAATCGCCGCTCCCTTTCGGAAAGGGCCCTCCGCGCGCGAGCGCTTCGAGCGACGCGCGGAGGAAATCGCCCGGGCGGCCGAGGTCGGCGTGCGGGCCATGATGGAAGACGAAGCCCATCTCCTCGCGCCCCTCGTCGAGGATCGGCTGCCACAGGTCGGCGACGAGGGACGTCTCGCCGGCGGGGATGCGCGGCAGGAGCCGGGGGGCCAGCACGCAGACTCCGGTGTAGAGGAGAGGGCGTGGGCCGTCGACGCCGAAGGCCGTGATGCGATCCCCTTCGGCCTGAAGCGGCGTGTAGTGCTTCGGGTCCCGGTTTTCCGTGACGAGGAGCGTCGCGGCGCGCCCCGATTCGCGGTGCCGGGCGAGCAGGCCGGAGACGTCGGCCTCGATCGCGGCGTCGGAGTTGACGACGAGGAAGTCGTCCTCCCGGAGGAACTCGGCCGCGTTGCGCAGCGCTCCGGCCGTCCCCAGGATCCGCGGCTCCGGGAAAAAGCGGAGGTCCGGAAGGTCCGCCGCCTGCTCGCGCAGGTCGCGCTCGATCTGGTCGCCCAGATGATGGAGATTAACCGCTACTTCGCCGACGCCGGCCTCGTGAAGTCGCCGGAGGTGCGCCACCGCGAGCGGGACGTTCAGGAAGGGTAGGAGAGGCTTCGGGACCTGTCTCGGTCACCGGGCGAAACCGCAGGCCGCGGCCCGCACACAGGAGGATGGCCCGCATCGGGCTACGGAACGAAGATCATGTCGGGCGGAAGCGTCGGCTCCTCCTTCCGCCGCCGCGCGTAGAGCTCGGCGTAGGAGTACGGGATCGACTCCGACGCGTCGAGGCCGAGGCGGGCGACGACACGGCGGATCGTCGAGGGGTCGCCCTCGACCTCGACGAACAGGCCGATCGGCGTCTGTCGAGCGCGACGACCGCAGCCCTCGCACCTCCATTCCTCGCGCCGCTTGTCGTAGCGGAAGCGCGGAGACAGGCCCGAGGCCGGCCAGGATCGCCTCGGCCTCGGCGGCGTCGGCCACCTCGGTCTCGCGCTCCTCGCGGATCTTGGCGCCCGACTGGAACCGCGCGGCGCCCTTGTAGGTCAGGATCGCGCGGCCGTTCGCGCGGCGAAGGCGCATGGTCCGTCCGCGTCCCGGAGAGCTTTCGCTCCGCGTCGTCGAAGAGGACGTTCGACTCGTCGTGCTCCGCGGTCAGCGCGCTGGCGCCGGCCGCCCGGAGCTTCCGGCGGACTTCCCCGAGGTCCGCGGACGGGGATCTTGACCTCGATCTCCTCCCTCGGCCGGCCCGCCTCCGGAGCCGTCACGGAAGCAGGCGGCGCGCGATCTCCTGGGCCTTCTTGCCGTCGACGCGCCCCTTGTAGCCCGCCATGAGCTCCTTCATCAGGAGCCCCACGTCCTTCTGGGAGGTGAAGCCCTTCTGCGCGACGATCGCCCGGATCGCCGACTCGATCTCGGCGTCGGTGAGCCCCTGCGGCAGGTAGCCCTCGAGGATCGCCAGCTCCTGCGTCTCCGCGTCGACGAGGTCCTGGCGCCCGCCCCGGGCGTACTGCTCGATCGAGTCCTTGCGCTGCTTGACGGCGCGGCGCAGCACGCTCTCGATCTCCTCGTCGGTCAGCGCGCGCTGCGCCTGGATCTTCTCGTTCTTCAGAGCCGGCGAGCATCAGCCGCAGAGTGGCGACGCGGCGCTTGTCGCCGGCCTTCATCGCCGTCTTCAGGTCCTCTTCGAGGCGGGCCTGCATCCGCGCAGGCTATCACCGCCGGGTCGCGCCGGAAGGCGATAGCCTGTGCGCGTGAAGCGCTTTCTCGTCGGGACGGCCGGCCACATCGACCACGGGAAGACGGCGCTCGTGAAGGCCCTGACCGGGATCGACGCTGACCGGCTGCCGGAGGAGAAGCGGCGCGGCATCACGATCGATCTCGGGTTCGCGCACGCGGAGTGGGACGGCGTGCGCGTCTCGTTCGTGGACGTGCCGGGCCACGAGCGCTTCGTGCGCAACATGCTCGCCGGCGCCGGCGGCATCCAGGCGGTCCTCCTCGTCGTCGCGGCCGACGAGTCCGTGATGCCGCAGACGCGGGAGCACTTCGAGATCGTCCGCCTGCTGAACCTGTCGGCGGGCGTCGTCGCCCTGACCAAGGTCGACCGCGCCGCTCCGGATCTCGTGGAGGTGACCGCCGCCGACGTGCGCGAATTGACACGGGGGTCCTTTCTCGAGGCGGCGCCGATCGTTCCGGTCTCCGCGCGCACGGGCGAGGGCCTCGATGCGCTGAAGGCCGCCCTCCTCGAGGCCGCGCGGCGCGCGGACGCGGAGAGCCGCGAGCAGACCGTGACCCGGCTGCCGATCGATCGCGCGTTTCTCGTGCCGGGGTTCGGGCCGGTCGTCACCGGAAGCCTCGTCTCCGGAACGATCGCCCGGGACCAGGGCCTGGAGCTGCTGCCGGAACGGCGCGCCGTGCGCGTGCGCCGTGTCGAGGTCCACGGGCGCGAGGAAGACGTCGCGCGCGCAGGCGAGCGAGTCAGCCTGAACCTGGCGGGCGTGGAGCTCTCGGACCTGCGGCGCGGCATGGTCCTGGCCGATCCCTCGGCGATCGCCACCTCGACGCTCGTTCTCGCGCGGCTGGAGCTGCTGCCGTCCGCGCCGCGGGTCCGGAGCGGCGACCGCGTGTCGTTCCATCATTTCGCGTCCGAGGCGACCGCGGGAGTTCGCGTGCTCGACGCCGCGGAGGTCCCCGCGGGCGGGTCCGCGCGCGTCGCCCTGCGCTTCCGCAGCCCGATCGCCGCGGTTCCCGGAGACCGCTTCGTCGTCCGGCGCCTCTCGCCGCTCGAGACGATCGGCGGAGGAGTCATCCTCGATCCGCAGCCTTCGGCATTGCGCGGAAAGGCCGACGACGCGCGTCGGCAGGCGCTCGATCGCCTCGAGCGGGGCCCGCTCGGCGAGCGCCTGGTCCTGTGGATCGAGGAGGCGCGAGACAACGGCTCGGGCGAGCACGAGCTCGCGCAGCGCGCGGGGATCTCCGCCGGGGCCGTGCGCGCGGCGCTCGCGCCGGCGCTGGCGGAAGGCCGGGTCCGGGCGCTTCGGCGCTCGCCCGACCGCTACGTGGCCGAGCCCGCGCTGGCACGCCTGGCAGAGCGGGCGCAGGCGGAGCTGCGCAGGCTCCTGTCCGCCGCTCCGACGGCCGTCGGCGTCCCGCGCGGCACGCTGCTGCAGCGGCTCCTGCCGAGGGCGGATGCCCGCTGGGCCGAGGCGGTCGAGGCCGCGCTCGTGGCGCGCGGCGCGATCGGGATCGCGGGAGAGGAGGCGCGGCTGCCCGGGCGCGAGGACCTGGCGGGTGCCGACCGCGAGCTCTCGGCGCGCATCGCCGACGTCTTCCGGCAGCGGGGCCTCGAGCCGCCTTCGCCCGGAGAGGTCGCGACCCTCGTGAGCCGCCACCCGAAGGTCGTCGAGGGCCTGATCGGCTATCTCGTGAAGAAGGGGACCCTCCTCCGGCTGCCCGGGGGCTGGATCGTCGCGCGCGAGCCCGTCGACGCGGTCGTCGAGCGGCTGCGCGGCTCGGGAAAGAAGTCTCTGGATGTCCGCGAGTTCAAGGAGATGTTCGGGCTGACGCGCCGGCTGGCGATTCCGCTCCTCGAGTACCTCGACTCGGCCCGGGTGACGCGCCGGGTCGGGGACCGGCGCGAGGTGCTTTGAGAGCTACGGTCCGATCGCGCGGCGCAACGCCGAGATCTGCTTGATCTCGTCGTCGAAGGTGATCTGGCCGGAGATCAAGAGCTCGTTCCACGATTCGATCGCGGCGCCCTTGGACTGCGCCGGCTTCATGATCCATCCGGCCATCGCCTTGCGGAAGTAGGCGAGCAGCACCGGATCGCTGACCTCGATCGGGATCGCGCGCGAAACGCGGCCCGTCTTGTCGATCAGGACCCAGTACCTCACCGAGAACGGTCCCTTGAAGGAGTCCGCCGACCACGGCGCCTTTTGCGGCAGCGGCGCCGTGTCGACTTCGAGGATGGAGACGCTCCCGTCCGTCGGCGGGGGCGGCTTGCGGGAGTCGAGCCAGTCCGCCTCGGCCGGCCACGCAAACGGCGCCGGCAGGGGTGTCGACGGGGTGATCGGCATCAGGATCGCCTGCGTCACCTTCGGCGAGTCGATCTCGACGGAGAGCTCCACCCGGTACGCGCCCCAGGTGTCGACCGCCTGCCCGGAGCGGCGCGCCGGGTTGATCGTCCAGCGCTGGATCGACTTCATCGTCTCGGCCGCGAGCGACGGGATCGGGTCCCGGTCGCGCCGCACGGAGAGCGGCTTGCCGGTCGCATCGACGCGCACCGAGACGAAGAGGCCGGCCGGCATCGTGGCGTCGATGAACCCGAGCTTGGCCGGAAGAGCCGCCGGCGCGTCGGCGGCGAGTCCGTACGGATTCTCCGAGGGGAGCTTCGCGACCCAGACCGTCGGAGCGTCGAGGATCCGCACGGCGGGAGCCGCCGCCGGGCCCGTGGGAAGGCCGGGTGTCGGCGCGGCGGACGGCGAGGGCGCGGCCGCGGGCGCCGAGGCGTCGGCGGGAGCAGCGGCCGCTCCCGGCGGCGGGGCCTCGGGCGGAGACGGGGCCGAGCCGGTCGCGCCCGCCGGCTGCGGCGTGGGCGCCGGCGCCGGTTCCTGCGCGAGCGCGGCGTGCCCGATCGAGGCCGAGAGCACTGCCGCGGCGGACAAGGCTCGTATGGCGAGACGCATGGTTTTGACGGGAAGTATATGGGAAGTCATCGATCGGGCCGCCGTTCCGGCCCTGCCGCCCGTCTCCCGCCGGCCCCTCACTTGGCCTCGAGCCAGTTGGTCCCCGAGCCGACCTCCACGGCCAGCCGGACCTTGAGCTGCGCGGCTCCCTCCATGACCTCGCCGACGAGGCGCTCGACCTCCGGCACCTCCTTCTCCGGGGCCTCCAGGACGAGCTCGTCGTGGACCTGGAGCGAGAGCCGGGCGGAGAGGCCCGCCGCGGGCAGCGCGGCGTCGAGACGGATCATGGCGATCTTGATGATGTCGGCGGCCGTGCCCTGGAACGGCGCGTTCAGCGCCATGCGCTCGGCGTTGGCGCGCAGGCCCGCGTTCGAGGCGGCGATCTCCGGGATCGGGTCGCACCCGCCCGAAGAGCGTCGAGACCTCCTTCTTCCGGCGCGCCTCGGCGAGGATTCCGTCGAGACAGCCGCGCACGCGCGGGAACTGTCCGAAGTAGGCCTCGATGAAGGTCTTCGGCTTCGGACGTCGGGACGCCGAGGTCCTTCGCCGAGCGAGAAGGCGCCCATGCCGTAGAGGAGTCCGAAGTTGATCCGCTTGGCCGCAAAGCGCATCTCGTGGGACACGAGGTCCGGCGCCACGCCGAAGATCTTGGCCGCGGTGGCCCGATGGATGTCCCGCCCCTGCTCGAACGCCGAGACGAGCGCCTCGTCGCCGGAGAGGTGCGCGAGGATGCGCAGCTCGATCTGCGAGTAGTCGGCGACGACCAGCCGCCTCCCGGCCGGCGCGACGAAGGCGCGCCGGATCTCGCGCCCGGCCGCCGTGCGGATCGGGATGTTCTGGAGGTTCGGGTCCGAGGAGGACAGGCGTCCGGTGGCGGCGACGGTCTGGCGAAACGACGTGTGCACCCGCCCGTCGGCGTCGGCGAGCGCCGGCAGCGCGTCGACGTACGTGCCCTTGAGCTTCGAGATCTCGCGGAACTCGAGGACGTGCTTCGGGAGGGGAAGCCCCTGCTCGGCGAGCTCCGTCAGCACCTCGACGCCGGTCGACGAGGACTTCGTCTTGGCCGTCTTCTTCAGGACCGGGTACTTGAGCTTCTCGAAGAGGATCTGGCCGAGCTGGACGGGGGAGTTGACGTTGAATTCCTCTCCGGCCTCCTCCCAGATCTTCCGCTCGAGGGCGCGCAGGTCCGTCTCCATCCTCACCGACATCTCCTTCAGGAGCGCCGTGTCGATCGCGACCCCGAAGAGCTCCATGCGGGCGAGGACCGGCGTGAGCGGCCGCTCGATCTCCCGGTAGACCTTCTCGAGCTCCGGCCGCGCGCCGAGCTCCTCGCGAAGCAGCGGTGCCAGGGCCGCCGCCGCGGTCGCGCGCTCGGCCAGCCAGCGGTCCGCCGCCTCGATCGCATACTCCTTCGGAAGACGGCCGTCGGCGACGCCGGCCTCCTTGTCGGGGGAGAGCTTCTGGCCGAGGCGCTGGAAGACCAGGGGCTCGATGTCCGAGCTCCCGACGCCGGCCGAGAGGACGTACTGGGCGAGGCCGACGTCGAAGAGGTTGGCGCGCACCCCGCGCTGCCGAACGGCGAGCAGGCGGTCGAAGGGCTTGGCGTCGGGAGCCGCCAGGAACGCCTCCGGCCGATCGAGCGCGTCCCAGCGGGCGAGGATCTCGTCGCCGGTCCCCTCGGCGATCTGCACGGTCGACCCCTGCGCCGCCGCGAGGAGGAGGTCCCCGTCGTGGACGAGCAGCGCGACGCCGTGGGGCCCCGGCCCGTCGAGCGTGATCGCCTCGCCGGCCGCGAGCCGGCGCGACGACAGCTGCGCCGCGGCTTCGTCGCCGTGGATCTCCGCGGCGAGCGAGTGGAACTCGAGCTCGACGAAGAGGGCCTTGAGCTTCTCGTTGTCGGGCTCGGCGCGCTTGAGCGCGTCCGGGTCGAAGGGGATGGGCAGGTCCGTCCGGATCGCGGCCAGCCGCCTCGACAGGAGCGCGTCCTCCGTGTGCTCTCGCAGGCTTTCTCCGACCTTGCCCTTGACCTCGGCGGCCTTCTCGAGAAGCCGGTCGAGGTTGCCATACTCGGAGATCCACTTCTTCGCGGTCACTTCGCCCACCCGCGGCACGCCCGGAATGTTGTCCGAGGCGTCTCCCATGAGCGCGAGCACGTCGACAACCTGCGACGGCGCGACGCCGAAGAACTCGACGACGCCCTTCTCGTCGAGGAATTTCTCCTTGCCCGTATGGAAGACCCGCACGCGCGAACCCGAGACGAGCTGGAGCATGTCCTTGTCCGCCGTGACGATGACGACGTCGAAGCCGGCCTCGGCGGCGCGGCAGGAGAGCGTGCCGATGACGTCGTCGGCCTCGTAGCCCGGCAGCTCGAGGACGGGGATGCGGTAGGCCTCCAGCGCCCGCCGGATCTCGGGAATCTGGCTCGACAGGTCCATCTCCATGGCCGGGCGGTTGGCCTTGTACCCGTCGTACTCCTCGTGGCGCACCGTCTTCTCGGCGCGGTCGAAGGCCACCGCGAGATGGTCCGAGGGGTGCTCGCGGAGCATCTTCCGCAGCATGGTCACGAACCCGTAGACCGCGTTGGTCGGCCGGCCGGAGGAGGTCGAGAGGCCGCGGATCGCGTGGTACGCCCGGTGGATGTTGGACATGGCGTCCACCAGGTAAAGCGTCGGTCGGGCCTCCGGCATGGAAGCCGGATTCTATGGCGCTCGGCGGAGGGGCCCGGCCGGACGCGAAACGGCCCTTTGGCGCGCCTCTGGCGACGCTGCCGCAGCCAGGAAGCGCGCCGGCGAGCGAAACGGGAACCGCCGAACCGGAATGCGCTCAGAGGATTGGGCAGGAGAAGGAGGGGGCCAAAAACAAAACCGCGCGACCCGTTGCCGGTGTCGCGCGATTCAATTTACCCAGTCTACGAAAAGCGCGCGAAAGTGTCAAGGCAAATCGCCAAGCGCCGCGCGTCGTTGCCAACCCGTCTGTTTTGAGTGAGATGAGACTAGAAGCGCTTGCGCACGATCGCGAGCACCTGCGACCGCAGGCGCCGCGATTCTTCCTGCAGGACCGCCGTTTCCTTCTGCATCTCGCTCACGAAGGTCGCGTCCTCGACTCCGGACAGGTTGATGCCGACGTTCAGCAGGGCCCCCTCGACGCAGGCGTCGAGGAGCAGGGCGGCGGCCCCGACGTCCGAGGCCGCGTTGGGGTTCCCGTTCTCGGCGAGCTCCGGCAGGGCGGCGAGCAGGCGCACGGCCGCGCGGGCGGTCCGCATCGGGACCTCGGCGGCGCGGCGGTTGACCACGGCGATGCGGCGGGCGCGCGCGGCCTTCTCCTCCTCGGTCTACTTGGGCGCGCGGCGCGCGGCGACGACCTCGTCGTAGGCCTGCGAGTCCTCGCGCGCGAGATCGAGAAACTCCGCCCGCGCCAGATCGCGCCGCTTCCGCGATCGGCCGGACGACGTCGTGCGAGGCGGCGTACTTCTCCTTCGACAGCGTCAGCGCCGCCACCATCTCGGGCGAGCGCGGCCCCCATCGCGCCGCCGACGGCCGCGGCCGTGCCTCCGCCCGGGGTCGGCGCGTCCGAGGCCAGGGCGTCCAGGAACTCGTTCGAGAGTGAGCTGTCGCGAAGTTCGTCACGTCCGATCGCCTTCCACGACGCGGCCGCGCAAGACGACGGCGTCGACCAGGTTGACGCCCCAATGATAGATGAGGTGGCGATCGTCGGGGGCGTCCAGGACCAGAAGATCGGCCGACTTGCCGGCCTCGAGCGACCCGACCTCCGCCGGCGAGCCCCAGGGAGGCCGCGGCGTTCGAGCGTCATGCCGGTCAGCGTTTCCTCGACCGACAGCCCGGAGTCGAGGCACGCGTGGCCGGCGACGGCCGGCAGCGACTCGGTGCAGCAGGTCCCGGGGTTCGAGTCCGAGGCGACGGCCACGGGGACGCCCGCCTCGATCAGTCGCCCGGGCCGGGGCGCGCCGGGACCGCATCCACCAGGCGGTTCCCGGGAGGACGACGGCGACCGTGCCGGAGGCGGCGAGGGCGTCGATCTCCTCTTCCTCGATGAAGAGGAGGTGGTCCGCCGAGGCCGCGCGGAGCTCTGCCGCGAGCATCGTCCCGCCCGACCGCGCGAGCTCGTCGGCGTGGATCCGCAGCCCCATCCCGGCCCGGCGCGCGGCCTCGAGGATCGTCCGCGACTCGGGGACGGTGAAGACGCCGTCCTCGCAGAAGACGTCGCAGTAGCGCGCGAGCTTCTCGCGCGCGGCGCGCGGAACGATCCCCTCGGCCACGATCCGCGACCCACTCGCCGCGGTCGCGCGGAGAATTCGGGCGGGACCTCGTGCGCGGCGAGGAGCGTCGGCACGAGACGCGGAAGGACCGGGTCTTCGCCGAGCTTCCGGAGGAGGACCAGGGCGCGGATCTCGTCCTTCTCGGTCAGCCCGTAGCCGGACTTGGCCTCGGCGGTCGTCGTCCCGTGGGCGAGCATGCGTTCGAGCCGCCGGCGGACGGTCCCCTCGAGCTCGGCGTCCGTGCCGGCTCGCGTCGCGCGGACGGTCGCGTGGATGCCGCCGCCCTCGGCCGCGATCGCGGCGTAGGTTTCCCCGGCGAGCCTCCGGCCGATCTCCGGGCCGCGATCGCCCAGCCACACGGGATGCGTGTGCGCGTCGACGAGGCCCGGCACGACCGCGCGCCCGCGGGCGTCGAGCACGGCGTCGGCCGGGCGGCTGCCGTACTCCCGGGCGTAGTCCCTCTCGGTGCCGACGAAGACGAGCCGCCCGTCCTCGGCCCGGACGGCCGCGTCGCGGATGCGCAGGATCTCCCCCTGGGCGCGCCCGCGCCGGGCCTCGCGCCCGAGCGGTGTCGCGAGGCAGCCGATGTTGCGGATCTCGAGGGAGACATGCGCGATCAAATCACGCGCCGGCGCCACTCGGTCAGAGTCGGAGCTCCACGGTCGCGACGCGCGCGGGCTCGAAAACCGAAGACCGACCCCTCGAGCGCGCGGCGCGCGGTCTCTTCCTTGTTCGCCTTGCGCGTCAGTGTAGGACAGCGGCCCCGGTCCTTCTCGTCCTCGTCGCGGTCGAACTCGAGGACCTGCTGGAAGAGCTCGATCATCTTCTGGAGCTGAAGGCGGAAGTTCGCGCGCTGGACCTTCAACTCCTGGATCGCCTTCTCGATCTCGGCGGAGCGCTGGAGGGCGTTGTGCGTGAGCTTCTCGCCGGAGTCCTGCGCCTCCCGCACGATGAGCTCGGCCTCCTTGCGGGCGGCCGATCGGATGTCCTCGGAGGCCTGCTGCGCCGAGAGGAGCGTCTGCTTCAGGATGCGCTCGCGCTCGCCGGTGCTCCTCGTTCTCCTGCTCGAGGGAGCGCAGGCGGTTCTCGAGGTCCGCGTTCTCCCGGGCGACGACCTCCATGTCCTCGGCGACGTCGGTCAGGAAGGTCTGCACCTCGACGGGATCGAGGCCCTTCCACTTCTTCGAAAACTCGCGCTTCTGAATCTCGAGCGGGCTCGTGCGGGGGCGCATGGGATCCTCCAGTGACCTTAAAGCGGCGCCGAAACGGCCAGCCGCGCCACGAAACGCGTCAGCAGGTAGATGACGAGCAGGACGAAGAGGGGCGAGAGGTCGATGCCGCCGGTGCGCGAGGGCGGAAGCAGCCGGCGGAACGGGCGAAAGAGCGGCTCGGTGACGCCCCAGAGGAAGCGCACGATCGGGTTGCGCGGGTCCGGGTTGACCCACGAGATGAGGGCCGCGATGATGACGATCCACTGGAGGCCCGTCAGGAGCCAGAGGATCGCGTCGAACACGGCGCCGGCCGCCGATCCGCCGACGTTCATGCGGTCTCGCGCGGGCCGAAGAGGGCCGTACCGATGCGGACTTCCGTCGAGCCTTCCTCGACGGCGACCGCGAAGTCGTGGCTCATGCCCATCGAGAGCTCGGGCAACGGCCGCCCGTACCGCGCGGCCAGGGTGTCACGGAGGGCGCGGAGCCGCCGGAAGAAGGGCCGGGATTTCTCCGGGTCCGGGTCGTAGGGCGGGACGGCCATGAGCCCCCGCACGTCGAGGTGAGCCGCGGCGAGGGCGGCCTCGTAGAGCCGCGGGGCCTCCGCGGGGAGCGCCCCCGACTTCGACTCTTCCCGGCCGACGTTGATCTCCAGCAGCACCGGCAGCATCCCACCCGTTTCCGACAGCAGCGCCTCCAGGCGCGCCGCAAGTCTTTCCCGGTCTAGTGTTTCGATGACCCCGAACCATTGTAGCGCCGTCTTCGCCTTGTTCGTCTGCAAAGGTCCGATCAGGCGCCACTCGAGGTCCGGGAATCGCCCCCGCAGGGCCTCGATTTTGGCGACGCCTTCCTGGACGCGGTTCTCGCCGAAGCGGGTGATGCCGGCGCGCGCCGCGCCGGCGACGGTCTCCGCGGCCTGCGTCTTGGTCACGGCCATGAGCGCGACTTCCTCGGGCCGGCGGCCGGCCCGGGCCGCGGCCTCGGCGATCGACGCCAGGATCTCTTCGCGCCGCCGCGCGATGTCCCCGGCGTCGGGGCTCATGGCTCCCGCTGGAACTTCCTCCGGCCATGTCGCGCTCGCTCGCGTCGGCTCCGAGATTGGCCAGCCGGTCCGCCTTCTTGTTGTCCTCGCGCGGGACGTGCGCGATGGAGAAGCGGCGGAAGGCCTTCGCGCGCCCGAGCGCCTCGAAGAAGAGCGGCTGGAGGTTGCGGCGCCTTGACCCGGTAGCGGCCCAGCATCTGCTGGACGAGCAGGAGACTGTCGGAGGCGATCGAGACCTCGGACGCCTCGCGCTCGGCGGCGCGCCGGAGGGCGAGGAGCAGCGCGCGGTACTCGGCGACGTTGTTCGTCTGGTGCCCGAGCGCCTCGAAGTGCTCCTCGGCCGGGAGATGGTCCTCGGCCGACACGTAGACGCCGGCGCCCGCGGGACCGGGGTTGCCGCGAGCGGCCCCGTCGATGAAGGCCCGGAACGGCATCCGCGCGCGCTTCACGAGCTCTGCGGCTCGTAGTAGAGGATCCGCTTGCAGCTGTCGCAGTAGATGATCTCGCGACCCTGCTTGAGGATCTGCATCGCGGCCGGGCGGATCTTGACGTGGCAGGCGGAGCACGAGCCGCCGACGGCGAGCACGACGGCCAGGCCGTGCTTCTTGTCGACGAGGCGCCGGAACTCCGCGCCGGTCGCGGGGCGGGATCTGCGCCTCGAGCTGTTCGATCTCGCTCTTCGCGCCGGCGAGCTCGTCGTTGATCGCGCGCTGCTCGACGCGCCAGTCCTTCATCCGTCTCCTCGTGCTGCCTCGGTCTCGGCGGGCAGGTTCTTCTCGCGCGCCTCGAGGTCGGCGCGGGCCGTCTCGATCTCCTCCTCGAGCTCGAGGAAGCGTGTCCTCGGTCGCGCGGATCGCCTTCTCGACGCCGTCGATCTCGTTCAGCGCGGCGGAGTACTCGCGGCTCGACTGGACGCTGCGGAGCTGCGCCTGGTACTTCTTGAGCTTCTCCTTGAGGTCCGCGAGCTCGCCCTCCGCCTTGCGGCGCTCGAGCTCGGCCTGGGTCAGCCGGGCCCGGAGCTCGGCGACGGCCTCGACCTTTTCCTTGAACTCGCGGTCGACCTCGATGAGGTCGGGCGGGACGGTGTCGCGCTTCTTCTCGCGGCTCGCGGACGAACTGGATCCGGGTCTGGAGCCGGTAGAGCTGGCCGAGCAGGTCGCTCATCGCGATGCCCCGGAGGCGAAGGAGCCGGAGATGAAAAAGGGTGTTCCGGTTGAGGAACACCCTGGCGTTGACCGCGCGTTGGAGATTCGGTTTCGGATCAGAAGCCTCAATCTGCCGCCTTCGTTGGTGGGTCCACCCGGATTCGAACCGGGTCTGACCGGTTATGAGCCGGTGGCTCTGGACCGCTGAGCTATGGACCCCTCTGAATATAACAAAGGGGGCCCCTTCGACAACTGCCTTCCGGCGGGCCGGCCTCAGCGAATGGTCTCCAGGAACGGCTTCAGCTTCTTCGCTCGCGACGGGTGGCGGAGCTTGCGCAGCGCCTTCGACTCGATCTGGCGGATGCGCTCGCGGGTGACGTTGAACGAGCGGCCCGACCTCCTCGAGGGTGTGCTCGGAGCCGTCGCCGACGCCGAAGCGCATCTTGCAGGACCTGCTCCTCGCGCGGGCGTGAGCGACTTCAGCGACCGGCGCGTCTGCTCCTGGAGGTTCGCGACGATCACGGCGTCGATCGGCGAGAGGACCTGCCGGTCCTCGATGAAGTCGCCCAGATGCGAATCCTCCTCCTCGCCGATCGGCGTCTCGAGGGAGATCGGCTCCTGCGCGATCTTCATGATCTTGCGGACCTTGGAGACCGGCATGTCCATCCGCTCGGCGATCTCCTCGGCGTTCGGCTCGCGGCCGAGCTCCTGCACGAGCGAGCGCGACGTGCGCGTGAGCTTGTTGATCGTCTCGATCATGTGGACCGGGATGCGGATCGTGCGCGCCTGGTCGGCGATCGCGCGGGTGATCGCCTGGCGGATCCACCACGTCGCGTAGGTCGAGAACTTGTAGCCGCGGCGGTACTCGAACTTCTCGACCGCCTTCATCAGGCCGATGTTGCCTTCCTGGATGAGGTCGAGGAACTGGAGGCCGCGGTTGGTGTACTTCTTCGCGATCGAGACGACGAGGCGCAGGTTGGCGACGATCAGCTCGTGCTTGGCCTGGTCGGCCTCCTCCTCGCCCTCGCGGACCATGCGCATGCGTCTTCTTGACGTCCTCGTGCGAGACGCCGAACTTCTGCTCGAGCTCGCGCAGCGATCTTCCGGTACTTCGCGATCCGGCGCTTGTAGAAGTCGATCCGGGTCGGGTTCTTCTCCTTCTTCAGCGTGTTGCGTGTCCTGCCGGATCGTGATCTCGGGGACGCGACATCTGCCGGTCGATGTCCTTGAGGATGCCCGATCGGCGCGGTTGCAGCACGGCCGGCGTGAAGTCGGCGGCGCGGATCAGCTTCGCCATGTCGGCGATCTTCTTGTCGATCGAGGCTTCGACGCGCGCGAGCGGTCTTGGTGCCCTTCTTGATCGTGCGCGCCTTGAACTTCAGCCGCTTGATGTCCTTGTCGAGCGCGCCGATCTTCGGAAGCTGCCGAGGATGCCCTCGATGCGCCGCGTCGAGCGGTCGTCGAGGTCGGTCTCGCTCCGGCTCCTCGTCGTCCTCGTCGGGAGCGTTGACGAGCTCGTCGACGATGCGGCGAGTCGCGTCCGGCGTTCTCGAGGAGCTTGAGGATCTCCTCGAGCACGATCGGGTTGTTCGCGAGCGCCTGGTAGATCTTCGCCTCGCCCTGCTCGATGCGCTTGGCGATCGCGGACCTCGCCCTCGCGGTCGAGGAGCTTGACGGTGCCCATCTCGCGCAGGTACATGCGCACGGGGTCGTTGGTCTTCTCGACGGCCTCGCGGGCCTCGTCGGCCGACTCGGCGGCATCGGCCGCCGCGGCGCCGCGCCGCGCGGTCGGGGTCGGTGACGATCTCGATGCCGACCTCGAAGAAGCGGGCGTAGATCGCCTCGAGATCCTTCGGCGCGGCCGTCGCCTCGTCCGACAGGATCGTGTGGATTTCCTCGTAGAGGATGTAGCCCTTCTCCCGGCCGCCCTTGAGCAGAACCCCGACTTCCGGGAACTTTTCCTCAATCACCAAGTTCATTTCCTTTCCGCGACCTCAGCCTCGCGATCCGCCGATCTCTGTCCTGCTTGTCCCGAAGGAGCGAATCGAGCTCCGCGTTCGGGCGCCCCGCCGCCTCTGCCTGCCGGATGGAGTTGAGCAGCGCCGCGCTCTCCCCCTCCAAGTGTTTGATTTCGAGGGCCTTGAGGAGCCGGTCTACGTCTTTCTCGGTCGGCTCGGGAGATTCATCCAGCGCGACAGCCGGAGAGAAACGTTCGCTCGTCCTCCGTAAGGTCTGCGATTTGCCTCTGAAAATCAACAGGTTCCGGGTCTCCGGCGGTCTTCCGGAAGGCGGAAACCACCCGCTTCACTCTCGGGTCCGACAGGTATTCGTCCTTTAAACTCCCTAGAATCAATGCATTGAGCTCGCCTCCGGCCAGGGCCCGAAGGATCTTGCGCTCGGCTGCGGGGGCAGCCAAGGCGGATAACGTCGCGGCATTCCCGGGCGTTCCCACATCTATAGAACGCGTAATTTGAGGCTTGAGGTTCGCCTGGTCGGCCCCCCAGAGGACCTCGAGCGGCACGGCAACGGCCTCGGAGACCCGGCGGTACTCCTCGTAGCGCAGAATCCGGTCGGGGATCGCCTTCACGATCTCGAGGATCTTGCCCACCCGCTCCCGCTTTTCGGCCGAAGCGAGACCGGACTCGTCCGGACGCAGGTCCTCGACGAGCCAGGTCAGGTAGTCGGGGGCCTCGTCGATCCGCCGGGCGAGCGCCTCGGGACCCTCGCGCTGGAGCAGGTCGTCGGGGTCTTCGCCCTCGGGGAGCCTCGCGACACGGGCCTGGAAGCCCTGCGCCAGGAGGAGGGCGAGCGCTCCGCGTGTGGCGTTGCGGCCCGCGGAGTCGCCGTCGTAGCAGACGACGGCGTTGCCCGTGAGGCGGCGGAGCCTTTCGGCCTGCTCGGGGGTCAGGGCGGTTCCCATCGACGCGACCGTTTCGGCGACGCCCGCGCGCACGAGCGCGAGGTGATCGAAGTAGCCCTCCACCAGGACGACCCGGTCGCGCCGCCGGACCGCCTCGCGCGCCGAGAAGAGGCCGTAGAGGAGCCGCTTCTTGGAGAAGATCGGCGACTCGGGGGAGTTCAGGTACTTGGGCTCGCCCTCGGGCGAAAGCACGCGGCCGCCGAATCCGACCGGGCGCCCGCGCTCGTCGCGCACGACGAAGAGGAGACGGTCGCGGAAGCGGTCGTAGGCGCCCTTGCCCTCGGAGCGCGGCTGGAGCAGGCCCGCCTCGATGAGCAGGTCCTCGGGGAACGCGGGGGAGAGGGCCTTGCCGATCGAGTCCCAGGCGTCCGGCGCATGGCCGAGCGCGAGCTCGCTCCAGAGCGGCTCGGGCACTCCCCGCTTCTCGAGATATTTCGCGGCGGGATTGCCAAGCCGCCCCAGCCGCTCGCGGTAGAAGCGCTCGGCTGCGGAGACGGCCTCGTAGAGGCGGTCCCGGCGGTCTTCTCGCGGGCCGCGCCGCTCTCGCCTCGGAATCACGACGCCGAAGCGGCCGGCCAGGACCTCGACCGCTTCCGGAAACTCGAGCCGGTCGATCTGTCTCACGAAATGGATGACGTCGCCGCCGGCGCCGCACCCGAAGCAGTGGTAGAGGCCCTTGTCGCGATCGACGGTGAAGGACGGGGTGCGCTCGTTGTGGAACGGGCAGAGCCCCTTCCACGACCGCCCGGCCTTCTTGAGCGTCGTGTGGTCGCCGATGACCTCGACGATGTCGGCCGCGGACCGCAGCTCGGCGAGGACGTGGTCGTTGATGTCGAGGTCGAAGGACGTCATGGGTCGAGGCCCGTGGGCCGTCGGGCAGTCCTCTTCTTATCTCAATTCCAGGATCGTGGCGCCGTTTCCGCCTTCCGTCCGGTCGGCCGACTTGAGCGACGCCACGGCGCCGTGACTCCGGTAGCGCTCGCGGATGCCGTCCCGGAGCCGCCCGGTCCCGTGGCCGTGAATGACCCGCAGCCGCGAGGCGCCCGAGAGCAGCGCCTGGTCGAGGGCGCGCTCGACCGCGTCGAGGGCCTCTTCGAGGCGCTGCCCGATGACGTTGATCTCGGCCGTGGGACCCGTCGAGTCGGTTCGCGCATCGGGAGTCTCGGGCGCCGACGCCCGCCTCCGGCCTCCCGTTTCCTTCTTCCCGCCTCCCGCCTCCGCCTTCCGGCGGGGGACCGGCTGCAGGTCCGATCGCCGCACCCGGATTCGCTTGCCGCGCGACTCGAGGTGCGCCCAGTCGCCGTCGAACGCGACGACCCGGCCCTCGCCCCCGAGCCCGCGGATGTGCGCCACGTCGCCGACCGAGACTTCGCGGGACCGCACCTCCTCCGCCTCGCGCGCCTCCCCGATCACGGCTTCGGCGGCCGCCGCGCGCTCGGCTTCCTCGAGGACGCGGGCCGCGGACGCCCGGGCGAGCCGGGTGCTCTCCTGGCGCGCCGCGTCGAGCTCCTCGGTGACCCGGCGCGAGAGCTCCTGGCGCGCGCGCTCGAACCCGGCGAGGCCGTCGGCGAGCATGCGGGCCTTCTCCTCGGCGAACCGGCGGCGCTCTTGCGCGAGCCGTTCGGCCTCGGCCCGCGCGGCGTCCCTCTCGCCGGCGAGCGCCTGCTCGAGACCGCGGAGTCGCTCGAGGGCCTCCTCGGCCTGCGTCTCGGCGCGGTCGCGCCGCTCCCAGGCCTCGCCCAGCAGGACGCGCGCGCGCTCGAGCACGGCCTCGGGGATGCCCCGCTCGCGGGCCACCGACATCGCGCGGCTGCGCCCGGCGAGGCCCGGATGCAGGCGATAGTTGGGGCGGCCGGTCTTCTCGTCGAACTCCATCGCCGCGCAGAGGGCGTCCTCCCGGGAGGCGGCGAATGTCTTGACGCCCGAGAGGTGCGTCGTGACGAGGGCGCGGCCGCCGCTCTCGAGGTACGCCTCGAGGAAGGCCACCGCGAGCGCGCTGCCCTCCTCGGGGTCCGTGGCGCCGCCGATCTCGTCGATCAGGGCGAGCGAGCCGGGGCGCGCGTCGGCGAGGATCCCGGCGAGCGTCTCCATCGACGAGGAGAAGGTCGAGCGGTCCGAGAGGATCGCCTGCGCGTCGCCGATCTCGGTCCGGATCGAGCGGAAGACGGGCAGGCGCGTGCCGGCGGCGGCGGGGATGGGGATGCCCGACTGCGCCAGCAGCGAGAAGAGACCCGCGGTCTTCAGGACCACCGTCTTGCCGCCGGCGTTGGGGCCCGAGACCACGAGGAGCCGGCGGTCGGGCTCGAGCTCCATCTCGAGCGGCACCGCTGCCCGGCCCTCCCGTGTCTCGCCGAGGACGCGGCGGCGCAGCTTCTCGTAGCGCGAGTCGAGCAGCGGATGGCGCGCGTGGACGAGGGTCCAGGCGCCGTCGTCGGAGAGCTCGGGAAGCCGCCCCTCGCCCATCTCGCCGAAGGCCACCTTCGCCTCGAGCGCGTCGAGCTCGGCCAGATCGGCGACGGCGCGCCGCAGGTCGCCGCCGCGCTCGAGGATGGCCCGTCCGAAGTCGGCCAGGATCCGCTCGACCTCGCGCCGCTCCTCGGCGGAGAGCAGGGCGAGGTCATTGTTGGACTCGATGACCTCCATCGGCTCGACGAAGACGGTCTGGCCGGACCCGGAGCGGTCGTGCACGATCCCGGGCACGCGGGCGCGGCTCGAGGCCTGGACGGGAAGGCAGTAGCGGTCGTTGCGCAGGACCACGACGGAGTCGCCGAGCGCCTCGCGCCTGTCGTCGAGGAGCTTCTCGAGCAGGCGCGAGACCTCGCCCCGCCGCCGGCGCAGGCGCGAGCGAATCGCGAGAAGCTCGCGGCGACGCGTCGTCCTTGAGGTGCCCGTCTTCGCCGAAGAGCCGCGCGGCGCGGGCGAGCAGCGCGTCGAAGGCGGGCAGCGCGTCCCGCCGGGCCGAGAGGAGGGGAGCGTCGGTCTTCGCGAGAGCGCGGCGCACGGCATCCGCCGCGCGGGCGGCGCGAACGATCGGACGAAACTCCTCGGGGGCGCCGGCGCCTCCCGCGCCCTCGAGGGACTCGAGCGCGGGCTCGATGTCGTCGAGGCCGGCGAGCGGCAGGCGGCCGTGGCGGATCAGGAAGGCGGAGGCCTCGGCGGTCTCGGCGAGAAGGCGGGCGACGCCGCTCTCCTCGAGCGCGGGAACCAGAGACAGAACCGCCGCCCTTCCGGGCGGCGTTCGTGCCAGGGCCGAAACGAGCCGAAGGACGACGCCGAACTCGAGAGATTCCCGGTCGGCGCCGCCTCCGTCCGCGGAGACTAGACCGAAGCCCGCTTCTCCTCCGACAGCTTGCGGAGCATCTTCTTGCGGGCCTGAATCATCTTGCGCTTTCTCTTCGCGCTCGGTTTCTCGTAGTGCTGGCGCTTCTTCAGCTCGGAGAGGATGCCGGATTTTTCGCACTTTCTCTTGAAACGCCGCATGGCGTTCTCGAACGACTCGTCTTCTTTGACGTGGACCAGAGGCACGGACACTCACCCCCTTACCCGCGACCTTCAGAGAGCAGGCAATTCTAGAGATGAGGGTCCGGGGTGTCAACGGGAACGACGGTATCCCTAATCGAAAGAAAGGCTTAGAATCGCTCGGTTTCCTGCGAACGGCTTTACGAACGACGCTTCTGCCCCGATAATGCCAACAATGACCGATTCCGAGGCACCGGACCGGGCCAAGCGGCTCGAGACCGAGATCGAACGGCGGCTCTCCGAGCGGTTCGCCGCGCTCCGCGAAGAATTCGATCGCCTGCGCCTCGAGACCGATCGGCGGTGGTTCGGCTTTCTCGAGAAGTTCGACCAGGACCTGCGGGGCGTCGTCCCCGCCGAGCTCGTCGAGGCGGGGCCGGGCGGGGCCCCGGGCGCCGCGCCGGCGCGCGCGGGCTCGATCGGCGTCGATGCCGCGCGCGGCCTCGACCAGGCCGCGACCCAGGTGGACGTGCTCCATCGGTTCCTCGACGAGTGCCGCAAGCACTCTTCGCGCGCCGCCCTGCTCGTGGCTCGCGGCGGGTCCATCGGCGCGTGGAAGGCCGTCGGCTTCTCCGGCCACGGCGGCGACGACGACGCGGTGCGGCAGATCGCGCTGCCGCTCACGGAGGGCGGCCTTCTCGCGAAGGTGATGACCGGCACGGCCGTGCGCCTTCCCGCGTCGAACGAGATCTCGACACTCCTGCACGCGGCGAGGGTCTCCGACGCGGTCGCGATCCCCATGGTCGTGCGCGAGAAGATTTCCGGCGCGCTCTACGCCGACGCCGTGCTCGGCGAAGAGGAGGGCTTCGATCCCGACGCGCTCTCGCTGCTGACCTACCTCGCCGGGCTCGTCGTCGACCGTCTCGCCTCGAGGAAGCTGAAGCCCGCGCCCGCGCTGCGCGTTCCCGAGCCCGTCAAGAAGCCCGAGCCGGCCGGCATGTGGATGAACGAGGAGGCCGCGGCCGTCGAGGATCTTCCGGCCTCGGCCGAGATCGAGGCCGCGCCCTCTGCGACGCCGGCCCACGAACCCGAGCCGGCCCCGGCACCGCATTTCGAAGAGCCCCCGCGGCAGACACCCATATCCGGGCTCTCGAGCCCGGCCATCCCGATGCCCGAGCCATCCCGGCGCCTGGGCGGGCCGCTCGCGCTCGCGGGAGGCGACGAGCGCCAGGAGGAGGCCCGGCGCTTCGCGCGCCTGCTCGTGTCCGAGATCAAGCTCTACAACGAGCGGGCCGTCCTCGAGGGTCGCGAGGCCGGGAACCTGTATCAGCGCCTCAAGGAAGACATCGACCGCAGCCGACAGATGTACGACGAGCGGATCCCCGAGGACGTCCGCGCCTCGAGCAACTTCTTCCTGGAAGAGCTCGTGCGCATTCTCGCCGACGGACGGCCCGAGGCCCTCGGGATCTGACGCTGTCCCGGCGGACCCCATCCCGACGCCCAGGTTTCCGGTAAAGCGCTTCGCGGTCCTCGTGGCCGTGCTGCTCATGGCGGCCGGACGCTCGCGCGCGGACCTCGCGGTCGTGGAGGTCTCCTCCGATTTCGACGCCGAGTTCGCCCGCGCCGCCGATCTTCTCGACGAGGGCCGGCGCGGCGAGGCGGAGGCGATCCTCGACGAGATCCGGCGCCGGGCCGGACAACCGGCGTGGGAAGCGCGGGCGGCGCTGCTGCTCGCCTCCGACGACGCGCGCCGCCAGGAATGGACGGCGGCCGCCGCCAGGCTCGAGTCCGTCAACGCCGCGCCGATCGGGCTCGAGGCCTATCGGAACCTTCGCCGCGCCGAGGCGCTCGAGCTCTCCGGCCGTCCGGACGAGGCGCTCGGCGAGGCCCGCCGCGCGTTCGAGGCGGAGGGCCCCTTCGCGTTCCGCGTCCGCGCGGCGATTCTCCTGGCGCGCCTGTACGAGAAGCGCGGAGAGGCCGCCGAGGGCGCCCGCGTGCTCGCGGTGGCCGCCGACGCCGCCGCGACGCCGGGCGAGAGCGCGGAGGTCGCGATCGGCCAGATGCGCCTGGGGCTCGCCTCCGGCGATCCGGCGGCGGTGCGCGCGGCCGCGCGGCGCTTCGTGCTCGAGGCCCCGACCTACGACGTCCTCCCGTCCACCCCGGCTTACGCCCGGCGCGCCGCGGCCGAGGCCGAACGGAGCCTGACGCCGGCCGAGCGGGGCCGCCGCGGCAGCGCGCTCGTCGCCGCGGGCGACGCGAAGCGCGGCGTGACCCTCCTCTCGAAGGACCGGCCCGAGGCCTGGCCCGAGGGAGAGCGCGGGTCCAATCTCCTCGCCCTCGCGCGAGGCCAGCTCGCTTCCCGCAACGCCCGTGCGGCGGAGGCGACGGCGGCGCGGGTCCCCGACGACGGGACCCTCTCCGCCTACGACGCGAGGCTCCTGCGCTGCGACATCGTCGTGACGCGGCTGCGCGGGAAGAGGCGGGCCCTCGACCCGTCCGACCCGCGCCTGGATCCGGTCAAGGCGGCTCTCGCGGGCCTGACGGGACCGGCGGTCCCGGCGCCGGCGCGGCGCGGAGCGCGGGAGCGCCTGCTGAGGTTCGCCGCCGACGCCGAGGACTTCGACGCGGCGCTCTCGCTCGCGCGCGAGCTCGCGCGGGACAACCCGGACGGCCTCGAGGGCTTCGAGACGCTGTGGCTCCTGTCCTGGAAGCGGTACCGCGCGGGGGACTTCGCCGGCGCGCGGTCCGGCTTCGAGGCGCTCTCCGGCCTCTACCGCGGCATCTCGACGTCGCGGCGCCTCGCGTACTGGAGGGCCCGCTGCCTGGAGCGCGAGGGCCGGACGGCGGAGGCGCAGCCGCTCTTCGCGGAGCTCTCGGCCGCCACGCCGCCCGACGTCTATGCGCGGTTCGCGCGCGCCCGGGTCGATGCGCCGGCGCGGCTCGAGCGAGAGGCCCTGGGCGATCCCTCGACCGCGACGGCGGCCTTCGCCCGCGTCGACGAGCTGTTGCGCCTGCGGATGTTCGAGGAGGCCTCGGCGGAGGCGCGAGCCCTGCGGCCGTCGCGCGGCCGGGAGCTGCGCATCGCCGAGGCGGATTTCGCGCTCGGCCGCTTTCTGACGGCGGCCACCTCGATCAAGAAGGCGCTGCCCGAGGTCGGCACGGCCGAGGAGGGGCGGGTTCCGGACGGCTGGCGGCGGCTCTACTACCCGATCGAGGAGGGCGGCTTTCTGCCCGAGAGCGCGAAGGAGTTCGCGCTCGACGCGGCGGTGCTGCGCGGCCTCATCCGCCAGGAGAGCGTGTTCGACGCCAACGCGAAGTCGCGCGCCGGAGCCATGGGCCTGATGCAGCTCATGCCGGCGACGGCGAAGAGCCTGTCACGCTCGGTGCTGCGCTCCCGGTATCGCCGCGCCTTTCTCTACGATCCCGGCGTCAACGCGCGCCTCGGCGCGGCCTACCTGCGGACCCTGCTCGACCGGTTCGACGACTCGACGATCCTCGCCCTGGCCGCGTACAACGGCGGGCCGACGCGCATCGCGCGCCTCCTCCGCGAGAACCCGGGCCTTCCGGAAGACGAGCTCTTCGAGTCGATCCCGCTCTACGAGACGCGCGACTACGTGCGCCGGGTGCTCCTCTACGCCGAGTCGTACCGCGAGCTCTACCCGTAGGGGGTCAGGTCTGGATTCTTCGGAATTTCAGGGCCGGGGCGGACAAAAAGCCGAAGATTTCAGACCTGACCCCTTACCAGGAGCCCTCGGGGACGACGAGGATCGAGCAGCCGGCCTCGCGGAGGACCTGCCGCGTGATCGGGCCGCCGGCGCCGATGACGAGCAGGTCGTAGGGCGCCGAGCGGAGCTCGGCGAGAATGCCGCCGACGGGGTTCTCCGCCTGGCGGACCGAGAAACCGGACCGCACCCCGAGCTCTCGCAGCGTGGCGACTCCGCGCTCCAGGTGCGCGCGCGCGTGGGGCGGGGGCGTGCGGTCCGGGTGCGTCACGTGGAGCAGGGTGGCGGAGGCGCCGAGCCGGCGCGCGAGCCAGCCGCCGGCGCGCACGTCGGTCTTCCCGGGCTCTCCGACGGCCGTGCAGATCAGGATCTTCTCGAGCCTGCGCGGCCGGCCGCGCGCCAGAATCAACGGGATCGCCGTCTGCGCGGCGAGCTCTTCGGCGAAGCTCGGGCGACCCGCGTCGGGTCCGCATCGATTCGACCTCGCCGGCCCCGGCGATCACGAAGTCGTAGGGCGCCTCGCGCGACTCGCCGGCGATCTGCTCGGCGGCGTCGCCGCGCCGCACTCGGATCGCCGCCTGCGGCAGGCCCGCCTCCGCGGCCCGGCGGCCGAGGGTCTCGCGCAGCGCATCCTGGCTGCGGGCGTCGGGAGCGATGCCGAGCACGGTCGCGACGCCGTCGAGCGCCTCGACGAGCGGGGGAGCGAGCTCCAGCGCCGTGGCCACCCCCGAGCCCTCGTCGCAGACCAGCAGCCGCGGCGTCGGCTGCCTCAGGATGTGCCACTCGTCGAGGACGACCCACGGCCGCCCGGCCGGTGGCTCGACGTGGGCCGGCACGTCGACGTCGAGCAGGATGCTCTCCTCGCCGAACGGGAGCGGCGGAACGACCTGCCGCACCCCCGGGAGCGCCGGGACCCGGACGCGGATCCGGCGGCGCGCGCCCGTGAAGGTCCGCTCGACGACCTCGCCCCGCCCGAGGACCGCCGCCTCCTTCGGCGGTTCGCGCTCGGAAAGCGTCACCTGCTCGGGCCGGATCAGCACGCGGACGCGGTCGCCCTCGCCGTGCGGGACCTCCGGCGGAATCGGCAGTTTCAGCGGACCGAGCTCGACCCGGTCGCCGCGCGAGCCGCCCGACGAGGATCGTCCCGGCGCCGAGGAACGTGGCGACGAAGAGCGAGCGCGGGCTCTCGTAGAGCCGGTGGGGCTCGCCGACCTCGAGCAGCCGGCCGCGGTCGACGACGCCGATCCGCCGGCCGAGCTCGAAGGCCTCCTCCTGGTCGTGCGTGACGAGGATCGTCGTCACGCCGAGGCTCTTCTGGATCTCCTTCAGGGTCTGCGCGCAGCTGCGCCCGGATCTTCACGTCGAGGGCGCCGAAGGGCTCGTCGAGGAGAAGCACCGTCGGCTCGTAGGCGAGGGCGCGCGCCAGGGCCACGCGCTGCCGCTGGCCCCCGGAGAGCTGGCTCTCGTAACGGCTGCCGAGGCCTCCCAGCCCGACGAGCTCCAGCAGCTCCTCGCGTCGCTGCTCGCCGTTCGCGCGCCGGCGACCCTGCGGATCCGCAGGCCGAACTCGATGTTCTGGGCGACGGTCATGTGCCGGAAGATCGAGTAGTTCTGGAAGACGAAGCCGACGTCGCGCGCCTGCGGGGACAGGCGCGTCACGTCCCGGTCCGCGAGTTTGACGACGCCCTCGTCGGCGAGGAGCAGGCCCGCGATCATCCGCAGGATCGTGCTCTTGCCGCTGCCCGACGCGCCGAGCAGCACGAAGAGCTCGCCGGACTCGACCTCGAGCGTCACGCGGTCGACCGTGACCTGCTCGCCGTAGCGCTTGGTGACGTTCTCGAGCGCGATCGCTATGGGCTTAGTCATTGCGCCTGCCGGTGTAGCGCAGCAGGAAGAAGAAGATGAGAAAGGACAGCAGGGCGAGGACGGCGGCCACCGCGTTGGCGGCCTCCACGTTTCCGGCCTCGAACTGCGCGAAGATGTAGAGCGGCGCCGTCTGCGTGCGAAGACGCAGGTTGCCGGAGACGAGGACCGTCGCGCCGAACTCGCCGAGGGAGTGCGCGAAGGTCAGGAGCGCGCCGGCAAAGAGGCCGCCCTTGAGCGTCGGCAGGATGACCCACCGGAACGTCTGCCACGCGCTCGCGCCGATCGTGTAGGCCGCCTCTTCGTAGGTTTCCTCGAGCTCGTCGAGGACCGGCTTCACCGCGCCGAGCATGTACGGAAACGTCACGAAGAGGTGCGCGAGCAGGACCCCTGCCGGCGCGAACATCGGCTGGATGCCGAGCGGCGCGAGGAGTCGGCCGAGCAGGCCGATGGGGCCCCAGAGCAGGAGGAGCGAGGTCCCGACGACGACCGTCGGGATGGCGACCGGCAGGTTGACGACGATGCCGAGCACCCGCTGGCCCCGGAAGCGGTAGCGCGACAGGACGTACGCCGTGTACGTGCCGAGGATCGCGTTGACCGCCGCGGTCGCGAAGGCGATCAGGAGCGAGAAGCGCAGCGCGAACTGCGCCTCGCGCGAGGCCAGCGACGCGAGGAAGGCGGCCGGGCCCCCGCGAAACGCGAAGACGAAGACCGCCGCGAGCGGCATCAGGATCAGCGGGAGGAGCGCCAGGACGACGAACGTGACCGGCACGGTCGCCCGGCGCCCCGTTCTGACGATCGCGCTGCCGGCCGAGCTCACGGCTTTCCCCCCGCCTGCATGACGCGATTCTTCCAGACGCCGTCGACGATGTCCCGCTTCGCCCGCCGCCAGCCGCCGAAATCCGCGATCCGGAAGGGGTCCTCGATGACCCCGAACTCCGCGTGCCCGGCGTTGAGATCGTCGTCGACGCTGCGAAACCCGTAGCGCACGAAGATCCGCTGCGCCTCCTCGCTCCAGAGGAACCGCGCGAACGCGTCGACGAGCGGCCGCTCCCGCGCGGAGACGTTGCGGTCGACCACGACGAGGGTGTGCTCGGAGAGGATCGTGCGCGCGGGGTACACGATGTCGGCCGAGAGCCTGCCGCGGCCCCGGTCGAAGATCGCCTCCTGCTCGTAGGTGATGAGCGCGTCCCCGAAGCCCTGGGAGAACTGCGTGCGCGCGGCGCGGGCCGAGGAGGCCTGGGCGACGACGTTCTTCCAGATCCCGGCGAGCATCGCTTCGCCGGCGTCCGCCCGCGCCGGCTCGGCGCGCGCTCCGGCGCCGTACTCGGCGACGATCGCCCAGTTCGCGCCGCCGGAGGTCAGCGGGTCCGGGTGGACGATCCGCGTGCGGCTGCGGGCGAGGTCGCCGAAGTCGCGGATGCCGAGCGGATTGCCGGGGCGCACGAGGATCACGAAGGGCGTCAGGTTCACGACGCCGTCGTGCGGCAGGCGCTTCCAGCTCTCCGGCGCGACGACGCCCGCGTCGGCCAGGCGCTCCGCGTCGCTCTCGAGCGAGAGGAGCACGAGCTGCGCCGGGACGCCGAGGATCACCTGGTTGGTCACGGTGCCCGAGCCGGCGAAGGACGAGATGAGCTCGACGTCGCCGTGCCCCTGCGCCCGCCAGGTCTTCCGGAACGCCGGGAAGATGCCGTCGTTCATGGCGTCGGCGAGGATGCTGAAGCCGTAGAACACGATCGTCGGCGGCGTCGCCTCGGCGTGCGAGAACGGCAGCCACGGCCAGGCCGCCCAGCCGAGCAGCGCCCCGAGAAAGAGCGCGGGCAGCACGGCGCGGCGGCGCGGCGAAGCGGGACTCATCTCGCGAGGCTCCAGGCCACGGCGCGTCGAGGATATCGCCTTAGAATCCGGCCGTGAGCGAAGCCCGCGAGTTTCGCGTGAAGACGTCGCGCAAGATCGAGCGGCTCGATGTCACCAAACAGATCGAGCAGGCGGCCAAAGAGCTCGGGTGCGACTCCGGCGCCCTCCTCGTGACGACCCCGCACACGACGGCGGCGGTGACCGTGGGGGAGGCCTGGGACCCCGACGTCACCGGGGACATCGAGCGGGCGCTCGACGCCTGGGTGCCGAACGTCCGATTCGACCACGGGGAAGGCAACTCGCCGGCGCACTTCCTCTCCGAGGCGATCGGAAACGCCCGGCTCGTGCCGCTCGAGAAGGGCAAGCCGCTGCTCGGCCGGTGGCAGGGCGTGTTCCTGATCGAGCTCGACGGCCCGCGCGAGCGGACCGTGCGCGTCGCCGCCCTCTAGGCGGAGGGGAAGAGCTCGCGCTCTTCGCGCTCGGTGTGCGCGTCCCAGCGGCGGGCGAGGTTGGGAAAGAGCCGCCTCGCGCCGGCGAGGTCGTCCTGCTCCTCGACGAGCCGGCGCATCACGCCGGAGAGCTCGCGGATCTGGACGTGCTCGAGGCGAAGCTCCCGTCCGAGCTTCGCCCCGGCCGTCTCGATCTCGGCCGGCGCGAGCCCGTGGCCGGCGGCCTGCGGCAGCACCGTCTCCTCCTCGAGGGCCGTGTGTCGCCGCAGCTCGTCGTCGAACGCCGCGATCGCCTCGCGCGACGGCGCAAGCTCGCCCGCGGCCGCTGCGGCGAGGAACCTCCCGAGGAGAGAGTCGAGGCGTCGGTGCGCGAGCTGGAGATCCTCGGCGGTGTCGGTCATGGCCGCGATCATAAGAAGAAAAGGGGCGGGCACGCGGCCCGCCCCGACGAGACACGCGGAATGACGGAAGTCAGATGGGCAGGAGGACAGTATCGATGACGTGCACGACGCCGTTCGACTGCCACACGTCGGCGGTCGTCACCGTCGCGACGCCGCCCCTGGCGTCCCGGATCTCGACCTTGCCGCCCTTGACCATCGCGGTCAGCGTCTCGCCCTGCACCGTCGTGATCGTGGCCGTGCCGTTGCCGCTCTCGATGGCCTTGCCCAGGGTGGCCGCGTCGACCTTGCCGGCCACGACGTGGTAGGTGAGGACCTTCGCCAGCGCCGGCTTGTTCTCGGGCTTCAAGAGCGAGTCGACCGTGCCCGCCGGGAGCTTGGCGAAGGCCTCGTTGGTCGGCGCAAAAACGGTGTAGGGTCCCTTGCCCTTCAGGGTGTCGACGAGGCCGGCCGCCTTGACGGCCGTCACCAGCGTCGTCAGATCTTTCGAGCTGGCGGCGTTGTCGACGATGTCCTTGCTGGCGGACATCCCGGCGTTGCCGGCCATCTTCATGTCGCCGGCCGAGAGCGAAACAGCGGACCCGATGGCGGTTGCCAGAGACAGAGCGAGCATTTTCCTGTTCATGAACCATTCCTCCTTGAGAGTTGCGACTCGTTTTCCGGCGCCCGGGTTTCGCCGGTTCACTGCGATCTACGGAGCCCCCGTGGGGCCGGATGGTGTTTGTCGAGGTATTTCTTTCGGACAGCCCGCCGGGTCGAGGCAGAATGGCCAGATGCGAAAAGCGGCAGGGACACTGGCGGCCGTTGCGGTTCTCTCGGCGGTCGCCCTTTCATGCGCGAAGAAGGCCGACCCGATCCAGGAGACGATCGACGCCGTCGTGAAGGCGGCCAACGCCCGCGACGCCGAGGCGCTGGTTTCCCACGTGGCCCTCGACTTCGAGGCGGCCGACCACTCCGGCCGCGCCGACGTCGAGGCGCGCCTGCGAGGCTACTTCGCGGCCTACGAGATCCTGCACGTTCAGGTCTCCAACGTCCAGATCGAGCGGGGCGACAAGGCCTCGCGCGTGCGCCTGCGGGCCGAGATGAACGGCCAGCCCCGATCGGTCGGCGGCTTCGGGGGCCTGCTGCCCTCGTCGGCGAAGTACGACTTCGACCTGAGGCTCGTTCTCGACGGGAAGGACTGGAAGCTCGCCTGGGCCGACTGGAAACAGGCAGAGGACTGACGCCCCGGGCGCGGGTTTGACTCCCCGCTCCAATGTCCTTATTCTTCCCGGTCCGCTCTGCTCCTCAGTAGCTCAATGGCAGAGCATCCGGCTGTTAACCGGAGGGTTGTAGGTTCAAATCCTACCTGAGGAGCCATTCTCTCCGCGTCTGCCCCTCGAAACCCGGGGTGTAGAGTTCTCGCCAAGAGTTCGATGACACTCCAAGCCGGGACCCGTCTCGGCCCCTACGAGATCCTGTCGCCTCTGGGAGCAGGAGGGATGGGAGAGGTGTACAAGGCGAAGGACACGCGTCTGGACCGGACCGTCGCGGTGAAGGTGCTTCCGTCGCACATGTCGGCGTCCGCCGAGGTGCGCCAGCGCTTCGAACGCGAAGCGAAGACGATTTCGCAGCTCTCGCATCCGCACATCTGCGCGCTCTACGACGTGGGTCGCGAAGGCGAGACCGAGTACCTGGTGATGGAGCTGCTCGAGGGCGAGACCTTGAGCGATCGCCTGGCGAAAGGCGCTCTGCCGATCGAGCAAGTCCTCACGTACGGGATCGAGATCACGGACGCGCTGGACCAGGCGCACCGGCATGGGATCGTGCACAGGGATCTGAAGCCCGGCAACGTGATGCTGACGAAGTCGGGAGTGAAGCTGCTCGATTTTGGACTGGCCAAGGCCCTCCCCTCTCCCGGTGGGAGAGGGGTCGAGGGTGAGCGGCTCTCTTCGCTTCCGACGCAGCAGGTTCTGACGCAAGAGGGAACGATCCTCGGCACGTTCCGATACATGGCGCCCGAGCAGGTCGAGGGCAAGGAGGCAGACTCTCGGACAGACATCTTTGCCTTCGGGGCGACCCTCTACGAGATGGCGACCGGGACGATGGCGTTTTCCGGCGCGACGCAGGCGTCCCTCAGCGCGGCGATCATGACTTCCGAGCCAACACCCATTTCGACGTTCCAGCCGACGTCGCCTCCGGCGCTCGATCGCGTCGTGAAGACCTGCCTCGCCAAGGATCGTGAAAAACGCTGGCAGAGCGCCCGGGATGTCGGGCTCGAGCTGCGCTGGGTCGAGCACGACTTGGATCGGCCGAAGGAGCCTTCGGCCGGTGGCGGGAGGCCGTCCCCCTGGCACGTGCATGCGATCTGGGCCACGATCGCCATCTCACTCGGGCTCCTGGCGTGGTTGGGGAGTCCCGCGCGCTCCCGAACCCCGCCGCCGAACCCGCGTCCTGTGATCGTGCTCATGGATTCCCCGCTGCCGGGACGCGTTTATGACCCGCGTACCGAGGCCGCGGGCGGGACAAATGCCGACGACCTAACCGACGTTCTCCGAACTCTCCCGGTGGTCATCCAGAAGGAGACCACCAGTGCGTTGTGGCACCGCGAAGACCAGGTCGTGCGCGAGAACCCGGATCTCGTCGTGAGCCACCTTTCCTGCTTGTACGACTCGCGAGTCGGCGAGGGACTGAAGGCGGTCGAAGACCACGTGTTCTCGCTCGCCCAAAGCCGCCTCGTCTTGTCCTTCGGCTACGTCGCCGAGGCGAACCCGCGCACGCGCTTCCTGGTCTATTCGCGTGGTCAGTTCGGGAACGCCTCGGCCGAGCAGCGCTGGGTCAGCGAATCCGAGGCCCGGTTGCCCGTTCTCCGCGGCCGCATCTACGCCTTCACCGTGCCGACTGGTCCAGAGCGGGCGACCTTCCGCAACCCCGACACCGCCCGGCTCATTCGTCAGCGCGTATCGGAGATTCTGGGCTTGGGTCCTTCGTGACGCTTTCCAGCGGATTCCGCCTCGGTCCGAACGAGGTCCTGTCGCCGATCGGCGCGGGCGACGGGACTGGGAAGTAGACCTGCCCTGCGGGGTGGCGCAGACGCGCCATCTCCCGCAGCCATCCCCCGAAAAGGTTCCAACTGGGAACTATGTGGGGAGCCACTCGCCCTATCCCCGCCTCCTCCGAGAGCGGCGATGTAGAGTTCTCGGAGGTTCGTGACACTTCCAGCGGGAACTCGCCTGGGTCCCTACGAGATCCTCGCGCCGCTCGGCGCGGGCGGGATGGGGGAGGTATACCGGGCGCGGGACACGCGGCTGGGGCGAGAACTGGCGTTGAAAGTGCTGCCGGAAGCGCTCGCGCAGGATCGTGACCGGCTGTTGCGGTTCGAGCAGGAAGCGCGGGCAGCGTCGGCCCTGAACCATCCGAACATCGTCACGATCCACGACATCGGGCGCGACAGCGAGACGGCGTACATCGCCATGGAGCTGGTGGACGGCAGGACGCTCCGTGAGCTGACCGCGTCGGGACCCTTGCCGCTGCGTCGGATCCTCAACGTCGCTTCTCAGATCGCGGACGGCCTCTCCAAGGCGCACGGGGCGGGCATCGTGCATCGGGACCTCAAGCCCGAAAACGTGATGGTGACGAAGGACGGGTTCGTCAAGATCCTGGATTTCGGCCTGGCGAAGCTGGTCGAGCCGGAGTCGGGCGAGGTATCGGCAATGCCGACGCTCGCGCACCCGGAGACCCAACCCGGCACGGTGTTGGGGACGGTGGCATACATGTCGCCGGAGCAGGCCTCGGGGGAGGCCCTGGATTTTCGCTCCGACCAGTTTTCGCTGGGCTCGATTTTCTACGAGATGGCGACGGGGCAGAAGGCGTTCCAGAGGAAGACGGCCGCCGAGACGATGTCGGCGATCATCCGCGACGATCCCGAGCCGCTCAGCAAGCTGCGTCCCGAGCTGCCATTGCCGGTGCGGTGGATGCTCGAGCGGTGTCTGGCCAAGGAGCCCGAAGAGCGGTACGCCTCGACGCGCGATCTGGCGCGGGACCTCGCCAGCGTGCGCGACCACATCTCGGAGGTCTCGAGCGGCGCCGAGGCCCTGCTCGCGGCGAGCGCCAGGCCACGACGTCTCGCGGCGCGGGGTGCCGTGGCCCTTGCGCTCGCCGCAGCAGCGCTCGTGGCCGTCGGCTGGGCGCTCGGGCGGGGCGTCTCAAAGCGCTCGGACGCGGCCCCGTCCTTTCGTCGGCTGACGTTTCGCAAGGGTCGGCTCGGCAACGCGCGCTTCGCGCCCGACGGCCAGACCGTCGTCTACGGCGCCCAGTGGGACGGCTCGCGCTCCACGGATCTCTTCCAGACCCGCGTCGGCAGCCCGGAATCGGGGCGTTTCGATTTCCCCTCCGACGACGCCGACATCCTCGCGATCTCAGCCGCCAGCGAGCTCGCGATCCTCCTCGGGAACGCCGTGCCGAACGGCGGGATGCTCGCCCGGGTGGCGATGTCCGGAGGAACGCCCCGTCAGGCGCTGGAGGGTGTGGCCTACGCCGGGGCCGACTTCGCGCCGGACGGGAGGGACCTGGCCCTCGCGCACCTCGTGGACGGAAAGTCGCGTCTGGAGTTCCCGCCGGGAAAGGTCCTCGTGGCCGAAGGTGTCACCGGTCCGCGCTTTTCCCCGGATGGTCGCAGCATCGCCTATTGGGACGAGAGCGCGGAGCCGGCCAGGCTGTGCGTGATCGGTCGGCAGGGCCAGGCGAGGAAAGTCCTGTCGAGCGTGTGGACTTCGATCGCCGGCGCTCCGGGTTGGAAGCCGGACGGGCGGGAGATCTGGCTGACGGCTTCGCTGTCCGGAGAGCCCTACGCGCTCTGGGCGGTGGACCTCGCGGGCAAGCAGCGGCTCGTCATGCGGGTGCCGGGCGCCCTGGAGCTCGACGACGTGTCCCGGGACGGGCGGGTTCTCATCGCCCACCACACGAACACCCGCACGGTGCGGCTGGCCTCCGTCCAGGAGCCGCAGGGGCGCGAGCTCTCCTGGCTCGACGCTTCCCACGTATCCGAGATCTCGCCCGATGGCAAGACGGTCCTGCTGGCCGAGGAGGGCGAGGGAAGCGGAGGGGGCCCGGTGACTTATCTCCGCGGCACGGACGGCAGCCCGGCCGTGAAGCTCGGCGAGGGCTGGGCGCGAGGGCTGTCGCCGGACGGCCGTTCCGTGCTCTCGGCCGTGGAGGGGGGCGGAAAGCCCGCGAGCCTGACGATTCTTCCCACCGGACCGGGCCAACCGCGAGCCCTCAAAGCGGACGGACTGACGGAGTTCGAGTGGGGCGCCTGGCTGCCCGACGGGAAAGGCGTGGTCTACACCGGCATCGGCGCAGACGGCATCAGCCGCGTCTACGCCCAGGCGGTTCCCGATGGGAAGCCCCGCGCCATCAGTCCCGATAGAACCCGCATCCTCCCGTTCTCGAGCCCGGTCTCGCCCGACGGCAAATACGTCGTCGTGCTGCGCGCGGGCCGGGTCTTTCTCCAGCCGACCGACGGGGGCGGAGAGGCCCGGGCCGTGCCGGGCCTCTCGGATCCGGCCGACCGCGTCCTCCAGTGGACCGCCGATGGGCGCTCGCTCTACGTGCAGAATCCCCGCGAGAGCCGATCGAGGATCTGGCTGGTAGACGTGGAGACTGGACAGAAACGGCTCTGGAGAGAGATCCCCGTTGAGGAAGGGCTCGGCGGGATTCGGGTAAACCTCACGCCCGATGGAAAGACGTGGGTCGTTTCCGGCGAAAAAACCCTCTCCGAGCTCTACGTCGTCGAAGGACTTCACTGAGGCGCCCGCGCCGCCCCTTCGCCACACCATGGAATCGCACTCGCAGGGACAAGCGTCGCAGCTCTGGCCGTTGCGGCGCCTACGGATCGCAGAGTGAAGTCGAGAGGATCGCGATCAGATCCACCCTCAGTACTTCCAGCTCTTCAGGTCGGCGCCGGCGGGCGCGGTTGCCTCAATGTGCGTCACCATTTGCCAGATAAGGGCGGGAAGCTCGTTCAGGCGTTCGATCCGGGGCGCGTCGAGGCGGACGCCACCATAGCAATGGGGCTGCAGGGGGGCGTAGTCGAAGGTGGCGTTGGCCGGGGGATACAACTTGGGGTCGGTGAGCACGGCTTCGGTGAGGTGGACGGCGTTGTTGAGATACCACGTGTCCATGTCGCCAACCGCGAAGCGGAGTTTGCCCGCCAGTTTGGGACCCAGCGTCGCCCAGTCGCGCTTCATGATGTAGCTGAGGTCATAGTGTTCGCGCCAGTACCCGGCGACGGACTTGTCGATCTGGCCGGTGCGCTTGTCCCAGATTGGCTTGGGGTAACCATCGTCGCCCATGGGGCTGAAGACGGCCTGCCAGATGTCCCATTGCTCGCCGGAGCGGGAATGGGTTCCGAGCACAAGCTCGTAGCGATTTTCCTGCTCCACGGTGGAGTCGAGGATGCCGTTGGTCTTGCGCTTCTCGGGGAGCGGGACTCTGAGAAAGGGTCCCTGGCGAAAGAACGCATTCTCATCATCATAGATGTTGACGGTGCCATACGCTCGGAAGTCAATCGGGTCAGGACAAGCGACCCAGGCGCCGTTGATTTCGTCGGGATAGAACACCTGGGCGCCGAGACTCTCCCATCCGCCGGTGGAGCCGCCGAACACCGTCCGCGCCCAACCCTGGCCGAGGCCACGGAACTTCGTTTCGATCATGGGTAGCAGCTCGTGCATGATGGCGTCGCCGTAGGGCCCGAGGTTGGCTGAGTTCACGGCGTAGGAATCGTCGAAATAGGGATTGGCGTGCTGTGGCATCACGATCAGCACGCGGGGCAGACGACCGCTGGTCCAGGCTTGAAAAAAGCTCCAGCCCGCTTCCTGCAGCTCCCTCTCCTTGTCGCCGTCGCCCCATTCCTTTCCCGCCTCGGGCGGGGTCGTCCGAAAGCTGGGAAAGAAGTGCCGATGGTAGTGGTCCTCCGAGATGAGGACGGGGTAGTGCGCTTCCGGGTGCTCGCCCCAGCCCTCCGGCACGAGCACAACGGCGCCGATATACGTGGGGCGACCCCAGAATTTGGTGAGCAGCTCACTGCGCATGCGAACGTGTTTTTCCCACTGGTTGTCTTCCGCGGAAGGAGGCTGCGTGATCGGGCGCCAGTCGAGCAACGAGTCAACGTCCGCGAGCTCCTGCTCCAGCGGGGGGACTTTTCGATCGAGAATGATGCGAATGGGGCCTGACTTTCTCTGGTCGAGACGCAGCTTTTCCACCTTGCTCAGGAAGTTACCGGGTTTGGTTTGCCAGTGCTGGCCTTCACCCTTGTCCGGCGGCAACCGGACGACCTTGCCGTTGCCGAGACGAAACGTTTCGTAGACATTGAGCACGGCCTGCACGTAGTAGTCGCCCGGCGGGAGGTCGCGCAACGTCTCCAGCGGGAAGCCGAGTGTGGCGGAATCGACACGAGCGACGGCGCCGGGCGCGAGGGCGTCCACATCGACACCGAAGGCCTGCTGGGAATTGATGCCTTCGACCACGCCGAAACGGGGCTCCTTCTTGGCGTCCTTGGACAGGATGAGCAGAATGTGGCCGTCCACAGGAGAGGCTGAGAGTTCTTTGGTGAACGAGATTTCGAATGTCAGGGGCGCTTGGGCCGCTGCAAGGGCGGGCAAAGAGAGAATCAGGAAGGCGGCAGTGAAGCACAAGAGACGGCGCATCGGTTCCTCCGGGGGAGCACAGCTGAGAGGAAAGTGACGTGTCGCAAATGCTGAAACCCATCATGACTCTACCTCGGGCAAGTCCCGTGGGTTACGGAAAGGCTCGGCTATTCATGTAACGAGCCATTGCCTGTCTGAGGAGCTCGTTGGCGAGCGCCGACGATTGGACTTCGGCGCTAGGCTCGCGTTGACTCCTCGACGGCGCGCGGTCAAGTATGTGTCCACGCGGCGCGGTCGACGCGACCCGCCCTGCGACAAGGGAGGCAACCATGCGAAAGCTCCTGGCGGCCGTCGGCGTCTCCTGGCTCCTGCCCCTCGCCCTCTTCGCCCAGGTCACGGCCATCCGGGCGGGCCGGCTCGATCGATCCCGAGACCGGCCGGGCGGCGCGCCGAACCAGGTCATCCTCGTCGAGGGCGAGCAAGATCACGGCGGTCGGGCCGGCGCAGGCGCTTTCGATCCCCGCGGGCGCGGCCGTGATCGACCTGTCGGACCTGACCGTGCTGCCGGGGCTCGTGGACACGCACACGCACCTCGGCATCACGTACAAGGACGTTCCCGAGCACAACTACTACTACCTGACCTACGTCATGGAGTCGACGCCGCTGCGGGCGATCCAGGCGGCGTCGAACGGCATCCAGCTCCTGAACTCCGGCTTCACGGTCGTGCGCGACCTCGGCAACAACGCGCTCTACGCCGACACGGCGCACCGCGCAGGCGATCGAGCAGGGCTGGATCCCGGGACCGACGATCGATCAACTCGGGGCTCATCATCGGCGGCACGGGCGGGCAGTTCTGGCCCACGCCGGAGATGGTCAAGTACCACGACATCGTCTATCCCGAGTACCTCGACGCCGACACGCGCGACGAGATCGTCAAGGCCGTGCGCGAGAACATGCTCTTCGGCGCGAAGGTCATCAAGATCTGCGTCGACTGCAAGCCCTGGGGCTACTCGGTCGACGACATGAAGCTCTTCATCGCCGAGGCCGCGAAGGGCGGGCTCAAGGTCGCCGGCCACGTGCAGACGCCGGAGGGCGCCAGCCGCGCGATCGAGGCCGGGATCTGGTCGATCGAGCACGGCTTCGCCCTCACCGAGGAGCACCACAAGCTGATGGCGCAGAAGGGAATCTTCCTCGCCTCGACCGACACGCCGTTCACGCCCTATGCCGGGACGAAGGAGGAGATGGACAAGACCGCGGCGCAGCTGAAGAGCGCCTGGCAGCACGGCGTGAAGATCACCTTCTCGACCGACATGGACTACTGGGAGACGGGCAACCGACTGACCCGCGGCGAGCTGCACGATCAATTTCCTCCTGACCTGGAAGGCCGCCGGGATCCCCAACGCCGACATCCTGAAGGCGATGACGATCGACCGGCTACCAGTGCGCGCAGGTCGAGAAGCAGCGCGGGCCGATCCAGGCCGGGGCTCGCCGCCGACATCATCGCCGTGCGGGGCAATCCGCTCGAGGACATCGACGCGCTGCGCGACGTGCGTTTCGTGATGAAGGACGGAATGGTCTTCAAGCGGGACGGCGTGATGACGCCGGAGAAGTTCTTCCACGCCGGGCCGGTCTACGGGTGGAACAAGCGGTAAGCGGGCCTCAGGCCGTCTTCCGGTACAGCCCGTTGGCCGAGACGCGGCGGCCCGTCTCGACCTTCGGCCGCGCGGTGCGGGTCGGCTCGAGGGGCGTGAGGCCGAAGCGCGCCAGATCGCGGTCCAGCCCCGCGGCGTCCACGAGAACATGGCGGCCGCCGCTGTCGAAGCCCTCGTAGACGTCGGGCTCGCCGGCGACGGCGCGGATTCCGTGGCCGGTCAGGTCGGTCTCGGGCGTGAACACGGAGACGAGGAGCCGCCCTCCGGGCTTCAACACGCGCGCGCTCTCCGAGAGGGCGCGTTCCCACTCGGCGCGGCTCTCTGCGCAGTGGTAGAGGCCGAGCGCGACGACGAGGTCGAAGGTCGCGTCGGCCGCGGCGGAGAGGTCGTCCATGCGCCCGACGCGCACCCGCCGTTGCGCTTCCGCGGCGCCGAGTATCGCGGCGAGGCGCTCGCGTGTCTTCGCCACCATGGCCGGCGAGGCGTCGAGCGCTTCGACGTCGAATCCCTTCCCGGCGAGCAGGACGGCGTTCCGGCCCCCCGCGCAGCCAAGATCGAGGACGCGGGTCCTCGCGGGAGCAGGGTACTCGTCCACGAGTTTCGCCAGGCGCACGTCGGGTTCCCGCGCCGCAAAGCGCTCCACGTTTTCGGCGGAATCCCAGAAGGAGCTGGCCAAACGGCCTCACTCTAGTCTTCTTCGAGACGACCGGGCACCTCGAAGGTGCGGGCCCCCTCTCCACATTCTGGCGCGGACGTCGTCCGGATCGACCTGCCCCCGCGCTGAACCCGGGCTCTTCCGCCTCGGCGCTTTCCCGCGAGAAAAGGGGCTTGACGTCCCCTCGCCTGCTGTTGTATATAACCATTCAGTTATGGAATCTCCCGCTCGGCTCGACGCGACTTTCGCGGCCCTCGCGGACCCCACGCGGCGGGCGATCCTGGCGCGGCTGGCCGCGGGGGAGGCCTCGGTGACGGAGCTCGCCGAGCCGTTCGAGATGAGCCAGCCGGCGATCTCCAAGCACCTCAAGGTGCTCGAGCGCGCCGGGCTCGTCTCGATCGGCCGCGAGGCGCAGCGCCGCCCGCGCCGGCTCGAGGCCGAGCCGCTCGCGGCCGCGACGACGTGGATCGAAGCCCTGGAGGGCAGCTTCCAGCGCCTCGACGCCCTGCTGGAGGAGATGAAGGCGCAGGAACGGAAGGCGAAGCGCCGCAAGCGCTGAACGCCGAACAGGAGACGAGCGATGAACCGCACCGGAACCCTGAAGGTCACGACGCCCACCGACCGGGAAATCGTCATGACGCGCGTCTTCGACGCGCCCCGCCGCATGGTCTTCGACGCGCTGACCAGGCCCGAGTTGCTCAAGCGCTGGTTCAACGGGCCGCCCGGCTGGACGCTGGCGGTCTGCGAGGTCGACCTGAGGGTGGGCGGCGCGTACCGGTGGGTGTGGCGGGACCGCAACGGCGCCGACATGGGGATGGGCGGCGTCTTTCGCGAGATCGTCGCGCCCGAACGCCTCGTCGCGACCGAGCGGTTCGACAACCCGTGGTACGAGGGCGAGGCGGTGGACACGACGGTCCTGGTGGAGAAGGCCGGCAGGACCACGATGACGCTCACGGTGCGATACGAGACGAAGGCGATTCGCGACGCGGTCCTCGCGTCCCCGATGGAGAGCGGCGTCGAGTATGGCTACGACCGGCTCGCCGAGCTGCTGGCCGGACAGACGGCGTCGGCCTAAGGAGAGAAAGGAAAACGACATGCCGAAGATCACCCCGTTCCTGTGGTTCGACGGCAAGGCCGAGGAGGCCATGAACTTCTACGTTTCGATCTTCAAGAATTCGAAGATCCGGAGTCTCAACCGGATGCCCAACGGCGCGGTGATCTCCGGCACCTTCGAGCTCGATGGCCAGGAGTTCTATGCGTTGAACGGCGGCCCGCAGTTCAGGTTCACGGAGGCCGTTTCGCTCTTCGTGAACTGCGAGACGCAGGAGGAGGTCGACGAGCTCTGGGGCAAGCTCTCGGAGGGCGGCAGGATCCAGCCGTGCGGCTGGCTCAAGGACAAGTTCGGCCTGTCGTGGCAGATCATTCCGTCGATCCTCGGAAGGCTGCTGCAGGACAAGGACCCCGCGAAGGCCGGCCGGGTCATGCAGGCCATGCTCCAGATGACGAAGATCGATATCGCGGGCCTGAAACAGGCGTACGAGAAGGGATAAGGGAGACGCGATGGCGGTCCGGACGAAGAAGGGTGCGCCGGCCTCGCCCGAGGGCCAGGTCGAGTTCGCGCTCGCGTGGCTCAAGCGCCACGGCACGAAGCGCGGGCGAGAGGGCATGGCGCGGTACGGCCTGCCGTCGGAAAAAGCTCTCGGCGTGTCGGTGAAAGACATCCAGGTGCTGGCGAAGAGCCTCGGGAAGAGTCACGAGCTCGCCGCCGCGCTGTGGGAGACGGGCGTGTACGAGGCCCGCATGCTGTGCGCCTACGTCGACGAGCCCGAGCGCGTGACGCCGGCGCAGATGGACCGCTGGTGCCGCGACTTCGACAACTGGGGCATCTGCGACACCGTGTGCTTCGTCCTGTTCGACCGCACGCCCCACGCCTGGGGCCGGGTCGCGGCGTGGAGCGGCAAGCGGGAAGAGTTCGTCAAGCGCGCGGCCTTCGCGCTGCTGTGGGGCCTCACCGTCCACGACAAGCGGTCGGGCGATGCCCCGTTTCTCCGCGGGCTCGCTCTCATCGAGCGCGCCGCCGGAGACGAGCGGCACCTCGTCCAGAAGGCGGTGAACATGGCCCTGCGGGCGACCGGCAAGCGCAGCCGAGCGCTCCACGCGGCCGCGGTGAAGGTCGCCGGGCGGCTGGCGGGCTCGACGAATGCCGCGGCGCGGTGGGTCGGCAAGGACGCGCTGCGGGAGCTGACGGGCCCTTCGGTCACCCGGCGGCTCGCGGCGAAGCGCTGAACGGGGCCGATGATGAACCATGGAGGCGCCGCGCCGAGGCGCTCTACGACCAGCTCGACGGGTTCCTCGCGTCGAGCGCCTGAGATAGAACGAGCGGGCGCGCGCCGCGGGGTATAGGCTTAGTCGAACGGTAGCGGTGCCATCCGTCGGAGGGTCGAGTTCCCACTCGGTTCCAGGCAGGGGGCGCGATGCGCGAGTCGTCACCCGGGCCGCGAGGGCGCGGCCAGATCGGCGGGAGGGTCGTGCCGGCTCATCGGCGAATCGCGGCGGCCGCCGCGCTCTTCGGGGCCGCGGCGGTTCTGATCGCCCTCGCCGACCGGTCCACCGAGCCGGTGTCGCTCGACGTGCGGCTCTGGCGCGCGCTGCGCGCGGCCGGATTCACCGGCCGGATCGAGTCGACGCTCGAGACGCGGCTCGGCCGCCCGGTCGATCCCGCGCTCGCGGCGATCGGCAATTCCCTCTTCTTCGATCCCGTCCTGGCCCTGCACTCCGACAACGCGTGCGCGGGCTGTCATTCGCCGGCGCACGGCTTCGGCGACAGCCAGTCGATCGCGATCGGCGTCCAGAACAACGGAGTCGTGGGGCCGGGCCGGCGGGGGCCGCGCAACCAGCGCCGCTCGCCGATGGTCCTGAACAGCGCCTTCTACCCGAAGCTGATGTGGAACGGGCGGTTTCGCAGCCCGTCGGGTAGCCCGTTCGACAACTCGCAGGGGTTCGTGTTTCCCGCGCCCGAGGGCGCCACCCGTTTTCCGGCCCTCGATCCGAACGTCACCCACCTGCTGGCCGCGCAGGCGCACCTTCCATCCACCGAGCTCGTGGAGATGGCCGGGTTCACGGGCGCGGGCGGTCCCTTCGACGACGGGCTCGGCCACCCGGTGCCCCCTCCGGATGCCGCCGGGTTCCGGAACGAGCCGATTCGCAAGTCCGTCCTCGCGCTCGTCAACGCGGCCCCCGCCTATCGGGCGGCCTTCGGCGCCGTCTTTCCCCGCGTCGGGCAGGGCGATCGAATCACGTTCGCCATGATCGGCCAGGCGATCGCCGAGTTCGAGTTCTCCCTGACGTTCGCCGACGCGCCGGTCGACCGGTTCATGCGGGGCGACCACGCGGCGATGAGCGACGCGCAGAAGCGCGGCGCGCTCCTCTTCTTCGGGAAGGCGGGCTGCGCCCGGTGCCACGCCGTCGCGGGCGATTCGAACGAGATGTTCAGCGACTTCCAGATGCACGTCGTCGGCGTCCCGCAGATCGCCCCGGCCTTCGGCGCCGGGACGGGCAACGTGATGTTCGACGGCCCCGGCGAGGACGAGGACTTCGGCCTGGAAGACATCACGGGCGATCCCGCCGACCGCTACAAGTTCCGGACTTCGCCGCTGCGCAACATCGCGCTGCAACCCGCGTTCTTCCACAACGGCGCCTTCACGACCCTGGAGGACGCGATCCGCCACTACAACAACCCCGCGGAGTCGGCCCGCGGCTACGACCCTGTATCGAAGGGGGTCGCGCCGGACCTGGCGTCGCGCCTGGGCCCGATCGAGCCGGTGATCGAGCGTCTGAGCCCGCTGCTGACGTCGCCGACGCGCCTGACGACGCAGGAGTTCTCGGACCTGGTCGCCTTCGTGCGCGACGGGCTGCTGGACCCGCGCGCCACGCCGGCGAATCTGCTTCGCCTCGTCCCGTCCGAGCTGCCGAGCGGCCTGCCCGGGCTCGTCTTCGAATCCGCGGCGCCCTGACGGGCGGCCGGGGAAAACCGAGAAAGGAGAACCTTATGGCGGCACCACGCAACCGGGCTTTCCTCCTGGCGGTCGCTCTCCTGGGCGTTTCGCTCATCGCGGGGGGCGACGAAGTCCTGTACGGCGGCAACGGCGGCCACAGCAATGCGAGCTCCATCAACGACGGATCGCTCGTGATTCTCGACCAGGTCTCGGCGGCGTTGACCGTCGTCGGGCACCCGACCGGCATCTCTCGTCTGACGGGAATCGCCTTCGACTCCTCGGGCGCTCTCTATGGATCGACGCAGGAAGCGGGCGGCTTTCCTCCGCCGCCGCCGTCCATGTCGAGCACGCTCATCCGGATCGACCCGGACACGGGAGCGCTTCTCTCCACGATCGGGCCCATCGTGGAAGGGACCGGCGGGCCGGCGATCAGCATCTCGGACATCTCCTTCCAACCCGGCACGGGCGTGCTCTTCGGGGTCCGCTCGCCGGTGGACGGCGCAGGCGGCGAGGGCCTGCTCTACAGGATCGACAAGGCGACCGGTGTCGCGACCTCCGTCGCCAACACGAACACGCACTTCGGCACGATCGCGTTCGCGCCCAACGGCACCCTCTACGAATCCGCGGCGGTCCTCGGCACGCAGGGGCCCGCCGAACCGACGATCCGGACGATCAACCCCTCGAACGGCGCCGTCCTGACCTCGGCCCCCACGACCTTTCACCTCGGAGCGCTCGCCGTTCGCGAGGACGGCACGATCTTCGGGAGCACCGGCGACCGGCACGCGATCGTCACGATCGACCCCGTGACGGGGGCGTTCACGGACGTGGGCGACACGGACAAGAACTTCGTCGGCGCGATGGCCTTCCGGCGTCCCGTTGCCCCCTCCGGTCCCTGCGTACCGGACGATCACACCCTGTGCCTGAACGGCGGCCGGTTCGAGGTCACCGCGAGGTGGCGGACGACCAACGGGAACTCGGGGCAGGGCACCGGCGTCAAGCTGACGGCCGACTCCGGGTACTTCTGGTTCTTCAACCCGGCCAACATCGAGATCGTCATCAAGGTCCTGAACGCCTGCTCCGTCAACAATGCCTACTGGGTCTTCGCGGCGGGCCTGACCAACGCGGAGGTGACGCTGAGCGTGACGGACACGCAGACGGGGGCGGTGCGCACCTACAACAACCCGCTGAGCAATCCGTTCGCGCCGGTTCAGGACACCTCGGCGTTTGGGACCTGTCCATAGCGGGCACCGCCGCCAAAACGAAGAGCCCGCGCGACGCGCGGGCTCTGGACCGGGAGGATTTCGGCTCCATCCTCGGGAGCCGGCGGTTCGGCGCCGCTACTGCTTGTTGTAGACCACCGTGTTGGCGACGGCCTGACCCTTGGAATTGGTCCCCGTGTTGGTGACGGTCAGCGTCTTGCCGTCCGCGGAGACCACGACCTTCGCGGTGATCATGGGCTTGCCGCCCTTCTTCCAGACGTTCTCGTAGCTGTTGTCGCTGATCTTCTTCGGCGAGGCCATGTCGGCCTCCGGGTTGCCCGCCCAGAGAACGTCCTTGCCGTCGAACTTCGACACGTAGCCGCCGTGCGTCGTCGTGCCGTCGGCCGCGACGCCGTCGGTGGTGAGCTGGATCCCGTCCCTGGTCGCCTCGAACTTGAGCGTCTGGCTCTTCGGGCCGGGGCCGGGGCTGAACGTGGACTTCGCCGCGTCCATCTTCCAGGTGCCGATCCAGTTGTCGCCGGCCAGGGCGACGGAGCTCGCCAGAACCAGGGCACTCGCCGCCAGAGAAACCATGAGCACGTTCTTCCGCATGACCGCCTCCTCGATTGAGAGATGAAGAATCCGCGGGCCGGAATGGCCGCGAATCGAGCGAATCATATCCCTCGCAGTCTCGGGATCACGGCGCCGAGCCGGCGGCGCGCCTTCCGCTACGGGACGCTAGCGGGAATCGGCGCGCCGGCGAAGCGGGCGGGCGTCGGGCGCGGGGCAATCGGACGGGTAGGGCGCGGACGACGCGAACCGCGTGTTGCAGCCCCGGGCGCAGATCCACCAGCCCTCGGGATCGAGCTCGCGCATTTCCGCGGCGACCTGCCCTCCGCAGCGCAGGCAGTACGCCCGGCGGACGGGGGTCCCGGGCGAGGCGTGTCGCTCGATCAGGGCGAGCCCGCGACTGCGCAACTCCTCCGGGCTGAGATCTTTCGGACCGGTCATGGGAACGCCAATGTAGGGCCGGAGGCCCGAAATCGCGTGTGACGGGAGACACCCCGGGCATCGAGGCCTACGGCCGGGGCGGGATCTCCTCGGGGCGCTTGCCGCGGTCGGCCGGGTCGCGGCGCGCGTGCTTGCGGGGATCGAATGCGACGGCGGCGTAGCAGATCGGGCACTTCAGCCGCCCGTCCTGCGGAATCGTAGCGAACCGCGGCGACCGGCACGCCGAGCAGAACCAGCGGGCCAGGCGCCGCTCCTCGCCTTCGAACGCCATTGGTACGAATGTTAGCGCGTTCCGCCGGCGCCGGCGCTCCGCGTTTGCGCGGCCCAAGTCTCCTGATTCCAGTGCGTGGCACGGATTTCGCTCTCTCGAGTCGGCGAGGAAGCCGGACGCACGGATGGCGTCCACGACTTCTGGAAAGGAGACAGCGATGCGATCCATGACGCGTTTCATTCTGGTCAGTGCCGCGGTGCTCGCCATCGCGGCCGGCACGGCTCGGGCGCAGGAGTCCAGTCCCGCGGCGGAGGCTCCCCCCGATCGACCGCGACGACCCCGGCGGCCACACCAGCGCCCAATCTGATGGCGCCGACGGCGATGCCGAACGGGGCGGAGGCAACCGTCTCTCCGGTCGAGTCGCAGGTCGAGCCCGCGGCGCCGGCGGGAGATTCGGTCGAAGCCGAACCGGCTCCGGTGGAGTTCGCGCCGGCGCCTCCGCCCGTCGTCGAGCCGCCCTCCGCCTCCGCGGCCGCTCCGGAGCTGCCCGTGAGGAAGCCGGTCGCCCGGACCGCTCCGAAGAAGCCGCTCCAGGCGGCCCCGGCTCCCGAGAAGACGGATCGCGAGAAGGCGCTCGACTCCGCGGCCGTGGCGTCGACCGACCCGGGCGCTCCGCCGCCGTCGAACGGGGACGTCGCGGGTCCGACGGCTCCGGCCCCGGACCTCGCCCCGATGGTCCCGCCCCTGTCCGATTCCGCCGAGACATCTGCAGCGCGCACGGAGGGTGGCGCCGGCCCGGCCGATTCCGGACGCGGCGCCGGCACCTGGATCGTTCTCGCGGCGCTCGGGCTCGGCATCCTCTTCGTCGCCGGGCTGACGATCCGTCGCCGGCGGGACGACGAGCTCTCGATCTTCGATCGATCGGTCCCGTCTCCGCGCGCGACGCAGCCGCCGCTCGTGCACCACTCCTAGCGGAGGCCGGTCTGCCGTTCGTCCTCTCGAGGCGGGCCCGGCCCGCCTCTTTTTCTTGGCGCGAAGCGGAGCCCTACTTCGGGGTCCAGAGCTCCACTTCGGCCTTGAGGTGATCGTCGATCCCGGGGCTCGGCTTGGGGCGGCTGACCCAGTAGCCCTGCATCTCGTCGCAGCCGTAGCCCTGCAGGAGGGTGAACTGGTCCTTCGTCTCGACGCCCTCGGCGATGACGTTCAGCCGCGAGCCGTGGGCCATCTCGATGATGGCGCGCACGATGCCCGCGTCGGCGGGGTTGACCGGCAGATCCGTGACGAACGACCGGTCGATCTTCAGCGACGTCACGGGGTAGCGCTTGAGGTAGCTCATCGACGAGTAGCCCGTTCCGAAGTCGTCGATCGCGATGCCGACACCCATGCTCCGCAGGACGTTGAGGTTCGCGACGACGATCTCGGCGCCCTCCATCGCGGTCGACTCGGTGATCTCGACCTCGAGGTGCTGCGGCTGGAGGTTGGCGTCGCTCAACGCGCGCTCGACCATGTGCGCCATGTTGCGCTCGCGGAACTGGCGCGCCGAGAAGTTGACCGACACGCGCAGGCTGTCGAGCCACGCCTTCTGCCAGAGCGAGAGCTGCAGGCAGGCGGAGCGCAGCACCCAGTCGCCCAGCGGGAGGATGAGGCCCGTCTCCTCGGCCACGGGGATGAACGTGGTGGGGCCGACGAGGCCCTTGGTCGGATGCTGCCACCGCACCAGCGCCTCGAGGCCGACCGTGCGCCCGGTGACGATGCTGGTGATGGGCTGGTAGTGGAGGACCAGTTCCTCCTGGTCGACGGCGAGCCGGAGGCCCTTCTGGAGCGCGAGGTGCTCGGCGGCCTGCTCGGTGAGCTCCCGGGTGCAGAGCTGGAAGTTGTTCCGCCCGAGCTCCTTGGCGCGGTACATGGCGGCGTCGGCGTTGCGCAGCAGCGCCTCGCCTTCGGTGCCGTCCTCGGGGTAGCTCGCGATGCCGATCGACGCGGCGACCTGGACGGTGCGGCCGTCGAGCGAGAAGGGCCGCCCGATCAGGGAGAGGAGCTTGGCCGCGATGCCGGCGAGGTCCTCGCTCTGGCGCAGCTCCGGCACGAGGATGACGAACTCGTCGCCGCCCATCCGCGCGACCGTGTCGGCCTCGCGCACCGAGCGCTTGAGGCGCAGCGCCAGCGACTGCAGCAGGCTGTCGCCGATGCTGTGGCCCCAGCTGTCGTTGACGTACTTGAAGAAATCGATGTCGATGTAGACGACGGCGAGCTTGCGGCCGTGGCGCTTGGCCTGCGCGACGTCGACGTCGAGGCGATCGAGCAGGCGCGCGCGGTTGGGGAGCTTCGTCAGCGGATCGTTGTAGGCCTGGGCCACGATCTGCGCCTCGGCGCGGCGGCGTTCGCTGATGTCCGTCAGCGTCCCGACGACGGCCGGCTGCCCCTCGAACTCGACGGCGGTCTCCAGGACTTCGACCTCCACCGGCTGGCCGTTCTTGTGGATGGCGTGAAAGGTGTAGGGGACGCCGTCCTCGCTGCCTTCGACCGTCTGCCGGACCCGGGACAGGACGAGCGCGTGATCGTCGAGCGCGACGAGGTTGGCGACGGAGTCGAAGGCGAGCACTTCCGCCTGGGTGTAGCCGAGAGTCGAGGCGAGCTTCGGGTTGACGTACCGGTAGCGCCCGTCCTGGATCAGGTACATCCCGGCCACGGACTGCTCGACGAGCCGGCGGAACTCCTGGGCGACCGGGGCGCTCGCCTCGGCGGTGCGCCGCCGGGCCGTGACGTCGCGGATGACCCCGACGACCCCCCGGATGCCCCCGCTCGAGTCGCGGTGGGGGGAGAACACCGCGGAGAGCCAGCGCTCGCCTCCGCTCCGGGACGGCCACGAAAAGTCGTCCGAGGTGACCGTTTCGCCGGTCATGGCCCGCTCGAGGAGGGCCGCCACGTCCTTCTGGCGGGAGGCCGGAAAGACCTGGAGGATGTCGCGCCCGAGCGCCGCGCCCGGGGTGATGCCGGTCAGCTCCTCCATGCGCGGGTTCCAGAGCGTGTGCCGCAGGTTCCGGTCGTAGGCGACGAGGCCGTCGCCCGAGCTCGCGATGAGCTCCAGCGGCAGCGCGTCGCCCCGTGCGGCGTGCCGGGAGTCCGAACCCTCGCGGTCGGGACCGGACAAATCTCCGTCTCTCCGCTCGACTCGCGGCGGAACCCCGGGCCCGCTTCCTTCCGGAGACGTCATGATGAAAAAAAAGCTGTCAGGGGTCTGACAGCTGATTCTAGCAGGCCGCGTTCGGTTGCCGAAATCCCGGGCCGAGGCGGGGCGCCGCCGCGCCTACTTCGCCATCTTCGCGGCCGCGCGGATGGCGGCGTCGATCCCGGACTCGGCGCGGATGGCCCGGATGCGGACGCGGGCCTGCTTGGAGAGTCTTCGGATCGCGCCGAGGTAGCGGCCCTGGGCCTGGCGGGCGGCCCGCTGGGCGCGGGAGATCGCGCGGCGCGCCTTCGGTCCCTCGCGGGCGGCGGTCTTCGCGACCGAAGCGGCGACGTCCTCGCCGAGCGCGGACAGCCGCGCGCGCAGGTCCCGGATGGTCTTCTCGCGGCGCTTCAGGGCGGCGGTGACGTCCTTGGCGGCGATCTTGCCGTCGTCGATCAGCATCTGAAGGGCGAGCGAAGCGTGGCTGGCGGAGAGCTTGAGAGCCTTCTTGGTCTTACGTTTCACGGTATGTGTGTCCTTTCCGGGCGTCATTCTATTGCGAAGTTCCCGTATGCAGGTCGGGTGATTGTTCTGAATCCCGTTCGTATGAGGCGTGTAATTCGTATGTCCGTGTAGTATCGCCGCCTTTTGATTGGAAAGGGGAACGCCATGCGACGCCTTGCCGCCCTCGTTCTCGCCCTCGCCGCGCCGGCCGCGTTCGGCGCCGACCCGGCGCCCGCGCCCGTCGACCTGTCTCTCGCCGAGGCCACCCGGAGCGCCCTCGAGAAGAACAATGCTCTCTCCGTCGAGCGCCAGAACCTCGTGCAGGCCGACGCCGCCGTGACGGGGGCCCGGGGCGCCTACGACCTCTTCTGGACCGCCGAGGGGAGGTACCGCGACCACACGGACCCGGTCAATTCCGTCTTCTCCGGGGCGCCTGAGGGAGAGCTCGCGCCGACCGCGGCGGCCGGGACGATCTCGACCTCGTTCTCGCAGCTGTTGCCCACGGGCGGAACGGTCTCGCTGTCGACGGGCTGGAGCCGGGACACGACCAACGCGGTCTACACGATTCTCTCGCCCGCCTACTCGACGTTCGCGGGCATCTCGCTGCGCCAGCCGCTGCTGCAGAACCTGACGATCGACCCTGCGCGCGAGGCCGTTCGCATCGCGGTGGGGCAGCGCGGCGAGACGGAGGCGCAGCTTCGCGCCTCGGTCGCCGACATCGTGACCCGGGTCGACTCGGTCTACTGGACGCTCGTGGCCGCCCGGCGCAACGTCGCGTCGCTCGAGAGCGCCGTCGAGCTCGCGCAACGGCAGCTCGACGAGACGAAGAGCCGGGTCGAGGCCGGGGTCCTGGGCGAGACCGACATCGCGCAGCCGACCGCCGAGCGCGAGCGCCGGATGGGTCTCCTGGCGCTCGCCCATCAGGCCGTCGTCCGCGCCGAGACCGATCTCAAGACGCTGATCCTCGCGGATCCGGCCGACCCGACCTGGGCGGCCGAGATCCGGCCGATCGACGATCCCGACGCCGTCTTCGAGCAGCCCGACATCGATGCCGCTCTCGCCTCGGCCCGCCTGAAGCGGCCCGAGCTCGCCGCGGCCGAGGCGCAGCGCACCGTCGCCGAGGTCGTGGTCGCGGCGCGAAAGAGCGACGTGCTTCCCCGGCTCGACCTCGTCGCCGCCTACGCTCGCAACGGCCTGGCCGGCAGCGCGAACCCCGACGCGGAGAACTTCAACGGCGAGCCGCTCGTCGTACCCCCGCCGCTGCTCGGGGCGTCCGGGCGTTCCTACGGGACCATCTCGGAGAACCGGTTTCCGGATTACGCCGTGGGGCTGGCCTTCTCACTGCCGATCCAGAACCGGACCGCGAAGGCGAACCTCGCCATCTCGAAGTCGCAGCTCGAGCAGTCGATCGTGAACCTCCAGAGCACCGGCCAGCAGGTCGAGGCCGAGGTGCGCAATGCCTTCAGCGCCCTCCGGACGGAGCGGCAGCGCGTCCTCGCGGCGCGCTCCGGTCTCGAGGCCGCGCAGATCCAGCTCTATGCCGAGCAGGAGCGCTTCGCGGTCGGCCTCTCGACGAACTTTCTCGTCCTGACTCGCCAGAACGAGCTCACGCAGGCGCGGGTCACCGAGACCGACGCCCTGACCGACTACCGGAAGGCGGCGACCGGGCTCGCGCGCGCGACGGGCGTCCTCCTCGAACGGCGCAACATCACGGTAGCGGCGGCGCCGGCGGCCGGAACCCGTTGAGTCGATCCGGGCCGCCGAGGGCGGAGATCCCCGGGCCGCGGCGGGAACGCTAGGGCCGGGTCACACCGCCTTCGCCACAGCCTCCGCGAGGCCGGCGAGCGCGGGTTCGTTGCGGCGGTAGAAGATCCAGCGCCCGCGCTTCTCGGCCTCCACGAGACCCGCGCGGCGCAGCAGGCCCATGTGATGGGAGATCGCGGCCTGCGACAGGCCGATCGCCGTTTCGATGTCGCAGGCGCAGAGCCCGCGCTCGTCGCGCGCGATCAACTCGCAGCACGACTTGCCGCGGGACCGCAGCAGGTCGAGGATCTTGAGCCGCGTCGGGTCGCCCAGCGCCTTGAAGGCCAGGACGAGCCCGGTCTCGTTCTTCATATATCGACTCTTATAGATGTATGGAGTTTCCCAGTCAAGCGACCTCGTGCGCCGTCGCGCCGAACCGACGGCGCGGGACGGTCCGGCGGGCCACGAGGTGATCCAGGTCTCCAGCGCCGGACCCGGAAGGGGTTAAGCTTCCTCCAACGGAATCGACGCCGACATCACAAACGCCTGCTGCGGCTTCGCCGGCCGCAAGCCGGGTCCTCGGTCGACGGCGGGAAAGTGGAGATGTCCATGGACGTCCGAAGGCACTCGGGAACCGACTCGATCCGGCAACTCCTGGTCCTGGCCAGCGTGCTCCTGGTTTCCTCGGTGAGCGCGCTCGCCCAGCAGTCCTCTCTCGGGGTCGAGCAGGGCACGTCGGCCCTGGCGGGCGGCGGCGCGAGCGCCGGCCAGGCCATCGACGAGCTGCGCGGGTTCCGGGAGAAGGCGCTGAATCTCGACTCGGCCTCGCCGGACCTGCTGTTCCCGATCCTGGGCAAGATCCCCGGCTGGCAGTCGGACCTCATGCTCATCAACTACCGGTCGACGCCGCAGGACGTGCGGATCTTCTTCATGCAGCAGGGCCAGAACAACGCAAGCGCGAACCCGTACACCTACACGCTGCCTGCGAACTTCATGACCTACTGGCACGACTTCTTCGGGACGGGGCTCGGCATCAACAACGGACTGGGCTCGATCATGATCGTCGGCGTCAACAGCGCCGGAAACCCCGACGCCAACGCCCGACTCGACGGCTCGGCGCGCCTCTTCCAGACCAACTCCGCCGGCGGAACGCTCTCTCAGATGTTCCCGGCCGTGCCGGTGCAGGACGCCCCGGCCGGAGCCCGCACGACCGCGCTCGGCCTGCGGTCGGATCAGAGGTTCCGCACCAATGCCGGGGTCGTCAATCTCGACAGCGTGGCCCGCACGTTCACGGTTTCGATCGTCTCGTCGAGCGTCTCGTCGTTCACGATCAGCGTGCCGCCCTACTCGATGATGCAGGTCCGAATCCCCAACGACGGGTCGTACGGGGACATCGCCCTCCAGTTCACGACCAACTCGTCGACGTGGTGGAGCTCCTACGGGGCGAGCGTCGACAACATCTCGGGAGACAGCTGGTCCGCCCATGGCGCACTGGCGCCCTGACCCGAGCCATCCCTGAGGATTCGCCCCCGCCCCGGCGCGGCCTGAACCGTTCGCGCCGGGGCGGACGTATTTTGCGCCGGAGGTTCCCATGATCCGAATCCGGCGCGGGGAGGAGCGGGGCCACTTCGACCACGGCTGGCTCGACACCCGCCACACGTTCTCGTTCGGCGACTACCACGACCCGCGCGCGATGGGCTTTCGCGACCTGCGCGTCATCAACGAGGACCGGGTCCTCCCCGGCCAGGGCTTCGGAACGCACGGACATCGCGACATGGAGATCGTGTCGTACGTGCTGGAAGGCGGGCTGGCGCACAAGGACAGCCTGGGGACGGGGTCGGTCATCACGCCGGGAGACGTCCAGTACATGAGCGCCGGCACGGGCGTGCGCCACAGCGAGTTCAACGCCTCGAAGACCGAGCCCGTGCACTTCATGCAGATCTGGATCATGCCGAGCGCGGAGGGTCTGCCTCCGCGCTACGACCAGAAGCGGTTCGACGCGGATGAGAAGCGCGGACGACTGCGCCTCGTGGTCTCCCCGTCGGGCGAGAACGGCTCGATCGCCATCCGCCAGGACGTCCGGATGTACGCCTCGCTCCTCGAGCCGGGGCAGTCCGTCGCGCTGATGCTCGCGCCCGGCCGTCACCTCTGGGTCCAGGTTCTGGGCGGAGCCCTCGACGTCAACGGGCAGACGCTCTCGGCCGGCGACGGCCTCGCCGCCTCCGACGAGACCGACTTCCGCTTCGCCGCCTCCGGGCCCGGTCCGGCCGAGTTCCTCGCCTTCGACCTCGTCTAGCGTCTGGCGGGGTCAGCCCTGCATCTCTGACACTTGGGGTCAGCCCTGAATCTTCTGACTCTTTCCGGGAGCCGGGCAACAAGTCAGGGATGCAGGTCAGGCCCCACGGCTTCGCTGTGGCAAGCTAGCCGCGATGACGTCCCCGGCCGCTCCCGAATCCTCGGCGCGCTGGCGCGCGCTCGCGTTGATCGCGGGCGCGGAGCTGCTGGCGATGTCTCTCTGGTTCTCGGGCTCCGCCGTGGCGCCGGCCCTGAAGGCCGAGTGGCGGCTTTCCGACTCGGGCGCGACCTGGCTCACGCTCGCCGTGCAGCTCGGCTTCGTCGCCGGCACGCTCGTGTCGGCCCTCGGCAACCTGCCCGACGTCTTCTCGACGCGGCGGCTCTTCGCCGCGTCCGCCGTCCTCGGGGCGGGCGCCAACGCCGCCCTCGCCCTCTCGGCCCGCGGCCCCGCGAGCGCGGTCGCCCTGCGCTTCGCGGTCGGGTTCTTCCTCGCCGGCGTCTATCCGCCCGGCATGAAGATCATGGCCAGCTGGTTTCGCCGCGGCCGCGGCATGGCGCTCGGGGTCCTGGTCGGCTGCATCTCCCTCGGCAAGGGCTTCCCTTATCTCGTCAACGCCGTGGGCAGCGCCGACTGGCGCGTCAACGTTCTCGCGGTCTCCGTCCTGGCCGTCGCCGGCGGCGCGCTCGTCCTGTTCTTCGTCCACGACGGGCCCCACGCGGCGCCTGCCGCGAGGTTCGACGCCGGGCAGATCGCGAAGGTCTTCTCCAACCGCGGGGTGCGCCTGGCGGACTTCGGCTACTTCGGGCACATGTGGGAGCTCTACGCGATGTGGACCTGGTTCCCCGTCTTCGTGCGCGAAAGCTTCGCGGCGCGGGGCATCCCGCGGCCGGCGCTGGCGGAGCTGACGGCGTTCTTCGTGATCGGCGCGGGCGCGACCGGGTGCGTGCTCGCCGGCTTCGCCGCGGACCGCTTCGGACGCACGGCCGTGACCTCGCTCGCCATGGCCGTGTCGGGCGCCTGCTGCCTGACGATCGGCCTCCTCTTCGGCGGCAGCCCGACGCTGCTCCTCGTCGTGGCCGTCATCTGGGGGGCCTCGATCGTCGCCGACTCGGCGCAGTTTTCGGCCTGCGTCACCGAGCTCTCGGACCCGCGGTACGTCGGAACGGCGCTGACGGTGCAGACCTGCGTCGGTTTCCTGATCACGATGGTCTCGATCGAGCTCGTCCCGCGCGTCGCCGGCATGGTCGGCTGGCGCTGGGCGTTCGCGGCCCTCGCGCCCGGCCCGTTGCTCGGGATCCTCGCGATGCTCCGCCTGCGCGGCCTGCCCGAGGCCGCGCAGATCGCGCACGGCCGGCGCTAGGGGACCGGCTCCAGGAAGGCCCGCACGAGGAACACGGCCATCTGGCCCCGCGTGACGAGACCTTCCGGGCAGTAGAGCTTCGGGAACACGCTGCAGCCTCCGGTGATGCCCCGGTTGTAGATCTCGTCGATGAAGTTCGCGGCAAAGGCGCTGTTCGGCACGTCGTCGAAGATCTGCGGTCCGTACGGGGGGTAGTACTCGCCGAGCATCTTGAGGATGAAGACCGCCATCTGCGCCCGGGTCACCGGAGCGCCGGGGCAGTAGATCCCGTTGCCGCAGCCGCTCGTCACGCCGAGCCACGCGATGTAGTTGATCCACTCCGAGGCGAAGCTGCCCGGAGGAACGTCGACGAAGTAATCGGGGCGGTCCTCGGGCAGCCAGCCGGCGCCGTTCTTGCCCTTGAGGAGGAAGACCGACATCTGCGCGCGGGTGACCAGATCCGCCGGACAGTAGTTTCCGCCGCCGCATCCCGCGGTGATGCCGTCGCGCGCGATCCTGACGATGTCCGCGTGGAAGGGATGGCCCGGCGGGACGTCGAAGAAGTCGACCGGGACCCCGAGGGACGCCGCCGCCGTGCCGCAGCCCGGCGCGCTGTAGTCGGTGACGTCGAGCGTCACGTCGCCCGGGATCTGGGCGAGGAACGTGATCTGCGACGTGCCCTGTCCCGAGGCGATGAAGGCGCCGGCGTCGCCGCCGATCGTCCAGAGATACGTGTGGCCGCCGATCGCGGGCACCGAGGCGGTCCCGGCCACGCCGGGAGCGGGCGGCGAGTCGATCGCGATGTCCGGCTGGCCCGGGGGCGCCTCGACCGCGAACGGCGTCGCGTTGGAGACGACGGTCGTGCAGAGGTCGGTCACGGCCACGTCGTAGCTTCCCTCGTCGCCCGCGCCGGCCGGGTCGATGACGAGGGTCGCCGCGGTGGCGCCCGAGACGTTGCCGCCGTCGGACAGCGGCGCGCCGTCCTTGCGCCACTGGTAGGCGAGCGGGCCGTAGCCGGCCGCGAAGGCGTGCAGGGTCCCGGCCCCGCCGAGGCACGCGCCGGAGGCAGGCAGAGGCGCCACGCCGAGCCGGCTGTTGAGGAGCATCGTCACCGAAATGTCGCCCGGGGTCGCGACCGCGAGGTCGAGCGAGCCGTTGAGGTCGAAGTCCGCGATCGAGAGGAAGTCCGGCTCGCGGTCCGTCTCGTAGGTCACCGGCGACGCGAGCTTCCCGCCGCCGTAGCCCAGGAAGAGCGACACGGAGCTTTGCTCGCCGTTGGCGGACGCCACGTCGAGGATCCCGTCCCCGTCGTAATCGCCGAGGGCTGCGAACGTGGCCGGCCGGCCGACGGCCACGACGGCGCCCGGCCCGAACGTCCCGTCCCCGAGGCCCGGGAGCACCGACAGGTTCTGGGAGTCGTGGTTGGCTGTGACGAGATCAAGGATTCCGTCGCCCGTCAGGTCGCCCGCGTCGATGGACCGCGGCCCGGACTGCGTGGGGTAGGCGGCGGCGGGCTCGAAGGTCCCGTCGCCGTGGCCCAGGAAGACCCAGGCGGCGCTGCCCTCCGGGCTGGTGGCCGCGAGGTCGACGTGGCCGTCGCCATCGAGGTCCCGGGCGAGCACCGCGAACAGCACGTTCGGCGACGAGATCATCGCCGGCGCTCCGAAGGTCCCGTCGCCGTTGCCGGGGTAGATGGCGAGCCCCCCGTCGCTGCAGCAGCCGAAGGTGATTGCGAGGTCGAGCTTCTGGTCGCCGTTGAAATCACCCGCCGCCGCGCGGTTCGGGTAGGAGTTGGTCGAGACCCAGGGCTGCGCCTCGAAGGTCCCGTCGCCCAGTCCCTTCAGAAGCCGGAACTGGTAGTACCGGCCGAGCGCGACGATGTCGAGGATCGAGTCGCCGGTGAAGTCGGCGGCGATCACGGCAGCCACCTCGGAGTCGACGTTCAGGAAGTCCGAGGTGTGGAACGCGCCGACGCCGTCGCCGAGCATGACCGCCACGCTCGAATATCCGCCGAGGGCAAGATCCGGGATCCCGTCATCGTTGTAGTCGCCGCCCGCGAGGGTCTGGGACGGCACCGGAACGTCGACGCTGCGGGCGGCGACGAAGTTTCCGCCACCGCTCGACAGCAGGACGCCGACGGTCTCGAGCCCGATGTTGGCGACCGCGAGATCGGCGCGCCCGTCGCCGTCGAGATCGCCCGGCGCGAGGTCCGAGCCGCCGAAGCCGGAGTGGAAGGCGGGTCCCGGGGGCAGGAAGGCCCCGGTTCCGTTCCCCTCCATGATCGATACGCGGTTGGCCGAGGAATTGTAGTAGTCGGAGTACCGAAGCACGGCGATGTCGACGTTGCCATCCTCGGTGAAGTCGCCGGCCACGATCGGGCCCGGATACGCGATGGGATACTGGAGCGCGGCGCCGAAGGAGCCCGAGCCGTTTCCCTTGAGTACGGACACGTACCCGGCCGTGGAGACCGCGACGTCGAGGTCCCCGTCGTCGTCGAGATCGGCCGCGAGGATCCGGCTCGGGCTGGAGCCCGCGATGAAGGACGAGGGCGCGGCGAAAGTGCCGTTGCCGAAGCCCAGGAGCAGGGAGACGGTGCTGTTCTGCCCGTTGGCCGCGACGACGTCTTCGGCGCCGTCTCCATCGAAGTCGCCCAGAGCGAGGTCACGGGTCTGCCCCCCCGCGGGGAATGGCGTCCCCGCGCCGAAGCTGCCGTCACCGGCGCCGAGGAGAACGTAGATGAAGGAGCTGTATTCGCTCGAGAGGACGAGGTCGACCGTCCCGCCGGCATCGAGGCTGGCGGCGAGGACGGTGTACACCCCGCCGTTGCCCGCGGGGTAGGGGACCGCCGCCGCGAAGGTCCCGTCGCCATTGCCGAGCATCACGCGCACGCCGGAGTAGACGCCGACGACGAGATCGAGGGCTCCGTCGCCATCGAGGTCGGCGGCCGCCAGCGAGTAGGGGGCATTCTCGACGGGCGAGGCGATGGCCGGACCGAATGCTCCCGTGCCGTCGTTCAACAGAACGGAGACCGTACCGTCGTTCTGGTCGGCCGTGGCGACGTCGAGGTGCGTGTCCCCGTTGAAGTCGCCGAGCACGATGGCGACGGGATCGCGACCCACCGGGTACTGGGCGGCCTCGACGAAAACGCTCGAGCTGCACGTGGCCGCGCGCCCCGGGGCAGCGAGCGACGCGGAGACGAGGAGAGCGAGAAGAATGCCGCGGGTGCGAGCGGGCATGCAAGTTCCTTTCCGGCGATTGGCGGTCGCGGCGGCGCACAGCGCCGTCCAGACGAGAGGCAAGAATCGAGCCTTCCGCGTTGCCAGGGTGTTTCCTCTTGATACAGCAGCCTATCCATTCGGCCGAAATCGCGCAAGGCGCCGCGCAGGATCGTGCGGTTACGATGGAGCGATGTTCCTCGGCCACTTCGGTCTCTCGTTCGCCGGCAAGCGGCTCGCTCCCGCGGTCTCGCTGGGGACGCTCTTTCTCGCGACCCAGTGGGCCGACCTGCTGTTCTGGATCACGGCGCTGGCGGGGATCGAGCATTTCCGGATTGCGCCGGGGGCCACCCGTGTGACGCCGATGGACTTCTACGACTATCCGTGGAGCCACAGCCTCGTGGGACTCGCGGCGTGGAGTCTCGTTATCGGCGGGCTCTATTTCGTCCTTCGGAAGAGCCGCGCCTGCGCCTGGGTGATGGCGGCGGGGGTGGTCAGCCACTGGATCCTCGATGCGATCGTCCATCGCCCGGACATGCCGGTCGGAGCCGCCGGGCCGTACGTCGGACTGTCGCTCTGGAACTCGGTCCCGCTGACGGTCGCCACCGAGGCGATCGTGTTCGGGGGCGGCCTCCTCGTGTATCTCAAGACGACATCGGCGAAGGATCGGACGGGCGTGTGGGCCTTCTGGGCGCTCGTTGCGTTTCTCGCCGTCACCTGGGTGGCTTCGATCGCGGGCCCTCCGCCCCCGAGCGAGCGCGTCGTCGAGTTCACCGGGCTGGCGATGTGGCTCTTCGTACCGTGGGGCTGGTGGATCGACCGTCATCGGTCTATCGTTCGCGCATGAAAAATTCCGCGTCCGACGTCCCAGGCCGTTGAAACTCTCCGTCGAAGTCCCCTACGGCGACGTCGACGCCATGGGGCACCTGAACAACGTCGCCTACCTGCGCTACCTCGAGTGGGCGCGCCAGAAATACTGGCTGGCGATGCGCGGCTCGATGGATTTTCTCGACATCGACTTCGTCGTGGCGCACAGCGAGATCGACTACCGCTCGTCCTCCCACATGGGCGAGGTCCTGGAGGTCGAGATCCACGTCTCCCGGATGGGCAACTCCTCCTTCGACTTCTCCTACCGCGTGACCGGGGCCGACGGGCGCCTGGTCGCGGAAGCCATGACGACGCAGGTCTGCTACGACTGGCGCGCGCGCCGGAAGGTGCCTCTCTCGACCGAGCGCCGGCGCGAGATCGAGGCCTTCGAGGCCGGACCGCAGTAAGATCCGCCGCGAATTCGGAGGTCCCATGCGCCGTGCCCTCCCGCTCGCCGTCCTGATTCTGGCCGCGTTTCCCCTCCGCGAGGCGCGGGCCGAGGGCCCCGACCTCCGGGCGAAGGTCGACGAGCTCTTCCGGGACTACGACCGCTCGCGACTCGCCGGGCTGCGCGCTCGGCGTCTTCCGGGACGGGAAGATCGAATACGCCCGAGGGCTACGGCATGGCGAACCTCGAGCTCGGCGTCGCGAACACGCCGCAGACGGTCTTCGACATCGGCTCGACCTCCAAGCAGTTCTCGGCCTTCGCGATCCAGCTGCTCGCGCGCGAGGGGAAGCTCTCGCTCGACGACGACGTGCGCAAGTGGGTGCCGGAGATCCCGTCCTACGGAAAGACGGTGACGATCCGCCATCTGCTGCACCACACCGGCGGGCTTCGCGACTACATCGAGCTCATGAGCCTCCAGGGCGTCATGACGGAGGACCTCACCGTCGATTCCGACGTCCTCGACATCATGGCGCGGCAGACGGCGCCCAACTTCGCTCCCGGCGAGGAGCACCTCTACTGCAACACCGGCTACTTCCTGCTCTCGGTCATCGTGAAGCGCGCGAGCGGCCAGTCGCTCCGCGACTTCGCGGCCGAGCGCATCTTCGTCCCGCTCGGCATGCGGCACACGCAGTTCAACGACTCGCACACGCGGATCGTCCCCGACCGCGCGACGGGCTACAGCAAGGGCAGGAACGGCGTCTTCGGGATCGACATGTCCGACTGGGAGCAGACCGGCGACGGCGCGGTCCTCACCACGGTCGAGGACCTCCTGCGCTGGGACCAGAACTTCTACGACCCGAAGGTCGGCGACGCGAAGGTCCTCGAGGCCATGCACGAGGTCGGCGTGCTCAACAGCGGGAAGAAGCTCGAGTACGCGTCGGCGCTGTACGTGAGCACGTACCGGGGGCTCCCGGCGGTGACCCACGGCGGTTCGTGGGCCGGCTATCGGGCGCAGCTCATGCGCTTCCCGCAGCAGAAGCTCTCGGTCGCGTGCCTGTGCAACAACGGCGGGACGGCCAACCCGAGCCGGCTCGCGCAGAAGGTGGCGGAGGTGTACCTCGGCGACCTGATGACGCCGGCGGTGGCGAAGCCGGAGACGGCGGCCGAGGCCGCGGCCCCGGCGCCGCCGGAAGCCGCAGGCCTGGTGGGCGCCTACCGCAACCCGGTCGGCGGCGAACTGGTGATGCTCTCGCTCGAGAAGGGGGCGCTCGTCGCGGACATCGGCGGCAAGCCGTACGGCCTGAACCCCGCCGGGCCGAACCTCTACCAGGTCGTCCGCCCGGGGGGCGACCGCCGCCGCGAGGTGGTCTTCGAGCCGGGCGCCCGCGGAGCGCGGCCCCGGCTCCGGGTGACGACGACCGAAGACGGCGAGGTCGAGACCGAGACCTTCGAGCCGGTCGACCGCTGGACGCCGACCGCGGCCGAGATCGCGGATCTGGCCGGCACGTACGCCAGCCGGGAGCTCGACACGATCTGGCGGCTGGCGGCCGAGGGAGGCAAGCTCGTCATCCGCCACCGGGGCCTGCCGGAGGATCCGCTGACGCCCACCGTGAGGGACGCCTTCACGGTCGAGGGGATGAGCCTCTCTTTCCGGCGGGGGCCGGGGAAGAAGGCCGCCGGATTCACCCTCGACGCCGGACGGGTGAGGGGAGTCGTCTTCACCCGCGTCGCCGGATAGCCGCCGCCGCATTCGCTCGATTCGCTCTTTCTGCTTGCAACCGTTCGCGGCGTGGGCGGAGAATCGACTCGGAAATGGCCGAGCGTCGCAGCTTTGCGCGCAAGAAGCGGCGGTTCCTGGTCGAGTTCAATCTCCAAGGAGCCCCGTGCAACGGCTTCACCTACGACGTTTCGCCGACGGGGATCTTCGTGCGCTCCATCCGGCTGCCTAATCCCGGGACGTTCCTGACCGCGAACCTCCACCTGCCCGAGGGCAAGCGGATCGCGGTTCGGGGCAAGGTCGTCCGCTCGTTCCGCGTTCCGCCGGCGCTGTCGCGCCTGATCCCCAGCGGCTTTTCGATCCGCCTTTCCGACACGCCCGAGGACTACTTCCAGCTCCTGGCGACGCTGTAGCCGCCCCGGGAATCAGACTCCGAAAGTCTCGCGCACCGTCCGGTCGACGGTCGGCGCCTCCGGATCCCGCGAGACGAGCGTGACGGCGTCGCCCGCACCGAGCTCGCCCTCCTCGAGCACCCGGAGGTAGAAGCCCGTCCGCCGGCTCTGCAGGAAAGCCTTCGGGAACTGCGGATCCTCCATCTTCATCGCGAGCTTGAAGCAGGGGCTGCGCGGAGAGACGACCTGGAGAAGAGCGGTTCCGGCGCGGTAGACGTCGTCGAGCCGCACCTCCGTTTCGGGCATCCCCTCGACCGTCAGGTTCTCGCCGAACTGGCCGTGGGGCAGGTCCTTCCCGAGCGCCTCGCGCCAGTGGGCGTAGGCCGAGAGGTCGTAGGCGTAGACCGCCTTGTCCGGTCCGCCGTGGACGCGAAGGTCGGCCTGGGCGTCGCCCTCGATGCCGAGGCGGCCGACCCGGACGCGGAGGAGGACGGGCTCCTTGAAGATCGCGGTGCGGACCGTGCGGCCGCGGTGCTCGACGCTTCGAATCCTGCCGGCCTGGACGGAATGGATGCGCATGGGGCTCGAAACACTAACCTCCATAGATAGGTTGCAGAGGTTACACCAGCAAAGAGTCAGGAATGCAGGGCTGACCCCAATAGTAAATTAGTGATAAGTTACTTATATATGGGGAGGACGGCGCGGGTCTCGCGCGAGCAGGTGTTGGCGGCGGCGCGCGAGACGTTCGTCGAGCGGGGCTTCGAGGGCGCCACGCTCGCGGGCATCGGGGCGAAGCTTTCCGTGTCGCCCGCCGCGCTGCTGCGCCACGCGCCGAACAAGAAGGCGCTCTTTCTCGCCAGCATGGGCTCACCCGAGCCGGACATGGCCCCGCTCGCGTTCCTCGAGAAGCTCGACGGCTCCGAGGACCCGCGGCAAGTCCTGCGCCGCGTGGCCGAGACGATGGTCCCGTTCCTCGAAGCGCGGATCGGGCAGATCGTCGCCCGCTGGGTCTACTTCAAGACGCTCCCGGGCATCGGGCGCGTGCCGCTGCCCTTCGATCCGAATGCGCGGCCGACGCCGCCGCAGAAGAACCTGCGGTTCCTCGAGGACTGGGTCCGCCGCGCGGTCCGGAGCGGGCGCCTCTCGCTCGACGATCCCCGCGCGGCCGCGTTCGCGGTTCTTCGCGACGGTGCATTCCTTCGTCTTTCTGCAGCACGTCGTCGAGGCGCTGGAGAAGCCGATGCCGCTGCCCGAGTACCTCGACACCGTGCTCGACGTCTGGACGCGAGGCGCGGTCGCGCCCGCCTCCCGGAGGAGGAAACGATGAAGCGAGCCTTCGCGGCCGTCACGATGGCGCTTGCCGCGGCCGGAGCGCCGGCCGCCGAGCGCGAGATCTCGCTCTCGGAGTCGATCGACCGGGCCCTCGGCAAGAACCAGGACATCGCGATCCAGAAGGAGGCCGTGGACGCCGCCGCCGCCAATCTCCGGCGCGCCGACGGCACCTACGATCCCGAGTTCCGCCTGGACTTCCGCTGGCAGGAGCAGACGGAGGCCGTCAACTTCATCTTCTCGGGGGCGCCGCCGGGCTCGGTCGGCCCGACCTCGAACGGCGTTCTCGGCCAGGCCGCGATCACGGAGTTCCTGCCGACGGGCGGCACGGTCAGCCTCGGCACCACGATCGGTCGCAGCGCGACCGACAACATCTTCACGCTGCTGACGCCGGCCTACTCGACCTTCGTCGGGATCGACCTGCGGCAGCCGCTCCTGCAGAACCGTGAGATCGATCCCCAGCGCCGTCTCATCCAAGTGGCGAGCCTCGAGCACGACCGGTCCCGGGCGCAGCTCCAGGCCGTCGTCGCCGACACCGTCGCCGCCGTGGAGCGGGCCTACTGGACGCTGTCCGCGGCGCTCTCCGACGTCGCGGTCCGCGAGGAATCCGTGCGACTGGCCGAGGTGCAGGAGTCCGAGACGCGGACCCGCATCCAGGCCGGGTTCTTCTCCGAGTCGGATATCGCAGTTCCTCAGGCCGAGGTCGAGCGGCGCCGCGTCGACCTTTACGTGGCGCGGGAGGCCGCCCAGCGCGCCGCTCTCGACCTCAAGACGCTCATGCTCGACGATCCGGCCGACCCGCTCTGGGACGATGCGCTCCGGCCGAGCGATTCCCCCGAGACGCCGGTCGTTTCCCTCGACGTGCCCGCGGAGCTCGCCCAGGCTCCCGGACGGCGGCCCGAAGTGGCCGAGGCCGCGGCCGGCCTCGCCAAACGCGACGTCGACAGCCAGGCCGCGAAGAACCGGATCCTGCCGCGGTTCGACCTCGTGGCCTCGTACGGCCGGTACGGCCTGGCCGGCACCGTGAACCCGGACCTCGTGTCGATTCCCGGCTTCCCCGTGACGATTCCGCCCGAGGTGATCGGCGGGCTCGGACGGTCCTACGGGACGATCGGAGAGAACGCGTTTCCCGACGCCACGGTCGGATTCACGTTCGGGCTGCCGATCGGCAACCGGTCGGCGAAGGCGGACGCGGCGGCCGCCGAGGCCGAGCGCCGGCAGGCGGCGATCCTTCTGGCCCGGGAGAAGCAGCGGGTCGGCGTCGAGGTGCGGACCGCGGCTCTCGCCCTCGAGGCCGCGGCGCAGTCGATCGAAGCGGCGCGCGCGGGACTGAACGCGGCCCGCACGCAGCTCGAGGCCGAGAACGTGCGCTTCTCGGCGGGCCTGACGTCCAACTACTTCGTCCTGACGCGCCAGAACGAGCTCGCACAGGCGGCCCGCACCCGGACGGCCGCCCTCACGGCCTATCGCAAGGCGCTCGCCGACTACGCGCGAGCCTGCGGAACGCTGCTCGCGCAGCACCACATCGAGTTCGCCGACGACGGCCCGGCCGTCGCGGCCGCCGGAGGTGCCCGATGAGATTCGTCCGGTCGGTCCTCGTCCCCACCGTCCTCGCCGCCGCGCTCTTCGCGTGCCGCTGCGAAGGACGACGGGAAGATCGTCCACCTCGGCGGCCGGATCGAAGCGCCCCTCGTGGACCTCGCGCCCAAGGTCTCCGGGCGCGTCGTCGAGGTCCTCGTCCGCGAGGGCGACCGCGTCAAGGCCGGGGACGTGCTCGCGCGCCTCGACCTCGGCGAGACGGCGCTCGCCGTCGAGCGCGACCGCGAGGGCCTGCGTTCCGCGGAGGCGCGCTACGAGGACCTCGCCTCCGGCAGCCGGGGGCCAGAGATCGCGGCCGCCGAGGCCGAGGTGCGCGGATCGGCGCGCGGCCGCCGCTCTCGCGCGGCGGGAGCTCGAGCGGCAGGAGATGCTGCTGGAGAAGAAGGTGGGCACGGCCCGCGACCACGACCGGGCGAAGACGGAGCTCGAGCGCGCCGATGCGGCGCTGAATGCGAGCGAGGAGAAGCTTCGTCTCGCCGTCGAGGGCTCCCGCCGCGACCAGACCGAGCAGGCCCGCGTTCGACGTCGATCGCGCGAAGGTCCAGCTCCAGCAGTCCGAGACCGTGGCCAAGGAGGCGCGAGATCCGCGCGCCGGCCGACGGCGTCATCCTCCATCGCATGGCCGAGCCGGGGCTGCTTCTCGCGGCCGGCCAGCCGGCGCTGACGATGGCGTTCGCCGACCGCCTCTACGTCCGCACGTTCGTCCCGGAGACGCAAGCTCGGACGCGTGCGCCCGGGCCAGAGCCGCCGCGGTCAGCGTGGACGCGTTTCCGGGCAGGACCTTTCCGGCGCGCGTGTCACGGAGATCTCGCCGGACGCCGAGTTCACGCCCAAGGCCGTCGAGACGAAGTCGCGAGCGCGTCAACCTCGTGTATCTCGACCAAGGTCGACCTCGACGCCGGCTGGAAGGACGCCGCTCGTGCCCGGACAGCCGGCGGACGTGCGCCGTCGACGACGGAAAGCGGGCCGCGGTGATCGAGGCGCCGCGCGGCTCGTCAACGGATTTCCAGGCGCCACCGGCCCTGAAGGGCGTCGACCTCGTCGATCGCGCGCGGCGAGCTCTTCGGCCTCATCGGGCCGGACGGCGCCGGAAAGACGACGTTCTTCCGGCTCGTGGCGGGTCTCCTCGACGCCGACCTCCGGCACGGTCGTCCGCGAGCGCGACGGGGCCTTCGGCTTCGTGCCGCAGCGATTCGGACTCTACGAGGACCTCTCGATCGACGAGAACCTGCGGCTGCGCGCGCGGCTCTACGGCGTGCCGGACGACGAGGCGCGGCCGCCGCGCCGCCGACCTGCTCGGTCGCGTGGGCCTCGACCGGTTCGGCGCGCGGCTCGCGGGCGCGCTCTCGGGAGGCATGAAGCAGAAGCTCGCGCTCGTCGCGGCGCTGCTGACGCGGCCCCCGCTGCTCCTGCTCGACGAGCCGACGACCGGCGTCGACCCGGTCTCGCGGCGGGAGTTCTGGAGCCTGCTCTGAACGAGCTCCACCACGAGGGGCTCACGATCGTCGTCTCGACGCCCTACATGGACGAGGCCGAGTACGCCTCGCGGATCGGCTTTCTCGACGAGGGACGGCTCTCGGCCCTCGGCACGCGCGACGAGATCGTCGCCTCCTACCCGCGCCGTCTGCTCGTCGTCCGATCGTCGGATCGCGTCGCACGTGCGCGAACGCCTCGCCTCGAGTTCCCAGGTCGACGACGTCTCGCTCTTCGGAAGCCGGCTGCACGTCCGCGGAGCGGCGGGCGTCGGAGACGAGCTCGCGGCGACGGTCCGCGAGCGGCTCTCGGGGCTCGTCGCGCCCGAGGACGTGGTCGCCGCTCGCGCCGTCGCTCGAAGACGTGTTCGTGCTCAAGAGCGAGGAAGGCGACGCGGGCGGCATGAGCGCGGCCGGACCCGGCGAGTCGTTCCTCGCAGGCTCGCGAGCTCTGACGCGGCGATTCGGGCCGTTCACCGCCGTCGACGACGTGAGCTTCGACGTGCCGCGGGGCAAGGTCTTCGGCTTCCTCGGGCCGAACGGCTCCGGCAAGTCCACGACGATCCGGATGCTCACGGGCCTGCTCGAGCCGACGTCCGGGACGGCGACGGGGTTCGGCGGCCTCGACGTCGCGCGCGACACCGAGCAGTGGAAGCGGCGCCTCGGCTACATGAGCCAGAAGTTCTCGCTGTACCTCGACCTGACGGTGGAGGAGAACCTGCGCTTCTTCGGCTCGATCTACGGCCTCGACGGCCGCGCGGCTCCGGAGCGGATCGACGTCGCTCGCGGAGCGGCTGCGGTTTCGAGGCGCTCCGGCCGCTGCTGACCGAGAGCCTCTCGACGGGACAGCGGCAGCGCGTGGCGCTCGCCGCGGCGCTCCTCCACGAGCCGGAGCTGCTCTTCCTCGACGAGCCGACCGGCGGCGTCGACCCGAGGGGCCGCCGGCTGTTCTGGGACCTGATCTACGAGCTCGCCGCCGAGCGCGGCATGACGGTGCTCGTCACGACGCACTACATGGACGAGGCCGAGCAGTGCGACCGGCTGGCCTTCATCCTCGACGGCAGCGCTGATCGCCGAGGGGACGCCGCGTCGACCTGAAGACCGACCTCGAGGGCCGCATCTTCGAGGTCGTCGCCGGCGGGCGACCCGTTCGCCGCGCTCTCGCGGGATCCGGGGGGACGCCGCGCTCGAGGACGCGTACCTCTTCGGCGTGCGCCTGCGCGTCGTCGCGCGACGGGGGCGGGAGGCGGACGCCGCGAGCGGCTCGCTGGCGCGCCTCGGCGACGCCGCAGGCCGCCGAGCCGTCGCTCGAGGACGTCTTCGTCTCGCTCGCGCGCCGCGCAGGCCGGCGCCGCGGGCGGCGGTGGCGTCATGAAGCGGCTGCTCGCTCTGACCTGGAAGGAGTTCCTGCAGCTGAAGCGGGACCGGATCACGCTGCGCATGATCGTGCTCGTGCCCGGTCATGCAGACGCTGATCTTCGGCTACGCGATCAACTACGACGTCAAGCACCTGAAGACGGTGGTCCTCGACGAGGCCAAGTCCGTCGAGAGCCGCGACCTGATCTCGAAGATGACCGCGACGCGAGTACTTCCAGGTCGTCGGCCACGTGTCGTCCTACGAGGAGCTGCGCCGCGCGATCGATTCGGCGCATGCCTCCGTCGGCCTCGTCATCGACCGCGACTTCGGCAAGGACGTCCACCGCGGCGCCCCGGCGCACGCGCTCCTGATCGTGAACGCCTCCGACACGACGACGTCGAGCCAGGCGATGTCGATCGCGTCCGGGATCGCCAACGGGCTCTCGATCCGGGTGCTGGCCGGCGCGGGCGGGCTGGAAGTGGTCGTCGCTGCCGGTCGACCTGCGCGTGCGGCCCTGGTACAACCCGGACCTGAGGACGGCGACGTTCATCATCCCGGGCCTGATCGCCATCATCCTGACCTTCACGCTCATCCAGTTCACCGCGATCGGCGATCGTCCGCGAGCGCGAGCGCGGCACGCTCGAGCAGCTCCAGGTCACGCCCGTCACGCGCGTCGAGATCATCCTCGGCAAGATCCTGCCGTTCACCGCTGATCGGCTACGTGCAGCTGACGATGACGATCCTCCTGATGCGGTATCTCTTCGGCATCGTCATCCAGGGATCGGTCTTCGAGCTCTACGTCGTCGGGCTCCTCTTCATCGCCGCCGTCCTCGGCCTCGGGATGCTCATCTCGACGCGTCGCCAAGACGCAGATGCAGGCGATGCAGATGTCGATCTTCGTCCTGCTGCCGTTCGTGTTCCTCTCGGGCTACGTCTTCCCGATCGACGGCATGCCGCAGATCTTCCAGCTCCTGTCGCGGCGTCATCCCGGCCCGCTACTTCATCGAGGTCGCTGCGCGGCATCATCCTGCGGGGCGCGGGCCTGGTGGAGCTGTGGCAGCCGGTCGCCTGGCTGACGCTCTACACCCTCCTCATCATCGCGCTGGCCGTCGCCCGCTTCAAGAAGACCACCGCCTGATTGGGGTCAGCCCTGACATTCTGACGTTTGGGGTCAGCCCTGAAACTCTGACGTTTAAGGCCGAGGTGCGAAGTGGCTATCGCCCAGAGGGTTGGGCGCAAACGTCAGTTATTCAGGGCTGACCCCGGCTCAGCGGACGGAGACGGCGACGCCGTTTTCGAAGACGACGGTCTTGCCGACGCTGCGGTAGGTCCAGGTCTCGCGGGCGACGCCGGAGCCGGTGGTCTCGGTCGAGACGTCGTCGGGAGAGCCGAGCAGCGCGCGCACCTGGTCGGGCGTCATGTTCTCGGAGACGGCGCCCGCCGAGGGCTGGTCGGCCTCGCGTCCGACCGCCTCGCCCGCGGAGGTCCGCGACGTCGCTCGCTGCCGCCGCGGCGCGCGCGCGATCGATGGGGGAGCCCCGCGGCGTGTCGGGCGCCGAGCGCCCGAGGAGCCCTTGCGTCTTCGACGAGATACGCGACGATGCCGGCCACCAGAAGCAGGAGCAGCAGTCTCTTCATGATCTTCGATGATACGCCGACGGTAGACTGTCCCTCCACCATGAGCTACTGCCGCGCGGCCAGGGGCCACCCCTTCCACGGCCCGTACCACGATCGCGAGTACGGCTTTCCCGTCCGCTCGGAGGCAGCGCTCCTCGAACGGCTGGCGCTCGAGATCAACCAGGCCGGACTGTCGTGGCTGACGATGCTGAAGAAGCGCGACCACTTCCGCCGCGCGTTCGCCGGATTCGATCCCGCAAGGGTGGCGGCCTTCGGCGCGCGCGATCGCCGGCGCCTCCTCGCCGACGCCGGCATCATCCGCAACCGCTTGAAGGTCGCCGCGGTCATCGAGAACGCGCGGCGCCTGCTCGCGATCCGCGAGACCCACGGCTCGTTCGCGAAGTGGCTCGATGCGCATCACCCGCGCACGGCGAAGGAGTGGGAGAAGCTCTTCAGGAAGACCTTCGTCTTCACCGGCGGCGAGATCGTGAAGTCGTTTCTCCTTGAGCACGGGCTACCTCCGCGGCGCGCACGTGCCGAGCTGTCCGGTCTACCGCAAGGTCGCGGCGAAGAAACCGGCGTGGATGACGAAGGCGGGGCGGCGCCGGCGCGCGCCCGCGGCGTCCTGAAGCGCGAGGGCGAGGGAGCCGGGCCGGCCTTCGACGGCTTTCGCCCCGCCGGCTGGCTTCCCGGCCCGCACCTGCAGACCGTCTGGGGGCGGCTCGTGCGCTCCCGCCGGCAGGTGCCGATGCGCCGCGAGATCCTCGAGACTCCGGACCGGGACGACCTGGTCGTCGATCACGTCGACGGGCCCGCCGGCAGCCCGCAGGTCATCGTTCTCCACGGTCTCGAGGGCAGCTCGAACTCGGTCTACGCACAGGGCCTCCTTCTCGAGATCCGCCGGCGCGGCTGGCGCGGGGCGGCGATGAACTTCCGCTCCTGCGCGCGCGACCCGGAGGACCTCTCCCGGATGCTGCCGAACCGCCGGCCCAGGCTCTACCACTCCGGAGAGACGGAGGACCTCGACTTTCTCGCGCGCACCCTCGCTTCCCGGGACCCCGCGACGCCGCTCCTCGCGGTCGGCGTCTCGCTCGGCGGCAACGTCCTCCTGAAATGGCTCGGCGAGTCGCGCGGCCCGCGCCCGATCGCCGCGGCCGTCGCGATCTCGACGCCGTACGACCTCGCCGCGAGCGGGCGCTACATGGAGACCGCCATCGGCCGGTTCTACACGGGACGCTTCCTCGTCACGCTCAAGACGAAGGCCGCCGAGGTCCGCGCCCGCTTTCCCGAGGCGGCCGGGAAGATCGATCTGCAGCGGGCGCTCGCCGCGCGCACGTTCTGGGAGTTCGACGACGCGGCCAACGCTCCGCTCCACGGGTTCGCCGGCGCGGACGACTACTATCGCCGCGCGAGCTCGCTCGCGTACCTCTCCGGAATCCGCACGCGCACACTCTGCCTCTCGGCCGAGGACGATCCGTTCCTGCCGGCCGAGGCGCTCGAGCGCGCGCGTCGGGCGGCGCCGGCGCCGGTCGAGTTCCTGGCGACCTCGCGCGGCGGCCACATCGGCTTCGTTTCGGGGCCCTGGCGGCCGCGGTACTGGGCGGAGGAGCTGGCGATCGACTGGCTCGGCCGCTCGATCGGCGCGCCCGGCCGGCATTGAGCTCGTACGCGCCCGCCGAAGACGCGTGCCGAAAGGGAAGGGCCGGGGAGCGCTTCCCCGGCCCGCGATTCACGAAGGAATCCTACGAAACTTGGTGACGGTTCAGTAGGGCTTCTTCGCGCTCGTCGCCTCGATCGACGTGGCGACCGTTCGTCCGGACTGCTCGGTGGCCTCGAGGGAGACCTGGGAGCCGACCTTCAGATCGCCGTTGAGCTTCGTGGAGCCGTTCCAGTAGACGGTGACCTCCTTGCCGCTCGCCTCGTCCTTCATGACGAAGCTCTTCATCGGGCCGTCGACGGAGGTGATCGAGCCGCGCATGGCCTTTGCCGGGGCCGGCGCGGACTGGACTTCCTGCGGCGCCTGGGAGTCGCGCGGCTTGTCCTGGGGGGCAGCGACCGCGGCGGCCGCGATGGCGGAAGCGATGGCTGCCGAGAGAATCGTCTTCTTCATCAGAAACCTCCTTGGATGCGGGTTGTCCTCACCGAGAGGCACCCGCCGTGGAGGAGGCAGTGCAAACGGCGGGCCAGCCGCGGAGCCGGCCCCGGGGCTCAGCGGGGCCGCGGCGGCGGGTCGTCCCACATCTGGTGCGTGATCTTCCACGAGCCGTCAGGCTGGCGGCGCAGCAGCGTGAGGAACGTGCCGGCGTTGGAGGCGGCCTTCGCGTCCTTGCCGAGACCGGTGATCCAGGCGACGCGCGAGTGGCCGCGGATGTAGGCGACGTCGCAGGAGCCGCCGATCTCGTCGATCGGCTGCTCGAGCTCGGTGACCGTCGTCGGCGCGGCGCCCTTCGGGAACCAGAACGCGCGGATGGCGGCTTCTCCCACGACCGGCTCGACGCCGTGATGGGGCAGCAGCACCGCGTCCGCGGTGAACAGGGCGAGGACGCGGGCCTCGTCGTTGGCGAGCCAGGCGGCGCGGTAGGCGCCGTGAACTTCGCGGATCCGGGCCGTCTCGGCGGGGGAGAGGCCCGGCGGTCCCCCGCCGGCGACGGCGGCGGCGAGAAAGAGAGCGGCGAGGGCGAGCGAGCGCATGGGATCTCCTTTGCGGTATCGCAGGCGGGTACGAAGCCCCGGGGGAAAGGGTTGCCGTTTCGTCCCCGCAACGGGGGCCCCGGTCCTCCGGGCCAGTGTGGTGTCACCGAAGTTCCGCTACTGCGGTCCGGTGACTTCACGAGCCCCGTGGCCCGTTCTCTTCAAGCGTTTGAGCCTTTCGAGCCGGGAGTTTGTTATCGAGACTTCTGTGACAGGACGCTAGGCGGGTGCGGCGGAGGCCTTGCGTCTCGGCGCGCGCCGGCGGGGGGCCTGGGTGAACTGCTCGGCGGTCACGTCGGTGTGGATCACGGTCCCGCGGCGGACCGTGGCTCCGTCGGGGATCTCGGCGTTCTTGCCGATCGTCGTGATGCCTACGCCGTCGGCGGGCTTCTCGCCGCGCGCGGCCTTCCCGATGCGGGCCTTGCGCCCGATGCGCACGGCCTTGTCGACGATGGCGCGCTCGATCTTGGCGCCGGCGTCGATCCACGTGTCCGTCAGGATGACCGACTCGCGGATCCACGCGTCGGGCCCGACGAAGACGCCGGGGGAGAGGATGCTGCGCTCGACGCGCGCGCCGGCCGAGATGATGCAGCCGTCGGTGATCATGCTGTCGCGGATCACGGCCCCGTTGTGGATGGCGACCGGCGGCCGCTCCTCCGAGCGCGTGTGGACGATCCAGGCGCGGTCGTTCAGGTCGACCGGCGGCGGCGTCTTCAGCAGGTCCATCTGCGTCTGCCAGTAGGCCTCGGTCGTGCCGACGTCGACCCAGTAGCCCTGGAACGGGTACGCGAAGACGCGCTGGCCCGCGGCGATCATGCGCGGGAGGATGTCCTTGCCGAAGTCGTGGGAGGAGTCGCGGCGCTTGGAGTCCTCGGTCAGGACCTGCGACAGCATCGTCCGGCCGAAGACGTAGATCCCCATCGACGCCAGCGTGCCGGGCGGGTCGGCCGGCTTCTCGACGAACTTGGTCACGCGCTGGTTCTCGTCGGTCGCCAGGATGCCCATGCGCGTCGCCTCGTCGCGCGTCACGTTCAGCGTGGCGATCGTGCAGTCGGCCTGCTTCTCGAGGTGGAAGGCGATGAGCCAGCCGTAGTTCATCTTGTAGATGTGGTCGCCGGAGAGGACGAGGACGCAGGTCCGGCGCGCCGCGCTCGACGAAGGAGAGGTTCTGGGCGATGGCGTCGGCGGTGCCCTTGTACCAGTCGGTGACCGAGCGCCCGCGGTAGGGCTGGTAGATCTGCACGCCGCCGGTGAAGCCGCGGTCGAGGTCCCAGGGCCGGCCCGACGCGATGTGCTCGTTCAGGGAGTGCGGGCGGTACTGCGTGAGGATCATGACGTCCGAAATGCCCGAGTTCACGCAGTTGGAGAGCGTGAAGTCGATGATCCGGTACTTGCCCGCAAAGGGGACGGCCGGCTTGGCGCGCTTCTCCGTCAGCACGCCCAGGCGCGAGCCTTCGCCGCCGGCGAGGATGACCGCGCGCGCCCTCACGAACTTCGGGCTACCCCGGCGCGCGAGCCGCTTTCGCGCGCTCGTAGAGCGCCGCGTACTCCCTCGCCGAGCGCGACCAGGAGAAGTCGCGGGCCATGCCGTTCTTCTGCAGCTCGACCCATTTCGCGGGCTGAGCGTACACCTTCAACGCGCGCTCGAGGGCGTCCCAGAGCGCCCACGGGTGGAATTCGTCGAACATCACGCCGGTCCCGCCCGGCTCGCCGGCGTCGGTCACGGTGTCCGCCAGACCGCCGGTCCGGCGCGCGACCGGGACGCAGCCGTACCGCATGCCGATCATCTGCGCGAGGCCGCAGGGCTCGTAGCGGGAAGGGATCAGCAGCGCGTCCGCGCCGGCGTAGACGCGCCGCGCGTAGCGGGCGTCGAAGCGCAGCCGCACGCTCGCGCGCCGGGGGTAGCGCATCTCGAACTCCGCGTACTCGTGCTCGAGCGACGGGTCGCCGGTCCCGAGGAGGACGAACTGGCCGCCCCTCTCGAGCCAGCGACGCACGGCCGGCGCGGCGATGTCGAAGCCCTTCTCCTTGACGAGGCGCGAGACCACCGCCAGCAGCGGCATTCGGAAGTCGAGCTCGAGTCCCGCCTCCTGCTGGAGCGCCGTCTTGTTCCGGGCGCGCTCGGGAAGCGTCGTGGCGTCGAACGTCGCGGCGATGTCGGGGTCGGCGGCGGGGTTCCAGGAATCGACGTCGATGCCGTTCAAGATGCCGGCGAGGCGGTCCGCCCGCAGCCGCAGCACGGCGTCGAGCCCGTGGCCGCCTTCGGGGGTCAGGATCTCCCGGGCGTACGTCGGCGAGACGGTCGAGAGGAAGTCGGCCCCGAGGATGCCCAGTCCCATGAGGGAGTCCCGGTAGGACTCGGGCAGCGCCGCGAGGGCGTCGGTGCGGCGGATCTTGTAGTTGCCGAGGAAACGCCCGGCGCCCTGCGCGGCGTAGGGCAGGTTGTGGATCGTGAAGACCGAGCCGATGTCGCGGAAGAACGGGTTCTCGCGACCCTCGGTGCTGAGCCACCATGCGGCGGGCCCGGTATGCGAGTCGTGCGCGTGCACGACGTCGGGCTTCCAGGACATGGCCTGCGCCGACCAGAGCGCCGCGAGCGAAAAGAACACGAACTTGGGCCCGTCCTCCTCGATCGTGCGGCCGTAGATCCAGCGGTCCTGCGGGATCGGCGGCCCGGTCACCAGGTACACGGGCGTGCCGCCGGACTCGGTCTGCCAGACTTCCGCCTGCTCCGCGCCGCCGAGCGTGTACACCGGAAACTGCGCCACCCGCAGGGGTTGGTGGCGGACCCAGTCGATCGAGCCGTAACCCGGGATGACGACGCGGACCTCGTGCCCGAGCGCGGCGAGCGCACGCGGAAGCGAGCCGACGACGTCCGCGAGTCCGCCGACCTTGGCCAGCGGCGCCGCCTCGGCCGCCAGCATCAGGATCCGCATGGCGGCGCATTATGGCGCAGCCGACCCTCGGCCCCGCCCGCGCCCCGCGTGCTATTCTTATGAGGTTCTCGTCCGCTCGCCCCATTCCGGGCCCCTGCCGGCAATCCGAACGGTCGAAGCGAGAAGGCGTGAGGGCGCCTCGGCGGGCCCTCCCGTCCGAGCATCGCCGAGGGTTCGGAGCTTTCGAAAGGGCGGAATCATGAAGCTGTACGTGGGGAACCTTTCCTATAACACCGGCGAGAACGACCTGCGGGAGTTGTTCACGGCCTACGGCGCCGTGGAGTCCGTGGCGGTCATCACCGACCGCGACACCGGGCGCTCGAAGGGGTTCGGTTTCGTCGAGTTCGCCAACGACGCGGAGGGCCAGGCGGCCATCGCCGGCCTGAACGGCAAGGAAGTGTCCGGACGGGCGCTGACGGTGTCGCTCGCGCGGCCCAAGACCGAGGGCGGCGGCGGCGGCCGGGGCGGCGGCGGCGGCGGGAGAAACCGTTACTGAGTCGGGGCGCGGCACGGCCGACTTCGGCCGGGGGAAGTCCATGAATAAGGATTGGAAGATCCGAGTCCAGCCGGCGGGCCGTACGCCCTACGAATTCAAGGCGACGTTCGTGGGCCGGGTTTCCGGCCGCGACGAGGGCACGCTCGACGTCCGGTACCTGTACGGCGACGGCGACCTCGCGGTCCTGCTGGACGACCTCGGCGCCGGCGCTCCCGAGATCTTCAGCCTGATCGAGACGTTGCAGAAGAAGCAGAGCGCGGAGATCGCCGTGAACGTGACCGAGGAAGCGATGGAAGTTCTGGGCCGCGGACGCGCGCCCGGGCGGAGAAACGAGCTGACGTGAACAAACGCAAGAAAGACTGGGTCCGGATCGCCTTTTTCATCCTGTCGCCGATCATCGGCATCGTCGGCACGGGCGCGTGGGCGCTGACGCACGGCGTCGCCTGGTGGCAGCCGACGCTCTTTCTCGTGCTCTACGCCTGCATCGGCCTCTCGGTGACGGCCGGCTATCACCGGCTGTTCGCGCATCGCACCTACGAGTGTCACCCGGCCGTCCAGGCCTTCTATCTCTTCTTCGGCGCCATGGCGCTGCAGAACTCGATCCTCAACTGGGCCTCCGACCACCGCCTGCATCACCGCTACGTCGACCACGACTGGGACCCCTACAACATCCAGCGGGGCGGCTGGTGGGCGCACATCGTGTGGATCTTCTACAAGAGCCCGGCCGGACCGGAAGTTCGACGACGTGCCCGGACCTGCAGAAGAACCCGCTCGTGCAGCTGCCAGTACCGCTTCTCGAACCTCATCGGCATCGTCGGCGGACTCGGGATCCCGACGCTGATCGGCTGGGCCTTCGGCGATCGCGCTCGGCGGCCTGCTCTGGGGCGGCTTCCTGCGCGTCGTCGTCGATTCACCACACGACCTTCTTCGTCAACTCGATCGCGCACCTCTACGGCACGCGCCCCTACACCGAGGCGAACTCGGCGCGCGACAACCCGTGGGTCGCCCTCGCTGACCAACGGCGAGGGGTACCACAACTTCCACCACCGCTTTCCCGACGGACTTCCGCAACGGCATCCGCTGGTACCAGTGGGACCCGAGCAAGTGGTGGATCCGGTCGCTCTCGCGCCGTCGGCCTCGCGCGCCGGCTGCGGCGCACGTCCCGGCTATCGCATCGAGCGCTCGCGCCTCCAGACGGCGTCGGCCGCGCGGAGAAGGAGCTCGCGTCGACGCCCTCGCACCTCCACGAAGCCATCCGGCATCGGCTCGACCGGCGCATCAGTCGCTCGAGCGGGCGGCCGCGCTCTGGAACGAGTCTCCAGGCGAGAAGCCGGCGCGACTGGAAGGAATACCGGGAGCATCTCGCCCACGCCCGCGGGCAGTGGCGCGAGGCGCTCGGCTGCTCGCCCGCAGCTCCCGAAGGGGCCTGATCCTCCGCCGGTCGCGGGCGGGGCGGCGGTTCCTAGGCCTGCGGCGAGTAGGTCGGCAGCGAGCGGCGAGCCGCCGCGCCAGGCGTTCATCTCGGGCTCGCTCCGGAGCAGGTCCTTCAGGGTGATCTTGCCGAGCACCTGGTCGACCGCCTTCTGCACCATGCGCCAGACCGAGCGGATCGAGCAGTCGGGCATGTGCGTGCACGAGCTGCTCGATGCCGGCATGGCCGTCGCAGAAGCGCGGGCTCGTAGAGCCGGCCGCCGAGCGTCGCGAGCACGTGCGCCGACGCGATCTCCTCGGCGCCGGCCGCGACAGCGCGTAGCCGCCGGACTGGCCGCGGGTCGACGTCACGAAACCGCCGCGGCGCAGGATCCGCATCATCTTGGCGACGTTCGGCTCGGAGATGCCCTCGGCGCGCGAGAGCTCCGGGATCGTGAGGCTGGCGCCCTCGCCTCCCGCGCCCGACGCGCAGAAGGCAGCGCAGCCCGTACTCTTCCTGCGAAGACAGTTTCATGGTGCGGCCTCCGGTCACATCATCCCGAGCTGCAGCTTCGCGGCGTCCGACATCATCTGCAGGCTCCACGGCGGATCGAAGACGACCTGGACGTCGGCCTCCTTGACGCCGGGCACCGTCAGGAGCTTGCCCTTGATGTCCTCGCGGAGCACGTCGCCCATGCCGCAGCCGGGCGCCGTCAGCGTGAACTTGACGTCGATCCGGTTGCCGCCCTCGGGCAGCGGCGGTGAGCGCGCAGCTCGTAGACGAGGCCGAGGTCCACGATGTTGACCGGGATCTCGGGGTCGAAGCAGGTGCGGAGCTGGTCCCAGGCGAGCTCCTCCGTCGTCTTGCCCTCCGGAGGCGGCGGCGTCCGCGGCGACGACCGTCTCGCCGATCGCGTCCGCGTCCTTGCCGTCGATGCGGGCGAGGAACCCGACGGGCGTCATGACCGTGTAGCTGCCGCCGAGCGACTGCGTGATGATGACGGGGTCTCCCGCCTTCAGCGTGATGGGCGTCCCGCTCGGGATCTCGCGGGCGGGGACGTCGCGCGAAACCGTCGCCTCTTTGCGCATCTGCATCATGCCCCTCCGCTGCCCTTGTGCGGGCCCTCGGACTCGGTCGAGATGGTCGCTCCGTCGCTTGCGAGCGCGGCCTTCAGCGTGTGCCACGGCGAGCGTCGCGCACTTGACGCGCACCGGGAACTCGCGCACGCCCGCGAAGACCGCGAGCTTGCCGAGGTCGGCCGCGCCGTCGGCCTCGCCGTCTGGCGCCGGTCACCAGGTCGTGGAAGCGCTCGAAGAGCGCCTCGGCCTCGGCGCGCGTCTTGCCCTTGACGCTCTCGGTCATCATCGAGGCCGAGGCCTTCGAGATGGCGCAGCCCGCGCCCTGGAAGCGCGACGTCCGCGATCACGGTCGCCGTCGAGCGTCAGGTAGACCGTCACGCGGTCGCCGCAGAGCGGGTTGTAGCCCTCCGCCTGGCGGTTGGCGTCCGGCAGCGCGCGGAAGTTCCGCGGCTTCTTGCTGTGGTCGAGGATGACCTCCTGGTAGAGGTCGCGCAGGTCGCGTCATCAGCGCGAACATCTCGCTGACCTTGCGGATCGCCGCGGACGAGGGCGTCGACCTCGTCGCGCGTGTTGTAGAGGCCGAAGGAGGCGCGCGCGGTCGCCGGCACGCCGAAGCGGTCCATCACCGGCTGCGCGCAGTGGTGGCCGGTGCGGATCGCGACGCCCTCGCGGTCGAGGATCGTGCCGATGTCGTGCGGGTGGACGCCGTCGAGGACGAAGGAGAGGACGCCCGCCTTCTCGCGCGCGGTGCCGACGATGCGCAGGCCCGGGATCGCCGAGAGCGCGTCGGTCGCGTAGGTCGAGGAGCTCGTGCTCGTGCGCGCGCGATCGCGGTCGAGGCCGAGCGCCGTCGACGTAGTCGATCGCGGCGCCGAGGCCGATGGCGCCGGCGATGTTCGGCGTGCCGGCCTCGAACTTGTAGGGCAGCTCGTTGTAGGTCGTCTTCTCGAAGGTGACCGAGCGGATCATGTCGCCGCCGCCCTGGTACGGCGGCATCGCCTCGAGCAGCGCGCGCCTTGCCGTAGAGCACGCCGATGCCCGGTCGGGCCGTAGATCTTGTGGCCCGAGAAGGCGTAGAAGTCGCAGTCGAGCGCCCGGACGTCGACCGGCATGTGCGGCGCGGCCTGCGCGCCGTCGACCAGGACGGGCGACGCCGCGCGCGTGCGCGAGCTCGGCGATCCGGCTCGACCGGGATGACCGTGCCGAGCGCGTTCGAGACGTGCGCGACCGCGACGATCCTGCGTGCGGGGCGACGAGGAGCCTCTCGAACGCCGTCGAGGTCGAGCTCGCCCGCGTCGTCGATCGGCGCGACTCGCAGCCGCGCGCCCTTCTCCTCGCAGAGCATCTGCCAGGGCACGATGTTCGAGTGGTGCTCGAGGCCGGTGATCAGGACCTCGTCGCCGCGGCCGACGTGCTGCGCGGCCGTAGCGTCTGCGCGACGAGGTTGATGGCCTCGGTCGTGCCCGCGGACGAAGACGATCTCGCGGGCGCGCGGCGGCGTTGAGGAAGCGCCGCGGACCTTCTCGCGCGCGCCCTCGTAGGCGTCGGTCGCCTGCGACCGAGAGCTAGTGGACGCCGCGGTGGATGTTGGCGTAGCAGCGTCTCGTAGACCCGGCGCTCGGCGTCGATGACCGCGCGCGGCTTCTGGGTCGTGGCGGCGTTGTCGAGGTAGACGAGCGGCTTGCCGTGGATCTTCGTGCGCGAGGATCGGGAAGTCCCGGCGGATCGGCGTCGACGTCGTAGGCGGCGCGCGGTCGTCGGCGGCGAGCGACGGTGCTCATGCGCGCCTCCCCGCCGCGCCGCGCAGGCGCAGGCCGAGCTCGCGCTTCGAGCGCGGCGCCGCACGTCCGGGCACGCGGATCCGCTCGACCACGTCGGCCGCGAAGGCGTAGGTCAGGAGCGCCTGCGCCTCGGCTTCGCCGATGCCGCGCGAGCGCAGGTAGAAGAGCGCCTCCTCGTCGAGCTGGCCGGTCGTCGAGCCGTGCGTGCACTTGACGTCGTCGGCGAAGATCTCGAGCTGCGGGCGTCGAGTTGACGAGCGCCTCGCGCGAGAGGAGCAGGTTCTTGTTCGTCTGGTCGGCGTCGGTCTTCTGCGCGTCGGGCCGCACGACGATCGTGCCGTGGAAGACGCCGCGGGCGGCGCCGTCGAGGATGCCCTTGTAGAGCTCGCGGCTCGTGCGCGTGCGGCGTCGCGTGGTCGATGATGGTGTGGTTGTCGACGTGCTGCCGGTCGCCGGCCGACGAAGAGGCCGTAGAGCGCGCACTCGGCGCCCTCGCCCGCGAGCGTCGACCGTCGAGCTCGGTCCGCGCGAGCGCGGCGCCGAGGGCGACGTTGTGCGAGGTGAAGCGGCTGCCGCGCGCCTGGCGCGACCGCGAGCGTGTCGACGTGGCGCGTCCGACCGTCGCTCGTCGCTGGAGCTTGCGTGTGCTCGAGCTGGCGCCGTCGGCGAGCGCGATCTCGGTGACGGCGTTCGGTGAAGCTGCGCGCCGCCGGCCCGCGTAGCGTCTCGACGATCGAGGCCTCGGCGCGCTCGCCCGCGAGCACGAGCACGCCGGGGATAGGCGGCCGTCCGGCGCCGTCGCGGCTCGCCGCAGTCGTGGAGGATCTCGATCGGCTCTCGGCCACGACGGCGCCGGGCTCGATCTCGACCACGACGCCGTCGCCGGAGAACAGGGCCGTGTTCAGCGCGGCGAAGGCGCTCTTGCTCGAAGCCGGCGATCGCGGCCGAGGCTGCCCTTCGGCGCCGCGCGGCCTCAGGACGGCGGCGTCAGCCGGCGCGACGCCCTTCGGCGAGGGCGAGCGGTCGACGCGCGGGCGCCGCGATCGGCGCGGCGCCAGGGCCGTCGTCGCGCGATCGGCTGGACGCCCGTGTAGCGCCAGTCCTCGTCGCTGTCGCGCGTCGGGAAGCCGCGCTTCTCGAAGCGCGCGAACGCCGTCGCGGCGGAGCGTCGTCGAGCCACGCCGGCTCGCCGGCGACCGCGGCGAGCGCTCGGGGACGAAGGCCTTCTCGAGCGGCGGCGCGCTTCGCATGCTCAGCGGCGCTCCGGCCGGCACCGCGGCGGCCGCGGGCGGCTCCTTCTCGAGCCAGCCGTAGCCCTTCTCCTCGAGCTCGAGCGCGAGCTCCTTGCCGCCGGAGCGTGACGATCCGCCCGTCGACGAGCACGTGGACGAAGTCGGGGACGATGTAGTCGAGCAGGCGCTGGTAGTGGGTGACGACGATCATCGCGCGCTCCGGGCGAGCGCAGCTGGTTGACGCCGCCGGCGACGATCCGCAGCGCGTCGATGTCGAGCCCGGAGTCGGTCTCGTCGAGGATCGCGAGCGTCGGGTCGAGCACCGCCATCTGGAAGATCTCGTTGCGCTTCTTCTCGCCGCCCGAGAAGCCCTCGTTGACGGGGCGCTTGACGCAGGTCCTCGTCGATCTCGACGAGCTTCGCCTTCTCCTTGACGAGCGCCAGGAAGTCCATCGCGTCGAGCTCGGCTGGCCCGCGGTGCTTGCGGATCGCGTTGACGGCGGCCTTCAGGAAGTAGATGTTCACACGCCCGGGATCTCGACCGGGTACTGGAACGCGAGGAAGACGCCCTCGCGCGCGCGCTCCTCGGGCGCCATCGCGAGGAGGTCCTGGCCCTTGTAGAGGACCTCGCCCCGGGTGACCGCGTAGCCGGGCCGGCCCGCGAGCACGTGCGCCAGCGTGCTCTTGCCCGAGCCGTTCGGGCCCATGATGGCGTGGACCTCGCCGGCGTTGACCGTCGAGGTCGAGGCCGCGCAGGATCTCGTTGCCGCCGACGCGAGGCGTGGAGGTCGCTGAATTCGAAGCAGAGGCTGTGTCACTTAGCCCACGCTCCCTTCCAGGCTGACGCCGAGCAGCTTCTGCGCCTCGACGGCGAACTCCATCGGGCAGCTCCTTGAAGACCTCCTTGCAGAAGCCGTTGACGATCATGTTGACCGCGTCCTCCGGCGAGATGCCGCGCTGCTGGAAGTAGAAGATCTGGTCCTCGCCGATCTTCGAGGTCGAGGCCTCGTGCTCCATCTGCGCGGTCGAGTTGTGGACCTCGATGTAGGGGAACGTGTGGGCGCCGCACTTGTCGCCGATCAGCAGCGAGTCGCACTGCGAGTAGTTGCGCGCGCCGTCGGCGCCCTTGCCAGGATCTTGACCAGGCCGCGGTAGGTGTTCTGGCCGTGGCCGGCCGAGATGCCCTTCGAGACGATCGTGGTCTTCGGTGTTCTTGCCGATGTGGATCATCTTCGTGCCGGTGTCGGCCTGCTGGCGGTTGTTGGTCAGCGCCACCGAGTAGAACTCGCCGACCGAGTCGTCGCCCTGCAGGATGCAGCTCGGGTACTTCCAGGTGATCGCGGAGCCGGTCTCGACCTGCGTCCAGGAGATCTTCGACTTGCGGCCGCGGCACGCGCCGCGCTTGGTGACGAAGTTGTAGATGCCGCCCTTGCCGTCCTTGTCGCCGGGGTACCAGTTCTGGACGGTCGAGTACTTGATCTCGGCGTTGTCGAGCGCGACGAGCTCGACGACCGCGGCGTGGAGCTGGTTCTCGTCGCGCATCGGGGCCGTGCAGCCCTCGAGGTAGCTGACGTACGGCGCCCTCCTCGGCGACGATCAGCGTGCGCTCGAACTGGCCGGTGTTCGCCGCGTTGATGCGGAAGTAGGTCGAGAGCTCCATCGGGCAGCGCACGCCCTTCGGGATGTAGCAGAACGAGCCGTCGGAGAAGACGGCGGAGTTGAGCGTCGGCGAAGAAGTTGTCGGTGTACGGGCACGACCGAGCCGAGGTACTTCTTCACGAGCTCCGGGTGCTCGCGGACCGCCTCGGAGAAGGAGCAGAAGATGATGCCGACCTTCGCGAGCTTGCTCCCTGAAGGTCGTCGCGACGGAGACGCAGTCGAAGACGGCGTCGACGGCGACGCCGGCGAGCTTCGCCCGCTCGCGCAGCGGGATGCCGAGCTTCTCGTAGGTCTCGAGCAGCTTCGGGTCGACCTCGTCGAGGCTCTTCGGCGCCGTCCTTCTTCGCCTTCGGGCGCCGAGTAGTAGACGATCGCCTGGTAGTCGATCGGCGGGTAGTGGACGTTCGCCCAGGTCGGCTCCTTCATCGTGAGCCAGTGGCGGTAGGCCTTCAGCCGCCACTCGAGGAGCCACTCCGGCTCGTTCTTCTTCGCCGAGATGAGCCGGACGACGTCCTCGGACAGACCCGGCGGGATCGACTCCGACTCGATGTCGGTGACGAACCCGGCCTTGTACTCCCGGTTGGTGATCTCGAGGATCGAAGAGTTATCGGCAGCCATGAGAAGGGCAGCATATTTGAATCTGTACAAGAAAGTCAACGTTTGGAGATACTCTAAGTATCTGACCCATATGTACATAAATGCCAGACGCCCGCACGAGGCGGGCGTCAGGGGCTCGATCCGGGGGTGGAGAGAGTCCGGAGACCGTCCCTACTGCTTTCCGTCCTTGGGCGCTTTCGTCGGCGTCGGCTTCGGAGTGGGACGCCCGCGACCACGCTCGGCCGCCGGCGAAACGGCCGCCTTCGTCGGCTTCGCCGCGCGAGGCTCCGGGGCGATGCGCTCCGCCGGCTGTTCCGCCTCGCGCGGCACCACGGATCTCGGCTGGCTCCGGTCGGGCGCCGGCGCTGGCGGGGCCGAGCTCTTCGGCGTCGGTCGCGCTGACGGTGACTGCCGATCCGGGGATGGGACCCGCGTGGGCGCTTTGGCGGGGGGTGGGTCAGAGGACCGCTCGCGAGTTGAAGGCGGTGCCGGCGCCGCGGCCGGCGCCGGGCGCGCGGTCGGGCGGGCTGGCGGTTCGCGGTCGACCGTCTCTCTCTGGGGCCGTTCCTGGGCGGCCGGGCGCGGCTGGGTCGGTGCTCTTTCCGGCGCGGGGGAGCGCTCCTCGGCCTGCGGCCTCTGGCGCGTCGTCGAGACGGTCTCGCGATAGGGAGCCTCGGGCTGCTCCTTCGTCGCGAGCGGGCGTCCCCGGGAAGGCGCCACCGGCTCGACCTTCGGCGCGCGCGCGTCGTCGGTCCTGGGAGCGAGCGTGATCTGGCCCGACTCGCCCGCGGCCGGGCGCACGGCCCGCGCCGGCTGCGACCCGCGGCTCTCGCGCGTCACGATGCGGTTGGCCTCGCTCGCCGTGACCGGCCGTCCGCGGTTCTCTCGAATGACCGCGACCTTTTCGTCGAAGCGCGGAGGAGCGGGCGGCGGCGCCACCCGCGTGACGACCGAGCGTGAGACGGCGGAAGCCGGCGGGCGCGCCGGGGCGGCCTGCCGGGCCGGGACCCGGATCGACTCGCGCGTCGGAACGATCGGAATCGTCCCGCGCACGACGGGCGCGCTCTCGATCTTGCGGACGACCGAGCGGTCCCGAACGTAGTTGTTCGTGACGATCCGGCTCGAGACGAAGGTCGTCTGGTTGACGACCGTGACGTACGTGCGGTTCACGTACGTGATGTTGGTGACGTTGACGTTGACGGCGGGCCGTCCCCACCACGGGATGAGCGGATCGCGCGGCGCCAGCGGGAACCAGCCGATGTAGTCCGTGGTGAAGCCGGCCGAGACCGCAAAGCCGGGCCCTCCGCCGACGAAGGCCACCAGCGCCGGACTGTACGTGACCACGGCCACGCGCGGCGCGACCGGGACCCAGTACCAGCGCGAGTGCCACACCACCCAGCGGCCGTAGTGGTAGGGCGCCCAGCCCCACGGCTCCGCCGAGACCCAGGTCCATCCCCACGGGTCCTGCCAGATCCAGCGGCCGACCCGGTAGGGCCGCCATCCGCGGACGATCGATGAAGGCGTCCAGCACCAGCCGTAACCCGGGACCTGGCCCCATCGGCCGTACTGGTCGAGGTCCTCGACTCCCGCGATGTCCGCCGAGACGTACTGGTAGGAGCGGACGTTGGCATAGCGCAGGTTGCGTTCCTCGACCCAGCGGTCCCAGCCGTCGGGAGGAGCGAGCGCGATCCAGTCGTAGCGCGGCGGCTCGAAGCCCTCGACGAGGATCGCGTCGCCCGCGGAAAGCGGCACCTGGCCCCCGCCCGAGGCGACCATGGCGCGGCCGCGGCGGACCTGCACGCGCGTGTCGCCATCCGGCCGGACGTCGATCCGGTAGTCGCCGGGGCGCTCGAACGTGATCGCGGCGTTGGGCGTATCGACCTCGAAGACCTCGTCGTCTCCGAGTCGGCGGATCGTGAAGGACGCGACCCCGGCGGAGAGCGAGAACTGCTTCGTGTCCTCCGTCAGGTTCAGGGCCGCCAGGTCGGTGGCGTTGGCGAGGCGGACGATGTTGCCGCCGTGGACCTGCAGCTCGAGTCGGCCGCCGGCCGTCCACGCGCGGTCGCCGAGAGTCATCGGAACGTTCGGGTCCGCGGGCTGCCACTCGTCGGGATCGTCGCCGCGGGCGAACGAGACATCGCCGGAGACGTAGGCGAGGCGCGCCACGGTCTGGCGGATGTCGTCGTTGTCCGGGTAGCCGTCATAGTTCTGCGCGAGCGCGACCGCGCCCGCGAGTAAGGCGAAGAGCGCGGCGAGAACCGCTTTTCGGCATGTGGGCATCGGGTTCCCTCCCTGGCGGCAAGATACTGCAAAGGCCGTTCCCGGTCGGCACCACGGCTTAGACTGGCCGCGATGGGCAACGGTTTGCGCGTCGCGAGCCCTCCCGAGCGTCCGCTGGCGATTTTCGACGGCGACTGCGGCTTTTGCCGCCTTTGGATCGCGCGCTGGAAGGCCCGCACGGGCTCGAAAGTGGACTATGCGCCCTCGCAGGAGGTCGCTGCGCGCTTTCCCGAGATCTCGAGGGAGCGCTTCGCTCGCGCCGTCCAGCTCGTCCTTCCCGACGGCGAGGTGCTCGAAGGCGCGGAAGCGGTCCTGGCGCTCTCGGGCGAAACGCCCGGCTCGGGCGCGGCGCTCGCCGCCTATCGCCGCCTTCCCGGGCTCGCGCCGCTTCTCGATCTCGCGTACCGGCTCGTCGCGAGTCACCGGCCGGCGGCGACGGCGGTCACGCGCTTCCTGTGGGGAAGCTCCGCGCTCGCGCCGACCTACGCCGCGGCGGGCGCGCTGTTCCTCCGCCTCCTCGGCCTCTGCTACCTGGCCGCGTTCCTGTCGCTCCGGTTCCAGATCGACGGCCTCATCGGCGCGCGCGGCGTCCTGCCGGTGTCGGAGTTTCTCGACTGGGTGCGCCAGCAGACCGGCGCCGGGCGGTACTGGCTGCTGCCGACGCTGTCCTGGCTTTCGGCCGGCGACACGGCGCTGCACCTCCAGTGCGCGGCCGGCATCGGAGCGTCGCTCGCGCTCGCCGCCGGCCTCGTCCCGGCCTGGAGCGCGCTGGCCGCGTGGGCGCTGTACCTGTCGCTCTCGGTCGCGGGGCAGACGTTTCTCCAGTTCCAGTGGGACATTCTTCTGACGGAGGCGGGACTCCTCGCCGTCTTCCTCGCCGCGCCGTCCCGCCTGCGGCTGCGAAGCGGGCTCGCGAGCCCGCGCCTCGCGCGATTCCTCCTGGTGTGGCTGCTCTTCCGGCTGATGCTCTCCTCGGGCGTCGTCAAGCTCTTGAGCGGCGACGCCGCGTGGCGGGACCTCACGGCGCTGCGGGTCCACTACGAGACCCAGCCGCTGCCGCCCTGGACCGCCTGGTTCATGCACCAGCTCCCGGCCTGGTTCCAGACGGCCTCGTGCGCCTTCCTCTTCTTCGTCGAGCTCGCGGTGCCCTTTCTCTTCTTCGCGCCGCGGCGCCTGCGGCGCTTCGCCTGCGCGATGACCATCCTGCTCCAGGTCCTCATCGCGGCGACCGGCAACTACGCCTTCTTCAACCTCCTGACGGTCGCGCTCGCGGTCCTGCTCGTCGACGACGAGGCGTTTCCCGGCCGCTGGCGCGCGGCCGCTTCCGCGGCGGCCGGAGGCGGACGCTGGCCGCGCGGGATCCTCGTTTCCGCCGCGGCGCTCCTGCTCGCGGCCTCGTCGGTCCCGTTCATGGCCTCGATCGGCCTGCGCCCGGCGATTCCCGCGCCGCTCGTCGCCGTCTATCGCGCCGTCTCGCCGCTGCGGAGCGCCAACGGCTACGGCCTCTTCGCCGTGATGACGACCGAGCGGCCCGAGATCGTGATCGAGGGCAGCGACGACGGCGGGACCTGGCGTCCGTACGAGTTCCGGTGGAAGCCCGGCGACCCGCTCCGGCGTCCCCGGTTCGTGGCGCCGCACCAGCCGCGGCTCGACTGGCAGATGTGGTTCGCGGCGCTCGGGGACTACCGGAGCAATCCCTGGTTGATGCGGTTCCTGGGACGGCTGCTCGAGGGCTCGCCCGAGGTCGCCGCGCTCCTCGCCGTCGATCCGTTCCCGGACCGTCCGCCGCGCTACGTCCGCGCGGTCCTCTACGACTACCGCTTCACCGATTCGGAAGAGCGCCGCCGCACGGGCGCCTGGTGGAAGCGGGAGCTGCGCGGCCTCTACGCCCCGGTGGTCGGCGGGCCGTAGGCGGGCGGGGCCTCCGCTAGACCCCGAAGGTCTCCGGGTTCCACTCGAGGCCGAGCTCGGACGGCGGCGCCATGTAGCCGGCGAGCGCCGAGGCGGCGACGACGGCCGGGCTCGCGAGGTAGCCCTCGCCGCCGACGCCCATGCGGTTCTGCCAGTTGCGGTTGAACGACGTGATCGCGCGCTGGCCCGGCGTGAGCGCGTCCGGGCCCTGGCCGAAGCACGGGCCCGCACCACGACTGCGCGGATCTCGCCGCCGACGGAGCGGAAGACGTCGGCGATCGACTCGCCGCCGAGCCGCGGGTCCGGCCGCTCGATCTGCCGCCCGACGCCGCCCGAGCCCGGGAAGATCGACGAACTCGCGTCGCCGACCTTCGTGAGCCCCTGCGCGCGCGCGGCGCGGAGCACGAGCGCCGCCGAGCAGCAGGTCGTCGTAGCTGCCGTTGGTGCACGAGCCGATCATCGCCTTGTCGAACGTGATCCGCTCGCGCGCGACCTCGTCGGCCGGGAACGCGTTGCCGGGGCTGAACGGCTTGGCGATCATCGGCACGACGTCGGCGAGCTCGAGCGTCTCGTCGATCTCGTAGACGCGCGTCGGCGCCGGGCGCGACGCGCGGATACGGCAGCTCGGTCGATGCCCTTCGCGCGGTACCACGCGTCGGTGATCTCGTCGGGCGCGAAGATGCCGTTCAGCGCCTCGGCCTCGGCCATCATGTTGGCGATCGTGTTGCGGTAGGCGATCGGCAGCTGCCGGTCGGCGTCGACGAACTCGACCGACATGCCCTGCGACTGCTTCGCGCCCCAGCGCCGCAGCAGCTCGAGCACGATGTCCTTGCCGCTCACCCACGGCTGGAGCCGGCCCGTGAACACGACGCGGCGCTGCTTCGGCGAGCGTGAAGTAGATGTAGCCGGTCGACCAGCCGAAGCCGAGCGTCGTCGAGCCCACGCCGATGCCGACCGCGCCGTAGGCGCCGTAGGCGCGGCTGTGCGAGTCGGCGCCGGGGATGAACTGCCCCGGCATGCACGAGGCCCTGCTCGGGGAAGTAGAAGTGGAAGATGCCGTCGCCGGGCGTCGCGTAGTACGGCTTCTCGATGCCGTGGATGCGCGCGAACTCGCCGGCCGATCGCCGGTCTGCTTGTCGTCGTCGTCCTTGCCCGGTGAAGACGAAGTGATCGTTGGCGATCGCGGCCTGGCGCGGCTAGATCGCGCTCGCCGCCGGTGATCTGGTTGAACGTGTGGATCGCGAACGGCGCCGTGCCGTCGGAGGCCGGCAGCAGGTCGGCGTAGACGCGCAGCGTCGCGCCGGGCGCGACGTCCGCGTCCTTGTCCACGCGGTGCGCCCAGACGATCTGCTCGGTCGTCGTCATGCGCCGCGCGCGGTCGCGGCGTCGGGCCAGTCGATCGTCGGGCCGCGCTCGGACCGACGTCCCGGAACTCGCGGCGGCCGACCGCGAAGATGCCGCCGCTCGGCCGGATCTCGTCTTCCTTGGGCGTGAGCGGCACCGGCTCGTAGGTCTTGCCCTGCGTCTCGTTCGTCGAGCGCGCGCGTGGCCGGGTCGAACGTGAACTCGTCGCCGTCCCGCGCGTCGGCCACCGCCTCCGGGCTCTGCACGACGTGCAGGCCGAGGTTGAACGCGTTGCGGCGGAAGATGTCGCCCATGTTGTCGCCGCAGACGATCACCATCTCGAGGCCCGACCTCCTCGGCGACGCCCTTCAGCCCCGCCGGGCTCATCTCGCGCGACGAGCCGATCGCGAAGCGGTCGCCGGCGATCGACGAAACGTCTCGCCGCGGTGGACGCGCGCGCGGAAGTCGGGCATCAGGTAGCGGAACGAGCCGGCCTTCCAGCGCTCGTCGAGCGTGTCGAGGCTCTCCGAGACGCAGTCGGCCGCCGGGCGTGATCTGGTCGGTGTCGATCGCGTCGAGCTTCTGGCCCGGGCGTCTTCGGGTCCCAGAAGATCAGCGCCTTGCCCGCGGATCACGCGAGGCGCGCCGCCCGCGGCCGGCGTGTCGGAGGGGCGGGGCCCGGGGAGGTCGGCGGGGGAAACGCCCGGCTTCAGTCGGGCGGGCTCGAGCCTGTGTTGCGTCACAGGCCGGCCATCCTACCGCGCCGAGGGCTCTTCCGGGAGCGAGTTGCCCTGCGCCAGGTCCGCGCGCCGGACCCGCTCCTGCCAGGTCAGCTCCTGGGCCTGCTCGAAGAGCCGCGCGGCGCGTCCGAAGGCGAGCTGGGCGGCATCGTACTGGCGCTCGCGAAAGAGGCGCTCGCCCTCCTGCTCGCTCGCGCGGCCCTCGCCGAAGATCTCGCCGGCCGTATCGCGCGCGTTGAGGCGGTCGGCCTCGATCCGGGCGAGCGCGGCCTTCAGGCGCAGGTCCTCGGCCGGCTGGCGAAGCTCGGGGCGCGCCTTTCTCGCGGCGCGGACGGGAGGACGGCTCGACGCGGGAAACACCGCGGGCGCCACGTTCGACGGCGCCGCGGCGGGGAGGATGGCATCGGGGACCGCGGCGGGCGGCGGCGCGGGAGCGGGCGCCGACGCCTCGAGGGCCGGAGGCTTCGGCCGGGCGTGGCGGGCGGACTGGACCTGGCTCGCGACGAAGAACGCTCCGACGGCCACACCGGCGGCCGCGGCGAGCGTGGCGAAGGGACGCGCCCACGCGCGGGCCAGGGCCGGCAGGGGAGGGAACGCCTGCCGGCGGGCCTCGGACAGATCGGCGGGCGGTTCCGGTTCGGCGGGGACGACCGACTCGGCAGCGAGCGCGGGCATGGGGCCCGCCTCGACGGCGACCGCGAATTCCGGCGCGGCCGCGGCCTCGACGTCCATCGCCAGTTCCTCGGGCGCGAGGTCGCCGCGCCGGCGCCGCGGGGCCGTCGAGTCCGACAGCGGCGGCGGGACCTCGGCCGGCGGGGGCGGCAGCGCGCCGTGAACGACGACGGGATTGGTCGATTCCCAGTCGGAGGACGGCGCCACGCTCTGGCTCTCGGGATTGAGCAGCTTGTAGAGAAAGAGCGCGAGGTTGGCCGTATAGAGAGAGAACGGGTTGCCGGTCACCAGCTGCTGCAGGGCAATGTGAGCCTCGATGGCGGACTCGAAGCGCGTCCCGGCCGGGGCGAGGCATCGCGCGAGAAAGGCCTCGAGCTCCTCGGAGCGCGGGTCTCCGGCGCGCATCTCCGCCGACGGCATGTCGAGCGAGGGCCGCCGTCCGGTCAGGAGCTCGATCAGGATCGCGCCGAGCGAATAGACGTCGGAGTTCGCGCCGACCGGCCCGCCGGCTCGGACCTCGGGCGCGACGTAGGGGCCGATCTCCGCCATCAGGCGCGCCGACTGCAGCGCGGGGAGCACGCCGTCGGCGACGCCGAAGCCGCCGACCCGCACCGCGGCGTCGTGCGAGATCGAGACGAATCCCGGCCAGAGGAGGCCGTGGTCCGCCGGGCGCCCGTCGATCTCGGTCTGGTGCGCGTGCTCGAGGGCGGCGGCGATGCGCTCGACGATGAGGAGCGCGTACTCGGCGGGAATCCGGATCCCGAAGGCGCGGACCCTCGCGAGCATCGTGTCGAGCGTCCACCCGGCCGTTTCGTCCCAGGTCAGGAACGGGATGCCCTCGACCTCGTCGAGCTGGGCTCGGGGCACGATCGCGTCGTGGACCATGGCCCCGCGCTGCGTGTTCTCCCGGACCGCGCGATCGATCGCTTCCCGCGAGAGCTCGGCGGACTGAAGGATGCGCAGCCTCACGAACCGCCTCTCGTCTGCGGCATAGAGCGCTCGGAACACGGTGCCGAGCGAGTCCTCGGAGAGCTGGGCGACGAGGAGGTAGTCGCCGAGGTGCCGGGAGAGAAAGGGGGCCGGAGTGGTCATGACCGACCGCCGCCCCGGATGAATCGGGGCGTCGAAGACGGCTCACGCCGGGTTCCCGCGTCAGGGATCAAAGTCATCGTCCCTCTTTGGTTTCAAAGAGTTTAGCAGCTTCCATGCCGTCGGCCGGGACCGGGAGGATGACCGCTAAGCGCTTGAAATCAAAGGGGCGATGGCCGATCGGACAGGAGCTGTCCGGCCGGCCCGCTGACAAAAAAAGGCGGAAGCGCCTCGTGCGCCTCCGCCGGATTGTCCAGTCCGATGGCTACTTGACCGCGATGAGCTCGACCTCGAAGAGGAGCGTCGCGTTGGGGGGAATGACCCCGCCCGCGCCCCGCGACCCGTACCCCAGCTGCGGCGGGATGAGGAGCGTGCGCTTGCCGCCGACCTTCATGGTCGCCACACCTTCGTCCCAGCCCTTGATCACGCGGCCCTGTCCGAGCGGAAACTCGAAGGGCGTTCCGCGGTCCACGGAGCTGTCGAACTTCTTGCCCTTGACGCCGTTCTCCCAGAGCCAGCCGGTGTAGTCCATGACGCAGATCTGGCCCGTCTTGGGCGAGGCGCCCGTACCTTCCTTGATGTCCTCGTACTGGAGCCCGCTCGGGGTCGATCTCATCTTGGACTCGCTCTTCTTCTCCGCCGAGGGGGCGGGTGTCGGTTTCTCGTCGTCGGCCACGACGGGCGCGACGGCGAGCACAGCGGCGAGCGCTGCGGTCAGTCCCGGGAAAATCCGCTTCATCGCATTACGTCCTTTCTGACTTCGGCTTCGAGTCGAACGCCTTCAAAACGCGGGAGTCTACCGCAACACTCCCGGGACCGCGGCGTGTTAGAGATACCCCCGCGTGCGGTCGGCGCTGGTGCGGGCGGGGTTTCTGGCTCTCGGGGCGATCTACGTCGCCATGGGAATCGTGTCCGCGCGCATCGCGCTCGCCGGGGCGCGCGACCGGGTCAACGGCGTCCCCGGCGCGCTTCGGTTCCTGCTCGACCGGCCCCACGGAGCCTGGCTGCTCGGCGCGGTCGTGGCGGGCCTGGCCGGGATCGCGCTCGCGTATGCGGCTCGCGCGATCCGCGGGCCCGGCGGCGCCCTCCGGCGGGTGGCGCTGGGCTTTGACGGGTTGGGCTACGCCGCCCTCGCCCTCACGGCGGCCCGGCTTCTCTTCCATGCCGGCGGCCGCCAGGGCGGGGCCGCGCTCGAGCAGGAGGGCGTCTCGTGGCTCCTGTCCGAGTCCTGGGGCGCCCTGGTTCTCGAGACGATCGGGGTCGGGGTGTCCGGGGCCGGGCTCTGGGAGCTCGTCCAGGGCCTTCGGGGAAAGTTGCCGCTGCGAGCCGACCTCCTGCCGAGGTTCCTGCGGCGGGCTCTCGTCGCGGTGTCGCGATTCGGCCTCGTCGCGCGCGGCGTCACGCTGGCGGCGCTCGGCTACTTCCTGATCCGCGCCGCCGAGACGCTCGACCCGAAGAGCGTCCGCACGCTCGGCGGAACTCTCGACGCGCTGGCCCACACCGCCTTCGGCCCGGCGTTTCTCGCCGTCGTCTCCGCCGGCCTCGCCTCGTACGGCGTCTACCTCTGGGCCCTCGCCTTCCTGCGCCGCCGGGTGGCGTGACCGCCGGCGTCTAGTCGAGCCCCAGCCACCGGCGGAGCGTCTTGCCGACCTTCTCGGCCGACGGCGGGTCGAGGTTGGACAGCACGACGACCGTGTATCCGGTGTCGAGGTCCATCTCGAGGACGGCGTTGACGCCCGCGGTTCCGCCCGCCACACCCTTGCCGCCGTGGAGCGCGCCGGGCGCCCCGGCCGGCGCCGCCGACAGGTCGGAGTAGTACCAGGCGGTCCAGGCCGGCGACAGGAGCCTGCCGCCCCGCATCGCCATGTCGAAGCGCAGCATGTCCTCGGCCGTGGAATAGCCGCCGCCAGCGGAGCTTCCGCGGGCCGGCAGCTCGTAGACGTTGACCCGCGGCTCGGGCAGAGGCTTGCCGCTCGCGTCCTCGGAGGTGTAGCCGACCGCGCGTTTGGGGACGATCGCGTCCTGCATGAAGGAATCCGAGCTCGCCATCCCCGCCGGACCGTAGATGTTCTCGCGCACGTAGTCGTAGTACGTCTTGCCGGTGACCTTCTCGATGACGAGGCCGAGGACCACGTAACCGGCGTTCGAGTACCGCCGGCTGGTCCCGGGCTCGAAGAGGAGCGGGTCCGTGGCGAAGAGACGGAAGTAGTCCGCGAGAGTTCGGATGCGGCTCTTCGGCGTGGCGTCGAACTTCTCGCCGAAGAAGTCGCCGAGGCCGGAGGACATCGTCACGAGCTGCTGGATGGTGATCCGGTCCGCGGCCGCGAGGGGGTAGTCGGGCAGGTGCTTTCGGATCGTGTCGGTGAGCGACAGCCTGCCCTTTTCGGCGAGCTGAGCGATCGCGGTCTGGGTGAACGTCTTGTTGATCGATCCCAGGTTGAACTTCGTGTCGGGACGGTTCGCGACCGCGAACGCCCGGTCGGCCATCCCGTAGGCCTTGTGGAAGAACGGCTTCCCGTTCTTCGCGATCAGGGCGACGCCCGAGAATTCGCCCGAGGCCGCGAGCCTGCCGAGGAGCTCGTCGGCGGCCGCGGCCACCTCGGCGTCCGAGCCCTTGCGGCTTTCGCGGGCGACGTCCGGGCCGTCGACCTGCTCGAACCGCAGGCCGCGGATGGCGCTGCCCGCCGACGGGTCGAGCATCAGGCCGATCTCGAGCCAGTCGCCGTTCTTCCGGGAACGCGCCAGGAAGGACGCCTCGCCGGGCCTGGATTCGAGCATCTTGTGGAAGTCGAGGGGCCCGACCTCCTTCGCCATGCCGGAGAGGCGCTGCACCCGCTCTTCGACGGGCGCCTCTTTCAGGGCCGCGGGGGAGAAATTTTCCCCGACGAACGCCCGGAGCGCCTCGGGCGTGTCCGCCGCGAAGGCCTTGAGGAGGGCCTGGACCCGGCGGCCCTGGGGAGTGTCGGGAGGGATCGGCCCGTCGGCCCGAAGGGAGGCGGCGAGACAGAGGGCAGCCGCGAAGGCGAACGCGTAGCGAGGTCTCATGCCTCCGTCTACGCGCCCGCCCCCGGGAGGTTACGCGTCTCTTTCGGTGCTACGCCTTCATCTTGGCCAGGATGTCCTCGATCCGCTTCTTCTGGACCGGGTCGGTCGTCATGGACATCGCCTTCTTGTAGCTCTCGACGGCCGCCTTCGTGTCGCCCTTGGCCGCGAGTCCCTCGGCGAGGCTGTCGTACACGTTCCAGGAATTGGGATAGTCCTTGACGTTCTTGCGGAACATGGCGATCGCCTCGTCGGTCTTCTTCTGGCCGAGGAGCTGGTAGCCGAGCTGGTTGACGTCGGCCTCGGTCGCGATCTTCATCGCCTGTGCGCGCAGGTCTTCGGCGGCCTTGACGTCGCCCTTCTTCTCGAGGATCGCGGCCTTGGTGCGCAGGTTCGCGAACGTCGTCTGGGTTGCGATCGACTGGTCCGCCCACTTCAGCGCCTGGTCGAGGCCCGCGTCGTGCTGGAGCGCCCACTGGGCCGCCTGGTTCCAGGCCTGCCACCCGAAGCGACGCCAGCCCGCGGAGCTGCTTCTGCAGGCTGTCCATGACGACGGCGTTCGTGTCGACCGCGATGGGGAAGGAGACCGAGAGCTTCTCCCACTGCATGACGACGTCGACGGACGTGTCGGTCGGGTTCTCGAAGCGGTATTCGAGGCGCTCCTCGAAGTCGGCGGGCTTCGGCGTCACCGAGAAGCGGACCACGTCCTCCTTCTCGTCGTAGCTGAAGCTGCCCCAGGCGGTCGACGTGCTCGAGAGCATCACCGACCAGTCCTTCTCCGTCGGCAGCATGTGCAGGCCGTACTTTCCGGCCGGGACCTTCCGGCCGCCCACGGTCACCGGGGAGGAGAACTCGATCGTCGTGTTCTCGTTGGCGCCGGCGCGCCAGGTCTGGCCGTAGGGAACGAGGTCCCCCCAGACCTTTCGCTTGTTGACGGCCGGCCGGTGGTAGTCGATCGAGATGTCGGTCAGGCCCACCACCTGGCTGACGGTGGCCGCCGGACTGGCCTGCGGCACGTTCAGGGGCGGAAGCTGGGCGACGGCCGCGCCGGCGCCGGCGAAGAGCGCGGCCAGGGCGACGGAAACGAAACGGGTCTTCATGCGGACCTCCTCCTTCAGGTGTTCCTGGAGGTCCTTACGGGGCCGGGGGCCGGGGGTTTATCGGGAGATTGCCGGGATCAGGCGGCGGAGACGCCCGAGACGTGGCCGTGGGCGGCCTCGGCCTCGGCCCGGCGCGTCGCGCCGTTCTTCAGGGCGCAGAAGAGCAGGTCCGCCCGGCGGCGCACGCCGTGCTTGACCAGGAGGTTGGAGACGTGGAACTTCGCCGTCCGCTCCGACATGTGGAGCCGCCGGGCGATCTCCTTGTTGGAGAGGTTGTCGAGCACGGCTTCGAGGACTTGCCGCTCCCGGCGGGTCAGCCCCTCGAAACCGGTCGCGTAGACCCGCAGCGGAACGGTGCACAGGGCCGAGTCGACGAACCGCGACAGCAGCGCGCGGCCGACCCAGAGGCCCCCGTCCGAGACGGTCTGCAGGGCGGTCGTCAGCGAGCGCGGGGCTTCCTCGTAGGTCAGCAGGCCCTTGATGCCGAGCCGCAGCAGGGAAAACGCCGCGTGATCGGCGAAGCGCTCGCCGAGCACGAGGACCCGGGCGGCGGGCTGGCGCGCGTGGATGCCGGTCACGACCGCCTCGGTCACCGGAAGCTGCGGGTGCGCCTCGACCACGTAGACGGAGGCCCTCGGGACCGAGATGCTCTCGAAGTCCGGGATGCGGTTGGCCTCGAGGCGCCGGGCGGTCAGACGCAGGCCGGCGTCCGAAATGAGCCTCTCGAACTCCGGCAGGACCAGCGGATGGCACCAGTAGAGACCGACCGTGGAAGAGCGATGAACCGTCACCATTTTGGAGGGTAACGGATTCCTGTACGTGAGGGCAACCCCAAATTTCGGAGGCTGTCCTCCTCCGAGGTCTATCCGGGAGAGCCCGCCGAACGGCCCTTTTCGCGCGCCGGGATCGGGGTCGCGTCGGCGTAAACCGCGTGACACCAGCCGCGGTACTCGGCGCGCTTGCCGCGCACGACGTCGAAGAAGAGCTCGCGCAGCGCGGTCACGACCGGCCCCATGCGGCCGGACCCGATGGGGCGGTGATCGACGCGGGTGATCGCGGCGATCTGCACGCCCGTGCCGCAGAAGAACGCCTCGTCGGCGAGCGGGATCTCGGTGCGGTCGATCGAGCGCTCGACGACCGGGATGCCGAGCACGTCATGCACGAGCTCGAGGATCGTGCGCCGCGTGATGCCCTCGAGCACGTTGTCCGTCACGGGAGGCGTCAGCAGCTTGCCGTTGCGGACGAGGAAGAAGTTCTCGGCCGAGCCCTCGGCCACGTGGCCGTCGTGGTTGAGAACGATCGCTTCGTCGAACCCGGCGCGCTGGGCGTCGGTCTTGGCGAAGGCAGAGTTGACGTAGGAACCGGTGATCTTCCCCCGCGCCGGGATCATGTTGTCGTCCACCCGCCGCCAGGAGGAGATCGTGGCGTGGACGCCCTCCTCGTTCTCCATGTAGCGGCCGTACGGCATGGCGACGATCGAGACCTCCGGCGTGAGGTTGTGGAGGCGGACCCCGATCGCCTCGTCGCCGTAGAACGCGAGAGGGCGGGCGTAGCAGTCCTCGCGCAGGAGCTCGGTCCGCATCAGGGAGACGAGCGCGTCGGTCAGGTCGGAGGCCGTGTAGGGAAGGGTCATGTCGAGCAGCTTCGCCGACTCGAGGAAGCGCCGGAAGTGATCGTGGGGCCGGAAGACGAAGAGCTCCTGCTCCTCCGCGTTCCAGTAGCCGCGGATCCCGGCGAAGCAGCCCGTGCCGTAGTTCAGCGCGTGGGTCAGGACGCCGACCTTCGCCTCGGCGTAGGGGACGATGCGGCCGCGAAAGAAGGCGTGGCGCGGAAGGGCCATCGGAGACCTCCTGACGGACGATTGCGTTGCCAGTCCACTTTTCAAGTCCATATCGGGTGTATGCTCGAAGTGGTCATCAAGATGGACCTGAAGCTCGCGCGAATCAATAGCCACCCGGGCCGGAAGTGGACTGGGCCCTTCGGTCCCGCATGACTCCCCAGGCGTTCGTCGGCGCCCTGGGCCGCTGGACCGACGGGGCCGGCCCGGTCTATCGCCGGCTGGCGGCGGCGCTCCGCGCGGCGATCGGGCGCGGCGAGATCCGCGCCGGGGAGCGGCTGCCCTCCGAGCGCGTCCTGGCCGCGCGGCTCGCGGTCTCGCGGACCACCGTCGTCGCGGCGTACGAGGAGCTCCGGAAGGACCGCTCGATCGAAAGCCGACAGGGCAGCGGAACGCGCGTGCGCGGGTCCGCGACGCGGCCGCCCGCGCTGCTCCTGCGCGAAGACCCGTCGGGTTCGTTCCGGCGCCATCCGGTCTGGCGGAGCTTCACGGAGGGGCCCGGCGGCACGATCGAATTTCTCGGGGCGCACCTGCCGGCGCCGGACATCCTCGCGCGCGAAGCGTCGCGCATCGACGAGAAGGCGCTCTCCGAGCTCGCCCGCGGCCCGGGCTACCTGCCGATGGGACTGCCGGCGCTGCGGCAGGCGATCGCGCGGCACCTGTCGGCCTCCGGTCTCGAGACGACCGAAGACCAGGTGCTCGTCACGCACGGGGCCCAGCAGGCCATCGGGCTCGCCGGCGAGCTGCTGGTCGAGCGCGGCGAGGCCGTCGTCGTGGAAGACCCGACCTACCTCGGCTCGATCGACATCTTCGCGGGCCGGGGAGCGCGGCTCGTGACGGTCCCCGTCGGGGGCGATGCGGCCTGGATCGCGAGACTCAAGGAGACGGTCGCGCGGGCGGCGCCCCGGCTCGTGTACCTCATGCCGACGTACCAGAACCCCACCGGGGCGGTGATGCCGGAGGCGTGCCGGCGCGCGGTCGCGCGGCTGTCCCGCGAGCTGCAGCTGCCGATCGTGGAGGACAACACGCTCGCCGACCTGTCGCTGACCGGCCGCCCCCCCGCCCCGATCGCGGCCTTCGAGCCGGAGGCGCCGGTGCTGACGATCGGCTCGCTTTCCAAGCTCTTCTGGGGAGGGCTGCGGATCGGCTGGATTCGCGCGTCGGAGGAGATCCTGCTCCGCATGACGCGCCTGAAGATCATGGCCGACCTCGGCGGCTCGCTCATCGGGCAGCTCGTCGCCGTGCGCCTGCTCGCCGAAGCCGAGCGCGTGCGGGCGGCGCGGCGGCGCGAGATGCGGGAGCGGCTCGACCGGCTGACGAAGCTCCTCGGCCGCCATCTGCCGGGCTGGACCTGGACCCCGCCCGCCGGCGGCCTGTCGCTCTGGGTCAAGCTGCCGCGCGGCGACGCGAGCACGTTCGCGCAGGTCGCCCTGCGGCACGGCGTCGCCGTCGTTCCGGGCACGCTCGCCTCGCCCGAGGGCGCGTTCGCCGACCGCCTACGGATCCCGTTCGTCCTCGAGGCCGGCCCGATGCGCGAAGGCGTGGAGCGCCTCGCCCGCGCCTGGGAGGCCTACGCCGGCGGCGAAGCGCGACGCCGCCGCGCCGCCGGCGTTTTGGTATAGCAAATCCCCTCTCCCCCCAACGGGGGGAGAGGGTCAGGGTGAGGGGGGGCTATCCCTTGCCCGGTCCCCTCAAATACTGGTCGAGGAACTTGAGGATGGCGCTCCAGCCCTCGATCTGGTTCTTCTTCTTGGTGAAGCCGTGGCCCTCGTCGGGGAAGACGACGTACTCGACGGGCACGCCGTTCTTCTTGACGGCGGCGACGATGTCGTCGGACTCGCTGCTGATGACCCGCGGGTCGTTGGCACCCTGGACCACGATCAGGGGCTTGCGGATCTCGTCGGCGTGGAACAGGGGCGAGTGGCCTTCAGGAAATCCGCGTCCTTCTCGGGATCGCCGATCTCCTGGTAGAGCGCGAGGCGCTGCGCCTCCCACCACTTCGGGATCGATTCGAGCGTGCGCAGTCCAGTTCGAGACGCCGAAGATGTCGACGCCCACGGCGAACTGCTCGGGCTAAACGCCAGCGCCGCGAGGACCATGTACCCGCCGTAGCTTCCGCCGATGATCCCGATGCGGTCGGCATCGACGTACGGCAGGCGCTGGAGATACGCCTTCGCCGCGACGCAGTCCCACAGCGGCTCGCGTCCGTGCTTGTGGTCGTCGGCCGTGAAGAAGGTCTTGCCGTAGCCGGAGCTGCCGCGGTTGTTGATCCCGAGGACCACGTAGCCGTGGTTGACGAGGTACTGGATGTAGCGGGCTGTACTGCTGGCGCGTCTGGCCGCCGGGGCCGCCGTGGACCCAGACGAGCGCCGGGACCTTCGCCGTCGGGCTGGCCTGCCACGGCCTGTAGAAGATGTTCGGGATCTCCATCCCGTCGAACGACTTGAAGCGCACCACCTCGGCGTCGACGAGGTCCTGCGGGTCGATGTCCTTCGACATCGTGTCGGTCAGGCGGACCGGCGCCCTCGCGCCGAACGCGTAGACGTAGAGGTTGTTCGGGCCCAGATCGGCGTCGAGCTGGAAGGCGAGCTGCGTCTCGTCGCGGGACACGCGGACCGAGGAGATCTCGCCCGCCGGAAAAGCCGGCAGCGGGACCGGCGCCCCGGTCTTCCCGTCGAAGACCTTCAGGACGCTGCGCCCGTCCTCGTTGACCGCGGAGAGGCGGTACCTGCCGTTGCGCGAGAAGAACGTCCAGGCGACGTCCCAGTCGGCCTTCTCGACGTCCTCGGACTTTCCGGTCGCGAGCTCGTAGCGGCGCACGCGCGTGAACTCGGACCCGTCGTTCGTCAGGTAGTACAGCCACTTCGAGTCGACGTCGAAGGTCGCCGGGTCGTAGCTCGCCGTGCCCTCGTGCTTCGAGATGAGCGTCATCGTCTTTGCCGACGCGTTCCAGAGATAGATGTCGCTGTCGGCGGTGGTGCGGATCTTCTGGAACGCGATCCACTTCCCGTCGTCGGAGACGTCGCCGAAGTCGTACCCGACCTCGTCCTTGTACGACGATCGTCCGCTCGTAGGTCTTCGCGTCGTAGCGGTAGAGGTCGAAGAAGCGCGGGTCGCGCTCGTTCGAGCCGACGTAGAAGGCGCTTCCGTCGCGGGTCCACTTCGCGAAGATCGCCTTGAGCTTCTCGCCGGGAGTCAGGTCCCGCTCCTTGCCCGACGGAGTCTGGACGTAGAGGTGGTTGAGCTCGTTGCCGCCCTGGTCGCGGGTGTAGAGGAACCGGTCGTCGGCGGGAAAGTAGGAGACGGCGAAGGTCGTGTCGGCCGCGGACCGGGTCAGGGCGATCGGCGTCGCCGCCCGAGGTCGGGATCGTCTGGACGTTGTAGATGCCGGAGGCGTTGGAGGAGAAGAGAAGCTTCTTCTCGTCGGACGAGAACGAGGCCCCCGTGACCCCCGTCGTGGCCATGAACTGCTCGATCGTGTACTCCTTCGAGGGGCGCTTCGGCGGATCGGCCGCGAAGGCCGGAAGCGCGAGGGCGGCGAAGGCGGCGGCGAGGCGAAGGGTGCGGTGTTTCAAGCGGAGTCCTCCCATGGGCTCAGTACGCATTCGATCCCGATGTGTTCCCAAGGTTATCCCGCCCGCGTGCCGTCGGGAACGGGTCGCTCGGGCACGGCGAGGGCCGGCGCCACGCCATCGGCGTAACCCAGGTCGAAGAGCATGCCCTCCGAGACCTCGCCCATCATCTTGCGCGGCTCGAGGTTGACGACGAAAAGCGCCTGGCGGCCGACGATCTCGGCGGGGTCGGTCCGCTCGCGCTTCATGCCGGCGAGGATCGTGCGCGTGTGATCGCCGAATCCGACCGTCAGGCGCAGGAGGCGGTCGGACTTCGGCACCTCCTCGACCTTCTGGATCGTCCCGACGCGGATGTCGATCGCCTCGAGCGCGGAGAAGGGCACGGGGGGCTTGACGGGCGCGGGGGTCATGGGCGGCCTCCTTCGGCCACGGCGGCGCGGATGTCCTCGAGGGCCTGCTCCATGCGGTCGCGGTGGGTGCGAAACGACAGGACGCAGATGCGGATGGCGAAGCGGCCCTTCAGTTTCGTGCCGGTCAGGTACACGCGGCGGCGGCCGTTGATCCGCTCGAGGAGCGCCCGGTTGGCGGCGTCGAGCTCCTCGCCGGCCGCGCCCGGGCGCGCGAACCGGAACGCCACGATCGAAAGCTGGGGCTCGGCGAGGATCTCGATCCCCGGGATCTCCCGCAGCCGGTCGCACGCCCACCCGGCGAGCTCGAGCTTCTCCTCGAGGTTGGCGCGGAAGGGCGCGGCGCCGTGCAGCTTCAGCGGGAGCCAGACGCGCAGTCCGCGAAAGTCGCGCGAGAGCTCGGGCGACAGGAGGTTGAAGTCCGTCAGGTCGGCGTCCTCTTGCATCGTCGGCATGTAGTCGGCCGACAGGGCGTGGGCGCGCTTCAGGGTCTCGCCGTCGCGGACGAGAAGGGCGCCGGTGCCGTAGGGGAGAAAGAGCCCCTTGTGGGGATCGAGGACGATCGAGTCGGCGCGCTCGATCCCCGCGAGCCGGCGCCGGCCGTCCCCGGTCAGGAGGAAGAAGCCGCCGTAGGCCGCGTCGACGTGGAGCCACAGGCGCTCTCGCGCGGCGAAGTCCGCCAGCGCCGGCAGGTCGTCGACGGCGCCGGTGTTGGTGGTTCCGGCGTTGCCGACGACGAGAAAGGGCGACAGGCCCGTGGCGCGGTCGGCGTGGACCGCGGCGGCGAGCGCGTCGGCGCGGATGCGAAAGTTCGCGTCGGTCTCGATTTCGCGGACGCGGTGCTCGGGGAACCCCGCCAGCAGCGCCGCCTTCTGGATCGCGTGGTGCGCCTGGTCGGAAACGTAGATCGTGCCGGACAGAAAGTCTTCGGGCAGGCGGTCCCGGCGCGCCGCGACGACCGCCGAGAATGTGGCGAGGGAGCCGCCGCTCGTCAGGATTCCTCGGGACTCGCGCGGGAGTCCCGCCAGGTCGCAGAACCAGCGCACGACGTTCGACTCGAGCTGCGCCAGGCCGGGCGCGGCTGCGAAGACGCCCACGTAGCGGTTCGTCGCGTCCGCGACGAGGTCGGCGACGGCGGACTGGGGGAGCCCGCCTCCGGGAATGTAGGCGAGGTAGCCGGGGCCGGCGGTGTTGAAGCTCTTCGGGATCACGCGCTCGAAGAGCAGGTCGAGAAGATCCGTCGCGGGCCTTCCGGTCTCTGGCAGCCCCTCGGCGAGCGACCGCGCCAGTTCCGTGCCGCCCGCGACGTCGGCCGACGGCTGGGACGGAAGCGAATCGATGTGCGCCACGATCCGTTCCGCGGCCTCGTCGATCAGCCGCCGCAGCGCCTCCCCGGTCAGCTCGAGACTGCGATCTTCCCCGGTCACCCCGCCATTGAATCACCCCCGCCCCGGCTTTCCGCCACCCGGCAACATCGGCTCGCAGCGCGAATAGTCTCCCGACCGAAGGGAGGGAGGAGGTTCGCGCTGCGGGAGCGAAGCGAGCGGCGGGGGTCAGGCGAGCGGTCGAGCCCCTTTGGGCGAGCCGCTCGCCGGTGCGTCCGCAGGACGCAGACCCCCGCCGCTCGCGGAGCGACGGTGTATCTTCGCCGAGCGGCATGGAGGCGGGTTTGAGACTTCGAGGGAGCCGGAATCTCGGTTCCGCCTTCGTCGTCGCTTGCGCGGGGCTCCTCTTCCTGCGCGCGACGCCGCTGATGCGCGCCTATGCCGGCAAGCTCCTCTCGCGGCACTCCCAGGGCGCGCTCGTCGCTGCGGCGGCGCTCGGAGTCGTCGCCTTCGCGCTCACCTGGTGGGGAATCGCGAGGGGCCCTCGACTGACGGCGGCGGCCCTCGGGACAGCCGGCATGGCGATGGTCCTCCTGTCCGGCAATCTTTCCGCCGCCCTGTGCGCCGGGGCGATCCTGATCGCGACCCTCCTGGCCGGCGACGCGGCCTTCCGGCTGCTGCGAGGCGGGGAGGCGGAACACGGCGACCTCTCCTCGGTTCTCGCCGCGGGCCTCGCGGCGATCGGAACCGGGGTGCTGCTTCTCGGCGAAGCGGGCTGGCTCGGGCGGGGCTCGCTGCTCGTGCTCCTGGCCGCGCTCCTCGTGCTCCGCCGCCGCCGGCTCGCGGCCCTCGCGCGGCTCGTGCGCGACGCGGTCCGCCTGCCGCGCGGGGACGCGCCGCCCCGGCTCGAGGCCGCATGGCTCGCCTTCGCGGCGCTCGTCCTGCTCGCCGTCTGGGCGGGCGTGCAGGCGCCGGACGTGTCGTGGGACGCGCTCGCGTATCACCTTCCCGAGGCGCGCGACATCGCGCTCTCGGGCCGCGTGCGCGTTCTTGCCGACCTTCATCCGCAGTCGCTCCTGTGGCGCGGCCACGACGCGTATCTCTCGCTGGCCTTCCTCTTCGGCGACGAGCGCGTCGTGCCGTTTGTCCAGTTCGCGGCCGGTCTCGGCGTCTTCGGCGCGGCGCTCTCGCTCGCCCGCCGGGTCGGGGCCGGCGGCGCGGCGCCGCTCGTCGTGCTGGCGCTCGTCGCGTTTCCGACGGCCATGCTCCAGCTGAAGACGGCATACGTGGACTGGCCGGCCGCGCTGCTGGCGACGGCCGCCGCCGCGCAGATCGCCGCTTCCCCCGGCGACCGCGGCCGCATGCGCGCGGCGGGCTTCCTCTTGGGCGCGGCGGTGGCGACGAAGGTCTTCGCGATCTTCGCGGTTCCGGCGCTTCTCGCGCTCGCCTGGCGCGCGCGGCCCCGGCCGATGCGCCTGGCGCTCGCCGCACTGTGCGCGCTCCTGACGCTGACGCCCTGGCTCATCTGGAGCCAGCGCCGCGCCGGCTCGTTCCTCGCGCCCTACGCGAAATCCCCGCGCGAGCTCGTCTCGCGCGTCGCCGGGGGCCATTACTTCACGCGGTCGCCGGCCTCGGGCGCCGCCCGCCCGGAGCCCGCTGCGGGAGAGCGCGCCGCGGACTTCGCGCGGCTTCCGTGGGACCTCGTCTTCCACTCCAGCCGGTTCGAGGCCAACGGCGACGGCTACAACGGAATCCTCGTGCTCCTCTGCGCCGCGGGGCTCGCCGGGTGGAGCGCGAAACGGGCCGGCCTCTTTCTTGCCGTGACGCTGCCGTTCCTGGTCCCCTGGTCGCTTCTCTACATGCCGTCGATCCGGTTTCTCTTCCCGGTGTACCCGCTCTATGCGGTCTTCATGGCCGAGGGGCTGCGGCGCCTGACGGGGCGGTTCGCGGGCGGGCCCGGCGTGGGAGCGGGCCTTACGCTCCTGGCCGCGGCGGCCGCCTTTCCCGTCCAGCTCGGCTCGAGCGGGGTCGAGTGGAAGGCGGCCTTCGGCCGGATTTCCCGGGAGGAGGCCCTGGCCGCGCAGCTGCCGTCGCTGGCGCTGGACGCGGGCCTGCGCCCGTCGGACCGGCTGATCTTCTTCGGCGAGAACGACCGCTTCCACCGCCCGGCCGAGGTCGTCTGGCGGGCGGAGTTTCTTCCGGTCGCCGCGTGGGGGTCGGACCCGGCCGCCTGGAGACGGGGCCTCGCCGATCTCGGAATCACCGCCGTTCTCGTGCGGGGGGACCGAGTCCGGGTCCCCGAAGCCCTCGCGCCGCTCTCGGGAGTCCTGCGGCCCGCCGGGTCGAACGGCGATGCCGCGCTCTACCGCGTCGACCTGATAAAATGACGCCATCGCCGACTCCCGCGCACCCATCGCCATCCGCGAGACGACGCCAGCCCCCTCCGGGGCCGGAGAGTCCCGGGACTCGCTGGCCCTGCGGTTCGATCCGTCGCGGCGCGTGACCCTGCGCTTCGAGATCGCGCTCGGCGGCGACGACGAACGCGAGGCCCTTCGCTACGCGCGCCGCGCGATGATCCGGGAGGAGCGCACGCGTGGTCTCGACTGGGACGAGCCGTCGATGGAAGACCCCGCGCTTTCCGGAAACGAGATTCGCTGGTTCGCCCTGGCTTCGCAGGGAGCCTGGTGCCGGCAGAAGATGCAGGAGCTCGTCGAGCGGGCCAACCGCGCGCTGGACGAGATCCGGAGCAGCCAAGCGCGTTACCCGGAGTAACACTTCCGGCCTCGCCGCGCGACTGCTCCCGTGCCGGTCCGGGTCCGAGGCGGCCTGTTTCGAGTCACTTACGCCGGCCTTGCCGGTCCGGCACAGGGTTCGCTAATTTCGAGAGTCATGAGCACGAGCATCGGTTTCTCGGAAATCGAGGAAACGACCGAGCCGGTCGAGTTCTCGTCCGGCTCGACCGCCCGGCAGCTCGCGGAACCGATCGTGACGCTGCGCTGCCGACTGCTCACGACCGACGGCGCCAGCCTGGAGGCCCTGCGCTATGCCCGCCGGGCCATGCTTCGCGAGGAGTGGACCCGGGGCGAGGAGCTGGGCGAGCCCTCGCTCGAGGACGCCGTGTTCTCGGCCTTCGACGTCAGCTGGCCGGTGCGCGCCTCCGAAAGCGAACGCGGCCGCGCCAAGCTCGCCGAGCTCGTCGAGCGGGCCAACCGGGCCCGCCGGGAGCTCGCCCTTCGCAAGTGAGGCGGGTCGTACAATCTCTCCCATGAGCGGCCGGCAGTTCCGCAAGGTGCTCCTCCTCGCCGTGGCCCTCGGCGTGGCGTACTGGCTCTACAAGGATCGTCCCACCCTGTCGGGTTTCATCGACTCGATCACGGACCCGCTGATGGGCTCCCGCGCCGCCGTCAAGAGCTCGGAGCGCAACCGGGTCGTCGGCGACGCCTCGGCCGCGATCAGCGAGCAGAGCGACCTGCCGGTGGGCAACCTGCGCGAGGGGATGAGCTCACGCGACGTCCTCGAGCTGCTCGGCGACCCCGATTCGCGGGAGAGCGAGACCTTCGAGGGAATCCCGCAGGTCCGCTGGACCTACCGCCGGGCCCGGCGCGTTCTCGTCTTTCAGAACGAGCGGGTCGTCTCCATCGTCGTCCGGTAGGCCGCCGCGGCGGCCCCGATCAGGCCGAGGCGCGGCTCGAGCACGACGCGCACCGGAATCTTCGAGAGCAGCCCGTCCATCGGCGGCTTCTCGCGGAAGGCCTGGAGAAACGGCCGCCGCCGGAGCGCGGCCAGGATCTTCGGGGCGATTCCGCCCGCGAGGTAGATGCCGCCGGTCGCGCGGTACTCGAGCGCGCAGTTGCCGGCCTCGGACCCGTAGATCGACACGAAGAGATCGAGCGCCTCGCGGCACAGCGCGTCGCGCCGTCCGAGGCCGAATCGGCTGATGACCGCGGCACGGTCGTCGCTGCGCTCGAACTCGGCCAGGACCTCGCGGCTCTCGCGGGCCACTCGCTCGGACTTGAGAAACTCGTACAGGGTGACGAGGCCCCGCCCCGAGAGCACCTTCTCGCGCGTCGCGCGGCCGGCCTGGCGCCGCAGAAACACGACGAGCCGGTCCTCGAGAGGATTGCGCGGCGCAAAATCCGCGTGGCCGCTCTCCGACGGCACGACCGTGTGATGGTCGTCGACCGGGACGAGGCAGGCCTGTCCCAGTCCCGTCCCGGCGCCGAGGATCCCGATCGGCCCGCGGGGTTCGGCGCGTCCGCGGGCGAGGCTGGCGAGTTGCCCGGCGCGCAGCTGCGGCAGGCCGAGGGCATTCGAGACGAAGTCGTTGATGACCCGCACGCGGCGGATGCCGGTGGCGCGGGCGAGACGGGACTCCTCGATCCGCCAGGTCAGGTTCGTGACCTTCGCCGCCCCGTCGCGCACCGGCCCCGCGACGCCGAAGCCCGCGGCCTTCGGTTTGGAGGTCTCGCCCGCGAGGAAGATCTCGATGATCTGCTCGAGGCCCGGGTAGGCCGCGCTCGGATAGCGTTCGCTGCGGATGAGCGAGCGCCCGCGCGGACCCATCTCGAAGATCGCCAGTGCGGTCTTCGTGCCCCCGATGTCGCCGGCGAGGATCCGCATGGGTGCGGAAACGGTAGCAGAGCCGGCTTCGGGCACGGATGTGGCTTAGAGTCCGGTGCGCGGGCGGGGCTCGCGCGGGCAAAAAAAAGCCCCGGGTCGGGGTGGGGCCGCCCGGGGGGCGAAAGGAGGAGGTTGAGGTTCCTTTGCTCGCCATTGAGAGATAGCAATCGCCCGGCCATCGATGCCCGAGGAGGCAACCGCTTGCTGCAGAGAAGTTTAGGAATTCAGAGCAGGCCTTCGCTGACGAGAATTGTCAGCGGAAGGCACCTGTTCGCTGCCTCAATTTTGCGGGCGGCGCTGGTGCTGGCCCTGTCGCTGGCGGCCACGGGCTGCATGTACATCTTCTCGGAGAAGCGGACGGTCTACCAGTACGACCCCGCGTATGGCGTCGACAGTCCGGAATTCCTGCGCTCGCTCGACGCGCTCGGAAACGAGATGGCGCCCGGAAACCGCGTCGCGCTCCTCGAGGACGCCGACGGGATCTTTCCTCGCATGCTCGAGGCGATTCGCGACGCCACGCTCTCGATCAACCTCGAGATCTACATCTTCGGCGACGACTCCGTCGGTCAGCGGTTCGCCGAGGCGCTCGCCGAGCGCGCGCGGGCGGGCGTGGAGGTGCGGCTGCTCGTGGACGGTTGGGGCTCGGAGCTCGGGCCGCTCGAGGAGAAGCTGGAGCGCGCCGGGGCGCACGTCCGGATCTACAAGCCCCTGCGCATCTACTCCATCGACCGCGTCGGCAACCGCACGCATCGGCGAATCCTCACGATCGACGGCCGCATCGGCTTCTGCGGCGGCGTGGGCCTGGACGACCGGTGGCTGACCTGGCGCGAGACGATGATCGAGGTCGAGGGCCCGACCACCGCCCAGCTCCAGCACGTGTTCGCGCAGGACTGGATGTTCACGACGGGCGAGGTCCTGAACGGCGACCGCCAGTTCCCGCGCATCGTGCCGGCCGGCGACGCCCTCGCGCAGGTGATCGCGGCCGCGCGCGCCGACTCGAACTCCACGTCGAAGCTGCTGCTGTACATGGCGATCCAGGCCTCGCGGCGGAGCGTCTGGATCGAGAACGCCTACTTCGTCCCGGACGGGCAGATCCGCGAGGGGCTCACGGCCGCGGCGCGCCGCGGCGTCGACGTCCGGATCATCGTGCCCGGCGAGCACATGGACGCGCCCAACGTCCGGGCCGCCGCCCGGTACCACTACGGGGAGCTGCTGGACGCGGGAGTGGCGATCTACGAGTACCAGCCGACGATGATGCACAACAAGGTCATGGTCGTCGACGGCATCTGGTCCACGGTCGGATCGATCAACTTCGTGAACCGGTCGATGAAGAAGAACGCCGAGGTCAACATCGCCGTCTACGACCGCGCCTTCGCGACCCGGGTCGAGAGCATGGTCCTCGCGGACCTCGACCGCTGCGACGTCCTGACGAAGGCCGAGTGGAAGCAGCGGGGGCTCGGCGCGCGCATCGGCGAGACCTTCTTCTGGCTCTTCTCCGAGAACTACTGAGGGCGGCCCCGGCCCGTGGCGGCGGCCTGGGTTAGGATCCGGACGTGCTGCAGGGCCTGCTCCCGCTCGAGCGTCCGCTCGTCGTCTTCGATACGGAGACCACGGGCACCAACTCGCGTTCGGACCGCATCGTCGAGATCGCCTGCGTGAAAATCCATCCGGACGGACGGCGCGAGGACTTCGAGCGCCGCCTGAACCCCGGCATTCCGATTCCCGCGGCCTCGACCGCCATCCACGGCATCTCCGACGCCGACGTCGCCTCCGCGCCGCGCTTTCGCGACATCGCGGCGGAGCTCTCCGCCTATCTCGAGGGCTGCGACCTGGCGGGCTACAACATCGCCGGGTTCGATCTGCCGGTGCTCCGCGCCGAGTTCCTGCGCGCCGGCGTGCCCTTCGAGGTGTCGGACCGACGGCTCGTCGACGCCCAGAAGATCTTCTTCTCGCGCGAGCCGCGCCACCTGGCGGCGGCGGCGCGCTTCTATTGCCAGTCCGACCACGACGGGGCCCACGGGGCCCGCGCCGACGCCGAGATGACGCTGCGGGTCCTCGCGGGCCAGCTCGAGCGCTATGCGGAGCTGCCCCGCTCGGTCGGCGAGCTCCACGACCTGTTCTGCGCCGGGATCGACCAGGACCTCGACCCCGAGGGGCGGTTCCGTCTCGTCAACGGCGAGCCCACGGTCAACTTCGGCAAGAACCGGGGCAGGCTGCTCAAGGACATCGGCCGCGAGGAGCCGGGATTCCTGCGGTGGATCCTGAAGGGCGACTTCTCGGAGCCGGTCAAGTCGATCGCGCGGAAGTACCTGCCGGAAGGCTGACCTACTTCTTCGCGACCTGCGTGAACCTCAGCGTCTCCCCGCTCTCGACGCTGCGGAAGCGCAGGTTTCCCGGCTCGAGCTCGACGGACCACTTGCCGATCGCTCCGCGCATCGCGAGCGCGCACGCCGTGATGCCGAGCGTGTCGCCCGCGAACCCGTCGCCCTGCGGCGTGACCGTGAAGCTGCAGGCGGAGGTCAGCTCGCGCTCCGTGAAGCGGCCGACGTCGTTGGAGAGGACCGTGACCGAGGGATCGAAGTGGGGGATGTAGGTGAAGTAGATGTCCCGCCCCTGCGTCTCGAGCCGGATGAGGCCCTGCTGGCGGACGCTCACGCCCTGGTAGAGCCCGGACACCTGGACGAAGATGTCGTAGGGGTGCGAGGGGTCGATCGTGACCGTGCTCATGTTGAGCCGGAGCTCGTTGCCGGGCGTCGAGCCTTCGAACCGCCCCTGCAGGATCGAGGCGATCTCGTAGATGTGGTCGGGAGCCGCCGCGGTGAGCGGACCGGCCGCCACCGCGAGGGCGACGACGGCAGCGTATGCGGCCAGGTGCCTTTTCATGTTTCCTCCGCAGGTCATGTACTGCGAGATCCGTTCCACCGCGCGGTGGGGGACCGCCGGGGGGCCGCCGCCCCGTCGAACCGGTGGCTGCTCATGGGCTTACGCGGATCCCGCGAGCGGAGACGGCGGCGGCCCGGGAGCCTCCCGGCGTCCCCTCCGGGAGACGGGTTGACCCGATCCGCGGGATCTGCGAGAGGCCCTGGACGGTGCGCTGGAGCGCCTTCCGAAAGGCCTCGTTCAGGGTCTCCGCGTCGGCCCCGGAGTAGCCGGGCCGGGTCTCCTGCTCGCTCGCGTCGAACTCGGTGATCGTCAGCCCGCTGGCCGAGCGGGCGGTCACGCTCCATTCGACCACGCCGTCGTAGTAGCGGTCGTTGAAGACGGCCGCGAAGCGATTCACCGCGATGGTGATGGTCGGCATGTCCGAGGCCGCCACCGACCAGCGACAACCCGGAAAGGACTTCTCGACGCCGTCGCGGACGGCGGCGATCATCTTCTCCGAGGCCGCGGGCTCGGCGCGCTGGTCGAGGATCTCGAGGTTCCAGGACAGCAGGCCGGCCGGACAGGGCACGTCCGGGTCGGGAAACGAGACCGGCCGGACCTTCGGCGGGCCGCAGCCGGCCGAGACGAGGACCGAGAGGGCGAGGGCGGCGAAGGTCGGCTTCATGGCAGCCTCAAGAACGCGGGGGGCCGGCCGGCTTCTTCCGCTTTCCGGTGCTCGCCGGACGGGAATACGCCTTCGCCATGGCCTGGCTCTCGGCCCGGAGGTCCTCGACGAGCTCGGGAGGGGCCAGGGCTTCGGCGTGGCTCCCGTACGCGAGGATGAATCGCCGCGCTTCCCGCAGCGACTCGGCCGGAAGCTCGAGGATGGCCTCGCCGCCGGGGCCCGTCTCGATTTTCTGCTTCGGATGCCAGACCATCTCCCGCACCTCGTCGGAGACCTCCGGCGAGAACCGCACGCGGAAGCGAAAGGCCGCGCCCTTCCCGACGAAGAGGCCGAAGGTGTTTCGAAAGAACTCGCCCGCATCGAAGTCCCTCGGGATCGCATAGCGCTCGCCCGTGACGCGCGCGCCGGCGATGCGCGAGAGATAGAAGTTCTTGATCTGCGACTGGTCCTCCGCGAGCACCATCCAGTCGCGGCCGGCGAGCACGAGGCCGTAGGGCCGGATCGTGCGCGCCTCGCCGGGGTCCTCGCCCGGGTGGCGGTAACGCATCGAGAGCGCGACGCCCTTCTGCAGCGACTCCGAGACCGCCTGCCAGGTCTCCTCCGGCACGGGCCGGAATGCGGCCGAGCGCAGCGTCAGCTTCTCGCGGACGATCTCGGGGCGCAGGCGCACGGAGGGAGGCATCAGGCGCGCCAGGCGCGTGTAGCAGGAGGAAAGGCTCCTCGCCAGCGGCGTGCCGCCGAGCAGCTGCAGCACCTGCGCGGCCACGCCCATCGCGAAGAGGTCCTGCCCGTCGACGGGAAGGAACGGGAGCACGTAGTCGTCGCGGCGGTAGGCGTAGCCGTTCTCGTCGCGACGGAACTCGATCGGCGCCTCGAGCTCGTCGCGCAGATAGTCGATGTCGCGCTGGACCGTCTTGGACGAGACCGACAGCTCCGCGGCGAGCGAGCTGGTGTTCGGGAAACGGCCTTCCTTGATCTGGTGGTGGATGAGCTGGAGACGGCGCCAGAGCGGCCGATCCTTGAACGCACCCTCGCGGCCCACGCGCCGGATTCTCTCCCGCCCGTGGCAGAAATTGTCCGGGTTGTGCGTGGGCGCACGGCCCGGCGTGTCAGGGGCGGCGAAGCCCCGCCTCTAAGTGGCGCACCTTCAGGGGGTTGAGAATCGGTTCGCGGTGGCTCACCGCTTGCACATCTCTTTGGGCATCATGCAGATCCCCTACGACCTGGAGTTCGTCGAGAACCGGCCCCGGGTGGACGTTCGGGCGCGCGCCGTCGCGATCCCCGATTCGTACGGCACCTGGCGGCGAACGAGGCCCGGTCCGAGGAGGACGCCTTCGACGCCCTGCTCCACTGGGTCCACCGCGTCATCTCGCGGCTCGAGAGCCCGCACCGCTAAGCCAGCGACTCCGCGCCACCCTGAGGAGCGAGTTCAGCGGCGCCGGCCAGCCGGGCCGACGCTGGAGTCGCGATCGTCCCGGCCGGCGTCCGCTGCAACTCGCGGACTATTACTTGAGGAGCGGCAGAATCTCCTTGGCCGTCCCGGCTTCCTTGCCGCTCGGCTCGAGCTCGAGGTACTTCTCGAGGTGCTCCTTCGCGGGGGCCTTCTTGTTCTGATTGAAGCAGGCCATGCCGAGCCAGAAGTGCGCGTTGGCGAAGTCGGGCTTGGCCTCCACGGCCTTGGAGAGGAGGCTCTCCGCGTCCTTCATCTTGCCCTTGTTGTAGGCCTCGATCCCCTTGTTGTAGAGGATGTCCGGCGAGTCGGGATTGGCCTCCGCCCATCGCGCCTGGAACTCCGCGGCCGCCTTCTTGTCGCCGGACTTGGTCGCGGCGTCCGCCATCATCCGATAGAGCTCGGTGAGCGAGGGGTCGAGATCGGTCGCCTTCTGCCCGTACTCGATCGCCCTGGCCCAGTCCTTCTTCTCGTAGGCCATCTGCGCGAGCGCCTGCCACCCCGCCGGCAGATCCGGGTTCTGCTTCACGGCATCGAGGAACTTGGTCTCGGCCGTGGCCTTGTCGCCGGCCTGCATGGCTTCGACGCCGGAGTTGAACGCCATGACGGCCTTGTCGTTGGCCGACATCTGCGGCGCCGCGGCCGCGACCGCCTTGCTCTGCGCCTCGGTCTTGCTGGTCAGCTTGGCGTTGACCGTCGCGAGCTCGCCGATCGGGATCTTCTTGTCCAGGTCGAAGGGCAGGTAGCCCTCCTTGGCGAACTTGAAGTGGTACGGCATCGTGCAGTCCTGCAGGATGCTGGCGTAGTAGCCCTTGGCGTCCGTGTTGACCTGCAGGTTGAAGCTCGTCAGTTGCGGCGTCGTGACGGTGAGCGTGACTTCCGCCAGGGGTGCGCCCGCCGAATCCGTCACGGTGCCGACGACGCGGCACTGCGCGCCGGCATGGAGGTGTCCGGCCGCGAGCAGGGCGGCGAGGCCGGCGGTCCACCGCATCGTCGTCGTTTTCATGGCTCTCCTTTGGGCGGGGTGCCGATCTCCGGCCCGCCGCCGTACCGCCGGATTCTATTGAAGTCCGGGCTGCACTGGAAAACGGGCGAAGGGCGCCGGGGATTCCGGGGGCCGGCTAGGCGCGCGGCTCCCGGGCCGGGCGCGGGATCGCCTCGAGGATCTCGCCGGCCGTCTTGTACCTGCCCATCGGCATGACGTGGATGCCGCGGGCGAGCTTCGCGATGCCGGCCGCGAGCTCCCGGGCGATCGCCAGGCCCTCGGCCCTTTCGTGCTCCGGGCCGCGCTCGGCGGCCTTCCGCATGCGGTCCTGGATGGCGGCGGGGACCACCACTCCGGGGACCTCGTTGGCGAAGAAGAGCGTTTGCTTCAAGGAGAGCAGGGGGATCAGGCCGACGAGGACCGGGATGGCCCTGGCCTCCGGATGCTCGAGGAACCGGGCGAGCGCCTCGAGGTCGTAGACCGGCTGGGTCTGGGCGAAGGTGGCGCCGGCCTCGATCTTGGCCCGCAGCTTCGAGAACTCGACCGCCATGTCGGCCGCGGCCGGGTTGGACGCGCAGGCGATCGCAAAACGCGTCGGCGCGCCGATGGCGTTGCCCGCGAGGTCGGCTCCGGCGTTCAAGCCCTTGGCCATCCGGAGGAGGCCCAGGACGTCGACCTCGGAGACCTGCTTGGCCTGCGGGTAGTCGCCGATCTTCAGAGGATCGCCGCCGAGGCAGAGGATCGCCTTGACCCCCAGGCCGGCCGCGCCGAGCAGGTCGGATTGGAGCCCGAGGACGTTGCGGTCCCGCGTCGTGATCTGCACGACGGCCTCCAGGCCCACCTCGCGCTGGATCAAGGCCGCCACGGCGATCGAGGACATCCGCAGGCGCGCCATCGGGTTGTCCGTCACGTTGACGGCGTCGACACCCCTGGCCTTGAGGAGCCTCGCCCCGTCGATCGCGGTGGCGCAGTCGGCGCCCTTGGGCGGCTCGACCTCGGCCGTGACCACGAACTCGTGGGCGTCGGCGAGCCCGCGCTTCAAACGCGAGGTCTCGATCGCCGCCTCGGCGAAGTGCTCGACTTCCGCCTCGACGATCACGGAGACCGGATGGGCCGAGCGCGCGCGCTTCCTGCCCGAGACCTCGCGCGCCATCGCGCGGATGTGCTCGGGGGTCGTGCCGCAGCAGCCGCCCACGATCGCGGCTCCCGCCTCGACGAACGCCGCCGCGTATTCGCGCAGGTAGTCGGGGGAGGAGAGGTAGACGCTGCGGCCGTGGACGACGCTCGGGTAGCCCGCGTTCGGCATCACGGCGAGCGGCGTGGCGATCGCCGCGGAAAGCCGGGAGAAGAGCTCGTCCGTCTCCTGCGGCCCGAGCGTGCAGTTCATGCCGACGGCGTCGGCGCCGGCGAGCGCGAGGGTCGGCAGCGCGTGCGCGACCGCTTCGCCGAAGGCGGTTCGCCCGTCGGCGAGGAAGGTCATCTCGGCGACGATCGGGATCTCGGCGGAGAGCCCCCGGACCGCGCGCACGGCCTCCGCGGCCTCGAGCAGGCTCCCGAAGGTCTCGAGCAGCACGAGGTCGACGCCCGACTCGAGGAGCACCCGGGCCTGCTCCTCGAAGATCTCGCGCACCTGTGTGAGCTGGAGCGAGCCGTACGGCCTGACGAGGGCCCCGAGCGGGCCGATCGAGCCGGCGACGAACACGTGCTCGCCGGCCGCGGCCTCGCGCGCCACCCTCACGCCCTCCCGGTTGATCTTCTCGAGCGAGTCCGCCCACTCGTGCGACGTCAGCTTGACGCGGTTGGCGTCCCAGGTGTTCGTCGTGAGGATGCGCGCGCCGGCCTCGAGGTAGTCGTCGTGCACCTCGCGGACGGCCCCGGGGTCGGACAGGTTGAGGGGCGAGCGGGCCTGCTCGGGCGACGCGCCGCGCGAAGTCAGCAGGGTCCCGATCGCCCCGTCGGCGAGCAGGACTTCCTCGGCGATGGTCTTGCGGAAGTCTTTCTTCATTTTGAGAGCAACAAAAAAGCCTCTCGACGAGAGGCGCCCGGCCCGTTCGGACCGGTTCGCGGCGCCCTCATCTTCTTCTCCCTTTCCGTGGCGGAGAATCCGGAATTGGCACCTGTCGATCCGCGCCGCGACGCGCGGTCCGGTTGCCGTGGGGTCACAGGGCCGGTCCCTCACCCACTCTCGATGGAGTCAAAGAGCCGCCCCGAAGGTTAGGCCCCCCCGCCCCGGAAGTCAATCCGGGGTCAGCCCTGAATCTCTGACTCTTTGACGAGCGCCCGGTCGGCCTTCTAGAATCGGGCGTCCTCATCGCCCGACCGGGCGTCCCGTCGGCTCCTCGAAAGGAGCCGCACATGTTTCCCGCTCTCGCCCTCGGCCTTCTGCTTCTCGCCGGCGATCCGTCCGAGGATCCCTGGATCGAGGTCCACCTCACGATCACCCGCGACCCGTACACCTCGAGCGACCAGGTCACGCTCTGCCGCGTGCGCGCGGTCAATCACGGAGGCCGGAGCTGGCCCGGCCGCTCGCTCGCCTTCGAGGCCCGCGCGCGGGGCGGCGGCGTGACGGTGCGCGAGCGCGGCCGCTTCGGGCTCGAGCTCGCCCCCTACGGCTCGCTCGAGACGCTGATCTCGCTGCCGGGCCGGCACGACCGGGTCGAGGTCTCGCCGATCGCTCCGGCCGACGCCGACTCGCGCGAGCGTCGGCCCGGCAAGCCCTCCTCGGGCCAGAAGAAGCGCAAGCGCCCGCGGCCGTGAGACCCGACGGCGATACAATGCCGGCGCATGAAAATCCTCGTCATCGGCGCAGGGGGGCGCGAGCACGCCCTGTGCTGGGCGCTCCACCGGAGCCCGTCGGTCGAGGAGATCTTCTGCGCGCCGGGCAACCCGGGCATCGCCGAAGTCGCCGACTGCCTGCCGGTCTCGGGCTCGGACATCGTCGAGATCGCCGACCTCGCCGAGAAGCTCCATGTCGACCTCACGGTCGTCGGCCCGGAGCTTCCGCTTTCGCTCGGGATCGCCGACGAGTTCATCAAGCGCGAGCTCCCGATCTTCGGCCCGACGCGACTGGCGGCGCAGATCGAGTCCTCCAAGGTCTTCTCCAAGGAGTTCTTCTGGCGGCACAAGATCCCGACCGCCGAGGCGACGGTGTGCCAGTCGGCCGACGAGGCGAAGCGGGCGATCAAGCAGTACGGCTTCCCGGTCGTGCTCAAGGCGGACGGCCTCGCCGGCGGCAAGGGCGTCCTGATCATCGAGTCCGCCGAGGATGCCGAGCGGGCCCTGCGCCTGTTCTTCAACGAGCGGGTCTTCGGCGCCGCGGGCGACCGCGTCATCGTCGAGGAGTTCCTCCGCGGCCAGGAGTCGTCCTTCCTCGCGCTCTTCGACGGCGAGGTGTGCGTGCCGCTGCCGACCGCGCGCGACTACAAGAAGGTCTACGACGGCGACCGCGGGCCGAACACCGGGGGGATGGGCGCGCACTCGCCTGCGGGCGTGCTCAACGCCGAGACCGCCTCGCAGGTCCTCCGCGACATCCTCTGGCCGACCTTCCGCGGTCTCGCGGCGGAGGGGCGTGCCTTTCGCGGCGTTCTCTACGCCGGCCTCATGGTCACCGAGTCCGGGCCCAAGGTCCTCGAGTACAACGCGCGATTCGGCGACCCCGAGACGGAGGTCATCCTGCCGCGCGTCACCTCCGACATGGCCGAGGTGATGGTGGCCGTCGCCCGCGGGGGCCTCGAGCGCTTCCTTCCGCTCGAGGTCAAGAACGAGGCCTGCGTCGGCGTCGTTCTCGCGGCCGGCGGATATCCCGGCAGCTACGAGCCGGGCAAGCCGATCACCGGCCTCGCCGAGGCCGCGCGGATGCCGGGGGTCGAGATCTTCCACGCCGGCACCGCCCGCGACGGCGACCGCCTCGTCACCGCGGGCGGCCGCGTCATGGTCGTGACCGCGATGGCGTCCTCGATGACCGAGGCCGCCTCGCGCGCCTACGAGGCCGCCGACCGGATCCAGTTCGAGGGCAAGCACATGCGGCGCGACATCGCCGCCGGCGGAGTGCGCCCCAGCCGGATCTGAAAAAGAAAAGCGGGCTCCCGAAGGAGCCCGCGGGTTCTCGCCGTCCGGTTTTTCTTCAGTTACCGCAGAGGTCGGTGTCGGCGCACTTCATCTCGAAGAACGCGCCGTCCTGCGTGCCGCCGTCGAGGATGTTCGCGTAGCCCTCGATCGTCGGAAAACCGGTCGTCGGGCTGGTGACGTCGGCGAACGCGATGACCGACTGGACGCTCGACGGGATCCCGGCGGTCGACCAGATGTTGTTGATCTGACGCACTTCGCCGGCCTCGAGGGCGCTCATGTTGACGAAGCCGCCCACGCGCTGGCCGTTGGTCGGCGAGCCCTCCGTCACGTCGTAGAACGAGAGCTGCACGCTCACCGGGTCTTGGTTATTCAGGCCCGTGTTCGTGACGCCGAGGTTGGTGCGCAGCGCGCCGGCGGCGGTCGGCGCCGCCCGCGTGTCGCGGATCGTGGCGACGAGCGTCGTGTTGGCGGACTCGAAGAAGAGCGAGCCGGGGTACGCGATCGCCACCGTGCCGAGATTCGGGGCGGACTGGTCGTACGGGCTGTAGGTCCGCGCCGTCACCGTGCCCTCCCAGCCGAAGTTCGACGGGAGATTCTGGAAGGTGACGAGGAGCGTTCCGAACGACAGGTCCTCGGCGCCGGCCTGGAGGAGGCCGGGGATCGATCCCAGATACTGGACCATGTCGTCGGTGTGGAAGTTGTCGAACGACAGAAGGTTGATGTCCACGTTGCTGGTGCACCCCACGAAGGCGCCGTTCAGCGTGTAGCAGTACTGCACCTGCGCCACGACGCCGGTCGTGTCCGTGTTGTTCGTGATGTCGATGGCGGTGCGGAAGAACGAGGTGCCCTGCACGCGCGTCACGATGTTGACCTGGGCCGAATAGGCGGCGGCCGCGGCCTTGGGCTCGAGCTGCGGTGCCCCGGCATCCGCCGACGGGGCGTTGCGCGTGATGACCCGCGTGGCGCGGCTCGAGTTCAACCCGTTCTCGGCCGTGAGCGGCGAAGCCGCCAGGGCGAGAACAACCAGTGCGAGGACCCCGAGGCTCAGTCGCTTCATTGCTTCATCTCCTGTTTCGGACGTTCCGGACGAACATTAGCAAATCCCGGTCCAGCCTGCCGCCTCGGGGTTTTTACGGATTTCTCAGCTTGGGCGTCCCGTTTTCGGGACTCTTTGTCCCCCAAACGGCGCAAACGGGGCTGCTAGACTCGGCGGCCGTGCGCACCGCGGCCGCCGTCCGGATCCTGACGGGAGTCTTGTGGATCGCCCTGGGCTGGGGCAAGGCCACGGGCGACTTCGTGAAGTCAGGCTTTGCCGAGGGCGCGAAGGAGATGGCCGCGGGGTCCTGGCCCTTCTGGAAGGCCTTTCTCGAGGGAACCGTCCTGCCTCACGCCGGGGTCTTCGGCTGGGCCCTCGCCCTGGGAGAGATCGCCGTCGGGGTGGGCCTCGTCCTGGGTCTCTTCACCCGGGTGGCTGCAGCGGGCGGCGTCGCGCTCGTGTTGTCGATTCTGCTCGGCAGCGCCCGGGGCGCTCCCGGCGCGACGTGGGACCAATGGGTCACGGCCGGCCTGACGGCCAAGTTCACCCTGCTCCTGATGGTGCTGATCTTCGCCGTCGATCCCGGGAAGGTCTGGGGTCTCGATGGCCGGATCCGCCGCCGCCCGAAAGCGCGGGCTACCTGAGCAACGCCTTCACCGCCGACTCGAAGTCGGCGTAGGACTGCTTGCCGGAGAGGACCTTCGTCTTCTTCCCGTCGCGGGCATAGAGAACCGTGAAGGGGAGCTCGCCGCCCCACTTCTCGTCGACGGACTCGATGAAGACCTGGTCGTCGCCGCCGCTCGCCTTGCGGTAGTTGGGGAAATCGGGCTTCGTCTTCGCGAGAAACTTGTCGACGGCGGGGAGGTCCTTCGCCGAGTCGATCGAGACGCCGAGGACCGCGAGGCCCTTCCCGCGCCAGGCTCGCTCGAGGCGTGCGAGGTCGGGGAACTCCTCGCGGCACGGCACGCACCAGGTCGCCCAGAAGTTCACCAGGACGACGTCGCCCTTGCGTTTAGCGACCGCGTTAGCGAGGCCCTTCGCGTCGAGCTCGCCGGCGAGCTTCGAGGCCTCGGGCGCGGCCTCCAGGCGCGAACCGACGAAGAGGGCGGCCACGAGGGCCGCCCCTACGATTCCCATGCGGTTTCCGCGCCTAGGCACGCTTGATCGAGCAGCCGAACGCCTTCGTCTCGGCCTTGACCACCGGCTGTCCCGCGAGAATCTGGTCGAGGGCGTTCTTCAGATCCGGTGACGTCACCTTCGTAGGCTCCTCGTAGTTCTCGTCGATGCGGCCATGGTAGAGGAGCTTCCCGTCGGCGCCGACCACGAAGACCTCGGGCGTGTGCTTGGCGTCGTAGAGGTCGGCGACCTTGTTGCCGGGATCCTTGGCGAGCGTGAAGGACCACTTGTGCTCCTTCGCGTGCGCCTTGACCTCTGTCTCCGGCTCGGTCTTGTTGCTGTTGATGCCGACGAAGAGAATGCCCTTCTTCGCGTAGTCCTCGGCCATCTGGCGCATCCGGTCGTTGTAGGCGTTCGAGTACGGGCACTTGGTCGCGATGAACATCAGGACCACGGCCTTGTTGGACTTCTCCGCGTCGGCGAGCGAGAACGGCTTTCCGTCGACCGTCGTCAGCTGGAAGTTCGGGGCGGCCGCGCCGATCGCGGGGGGGTCGGCGAGGGCGGCGCCGGCCAGGGCCAGGGACGCCGCGAAACACAGGGCGATTCTCAGGGTTTTCATCACGCGCTTTCTCCTTGTTGGCCTCGAAATCGTGCGGCGGGGAGGATTATTCCCCGGCGGGCCCCGGCCGTCAGCCCTGTCGCGGCCGAAGCCAGCGGCGGCGGGGAGGCCCGGCCTCCAGCGCGGCGATCCGTCCCTCGAGCCCGTCGACGCGGCGGACGAGGTCCCGGAGGGCCTGGCCGTCGGCTGCGCCGGAGTCGCGGACGCGCTCGACCTCCTCGCGCAGCGCCTCGCTGTCGCCCCGGGACATGAGGACCCGCCGAACCTCCGCCAGCCCCAGGCCCTCGGCCTCCGTCAGGCGCCGGACCGCGGCGAACCGCTCGACGTCCGCCTCGCCGTACCGCCGGTGTCCCCCGGAGGTCTTGCGGATGTGGAAGAGGCCGGGAAGCTCACGCTCGTAGAAGCGAAGCGTCGAGACCGGGATGCCGGTCCGTTCCGCCACGGCGGAGATCGAAAGACCGGCCGGCTCGGGCGCCATGGGCTCCCCGAGGACGCCCCCTTACACCGCGAAGAGCGGTCGGATCACCACCGGATCGAACTTCCACAGGTACTTGTAGGCCCCGTTGAAGAAGTCGATCGTGATCTCGTAGTGCGCCTCGACGGTGATCGAGTCGCGCTGCTTGGTGATCTTGAGGTTGTCCTTCTTGATCGGGAGCTTGAGCTCGTCGGCCTTCTTGAGGATCTCGAACTCGATGAACTTGACGTCCTTGATCGAGCCGAACGCGGCCTGCTCCTGCATCGCGTCGTAGAACTCGGAGGTGGCGATCTTGACCGGGACGACCTTCCACAGGAGGTAGCCGACGACTCCCAGAACGACGAGCCAGACGATGCACCCGAAGTTGGCGCCGCCGCGAATTCCTCGCCGTGACCGTGTCATGCGTTCTCCCCTCCGGCTCGAACTGCGTCGATTCTAACCCGGCTGGCGCCCTATCGGACCGGGAGAAACGCGCGGCTCCACCGCATGCGCGCGAATGCGTCGCGGATCGCGGCGAGCAACGGCGGCCGCGGGCGAGCGTCGGGCGGTCGCGGCGCGAGGGACCAGTAGACGAAGAGCGCGCGGCCGATGAAATGGCTCGCGGGGACCGGGCCCCACGACCGGCTGTCGCTCGAGTCGTCGCGGTTGTCGCCCATGACGTAGTACGCGCCATCGGGCACGCGCAGCGGCGCGAGCTGGTCCCGGCGGCGGCGCTCCTCGGGAACGCCCGCGTCGTCGGGCCAGACGCGGTCGTCGGCGTGGAAGACGTACGGCTCCTCGAGCGGCCGGCCGTCGATCGAGACCGCCCGGTCGCGGATCGCGATGGTCTCGCCCGGGAGGCCGACGACGCGCTTGATGAAGTCGCGCCGCGGGTCCCCGGGGAATCGGAAGACGACCACGTCGCCCCGGCGCACGGCGCGGCCGGGCTGCAGCGCCGCCCAGGGCGCGGCGAACGGGGCGTAGAGGAACCTGTTGACGAGGAGCCGATCTCCGGTGAGCACGTTCTTCTCCATCGACGGGCTCGGTACGGCGAAGGCCTGGAAGAGAAACGTGCGGGCGAAGAGGGCGAAGATGACCGCCGCGACGAGCGGGTCCGCCCGCTCGCGCAACGGCCGGGTCGGGGCGGGGGCCGGGGCCGGGGCCGGGGGCCGGCCTACCGGACCACCGTGAACATCCGGTCCCATCGCGTCCGGGAGAAGAAGTGGATGGCGACCTCGGCGAGCTGCTTGATCTTCTCGACGGGCCCCTTCCAGATGTGCGAGTTCGGCTCGGCCTCGTACGACCAGTAGAGCACCGACGGCCGGCCGAAGATGTTGGCCCGGGGGATCGCGCCCCAGTAGCGGGAGTCGAGCGAGTTGTCGCGGTTGTCCCCCATCCCGAAGAACGCATCGGGCGGGACCGTGAACGGGCCGAACTGGTCGCGGCGGCGCGCCATGTCCGGCACTCCCGGGCTGTTGGGGTAGGTCTCGGGGTCGATGTGCTGGATCGACGGCACGTCGTAGGGCTTCCCGTTGACCAGGAGCCGCTTGTCCACGACCTGCACGGTGTCGCCCCCCCGGGCCACCGCGCGCTTGACGAGCACGTTGCCGGGGTTCATGTCGTCGCCGGGCTTCTTGAAGACGACGATGTCGCCCGGCTTCACGTCGCGGTAGGGCAGGAACTTCGCGAGCGCGGGCAGGCGCGGGGCGTAGGCGAACTTGTTGACGAGCAGGTGGTCGCCGACGAGGATCGTCCGCTCCATGGATCCGGTCGGGACCTGGTAGGTCTGCACGACGAACGTGCGGACGAACAGGACGAAGACGCCGGCCACGAGCAGCGACTCGTACCACTCGCGCGTCGTCGAGTGCTTGCGTTCGGGTGAATCGGCGGCGGCGGCGGTCCCGGGTCCCGGGGAAACGGTCGTGTTCTTCATTCCACCTTCAGCACGGCCAGGAACGCCTCCTGCGGGATGTCCACGCGGCCCACCCGCTTCATGCGCTTCTTGCCTTCCTTCTGTTTCTCGAGGAGCTTCCTCTTTCGCGTGATGTCGCCGCCGTAGCACTTGGCGAGCACGTTCTTGCGGATCGCCGAGACCTGTTCCCGGGCGATGATCTTCGCGCCGATCGCCGCCTGGATCACGACCTCGAACATCTGCCGGGGGATGATCTCTCGCATCTTGCTCGTCAGAAAGCGCCCCTTCACGACCGCTTCCTCGCGGTGAACGATCAGCGACAGGGCGTCGACCGGGTCCCCGTTGACGAGCAGATCGAGCTTCACGAGGTCGCCCTCGCGATAGCCCTGGAACTCGTAGTCGAACGAGGCGTAGCCCTTGGAGATCGACTTGAGCTTGTCGTAGAAGTCGAGCACCACCTCGTTCAGGGGGAAGTCGTAGATCAGGACGACCCGGTTCGAGGCGAGGTACTCGAGAGACTTCTGCGTGCCGCGCCGATCTTCGCAGAGCTTCAGGAGCCCGCCGAGGAACTCGTCCCGCGTGATGATCGTCGCCGTGATGTAGGGCTCCTCGACCGTGACGATGTAATTGGGGGCCGGCAGGTGGTTGGGGTTGACGATCTCGAGAACCTCGCCCTTCGTCGTCGTGACGCGGTAGTTCACGCCGGGCGCCGTCGTGATCAGGTCGAGGTCGAACTCGCGTTCCAGCCGCTCCTGGATGATCTCCATGTGGAGGAGACCGAGGAAACCGCACCGGAACCCGAAGCCGAGCGCGGTCGAGTTCTCAGGCTCGAAGGAGAACGAGGCGTCGTTCAGGCGCAGCTTCTCCATCGCGTCGCGCAGGTTCGCGTACTCGTCGGCGTCGGTCGGGAAGAGGCCGGCGAAGACCATGGGCTTGGCCTCGGCGAAGCCCTCGAGCGGCTGGGCGGTCGGCCGCTTGATCTCCGTGATGGTGTCGCCGATCCGGGTCGAGTGGAGGTCCTTGATGTTGCCCCAGAACGAGCCGACCTCCCCGACCGAGAGCTCCGGCACTTCCTCGGCCTGCGGCCGGAAGACGCCCAGGGCCTCGACGTCGGTCTCGAGGCCGGTCCCCATCGCGCGGATCTTCGTGTCGGGGCAGGAGCCGCCCGTCGACGATGCGCACGAGCGAGGTCACGCCGCGATAGGAGTCGTACCAGGAATCGAAGAGGAGAGCCTTGAGCGGCGCGTCCGGATCGCCCTTCGGGGGCGGCACGACCTGGACGATGCGTTCGAGCAGCTCGTCGATGCCGATGCCCATCTTGGCCGAGGTCAGGACGGCGTCGTGCGCCGGAATGCCGACGACCTGCTCGATCTGCTCCCGCGCCTTCTCGGGCTCGGCGGAGGGCAGGTCGATCTTGTTGATGACCGGGACGATCGTCAAGTTGTGGTGCGTGGCGAGGTAGGCGTTGGCGAGCGTCTGGGCCTCGACGCCCTGCGTGGCGTCGACGACGAGAACCGCGCCCTCGCACGCCGCCAGGGAGCGCGAGACCTCGTAGGAGAAGTCGACGTGGCCCGGCGTGTCGATGAGGTTGAGGACGTAGGTGTGGCCGTCCTGCGCCTTGTAGCTGAGCGTGACCGCGCGGGCCTTGATCGTGATCCCGCGCTCCTTCTCGAGGTCCATGTCGTCGAGCATCTGCTCGTGCATCTCGCGCGCGGTCACGGCTCCGCAGCGCTGCAGGATCCGGTCCGACAGCGTCGTCTTCCCGTGGTCGATGTGCGCGACGATCGAGAAGTTGCGGATGTACCTGGGGTCGGTCATCGGCGAACGCGGGATGATACTAGACCGTCGCTCGGGCCTTCGCTCGGGAGACCTGCGCGCCTCGCGCGCACCGGCCTGCGGCTCGCCTGTGGGCTCGACCGCAGGCCTGGCCCCTCGCTACGCCCTCGCGGCCAGGGCCCTCGTCAAGCCGTGGTGGTCCTCAAGTTCCGAGGGGCCAGCGGGAACGGGCCTGCGCCTCTTCGAGCGCTCGGGAGCCGTGGCGGCGGTGCCGCAGGAGGCCCGCCCAGGCGATCATGGCGGCGTTGTCGGTGGTGAACGCGCGCTCGGGCACGAGCACCGGGACGCCGTGCTCGGCGCCCCAGGCCGACAGCGTCGCGCGCAGCTCCGTGTTCGCCGCGACGCCCCCGGACAGGGCGAGCGCGCGGATGCCCTCCTCGCCATGCACTTCGTCGACGCGGGAGACGAGCGCCGAGACGATCGCCCGCTGGAAGGAGGCGAGCAGGTCGACGAGGTCGGGATCGAGCCGCTCGGGGTCGAGCGGGGAGCCGTCGATGTTTCGGCGCTGGAGCTCCCGGAGCATCGCGGTCTTGAGCCCCGAAAACGAAAAGTCCCGCGAGTCCTCGACACGGCCGACGGGGAACGGGAATCGGTCGCCGCGCCCGCGCGCGGCCACCCGGTCGACGACGGGCCCGCCCGGGTAGCCGAGGCCCGCGCGGCGCGCGATCTTGTCGAAGGCCTCGCCGGGGGCGTCGTCGCGCGTCCGGGCGAGCGGCACGATCCGCTCCGCCTCGACGCGGACGAGCTCCGCGTGGCCGCCCGAGACGACGAGGCCGTGAAACGGGTAGGCGATCGGAAGCGGCGGCTCGCCGCCGGACCGCAGGAACGCGGAGAACAGATGCCCCTCGAGGTGGTTGACCCCGACGAGGGGAATGCCGCGCGCGAACGCGAGGGCCTTGCCGGCGGAGAGGCCGACGAGGAGCGCTCCAATCAGCCCCGGCCCCGCGGTCGCCGCGACGAGGCCGACGTCCTCGAGCCGGGCCCCGGCCTTTTCGAGGGCCTCCTCGAGCGCGGCCGGCAGGTTCTCCAGGTGCGCGCGCGCCGCGACCTCGGGCACGACGCCGCCGTAGAGGGCGTGCGCCGCCATCTGCGAGGAGATGACGTTCGAGCGCACGCGGCCCTCGCCGTCGAGGACGGCGACGGAGGTCTCGTCGCAGGAGGTCTCGATGCCGAGGACGATCACGACGGAAGAGCCGGGCGACCCGCGTCGACGGCGGTTCTCAGGCTCTCGCCGTACGGCGGCCGGCAGATCCCCCGGTCCGTCACGATCGCCGTGACGTAGCGCGCCGGCGTGACGTCGAACGCGACGTGACGGGCGGAGACGCCGGCGGGCGCGATCGACTGGCCGGCGAAGGAGAGGACCTCGCCCGGCGCGCGCTCCTCGATCGGGATCGCGTCGCCGTCGGGGCAGGCGAGGTCGATCGTCGTCGTGGGCGCGGCGACGTAGAACGGAACGCCGTTCTCCTTCGCCAGCACGGCGAGCGAGTACGTGCCGATCTTGTTCGCCACGTCGCCGTTGGCGGCGATGCGGTCCGCTCCGACGACGACGGCCTCGATGGCGCCGCGCGAGAGAAAGTGCCCGGCCATGCTGTCCGTCATGAGCTCCACCGGGATCGCGTCCCGCGAGAGCTCCCAGGCCGTCAGGCGCGCGCCCTGGAGGAACGGCCGGGTCTCGCAGGCGAGCACCCGGATGGGCTTGCCGGCCTCGACGGCGCCGCGGATCACCCCGAGGGCCGTTCCGTAACCGGCGGTGGCCAGGGCGCCGGCGTTGCAGTGCGTCAGGACCGCGCGCTCGCCGGTCAGGAGCTCCTGGCCGAACCGACCGATGCGCAGGCACGCGGCGATGTCCTCCGCGGCGATGGCGTCGGCCTCCGCCGTGAGCGCGTCCTCGATCGCCTCGGGGGCTCGGGCGGCGACCGCCGCGAAGGCCCGGTCCATGCGCTCGAGCGCGGCGAAGAGGTTCACGGCCGTCGGGCGCGTCGAGGCGAGCAGGCGGCCCGCCGCCTGGAAGCGCTCTGCCGGCGGCGTCGACTGGCCGCTGCGCATCGAGAAGGCGGCCCCGTAGCCCGCGGCCACCCCGATCGCGGGCGCCCCCCTCACGGCCATGTCGCGGATCGCCAGCGCGATCTCCGGCGCGGTCTCGAGCGAGAGCCAGACCTCGGCGCCGGGAAGGAGCCTCTGGTCGAGGAGCGCGAGGCGGCGGCCGTCCCGGTAGAGGGGCCGGAGGATCTCCCCGGCGGTCACCTCGTCTCCCGGACGACGAGCGCGGCGCCGCCGCCGCGGGGGTCGGCGACCGGGTTGAGGGTGCCGTCCGCCTCGACGGCGATGGCGTGGACGCAGCCGATCCTGCCGCGCACCCGGATCTCGTGGCCCATCTTCTCGAGCGCCTCGATCCAGGCCGCGTCGAACCGGTCGCGCTCGATCTGGATCGCGTCCGGCAGATCCTGCTGATGGAACCGCGGCGCCGCGACCGCCGCCTCGAGCGTCTCCCCGCGCAGGAACCGATGGAGCAGCACCTGCAGGTTCGTCGTCGGGATCGTCGAGCCGCCCGGCGTGCCCCAGACGAGCACGACGCGGCCCCCCGCGGTCGCGATCGACGGGCACATCGCGGAGAGCATGCGCTTGCCCGGAGCGACGGCGTTGGCCTCTCCCTGGACGAGCCCGTACATGTTGGGGTGCCCCGGACGCGTCGCGAAGTCGTCCATCTCGTTGTTCCAGAGGAAGCCGAGCCCGGGCGCTACGCGCGCGTTGCCGAACGAGTCGTTCAACGTCGTCGTAACCGAGACGGCCATCCCGTCGTCGTCGATGACGGAGAAGTGCGTGGTCGTCGGCTTCTCTCCGGGAAGCGAGGGGAGGTCGGCCGTCGGCGTGGCGCGGTTCGGGTCGATCGTCGCGACGAGCGCCTTCAGGCGGGCCGGGTCGGTGAAGAGCTTCGCGTCGAACCGCGCGAAGGCCGGGTCGCCCATCCAGCGGTTGCGGTCGCGGAAGGCGCGCTTCTCGATTTCGGCGAGCCAGTGCGCGGACTCGGGCCCGGTCGGGCGGAGGCGCTCGGGGCCGGCGATCTGCGCCATCAGCGCCATCTCGGCGAGCACGGGGCCGGAGGAAGGCGCCGGCGTCGTCACGATCTCGACGTTCTGGAAGCGAAAGCGCACGGGCCTGCGCACCTTCGCCTCGTAGCGGGCGAGGTCTCCGCGCGTGATGAGTCCGCCCGCGCGTTTCTGGCCGTCCGCGATCGCTCGCGCGACGCGGCCGCGATAGAAGCCGTCCTCGCCGCGGTCGCGAATCGCTTCGAGCGTGCGCGCGAGGTCCGGCTGGCGAAAGACGGTTCCGGGCGCGGGCGGCGCGCCTCCCGGCAGGAAGATCCGAGCGGTCGGGATGTCCGCGGCGAGGCGCTTCTCTTCGCCGGCGATCGATTCGGAGACCGCCTCGGTCATGACGAACCCGTCCCGCGCGAGCTTCACCGCCGGATCGACCACGGCCTTCCAGGGGAGCCGGCCGGCCCGGCGGTGCGCGAGGGCGAGACCCGCGACCGAGCCCGGGACGCCCGAGGCCAGCGGGCCCTCGAGCGAGGACGGCGGCGGGCTCCCGGCCTTGCCCGCGGTGTAGAGATCCCGCCGGGCCGAGCGCGGAGCCATCTCCCGGAAGTCGAGCGTCAGCACGTTGCCCTTCGCGTCGCGGGACGTCCAGAAGCCGCCCCCGCCGAGATTGCCCGCCTCGGGCCAGGTCACGGCCAGGGCGAAGGCGACCGCCACCGCGGCGTCGGCGGCGTTGCCGCCTCCCTCGAGGATCGCGATGCCCACGCGGGCCGCGTTCTCCTCGGCGGCCGCAACGGCGCCCCCGGCGCCCCGCGCGGACTGCGGGGCCGGGGCCGCGGCGGCGATGGCCGCCCACAGCAGGAGCGCCAGGGCGGCGGCGAGGCGTCGTTTCACTGCGCTATTCTACCGGCCCGATGAAGTCCATTCGGGATCTCCCCCTGCGGGGCCGCAAGCTCTTCCTGCGAGTCGATTTCAACGTGCCGCTCGAGAACGGGCAGGTCGCGGACGACACCCGGATCGTCGAGACGCTGCCGACCGTGCGGCTGGCGCGGGAGGCCGGCGCGCGCGTGATCTGCGCTTCGCACCTCGGCAAGGCCAAGGGCAAGCGCAAGCCCGAGCTCTCGCTGGCTCCCGTCGCGGTGCGCTTCGCCGAGAAGCTCGGCCACCCCGTGCGCTTCGTCGACGACTGCATCGGCCCCGAGGCCGCGCGGGCGGCCGACGCGCTCGCCGACGGCGAGGTGCTGCTGCTCGAGAACCTCCGCTTCCACGCGGGCGAAGAGTCGAACGATCCGGAGTTCGCGAAGGCGCTCGCGTCGCTCGCCGAGGTCTACGTCGACGACGCCTTCGGCGCGGCGCACCGGGCGCACGCCTCGGTCGTCGGCGTGCCGAGGCTCCTGAAGGAGAAGGGCGCGGGGCTTCTCCTCGAGAAGGAGGTCCGCGAGCTCTCGCGTCTGCTCGAGCCGGAGCGGCCGTTCGCCGCGATCCTCGGCGGGGCCAAGATCTCGGGCAAGATCGACACGCTGCGAGTGCTGCTCGCGCCGCGCCGACGTCCTGCTCGTGGGCGGAGGCATGGCGAACCACTTCGTCCGCGCCCTCGGCCTGCCGATCGGGCGGTCGCTCCTCGAAGAGGACAAGGTCGAGCTCGCCCGCGAGATCCTCGACTACTGCAAGGAGGCCGGCAAGACGATCGCCCTGCCCTCCGACTTCGTCGTCGCGAAGTCGCCGGACGACGCCGCCGGCGCGCGAACCGTCGCGATCAACAAGATCCCGGACGACCTGATGGCGCTCGACGTCGGTCCGAAGACGCTGGAGCAGTTCGCGCGGCTGCTCGGCCCGGCCAGGACGATCTTCTGGAACGGCCCGATGGGGGTCTTCGAGAAGGCGCCCTTCGACAAGGGCACGCGCGCCCTGGCGCATCCTCGTTGCCGGTTCGAAGGCCGTGACCGTCGTCGGCGGCGGCGAGAGCGTCCAGGCCGCGCACGAGGCGGGCGTCGCCGACAAGTTCACGCACGTGTCGACCGGAGGCGGAGCGTCGCTCGAGTTTCTCGCGGAAGGGAAGCTGCCGGGCATCGAAGCGCTCCGCTGAAGTGACGAGAGCATGAGGCTCGTCGTCGCCAACTGGAAGATGCACAAGACGCGGGCCGAGGCCGGCGCCTACGCGCGGGAGCTCTCGGCCGAGATCGGCGGCGGAATTCCGGATCGCGAGCTCGTCCTCGCCCCGTCCTTCACGGCCCTGTCCGACGCGCGCGACGAGCGCGGCCGCTGGTCGATCGCATGCCAGAACGTGGCCGGGGAGAGCGAGGGCGCCTTCACCGGCGAGGTTTCGGCGCTCCAGGCGCGCGACGCCGGCTGCCGGTACGCCCTCGTCGGCCACTCCGAGCGTCGGCGCCTCTTCGGCGAGGACGGCCCGGTGCTCGCGAGGAAGCTCGCGAGGTGCCGCGAGGCCGGGCTGACGCCGATCTACTGCCTCGGCGAGACGCTCGACGAGCGCGACGGCGGACGGACCTCGGCGACCCTGGCGCGTCAGGTCGAGAGCCTCGGCGCCGATGCGCGGGAGCTCCCGCTCGTCGTCGCCTACGAGCCGGTCTGGGCCATCGGGACCGGGCGTGCCGCGCATCCCGAAGACGCCGAGTCGGCCCGCGCCGACCTGGCGCGGCTCCTGGCGGGGCGCTCCGGCCTCCGGATCCTCTACGGGGGCTCCGTGACGCCCGAGAACGCTCCGGCCCTGTCCGCCCGGACGTCCTTCGAGGGGTTCCTGGTCGGCGGGGCGAGCCTGTCTCCGGCCGCGTTCGCGGCGATCGCCCGCGCTTGACGCCCCCTCTCCCGGCGCGTACACTTCCCGCCCTTTTCGTGGAGGCCCCTTGCTGTACGCCGCCCTGGTCGTCATTTACGTCATCATCTGTTTCTTCCTGATCCTCGTCGTCCTGCTGCAGCAGGGCAAGGGCGCGGACATCGCCGGCGCATTCGGCGGAGGCGGCAGCCAGACGGCCTTCGGCGCCCGCGGCGCGACCACCTTCCTGCACAAGCTCACGACGGGCGCCTTCGTGGCCTTCATCCTGCTCTCGGTCCTGCTGTCGATCATGGAAGCGCGGCCCCGGAAGTCGGTCATCCAGACGCTTCCCGCGGCGGCGGCTCCGAAGGCGCCGGCGCCGGTTCCGGCGGCGCCCGCCGCGGCTCCGGACGCGGCCGCTCCGCAGCCGGCCGCCGGGCAGCCTGCGACGCAGAGCCCCGCAAAGCCTTAAGATCGTCCCCCCGTGCCGTCGTGGTGGAATTGGTAGACACGTACGTTTGAGGGGCGTATGGGGTAACCCATGCCGGTTCGAGTCCGGCCGACGGCACCATCTTTTCCCCCCTCGGTCTCTTTCTCCGAAGTCATCGTCAGGCGGCGGTTCCTCCTCGGCGATCCCTCGCGAAGAGTCGCTCGCGGCCGAGTCCCTAGGGCACCGGGTCCTCGCCGCCGGCCGCCCACGGGTGGCACCGGAGGATCCGGCCCGCCGTCAGGGCGAACCCTTTCGGGCTGCCGTATCGCGCGATCGCTTCGCGCCCGTAGGCGGAGCAGGTCGGCGTGAACCTGCACCGGGCGAGGCCGCTCGAGGCGAGCGCCGGCGAGAGCGAGGCGCGGTAGACGTCGATCGCCGCCACGGCCGCCCGGGCGGACCACTGGAGCGGCGGCGGGCGCAGGGCGTCTCCGACGAAGAGACCCAGGCATGCCGCCAGGACGGGTCCGGCGAGCGACGCACGCCCGTCCCGGCGCGGCGGCTCAGCGCCCGGCGCGGCTGGCATACGCGGAGATCCCGGGGATCACGAGCCGCTGTCCGCCGAGGGCCTTGACCGTGGCGAGGACGGCGATCATGACGTAGAGGAGCGACACGATCGACATCGTGACCGCGTAGACGCAGGACAGGGAGGGGACCGCGATGCCGACGAGCGTCGCGGCGACTCCGGTCGCGGCCAGGGCGGCGAACAGCGCCAGACCGTTGCGCGCGTGCCAGCGCACCTCGGGGTCGCGCTTCTCCACGAGCAGGGGGACGATCCCGAGGCAGCCGGCGTAGCAGAGAGCGAGGAGCCAGGGTCGGCGGGGGGAGGAGGGGCCCTCGGCGCTCATCCGGGCCGAGGATACAGCGTCCGTTTACTGGGTGCGCAGGCGGATCGTGCCGTTGACCGTTTCGCAGTGCAGCGATTCTCCGCCGCCGTTCAACTTGCCGCGGGCCTCCTTGGGCCCGAACTTGCCCTCGACCGGCAGGTCGAAGTCGCCCTCGATGTGGCCGTTGACGGTCTCGAGGTCGTAGCTGACCGGCGAGCTCTTCGCGAAGGCCACGTCGATCGAGCCGTTGACCGTCTCGATGCGGCTCTTCTTGAGCGGCCCGTTGAAGGCGACGCGCACGGAGCCGTTGACCGTGGAGGCGCTCGTCGGCCCCTCGAGACCCGCGAGCTCGATCGATCCGTTCACGGCATCGCCCGAGAGGATGCCGAGGAACCCCGAGGCGACGAGCCTGCCGTTGCACGTCTCGAAGCGCACCTCGGCCCTGGCCGGGATCTGGAGGACGTAGTCGACGTGGGCGTTGGATCCGCCGAAATCGAGGAAGCCGAAGACGCGGCGCCGCTTCGGATTGACGGTCTCGACGCGGATCTCGTCGCCGACCTTCTGGACGCGGATCTCGGTCAGCCGAAGCGTTTCCTCGGCGCGGGAGCCCTCGGCCTTCTTGACCGCCCGCAGCTTGAAGTACGGCCTGTCCCAGGCGGTGGCCTCGATGTGCCCGTTGACGTTCTCGACCGAGACCCGGGTCACGCCGTCCATCGAATAGGCCTTCTCGAAGACCTCTTCCCGGCTTCCCGCCAGGGCGGGAACGGCGAGGGCGAGGAGGGCGGCGGCGAGCAGGACTTTACGCATGTCTCTTCGAATCTTAACTAACGGAAACGGGGACAAAAGGTTCACCGGCGGTGCCGAGCCGGCCTTCGAGCCCCGCATCTCTCATTCCGACCGCAGGATACGGATCCCCGTGCGCCGGTCCGACCTCCGCGGCGCCTCCCCGTCGGAGACCACCGGCCAGGCGTCGTAGACGGCCCACGGAGGCAGGAGGAGAGGCAGGTTCCTCCGGATCGAGCCCCGAATCCCTGGAAGGCTCCCGTCGGGCCGGCGGGCTTCGAGGGCCAGCCAGCGCCGGGCGAGCCCGCCGCGGGCGTCGCGGAGCAGGAAGGCCCCGGCCGCGGCGAGGCCGCAGGCCGCCCAGACCCAGGGGATCGCGGGCCGGGCGCCGGGGAAGACCCGCCAGAGCAGAACGGTCGCCGTCATGCCGGCCGCATCCGCCGCGGCCGCGCAGACGAGCACGTCGAGAAAGAACGCGAGCAGGCGGGTCCGGCGCATATAGAGTTGAGTGTCGCGGATTGTGAAGGGCGGCCACCCGATTGTGAAGCCCGAAAGCGCCGATTCACCGCTCCCGCGCCCCCGAGGCGGCGTCCTCGCGGACTGCCATCTGCACTTCGAAGGGTGCCTTCCCTCCTCCGAGATCCAACGCCTCGCGCGCGCGGCGGGACACGCGTTCGCCGACCCGGCCGCCTTCGCGTCGGCGCGCCGCGGCGTCCGGGACGCGCAGGGGTTCCTCGACCTCTTCGCCGAGGTCTGCCGGCTCTTCCGCCGGCCCGAGGACTACGTCGGGGCCGCGCTCGCCGTCGCCGAGGCGCTGGCGGCCGACGGCCTGCGGTATGCCGAGGTCTACGTCTCTCCCGAGATCTTTCCGAAGATCGGCCTCGATCCCGCCGCCTGTCTCGAGGCGATCGACGTCGGATTTCGCGAGGCCCTCGAGTCGCGCGGCGTCCTCTGCCGCATCCTCCTCGACGCCGTCAGGCACTGGGGACCGGAGTCGGCCGACCGGGTGCTCGACCTCTACGAGCGCATGCCGCTGCCCTCGATCGTCGGCTTCGGGATCGGCGGCGACGAGACCGCGGTGCCGGCGGCGGCCTTCGGCGGCATCTATCTGCGGGCTCGCGCGCTGCGCCTGCGCACGTCGGTCCATGCCGGGGAGTGGGCGGGTCCGGAGTCGGTTCGCGAAGTGCTCGACACGCTGCGCCCCGACCGCATCGACCACGGCATCGCCGCGGCGCAGGACCCGGCCCTGATGGCGCGCCTGGCCGAGGAGGACACCATCCTCTGCGTGGCGCCCACGAGCAACCTCCGGACCGGCGCGGTCGCCGGCGCCGCGGCTCACCCGCTCAAGACGCTGCTCGACGCCGGCGTTCGCGTGACGCTCTCGGCCGACGATCCCTCGCTCTTCGGCACCACGACCTCGGGCGAGTACCGCTTCGCACGCGAGCAGCTCGGGCTCGACGAGAGCGAGCTGCGCACGCTCGCCGGCAACGCCTTCCACGCGGCGTTCTGCTCGCGCGAGGAGCGCGAGGCGGGGCTGCGGGCGCTCGCCGGCGCGTCAGTCTAGCCGGCGAACGTCGACGCGCGCGTCGGTCAGGGCGGCCTCGAGCGCCCCCGCGAGCGAGCGCCGGACGTCGAGCTCGAAGACCGGATCCGGATCGAAACGCTCGGACACCAGGCGCACCTCCGGCGGGCGCAGGAGCCGCCGCACGACTCCGGCGCGGGCATGCGTGGCGCGCGCCTCCAGCCGCACCGTCTCGTAGACGGTGCGCGAGCCGCACGAGGCGAGGGCGAGGTCGGCGGCCTCCCGGTACGCGCGGGCGAGGCCGCCGGTCCCGAGCTTCGTCCCGCCGTAGTAACGCACGACCGCGGCCACGACGTCCGTCAGTCCCGAGGACTCGATCGCACCCGCGATGGGCCGGCCGGCCGTGCCCGAGGGCTCGCCGGCGTCGGAGGCCCGAACGGAAGCCGCGGCGCCGGCGCCGATCTTCCACGCGAAGGCCACGTGCGTCGCGTCGTGGTGCTCGCGGCGCAGGCGCGCGAGAAGGTCCTCGGCCTCGGCGGCCGACGACGCCGGCGCGGCGACGCCGAAGAACCGCGAGGCCTTTTCGCGGACCTCGCCGCGGCCCTCCCGGGCCGGGACGAGACGCGCGTCCGGGCCCGCGTTCACGCCCCGAGCGTCTTCTCGTAGAGCGCGCGGTAGCGCGAAACCAGGGCGTCGGTGGGGAAGTCCCGCTGGGCGCGCAGGCGGGCGTTCGCGGAGAATTTCGTCCAGAGGGCGGCGTCGGAGAGCAGCTTCATCGCCGCCTGCGCCATGCCTTCGACGTCCCCGACCGGTCGGAGGAACCCGTTGACGCCGTCCTGGACGACCTCCGGCAGGCCGCCCGCGGCCGTCCCGATCACGGGCACGCCGCAGGCCATCGCCTCGAGAGCGGCCAGGCCGAACGACTCGGCGTCCGAGGGGAGCAGCAGCAGCCGCGCGGCCGGCAGGATGGTCTCGATTGCGGCGACGTTGCCGAGAAAGGTCGTCTTCGCGGCGAACCCCCCCTGGCGCGCGAGCCGCTCGGCGAGCGACCGGTCCGGGCCGTCCCCGACGAGGAGCAGGCGCGCGGGCATGGCCTTCTGGACGCGCTCGAAGACGGCGAGCACGTCGCCGACGCGCTTGACGGGCCGGAAGTTCGAGACGTGGACGAGCAGGGCCTCGCCCTCGCGCGCCAGCGTCCGGGCGAACGGCGAGGCGCCGTCGGGCCGGTACTGCTTCGTGTCGACGAAGTTGGGGACGACCTCGATCCCGCGCTTGACGCCGAACTCGCGGATCGTGACGTCCTTCAGGTACTGCGACACGGCCGTGACCGCATCGCTCTTGTCGATCGACCAGCGCGTGATCGGCAGGTACGAGCGGTCCTGGCCGACGATCGTCACGTCGGTGCCGTGGAGGGTCGTGACGACCTTCAGCCGGACGCCGTTGCCGTTGCCCATCTCCCGGGCCAGGATGGCGGAGATCGCGTGGGGCAGCGCGTAGTGGACGTGGAGCAGGTCGAGGTGCTCCTGCCCGGCGACCTCCGCCATCTTCGTCGCGAGCGCCAGCGTGTAGGGCGGCGAGACGAAGAGCGGATACGACGGCGCGACGACCTCGTGGAAGTGGACGCGCTCGCGCGGAAGGTCGAGTCGGGACGGAAGCGCGTACGAGATGAAGTGGACCTCGTCGCCCCGGTCGGCGAGCGCGATCCCGAGCTCCGTCGCGACGACGCCGCTGCCCCCGATCGTCGGATAGCAGGTGATGCCGATCTTCACGGGATCAGAATCCGGGCTCGGAGCCCTCGAACGCCCGGATGAGGTCCGGGATCCGCGGCGGGCGGTTCGCGAGGAAGCCTTCCGCGAACTCGACGTTGATCATCATCCCGAACTCTCTCGCGCGCGCCTCGATGACCTCGAGAAACGACTTCTGCGCCAGGATCGTCGCCGGCTCGGTCGAGCCGTCCTTGTGGAACTGGCTCTCGAAGGCGCGCATCGCGGCCCGCCGCGTCTCGATGACGTCGGTGACGTCGACGAGGAACTCCGGGCGGCGCGAGTCGAAGGTCGAGAAGTAGACGGTCTGCTGCGGCCGGTGGGCGGGGTGGTTCGTCTCGAGCTTGCGCGTGCCCGCGTAGTAGCAGGCGTCGGTCACGAGCTGGCCGGCGCGCCGGTGGTCGGGGTGGCGATCGTCGGGATAGGGCGTCAGGACGAGGCGGGGCTTCTCGCGGCGGATGACGTCGATGACGGCGAGCTCCTCTTCGCGCCCGCGCCGCAGTCCCCCGTCGCCGAGGTCGAGCGCCTCGCGAAACTCGGCGCCGAGGATCTCGGCAGCGCGCCGGGCTTCGCGCGCGCGGATCTCCGGCGTGCCGCGCGTGCCCATCTCGCCGCGCGTCAGGTCGACGATGCCGAAGCGGTAACCGAGCTGCTTGAGCTTGACGAGCGTTCCGCCGCACGTCAGCTCGACGTCGTCGGGATGCGCGCCGATGGCGAGGACGTCAACCGGCATTCGGGCCTCCTGAGCCTTCGTCCAGGGCGAGGTCGAGGACCGCGGCCCCCGCGGCGCAGGTCCCGGCCACGCCGCGCAGTCCCGCGAGCACCGGTTCGCGTCCGAAGGCGAGCATCGTCGAGAGCGGCGGATAGATGCGCTCGGCCGGGGCGCCGCCCGTGGAAGGCAGGAGGGCGCGCTCGAGGCGCTTGCGCCGGTTGGATGCGACGTCCCCCCTGCGCTCGGCCGCCTTGCGCGCGCGCTCGGCGAGCTGCTCGTACTGGTAGGCCACCTTCTTCGAGGCGTTTTCGAGCGCTCCCGAAAGCGACGCGTCGAGGGCCTCGAGCCCCGGCTGGAGCGCGGCGAGCTCGCGCTCGGCCGCCTCGGCCGCGCGATCGATCGCGTCCGCCTGGGGGACCGCGGCCGGCGCGGCGTCGGCGAAGGGCTGCAGCAGGTCTTCCTCGGGGATCCCGAGCTGGTCGGAGAGGCGCCGTTCCGCGGGCCCCCGGATGACCACGTGCGTGCGGGGAAAGAGGACGGGAGGCGTGACCCCCAGGAGCCCGAATATTGGAAGACTCTGGGCGTGGTACGCGATCTCCGCCGCTCCGAGGACGCTCACCGCCATGGGGAAGAGGTACGACTTCAAGGCCGGCCGGGTTATCACGTCGGCGGAGGGAAACGCCTCCCCGCTCTCGACCCGCGCCACCGCCGCCGGAATGTCCGTAACGCGGCGCCGCCCGGCGGCGTCGATGAGGAAGAAGGAGAAGCCGTCCGGCAGCGGGGCGGGAACGGGCTTGCCGGCGCGCTCGAGCTTCTCGACGGTGCCGCGGAGCGTCGCCGACAGCGCGTCGGCCTTCCCGGCGGCCGCGAGGAAGATCTCGGCCGTCGCCCCCCGCGCCTCCGGGGCGAGCGGCTGGAGCACGAGCAGGGGATCCGGCTCGACGAGGTCGAGCAGCGTCTCGATGAACGCCTCGCCGTAGGTGGCGCCCGGAGCGCTCCGCGCCGCGAACGCTTCCAGCACGCGGACCGCCTCGGGGTGGCGGGCGTCGGGGCGAAAGGCGTCGACGATGCCGCGGATCCCCTCCGGGATCGGGAGCCGGCCGACGGGCTGCCGGTTCTGCCGGTCCGCCCCTTCGAGGACGAGCTCGAGCGGGCCGTCCGGCCCCGGCTTCGCGGTGCGCGCGACCTCCTGGAGATCGTGATCGTCGAAGAGCGCCCAGAAGACCGGCACGGCCGGCACTCCGCGGCGCGAGAGCTCGCGCGCGACGTGAATCGCGTCGAGCGCCTTCACCAGCGTGAAGAGCGGGCCGGTGAAGATCCCGACCTGGTGGCCGGCCGACACCGCCACGGCCCGGCCGGCGGCGAGGTCCTCGGCCATCCGCGCCGCCTCGCCGCCGCGGTGGCGGAAGGCCGACGCGGGAACGCGCGCCCGCGCGCCCGAGGCGAGAAGCTCGCGCCCGCGCCTCTCGGCGGCGTCGAGCGTCGGCGGGTCGGGGAAGAACTGCGGCAGGCCCCGGAGAAAGTCGAGGAAGAGCGGCGAGAGGCCGGGGTACTTCGCGAAGGGAATCAGGACGGCCTCCCGGGCTTGCGCGCGAGGACGATCAGGCGCGGCGCATCCGGGCCGACGGGCGCCCCGTCGAAGCCGCCCCAGAGGGCCTCGACGGAGAGCCCCGCGCGGCAGAAGAGGTCGCCCAGCTCGTCGGCGCCGTACGCGCGGACGCTCTCTCGGAAGATCTCGGTCGAGCCCTGGCGGCGGACCTCGATCTCCTTCTCGATGCGGCGCGTCTGCCCGTTCCAGGTGCGGCGGATCGTGTACTGCTTCTCGCCACAGCTTCGCCGCTCCTCCGGCACGAGGCGGCGGACGACGTAGTCGCGCGCGAACGTGTCGCAGAGAAACGCGCCGCCCCGCCGGAGCACGCGCTCGATCTCGGCGACGACCGACACGTTTTCGGATTCGAGCAGGAAGTAGCCGAAGCTCGTGAAGAAGTTGACCACGGCCGCGAACGTCCCGTCGGCGAACGGAAGCGACCGCATGTCGCCGCGCACGAGAAAGAGGTGCCGGTCGCGGCGCCGCGCCAGGTCGAGGAGCGGCGCCGAGTAGTCGAGCCCGATCGGCGCGACGCCCGCCTCGGCGAAGGGGACCGAGTGGCGCCCGGAACCGCAGCAGAGGTCGAGCAGCGGCGCGGGCGAGGGCGGCAGGTGGGCGAGGGCGAAGGCCGCCTCGCGGCGGGCCGCCTCGAGGTCGCGGTGGGGATAGAGGTCGAGGTACTCCTCGCCGAACCAGGACTCCCACCACGTCATGGCGCGCGATTATGGCAGAGGGGTCGGAGGCGTTAGAGTTGCCCGCGATGAAGCCGCTCCGCGTCCTCCTCCTGCTTGTCGCGCTGCCGGGCGTGGCCGCGGCGCAGCGGCCGGTGCGCCCGACGCCGACGCCCGTGCCCCCGTCCGGGCCGCTCAAGATCGCCGCGCGCAAGGAGCGGCTGGACCGTTACCTGCTGGCGGCGATGCGCCGGTCGGGCGTGGACATGTGGCTCGTGCTGACGCGCGAGAGCACGACGGACCCGGTGGCCTTCGACGTCGCGGCCGAGAACGCCACCCTGCGCGCCGCGTGCATCTTCGTCGATCGCGGGGAGACGCTCGAGCGGGTCGCCGTGGTCGCGAACTTCGACACGAACGCGTTCGAGAAGTCGGGCCTCTACACGCGGGTCGTCCCCTACGGCAGGGAGGGCGCGGGCCCGGCGCTGCAGGAGGAGGTCGGCCGATACTCGCCGAAGGTGATCGCCGTCAACCAGTCGAAGGACTTCGCCCTCGCCGACGGCCTCACGGCCGGCAATCTCCAGTGGCTGCGCGAGACCCTGGGCCCGGACCTCTCGAAGCGCCTGGTGTCCTCGGAGGGGATCCTCGTCTCGTTTCGCAGCCGCAAGACGCCGGCCGAGATCGCGAAGATGCGCGAGGCGGTCCGGAAGACCGAGGCGATCCTCGCCGAGGCGCTCTCGCCGGCGGTCATCACGCCGGGGCGGACGACCGAGAAGGACGTCGCGGACTTCATCCGCAAGCGCCGTCGCGAGATGGGCCTCTCCTCGTCGTGGGGCGACGCGCACGACCCCAACGTCACGGCGGGCCTGGCGCGGGGGCATTCCGGCGCCACGGATGCCCTGATCACGCCGGGCGCCGTCATCCACATCGACGCCGGCGTCGACGATGCCGGCTACAAGACCGACGTGCAGCGCCTGGCTTACGTGCTGCGCCCCGGCGAGACGCAGGCGCCCGAGGAAGTCCAGAAGGCCTTCGACACGGTCAAGGCCGCCAACCGCGCGGCCGCCGCGGCCCTGAAGCCCGGCGTCAAGGGCTCGGCCGTCGACGCCGCGGGCCGCAAGGCGATCACCGACGCGGGATATCCCGAGTTCATCCACGCGACCGGGCACCCGATCGGGTTCTACACGCACGACCTCGGGCCGCTGCTCGCCCCGGACTGGCCGGACCGCTACGGCAAGCTCGGCGCCTACGTGATCGAGCGCGACCAGACCTTCGCGGTCGAGCCGAGTCTCGAGACGGAGCTGCCCTGGATGATGGGCGGCGCGGTCGGGTTCGGGCTCGAGGAGGACTACGTCGTGACCGAGAAGGGGAGCGAGCCGCTGGGGACGCTCCAGGAGACGCTGATCCTGATCCCGAGCGCGCCATGAGGGGAGCGCGGCTCGCGGCGGTCCTCGTCCTGCTCGTTGCGGCGGCCTGCGGCGGCGGCCTCAAGACGATCGCGAAGGACGGCTACACGGCCGTCCTCGCGTACTCCTCGCAGGAGCGGTATTCGGTGGCCGTGCGCGGCGAGGCGCGCCGCATCGAGGGCGAGGCCGACGGCGCGCCGCTCGTGAAGATCGCCCGGCCGGACCTGAAGAAGGCCTGGCAGTTCCGGCCGAAGACGAAGAAGGTCTTCGAGTCGGCCTGGGCGCCGACCGACGAGATCGTGCCGGGCTATCCGCTCGAGCCCAACTTCGACCCGCGCGCCTACGCCGACCGCTTCGGCGCGAAGATCGAGCGCATCGGCGACGACACCCACGGCCTCCATCCCTGCAACCGCTGGCGCATGACGCTCCCGTCGGGCGACACCGTCACGATCTGGGGAGCGAGGGACCTCGAGAACCTCGTCGTCAAGATCGAGCACGCCAAGAAGGACGTGAACGACGAGTCCCAGCCCTTCACCACGACCGAGCTCCTCGACGTCCGCGTCGGAGCCGACCCCGACCTCTTCGAAAAGCCCAAGGGGTTCACCGAGGTGAAGAGCTACCAGGACCTGGGAAAGTAACTGCACCGGTAAGATCATGAGCTTCCGATGCTGACCCTGGGACACGTCCGGATCGATCCTCCCCTGGTGCTCGCCCCCATGGCGGGCATCACGGACCACGTGTACCGGCTGATGCTCCGCCGGATCGGCGGGGTCGGCCTGGTGACGATGGAGTTCATCTCGTCCGAGGCGATCACGCGGGGCAATGCGCGGCAGCTCCGCAAGCTGTTCTTCTCCGAGGAGGAGCGGCCCCTGTCGATCCAGATCTACGGCTCGGACCCCGAGCGCATGGCCGCGGCGGCCGACATCGTCGAGGAGCTCTCGCCGGACGTGTGCGACATCAACATGGGCTGCCCGGCCAACAAGGTCCTGAAGGGCTGCGCGGGCGCGGCCCTCATGGGCGACCTGCCGCTGGCGCGCCGCATCGTGAAGGCCGTCAAGTCGCGGCTCTCGATTCCGCTGACCGTCAAGTTCCGGCTCGGCCTCGACGAGCGGCGCGTCAACTTCCTCGACCTCGGCGCCATGTGCGAGGACGAAGGCGTCGCCGCGGTGGCGATGCACGCGCGCACGGCGCGGCAGATGTACACCGGCCGCGCCGACTACGCCCGCATCGCGGAGTTGAAGCGCCGGGTGTCGATCCCCGTCATCGGCAACGGCGACGTCGCGGCCCCCGAAGACGCCCTCACGCTCCTGCGCGAGTCGGGCTGCGACGGCGTGATGATCGGCCGCGCCACGATGAAGAATCCCTGGATCTTCCGGCAGATCGCCGATCACATGGCCGGGCGCACCGTCCGCGAGGCCTCGCTCGTTGACCGCCGGGACCTGATGCTCGCCCACTTCTCGGCGATCGAGCAGACGGCCCACGACCCGAAGGAAGCCCTCCACAAGCTCCGCACGATGACCGGCTGGTACACCAACGGCCTGCCGCACGGCCGCGCCCTGCGGATCCGGATCTCGGAGCTCGCCACGCCTTCGGACTTCCGGGCGGCGGTCGGCGACTTCTTCCGCGAGGTGGAGCTGGCGATCGCCTCCTGAGGGGGGCTTTCGGGAATTCCGCCCCCGCGTCCCGCCGTTCGAAGGTTTCGATGAAGTCCCGAACCCTGTCCGCCGTCCTGGCCGTTCTGCTCGCGACCGCGGCGGCCTCCGCCCAGACCCGGCAGGCGCCGCTTTCCACCGAAGTCGGCCAGTTCCCGCTCTACGTCACGGTCGAGTACCTGGGCATGGCGGGGGTCAAGACGGTCGTCCGCATCCGGCTACGGGCCCCCGAGCTTTCCATGGCCGCCGCCAAGCGGGGGCTCCGGAGCTTCTCCGGCGAGCTGCAGGGCACGTTCGCCAGGGGCGAGGACATCGTCCAGTCGTTCAAGTACCCGGTGTCGGGCGACGTCTCGGAGCGGACGACGTTCCAGTACGCGTTCCTGCGCTCGATCGAGCCCGGCTCCTACCGCCTCAAGCTCGTCCTGGCCGCGCCCGGAGGCAGGCAGGTCGGCGAGGCGTCCACCGACGTCTCGGTCCCGGAGGTCGGCAACGTCTTCTCCCCGGACGCCGCCCCGGGCGAGGCCTCGACGCTCCCGGCGGCCGAGGCGATCGTGATCGCCGACGAGGCCGGCTCGACCACGGCGTCGACGGGCGTGCCGAAGCTCAAGATCATCCCGCCGGCCCGCGAGGCGCCGATCGGCCTCCTGCGGCTGGAGGCCGACGTCGAGCCTCCGATCACCAAGGTCGAGTTCTACCTCGAGGACAAGCTCATCCTCGCCCGCTCGCGGCCGCCGTACTCGGTCGAGATCGATCTCGGCGAGGTCCCCCGCAAGCAGACCGTGCGGGCCGTCGGCTACGACGCCTCGGGCCGGCTCATCGACGAGGACGCCTGGGCCATCAACCAGGGCAGCTCGCGCCTGGCCGTCAAGATCCTGCCGCAACCGGATCCGGCCAAGGGCCAGGTGCGCATCAAGGTCGTCGTGCAGTCGATCTCCGGCGGCGTGGCCAAGCAGGTCGAGCTCTACCTGAACGACAAGAAGCTCAAGGCGTGGGCGACCGGAGGCCCGTACGAGGTCACGATCCCGATGACCGAGTACTCGCGCGGCGAGTTCCTGCGCGCGACGGCGATCGCCGACGACGGCAAGGAGGCCAACGATCTCCGGTTCCTGAAGGGCCCGAACACGACGATCGAGAACGTGCGAGTCGACGTGGTGCAGCTCCACGTGTCGGCCGTCGACAAGGACAAGCGCTTCGTCAAGGGCCTGACCGAGGCGGACTTCTCCGTCCAGGAAGACGGCCGAGCCCAGAAGGTGACGGGATTCGAGGTCGCCGAGAAGCTGCCCCTGACGATCGGGCTCGTGGTCGACGGCTCGGGCTCGATGGAAAAGGTCATGCCCTTCGTGCACGACGCCTCGACCGAGCTCTTCCGGAACCTGATCCGCGACAAGGACCAGGGCTTCGTCATCGAGTTCCGCGAACAGCCGCGCATGCTCCAGTCGCTCACCGGCAACTCCAAGGAGCTCCAGCGCGCGGCGGGCGAGACCTCCGCCCGCGGAGCGACGGCCCTCTTCGACTCGGTCGTGCTCGGCCTGTACCAGTTCCGGGCGCTCCAGGGCAGGAAGGCGCTCATCGTCGTCACCGACGGCGCCGACAACCACTCCCACGTCGACTACGAGACCCTGTTGCGCTACGCGAAGACCGCGGGCGCGCCGATTTTCTTCATCGCGGTCAACCTCTCGGTGCTCGACTTCGGCATCCGCGGGCAGGTCAACGAGATCGCCCGCGAGTCCGGCGGCGAGGTCTTCTTCCTCTCGAACGCCGACAAGATCAAGGGCGTCACCGAGCGGATCGAAGAGGAGCTGCGCTCCCAGTACATCGTCGCCTTCCGGACCGACTCGCAGAAGCCCGACGGCGAGTACCGCGCAATCACCGTCGCCGTGGCGAAGCCCGGCGTGACGGCGCGGACGATCAAGGGCTACATACCCTAACGTCGCGAGCGCTGCGCTCCGGGTCTGCGCCTGCGGGCGCACCGGCGGTCGGCTCGCGCGGATGCGCGCTCGACCGACCGCCTGACCCTCCGCTCCGCGCCCGCTCCCGCGGCGCGAGGCGTCCTCCGCTGCGCTCGCGGAGAATCCTCGCGCCGCGGACGGAAGGTGCCGCAGGGCGAAGCCTGTGACTGCGGTGGCTACTCGGGGAAATTCGCCACGATGGCGTGGCGGCCGGAGTAGCGGACGACGCGGGCGGGCGGGGAGGCGCGCATCAGCTCGACGAGGTCCTTGAGGCGGACGAGGGCGACGAGGGGGCGGCCGGCCTGCCAGGCCGCCCAGAAGCGGTCGCGGTCCCAGAAGAGCGCCTCCCGGACCGCGGGGTTCGTCTCGAACTCGGGCTCGAGCTCGCCCTTGTAGGCGGCGACCGGGATCGGGGACTTGAGCTCCCAGGACAGGCCGTTCAGGTAGTCGCGGTAGCCGACGATCGGGGCCTTCCAGGGAGCTGCGGTCTCGCGCGCGGCGGCGGCGAGCTCCGAGGTGAGCCGCGCGTGCGGCGTCTTCGGCCAGCCGACGACGACGGCCGAGAAGAAGCAGACCCAACCGGCGGCGACGGCCGTCAGCGCGAGCTCGCGCGAACGGGGTGCGAGCAGCACGGCGAGCCACGAGGCGAGAACGAGCCCGGCGAAGGCCGGCGCGACGACCGCCTCCAGGTGCAGCTCCCGTGCCGCGGCGCGCAGCTCGGGATGCGAGAGCAGGCCGACCGCGAGCAGCGTCGCCAGGACGGCCTGGACGATCCAGAGCCCCCGCGCGCCGGCCTTCGGCATGCCGAGCGCCGCGAGGACCGCCGCGGCCGGGATGGCGGGGAAGAGGTACGGGGGCAGCTTGCTTCCCGAGACGGAGAAGAAACAGAAGACGACGGTGAACCAGACGAAGAAGAAGAAGCCCTCGTCGCTCGCGCGGAGCCCCCGCCAGAAGCCGCGGACGAAGAACGCCAGGCCCGGCAGAAACCCGAGGACGAAGACGGGAACGAAGTAATAGACAGGCCCGGGACGTTTCGCGGCGCCCGTGGCGAAGCGCTGGAAGTGCTCGCGCACGAAGAAGAAGTCGAGAAAGCCGGGGTGACGCCGTTCGGCGGCCAGCAGCCACGGGAGCGCGAGGACGAGAAACACGAACGGAGCGGGAGAGAGGACGAGCGCGCGGAGCGTCGACACGAGCCTTCCGGTCGAGACCGACCAGGCGAAGAAGATTCCGGCGGGCAGCACGAGCGCGATCAGGCCCTTCGTGAGAAACGCGCCCGCCGCGCAGGCGCCGAAGAGGGCGGCGGTCGCGAGCCAGGGCCGGTTCGCCTCGCGGCGGAGCACGGCCGCCCGGCCGGACAGAAGCGTCGCCGTCAGGAAGAACGTGAGGAGCCCGTCCGTGAGGTTCGTTCTCGAGAAGAGGAAGCCCATCGGCGCGGCGAGAAAGAGGACCGCGGCTAAAGCCCCGAGGCCGGGCCGGCGCGCCGCGAGGAAAATCAGCAGCATCGTGCCGAGGCCGGCCAGCCGGGTCGGGAAACGGGCCGCCCACGAGGTCTCCCCGAAGATCCGCAGAGACGCCGCGTTCGCCCAGTAGAGCAGCGGCGGCTTCTCGAAGTAGGGGACCCCGTTCAACCGCGGGACGACGAGGTCGCCCGCGGCGAGCATCTCGCGCGGGATCTCGGCGTAGCGCGTCTCGTCGGGCTCGGCGAGGCGGGAGCCGGCGGGCTCGAGCCAGATGACGGCCAGGAGGGCGAGGAGCGCGGCGAGCAGGGTCCGCCGCCCCGGGGTCGCGGCCGCGAGCTCCTCCATCACCGGGATCGGAGTGTACTAAGATTCCGGCCGCTTGATCGAAGAGCCGCGTCACCGCTGGGCCGTCGTCCTGGGCGCCTCGTCCGGGTTCGGAGAGGCGTGCTCGCTGGCGCTCGGACGCGCCGGCTGGAACGTCTTCGGCGTCCACCTCGACCGGAAGGCCACTCAGGCGAACGCCGACCGCATCGCCGGGGAGATCCGGGCGGCGGGGCGCCGGGCGGAGTTCTTCAACGTCAACGCGGCCGACGACGAGAAACGCGCCGAGGTCGTCGCGGCGATCAAGAACATCTGCGGAAACGATCCCCCGTCCTCGCGCGTCACCGTGCTGCTGCACTCGCTCGCCTTCGGCACGCTGAAGCCCTTCTTCGGGGAACCGCGCGAGAACGCGATCTCCAAGGCCCAGCTCGAGATGACGATGGACGTCATGGCGAACTCGCTCGTCTACTGGACGCAGGACCTCTTCTTCGCGGACCTGCTCGCCCCGGGCGGCCGGATCTTCGCCATGACCTCGGCCGGCGACCACATCGTGTGGCCGTCCTACGGCGCGGTCTCGGCGGCCAAGTGCGCGCTCGAGTCCTACGTGCGGCAGCTCGCCGTCGAGCTCGCGCCGAAGGGCATCACCGCCAACGCGATCCGCGCGGGCGTCACGGACACGCCGGCCCTGCGCAAGATCCCGGGCAACGCGGGCATGATCGAGCGGACGCTGGCCCTCCACCCGGCGGGCCGGCTGACGACGCCGGACGACGTCGCGCGCGCCCTGGTGGCGCTTTGCGGCGAGGGCGGGTCGTGGATCTCGGGCAACGTGATCGGCGTCGACGGCGCCGAGGACATCGCGGGCGGAAGGTAGACGCCGTTTTGTCCCCGGGCCCCTTCACGCTCGTCAAGGAAAAGGCCGGGTTCCGCGAGTTTCGGCTCGACTTCAACGGGCTGTCCGTCCTGCTGCTGCCCAACCGCGTGGCGCCGGTGGCGACGTTCGCGGTCGTCTACCACGTCGGGAGCCGCAACGAGGCGGTCGGGCACACGGGCGCGACCCACCTGCTCGAGCACCTCATGTTCAAGGGCACGCCGGAGTTCGACCGGGCCCACGGCACCGCGGTGGCCGCGGTGCTCGAGTCGCTCGGGGCGCGGTTCAACGCGACGACGTGGTTCGACCGCACCAACTACTACGAGACGCTGCCCTCCGACCAGCTCGAGGTCGCCGTGCGCATCGAGGCGTCGCGCATGCGCAAGGCGCTGCTCCGCAACGAGGACCGCGTCCCCGAGATGACGGTCGTCCGCAACGAGTTCGAGCGCGGCGAGAACTCGCCCTTCCAGGTCCTGTACAAGCTCACGTTCGCGACGGCGTTCCGCGAGCACCCGTACCACCACCCGACGATCGGCTGGAGGAGCGACATCGAGGAGGTCTCGACCGAGCGCCTGCGGGAGTTCTACGACACCTTCTACCACCCCAACAACGCGACGGCGATGGTCATCGGCGACTTCGACGAGGACGAGGCGCTCGCGCTGCTCGCCCGGGAGCTCGGCGGGATCCCGGCGTCCGGCCGGCCGATCCCGAGGGTGTACACGGTCGAGCCGCCGCAGGAGGGCGAGCGGCGGTTCGTCGTGCGCCGCGTCGGCCAGGTCGCCTGGGTCGGGCTCTCCTGGAGGACGGTCGAGGCGCTCCACTCCGACACGCCGGCCTTCGCCGTTCTCGGCAACATCCTCGGCGGCGGGATCACCTCGCGCCTCCACCAGGCCCTCGTCGAGAAGACCCTGGCGCTCTCGGTGTCGGTCGTGCCGTGGCAGCTGCGGGATCCGGCGCTCTTCTCGGTGTTCGCGCCGGTCCGGCCGGGGGTCGAGCCCGCGGAGGTCGAGTCCGTCATCCGGCAGGAGATCGCGAAGATCGCCGCCGACGGCGTGACCGAGGCCGAGTGCGCGAAGGCGCGCACCCAGATCGAGGCGGAGGTCATCTTCGACCGGGACTCGACCGACCAGATCGCCGCATCGCTGTCGGAGGCGATCGCCGTGGCGGACTGGGAGTGGTACGCGGACTACCCCGGCCGGATCCGCGCCGTCACCGCCGAGGACGTGCGGCGGGTGGTTCTCTCCTACCTCCACGACGACGGGCTGACGGTCGGCCTCTACCTTCCCAGGGCCGGCGAGGCCGCCGGGGCGGCCGAGGACGGGGAGGCCGCGTGACCGTGACCGCCGCGCCGCGCCGGGCCCCCTTCGCGGAACGCGTGCGCCAGCGCACACTCGCCAACGGGGCGCGCTTCTACGTGATCGAGAATTCCTTCAACCCCACGGTCGCGATCTCGGGCTCGCTGACGGCGGGGCGGCTGTTCGCGCCGCCCGAGCGGAGGCTCATCGCCTCCGTGGCGGCCGGCGAGCTGATGAAGGGCACGGCGCGCCGCACCAAGCTCCAGCTCGCGGAGGACCTCGAGAGCCGGGCCGTGAGTCTCGGCTTCTCCTCCGATGCATCCGACCCGGTCGGCGTCGACGTTTCGGGCGCGGCGCTCTCCCGGGAGACGGACGTGCTCCTCGAGGCGCTCGTCGAGGTCCTCCGGACCCCGGCGTTCCCGGCCGACGAGCTCGAGCGGGAGAAGAAGCGCCTGGTCGGCTCGATCCGGCAGCAGCAGGACCAGACCTCGGCCCGGGCCTACGAGGCGGCGATGCGCCGGATCTACCCGGCCGCGCACCCGCTGCATTCCTTCACGGGCGAGGAGCGCGTCGCGCGGGTCGAGGCGCTGGCGCGCGAGGACCTGGAAGCCTTCTACGCCGCGCGGTACGGCGCCGGCTCGCTCGTGCTCGTCGTCGTGGGCGACGTCGACGCCGGGAAGATCCTCGACCGGCTCGAGGCCGCGCTCGACTCCTGGACGCCCGGGCCGAAGGTGGAGATCCCGCCCGTGCCGGTTCCCGCGGCCTCACCCGGGAGCGAGACGGTCGAGATGCCGGACAAGGCCAGCGCCGACGTCGTCGTCGCGGCGCCCGCCAACCTGAAGCGCACCGACCCGGACTACTTCGCCTGCACGCTCGCCAACGCGGCGCTCGGCCAGTCGTCGTTGACCTCGCGGCTCGGCGTGCGCGTGCGCGACACGGAGGGCCTGACGTACGGCATCCACTCGAGCTTCTCGGCGACGCACGTCGCCGGGCCCTTCACGATCGGCCTGACGGTCAAGCCCGAGAGCCGCGACGAGGCGCTCGCTTCGACGCTCGACGAGGTCGGCAAGCTGCTGAAGACGGGTCTGACCGCGAAGGAGCTCGCCGAGGAGAAGAGCTCGAGGATCGGGCGCTTCAAGGTCGACCTGGGATCGAACTCCGGCATCGCCAACTCGCTCGACTCCGCGCTCTACTACGGCTTCGGCGTGTCGTATCTCGACGAGTTCCCGTCGAAGGTCGCCGCCGTCACGAAGGAGGAGGCCGATGCGGCCTTCGCGGCGCGGGTCCGGCCGACGGACTTCACGATCGTGTCGGCGGGGAGCTTCGGGGGAGCCGGCCGGCCGCCCTCGGCAGGGCGATAGCTCTGGAACTCGACCCATGGACATGAAAGAATCCCGCTCGAGATGAGACGCCCCCAGCATCGCCGCCCGATGCGCCGCCGCCCCGGCGAGGCGCCGCCGACGCATCGCGTCTGGCTCTCGAACGAGCAGCCGATGCGCGAGGGCCCGTCGCCGGACGGCCGCGTCTTCTTCCGCATCCGATTCGACAACGAGCCTTCGCCCGAGTGGATGCGCGCGTACCGCGCCGGAATGCTCGGCCTGATGCCCGAGGATCGGGACGCCGTGCTGCGGTTCGAATTCCAGGGCGACTCGGTCCGGTTCACCGCCAGCGAGGCGGAGGTCGCGAAGCTGCGCCGCGTCCTCGAGCAGCGCGTCCAGGCCGTCAACGGGATCCTCTCCGGCGGCCGCGCGGTCGAGCCCTAGCCTCCCGAAGACGCCCGGCCCCGCCGTCGTTGTGCGGCGTCCGCGGCCCCTACTTCCTCTCCTCCCACTCCAGCCGCCGGTAATCGAACGCCTCGACCTCGCGGGCGTTGAACTTGACGATGTCGAAGTAGGGCGACAGGTCGAAGTCTCGCGGAACGCAGAGGGTCGGGTGGCGCGCCCGCAGCAGCCCGCTCCACGCCCGGCGCGTCGGCCGGCCGAGCAGCTGCTGCCGGAGCCGCTCGGCGGCCGTCTTCGGCTTGTGGCGCACGGGCACCGGGAGGATCGGGAACCGGACCTTGCCGAAGGCCTCCGCCAGCAGCGACGAGCAGATCGTCTCGGTCTCGACCCCGCTGCCGAAGTGCAGGGCGTCCTCTCGCAGGTCCGGCGGGATCATCTGGAACGGAAGGAGGTAGCGCGTCAGGTCCCAGAAGTTGCGCCGGTCGTACGTCCAGCCGATGCGGGAGATGACGTGGTCGAGGACGATCGCGAGGTCCTCCGGCTTCAGGCCCACGGGCCGGCAGATGCGGACGTTCAGGCCGACGTACTTCAGGAGCCGCGAGACCACGACGCCCCGGTCGACGAGCGCCTCGACGAGCAGGTGCCGGGCCTCGCGGCCGAACCGCCGCTGGATGTCGGCCCGCGTCGCGGCGTCGCGCCGGAGCAGCGCGTCGCCGATGTAGATCGCGCTGTGCGACCAGGACGAGGTGGTCAGGTACTTGATCGCCTGCGAGACGCGCTGGTCGCCCTCGACGAGGAGAACGTCGCCCGGGCGGATCGTGGCCTTGAGCCTCTCGGGGTCGTTGTAGACGAAGTGGCGGTAGCGCTTGCGGCGGCGGGTGAGGCTGCGGACGAACCAGTTCGATAGCGCGCGTTTCGGGGAGCGCATGGCCCTATTGTGCGCTCGCGCGGGCGCGACACACTACTCGTCCGGGAGCTCGGGCTCTTCCTGCATCTCGCGCTTGGTGCCGGGCGCGAGGAGGTCCATCAGGAGGTCCGGGAGGCCTTCCGAGAACTGGCTCCGGGGCATCACCTGGGTGACGCCGGCGGCCTCGGCCTGCTTCGCCAGCTCCTTGTCGACGTGGGAGAGAAACCCGATCACCGGCAACCCGGCCGCCTTCCCGCGCCGCAGTTCCCGGACCGCCGCGAGGGCGTCGCCGTTGGAGGAGAGCTCCATGAGCACGGCCCCCGCTTCGGGCGCGGCGCCGGCGCGGGCGAGCTCCTTTGCGCCGACGAAATGCACCGGCACGTTCAAGTGGCGGGCGGTCGCCTCGATCTTCGACCGGAAGAAGAGGTCCTCCACGCAGGCGATGACGGACTTGCTCATGGGCTGGCCGATTCTACTGCCGAACGCGGGCCGAACCCTCAGAACATCTTCACCAGGTCCACGAGGTACCGGTTGATCCAGGAGTGCGAATCGAGCCGGCGCTGGACGCTGAAGGAGCCCTGGAGGTAGACGCGGGGAAGGAAGGTCCAGGCCACCCCCACCCGGTGCCCTTCGTACCAGGTGTGGTACCACCAGTCGTCCGTGTTGTAGGCCCCCATCGTGGCGTCGCGCTCGATGTACTGGTAGACGTAGAAACCCCGCCAGTCGCCGGGCGTGCCCGCCTGGCCCGCGGTGAGGCTGGCCTCGAACGCGAGGCGCCGGCCGTCCCGGGCCGCGAAGTTGTCGAGGCCGTCGAAGGACAGGGCGATCGGGATCCCGGCGAGCGGGAAGCGGATCCGCACGAGCAGGTCGGCCACGTGAAACGCGGAGGCGTACCCGAAGCCGCCGTTGACGACCGCGAGCGTGTTCTCCCGGATGTACTGGACGATCAGGTCCCGCGGCTCGAAGCTCCAGTAGGCGAAAGAGGCCTCGAGGAAGAAACGCGTCGGATCGCCGGTGCGCCACTGGACCTGGCCCGCCGCGATCCGCGACTCGTCGCCGTAGTGCTGGGGGCCGTAGAAGCCGGCGCCCGCCAGAGTCCACGCGCCATCCGGGGTCGTCCACGACGCCGCGAACCCGGGGGTCTGGATGTCCCGGTCCCAGAGCATCTCGGAGGCGGCGAGCGGCATGCCGAATCGCCCGGCCCGCAGGGCGAAGTTCCCGGGAGTCCATAGCACGTACCAGCGGTCGAGCGCCGCGTCGCGCGAGATGTAGTTGTCCTGGAGCGGGTACGCCTCGGCCTCGGTGCCGTAGTCGAAGACCGCGCGCACGCCGAGCCGCCAGTCGCTCCAGGGGTCGAAGTCGATCTCCGGACGCAGCTCGAAGCGGCCGCGGCTGATCTCCTCGTAGCCCTGCCAGTGGTCGACGCGGTCGTACCGGGCGAGGAAGTCCCACCGCAGCGAGAACTTCGGCTTCGCGGGGGGCTCCTCGAAGTACTGGGGCTCCTCCCCGACCCCTGCGGCGGCCACCGCGGCGAGAAGACCCGCGGCGAGCGCGGCCCGGACTCTCACGCGGCCTGCGCGGTGACCCGCGTCAGCGCCTCGTAGAGGTCATTGACCGTCTGGTAGCGGTCCCTGGGGTCCTTCTGCATGCACTTGAGGATGATCTGCGAGATCCGGGGCTCGATCTTCGGGTTGCGCGTCTGCGGCGAGGGCGGGTTTTCCTGGACGTGCATGAGGACGACGGCGAGGGGAGTGTCGCCCTCGAAGGGGAGCGTGCCGGTGAAGACCTCGTAGAGCACGACGCCGGTGGAGTAGATGTCGGAGCGGAAGTCGAGGTTCTGGCCGCGCGCCTGCTCGGGCGACATGTAGTCGGGCGTTCCGACGACGGTGCCCTCCGCCGTCATGCCGCGCTCTTCCTTGAGGCGGGCGATGCCGAAGTCCATGATCTTGAGCCCCCCGGTCGCCTCGATGATGATGTTCTGCGGCTTGATGTCGCGGTGGATCACCCCGACCTCGTGCGCGGCGGCCAGGCCGGCGCAGATCTGCTTGGCGATCCGGAGGCCCACGGGCGTCGGCAGGATGTCGCCGGCCTCGACGAGCTGCTTCAGCGTGAGGCCCTTGACGAACTCCATCGACAGGTAGCGCAGGCCTCCCGACTCCCCGAGGTCGTGGGTGCGAAGGATGTTCGGGTGCGTGATCCGCCGCGCCAGCCGGATCTCCTGCTTGAACCGGTCGAGGAGCGACGGGTCCGCCGAGAGCGCCTCGCCCCGCAGGGTCTTGATCGCCACGGCATCTTCGAGGTCGCGGTCGTGGGCGCGGTAGACGACCCCCATGCCTCCACGTCCGAGCACGCCCTGGATCTCGTAGCGGGACGCGAAGAGCTGGCCGACGACGGGTTCGCCGCCCGGCCGGGTCGCCGGGGAGACGGCGGTGCGGGCGACGGTCTCGGCGTCGGAGGCCATCGACATCGTCAGCGACGCGACGTATTGCTCGAGAGCTGCCTTCTCGCGCAGCTCCTCGAGCATCGCGCGAAACGACCGCGCGAGGATGCCGATCTCGTCGTTGGACTCGACGGGCAGGTCCGGAGCGTCGAGGTTGCCGACGCGGACCTGCTCGGTCGCGCGCACCAGGCGACCCACGCCGCCGGTGATGCGGCGGGCGAGGAAGAACGAGAGGACGAAGGCGATGACGAGCGCCGCCAGCCCGACGGCGATGAGGATGGCCTGGATCTGCCGGAACGCCGCGAGCTCCTTCTCCAGGCTTCGCAGCGCGACGGCGGCGCCCACGAGCTGGTCCGTCGAGGAGCGGATCGGCAGCAGGTACGCGAGGTACGTCTCGCCCGAGAGCTCGAGCGCGAGCGGGCCGATCGTCCTTCCCTGGCGCAGCACCGCCTGGACGAGGTCGGGCCGACGCTCGATCGCCTGCACCGCGGGCGAGGTCACGGGCCCCATCGTCGAGGCGGCGAGCGCGACCCGGGCCGGCTCGGAGGGCCTGGCCGCGTCGGCCAGGAAGACGACCTGGGTGTTCAGCAGCTGCTCGAGGTTGCGCGCGACCTCGTCGTTGATCTGGAAGGCCGCGGCGATCACGCCCGTCAGCCGCGCTCCGCCCTCGAGCACCGGCGCCGCGACGACCTGGTAGAGCTTGCCCCCCGAGAGCCAGATGCCCTCGGTCTGCGCGCCCTGGAGGGCCCCGGCGATGGTCGGCACCGCCGCGAGGTCGGCCGCGTACGGGAGCGGGCGGTCCGTGCGGGCGAGCACGGCTCCCTCCGGCGTCGTGGCGATCAGGAAGTCGGCGCGCACGCTCGAGGCCTGCTCGCGCTTCAACGTGTCGAACACGGTCGCCGGATCGGGCCGGCCGGTCTCCGGCACGAGGGTCGACATCATCGAGATCGTGCCGGCGTTGTTGACGATCACGGCGAGGGCCCGGTGCAGCTCGTCGTAGCGGTTCTGCTGGAACGACTCCCAGCCCGGTCCGGCCTTCTTGAGGTCCTCGGCGATCTTGGCGTCCGCGACCTGGTGCGCGCGGTAGGCCGAGACGGCCACGGCGCCCCCGACGGCGACGAGGATCAGCAGCGCCATCGCCAGGAAGATCTTGAGCGTCAGCGAGAACTTCGGCGGCTCCGGCGGCGGGAGCTTCAGGCCCCTCGGGCGGACCACGCCCGAGGTCGTTTCCGCGGCGGGCGCCTCAGTAGCGCTCATCTTCGGAGTCGGGGGGAGGGGGCTTGTAGTCCTTGCCGTACTTGTTCTTGTGGGCCTCGGGCTGGAAAGCGGAGACGTCGATCCGGACCGTCACGGGGGCATCGCCCGCCGCCTTCACGGCGATCGGGAGACTGACCTCCGCGGCCGCCTGCTCGTTCCACGCCTTGAGCACGCCGGCGCCGTCGGGCACGCCGTCGAGCCGGAAGGCTCCGTCCGCCCCGGTCACGGCGGCGAAGTCCGAGTCGACCACGACCACGAACCCGACCATCTGGGGATGGATGTTGCAGTAGATGCGGACGAGGCCGGCCTCCTCGAAGGTCTTGGGCTTGGTGGCGCCGCTGCGGTACAGGCCGAGGTCGAAGCGGTTGGCGCCGGAGACGGAAAAGACGTTGTGGTAGATCGGATCGGCGTTGGGGAACTCGACCGTGGCGTTCTTCGAGACGACGACCACGCGCGGCTGGAACCGCTTCATGGCGCTCTTCATCTGCCCCTGGGCCAGCCGGCCCGCCGCCGAGCGCGCTCCTTCGATCCAGACCACCGAGTTCGACCCGTCCGGCAGCTCCCTGCCGTCCTTGACCAGGATGATTCGGCCGGCGACCGTTCCCCCCGGGGCCGCGGACGCCGAAAGGAGAATCGCCAGAACGACGGCGGAGCCGCGATTTCCCATGGTTTTCGCAAAAAATCATAGCATCCGTCCTCGCGGACGGCCGGGTCGTCCGCTGCCCGTATAATCCGCCGCAGCCGAACCGTCAGAATTCGAAGAGAGCGGAGGTCGCATGGCGCACGAAGCCGGCCCGGGATCGGAGTTCCGCCCGTACATCTCTCCCGGACAGGACATCCCCGAGTTCACGCTGAAGGCGGTCCTCCTCGGCATCTTCTTCGGCGTCCTCTTCGGGGCGGCGACCGTCTACCTCGCGTTGCGCGCGGGCCTGACGGTCTCGGCGTCCGTTCCCATCGCCGTCCTCGCGATCGCGGTCTTCAAGAAGATCGGCAATTCCACGATCCTCGAGAACAACATGGTGCAGACGATCGGCTCGGCGGGCGAGTCGGTCGCGGCCGGCGTGGTGTTCACGATGCCAGCCCTGCTCTTCCTCTCGGACGGCGAGCACTACTTCAAGTACGTCACGATCTTCGTGCTCTCGGCGGTGGGCGGCACGCTCGGCGTGCTCTTCATGATCCCGCTCCGGCGGGCGCTGATCGTCAAGGAGCACGGCAACCTCAAGTATCCCGAGGGCGTCGCCTGCGCGGACGTGCTGATCGCCGGCGAGAAGGGCGGCGACCTCGCCCGCATGGTCTTCAAGGGCGTCGGCGTCGCCATGCTCTACAAGTTCCTGTACGGCATCCTGGGGCTCTGGCGCGAGACGGCGACGTGGTTTCGCACCGGGAAGAACGGCAAGATCCCCGACGCGACGCTCTCGTGCGACGTCACGCCGGAGTACCTGGGCCTCGGCTACATCATCGGGCCGCGCATCGCCGGCGAGCTCGCCTCGGGCGGCGTGCTCTCCTGGCTCGCGCTGATCCCCCTGATCTCGATCTTCGTCGCCGACGAGCGCATCGTCCAGGACTTGAAGAACCTGGGCTTCACCGACGCCTGGATGGCGAGCCACTACCACGCCGAGTGGATCTACCGGGCCTACGTCCGGTACATCGGCGCGGGCGCGGTGGCCTGCGCGGGCGTCATGACCCTCGTCAAGACGCTCCCGACGATCGTGTCGGCCTTCCGCGAGTCGGTCAAGAGCTTCGGGAAGGGCGGCGACAAGTCGACGATCCGCACGGAGCGGGACCTCGGAATGGGCCTCGTCGTCTTCGGTTCGCTCGTGCTCGCGCTCCTGATCACGGTCCTGCCGGGGTTTCCGCACGGTCCGTTCCCCGGCTCGCTCCTGATGGGCCTGCTCGTGGTCGTGTTCGGGTTCTTCTTCGTGACGGTGTCCTCGCGGATCGTCGGAATCATCGGAACCTCCTCCAACCCGATCTCCGGCATGACGATCGCGACGATCATGGCGACCTGCGTCGTCTTCGTGGCGGTCGGCCGGACGGGCGACGTCTACCAGGCCGTCGCGCTGTGCATCGGCGCGATCGTCTGCGTCGCGGCGGCCAACGCCGGCGCGACCTCGCAGGACCTGAAGACCGGATACCTCGTCGGCGCCACGCCACGGCGGCAGCAGATCGGTTTCATCATCGGCGTGCTGACCTCGACGCTGGTGATCGGCGGGACGCTCTTCCTCCTCGACAAGACCTACGCGATGGGCGAGCCGCACGGCATCGGCGGACCCAAGCTCGCGGCGCCTCAGGCGACGCTGATGGCGACGATCATCAAGGGCCTCCTCGCCCAGAACCTCCCGTGGGCGCCCGTGCTCGTCGGCGTCTTCCTCGCGTTCATGGCCCAGATGGCGGGAGCGCACGCCCTCTCGTGGGCGGTCGGCGCCTACCTGCCGCTCTCGACGACCTTCCCGATCTGGATCGGCGGCATGATGAAGGCCCTCGCCGACAAGATCACCCACCGCAAGGAGGAGAGCGAGCTCTCCTCCGGGATGCTCTACTCGACTGGCCTCGTCGCGGGAGGCTCGCTCGGCGGGGTCCTGATCGCCCTCGTGGCGTTCATCGGCGACTCCGTGCTCCACATGGAGAACCCGACCTTGATCGAACGGCTCGACCTCGGGGCGAAGCTCTACCCGGCGTTCAAGAACGGGGTCGCCGGAGACGTCTTCTGCGCCCTGGTCTTCGCCGGCCTGTGCTGGCTCCTCGTCCAGAACGCCAGGAAGAAGCTCGAAGCCTGACGAGACAGGGGGTCAGGTCTGGAAACTTCGGATTCTGAAATTCCGAAGAATCGAGACCTGACCCCTAGACGACGCCGAACTTCTTGCCGACCTTGACGAACGCGTCGACGGCGCAGTCGAGGTCGGACCGCTCGTGGGCGGCCGAGACCTGGCAGCGCAGGCGGGCCTGGCCCTGCGGGACGACCGGGAATCCGAACCCGGAGACGTAGACGCCCTCCTCGAGGAGGGCCTTGCCCATCGCGAGCGCCTTCGCGGTCTCGCCGACGATGACCGGGACGATCGGGTGCGTGCCGTGGGGGATCTTGAAGCCGGCCTCCGAGATCGCCTTGCGGTAGTACGCGGCGTTGTCGCGGAGCTTCTGCGACCGGCGCTGGGTCTTCGCGAAGCAACCGGAAGGCCTCGAGCGCGCCCGCCGCGACGGCGGGAGGAAGGGAGTTCGAGAAGATGTACGTGCGGCTGCGCTGGCGGAGCGTTTCGACGATCGCCTTCGGCCCCGTCACGAAGCCGCCGGCGGCCGAGCCCATCGCCTTGCCGAGTGTGCCGGTCGTGACCGGGACCTTCCCGAAGACGCCCTGCTCCTCGGCGGTGCCGCGACCGGTCTTCGCCGAGGATGCCGGTCGCGTGGGAGTCGTCGACGGCGAGGACCGCGCCGTGCTTCTCGCAGATCCGGACGCACTCCCGGAGGTCCTGCTCTTCGCCCTCCATCGAGAAGACGCCGTCGGTGACGTAGAGCTTGAAGCGCGACGTCCTGTCCTCACCGAGCATCCGGTCGAGGGCCGCGAGGTCCCCGTGCGGCGCGCGGAACCGCTTCGCCTTGCACAGCCGCACGCCGTCGATGATCGAGGCGTGGTTGAGCTCGTCGGAGTAGAGGCCGTCGGGCTCGTCGAGGACCGTCGCGAAGAGGCCCTCGTTGGCCGCCCAGCAGGTCATGTACAGGATCGCGTCGTCGCAGCCGAAGAAGGACGCGATCTCGGCCTCGAGCTCCTTGTGCAGCTCCTGCGTGCCGCAGATGAAGCGCACCGACCCGAGGCCCGCGCCCCAGCGATCGACGGCCTTCTTCTGCGGCCTCGCGGATCCGCGGGTGGTTGGCGAACCCGAGGTAGTTGTTCGAGGTCAGCATCACGACCTCGCGGCCGCCGACCCGGACGCGCGCGCCCTGCGGCGACTGGAGGACGAGCTCCTCCTTGTACGTGCCGGCCTCGCGGAGCGCCGCCATCTGCGCGGCGAGGTGGTCGAGAAGGGTCGTCACCGCGCCTCCGACACGATCTTTCCGGCCACGCGGTCCCCCGGGAACGCGGCGCCGAGCGCGGCGAGCGCCCGGTCGAACGCCGCCGTGCTGCCGGCCATGATCTCCGCGCAGAGGGTCGGCGTCCGCACGAACTCCATCGTTCCCGTCGCGCCGCGGACGACGATCGAGTCCGCCGGGTCCTCGACGGTGAAGAGGATCCCGTCCACTTCCTCGAGCGCCCGGGAGGCGATCCGTTCCGCCTTCTCGACCTCGTCCCGGTTCAGGCACACCGCCGCGAGTCCCACCACCTGGTAGTGGTTGGGCTCGAACTCGGTGCGGTCCCAGTTCTTCCAGACTCGCTCCCGGGGAACGAGCTGGAATCGGTAGGCGACGTTCGAGAGCCGCGACTCCTCGACCGCGAACTCGGCGATGCGCCGTCCGGTCAGCTCCTGGCTGGCGTCCGGCTTGGGGGGCTTGCTCGTGGGCATGGTCAGGGTCTCCCATTCGGGTAGAAAACGACCTTCATGGCGCGGCGGTCGTCGAGAAGCTCCATCGCGTCGTGGAATCGGTCGAGCCCCTCGAACTCGTTGGTCACGAGGTCCTCGACGTCGAGGCCGGCGCGGAGGAGGTCGGTCATCTTGATCCAGGTGTCGAAGACGCGCCGGCCGATGATCGCGTGGATGGTCACGCCCTTGAAGACGACGTCGTTGGTGTAGTCGCGGATCGTCACGGCCTTGTCCCGCGGGATGCCGAGCAGCGAGAGCACCGCGCCCGGCCGGGCCGCGGCGAGCCCCAGGTTGATCGACGGCTCGGCGCCCGAGAGCTCCAGGACGACGTCGGCGCCGCCGCCGGTCGCCTCGCGCAGGCTCCCGACCGGGTCCTTGGTGCGGGGCAGGTCGATGACCGAGACCTGCGAGAGATCGCGGGCCCTGGCCCACTTGCGCGCGTGCGCGGCGGCGAGGCCGTTGACCTCGGTGATCGCGATGCGGGCGGCGCCCGAGATGCGGGCGATCTCGGCGCACATCGCGCCGATCGGCCCGTAGCCGAGGACGGCGACGGACTTGCCGGAGAGGTCAGCGACCTGGGTCGTGTGGACGGCGTTGCCGAGCGCGTCGAGGAAGGCCCCGACCTTCGGCGGGATCGACGTCCCGATCGAGCGGCACGACGTTGAAGGCCGGCACCACGACGTACTGCGCGAAGCAGCCGTCGCCGTGGACGCCGAGGATCCTCGTGTTCTCGCAGATGTGCCGGCGCCCCGTGCGGCACGGGCGGCAGTGCGCCGCAGGTCACGTGCATCTCGGCCGAGACGTACTGACCCACCTCGAGGTGCGGCCGCTTCCCGCCGGGCCCGAACGCGACGATCTCGCCGCAGAACTCGTGGCCGTAGATGCGCGGCGGCTTGCACCATCCCGGCCATCGAGGGGTCCCACTGGTAGATGTGCTTGTCCGAGCCGCAGACGGCGGTCGCGAGGACCTGGATCAGGACTTCGGCCTGGCCGGGCGTCGGCATGGGGACGATCTTGATCTCCGTGGCCCCGCGTCCGGCCGCCGCCTTCGTCTTGACGACCGCCGTCATCTTCGCGGGCAACCGGCCTCCGGCCGCCTGCCTCCGGCCTCCTCGCTTCGCCATCAGTCGCCCGCCTGGTCGTCGCGCACGAACCGCTCCGCGCGCCGGCGGCCGCGACGTGCGCCGAGTAGACCGAGACCGGCTTCACGTACTTCTCGACGACCGCCCGCGTGCCGCCGACCCGCAGCTTCTCGAAGAGGAACGTGAACTTCTCCTCGAGGGTCTCGCGGATCGCGCCCTTGGTGCCCTCGGGCAGGTTCCAGACCTGCTCCTTGAAGGGGCCGATCGCCTTCTTGCGCGTCTTGTAGAGGAACTGGTGCTGCGTCTCGCCTCGCTTGCGCTCGTCGGCGGCGTTCTCGTCGAGCCAGCGCTCGATCTCGCGCTTCAAGGGATCGGGGAACGCCGGGTGGTCGAAGACCATGTTCTGAAGTCGGTCGCGAGGTGGATCTCGGCGCAGTCGTGGTCGGGGAAGTGGCCGAAGTACTCGGGCGGCAGCGTCGAGGCGCCGTGCTGCACCGCGCCGGCGAGGCCGTACTCCTCGCGCGCGACCTTCGAGATCGTCTTCAGCACGTTGAAGTCGATCGCGACCCGCTCGACCGTGCCGTCGGCCGCCACCACGCCGCCGTGGGAGGAGCCCGTCTGCATCGAGACCTTCTCGATCCCGTTGCCCTCGCCGAGCGCCTTCCGGTAGACGTTCATGTAGGCGCGGAACTCCTCGGGCGTCGAGTTCTCCTTGCCGACCTCGCCGATCTCGCCGCCGACGGAGATCGGCATCGCCTTCGGCTCGCGGGCGCGGATGAACTTCGTGAAGCGCGCGCAGAGGTCGCGTTGACGTCGCTGCTGCTCTTCGAGCGTCGGCTTCGAGAGGTCGACGAGCGTCGAGGTGTCGATGTCGATCTGGAAGAAGCCCGCCGGGATCGCCTCGTCGATCAGCGCCTCGATCGCCCCGATCTCCTTCTCGGGCGCCTCCTTCATCTTCTTCGGGTTGGTCTGGAAGTGGTCGCCCTGGAGGAAGAACGGGCCCTGCCACTCCTCGCGGATCGCCGCGGCGAGCATGACGGCCGCGTACTCGGCCGGGCGCTGCTCGGTGTAGCCCATCTCGCTGCGGGCGATCTCGAAGATGACCGTGCCGACGTCGAGCTGCCGGCGCGCGGCGCGCAGCACGGCGCGGGCGGTGTCGTAGGACATGATCCGGACGTTGACGGCCGGGACGGTGAACCCGGAGATCTCGCCCCGGCCGCGCGCCTTGTAGAGCGGCAGGATCGAGGCCGGCAGGATGCCGAGCGACTCGGCGGCCTCGCGGATCGCGTGGCGGGCGGCGTCGCGCGCCTCCCCCGGGGCGAAGACCGCCGTCCAGACGAGGGCGTCGATGACCTCGGTCGCGGAAGCGCGCGGGGTTCGTCACGACGACGCCGCCGTCGAGGCGGACCGCCCCCGATCGGGTCAGGGCCTCTCGAAGCTCGGCCGGCGACGAGTAGAGGTTCATCATGGCTCCACAGTCGGAAAGTGCCCGGGGATTCTAATGCAGCCCCGCGATCGGGGCGCGTCGAACCGGCCCCGACTCGACGGAACGGCTGTGCTACGGTCTTTCCGTGACGTCCGCGGAGCTGGCCGAGGCCCTGTCCCGGGTGCTGCCGCCCGAGGCGATCCTGTCCGATGTCGAGTCCCTGGACGCCCACGCTCACGACGAGACCGAGGACCTGCGTTCTCCGCCGGCCGCCGTCGTAGCGCCGCGATCCGAGGAGGAGGTGCGCGCGCTCCTCGCCGCGGCGCGCGAGCGGCGGTTCCCGGTCACGCCGCAGGGCGCGCGCACGGGCCTCTCCGGCGGGGCCCTCCCGTCGCCGGGCGGCGTCGCGCTCGACATGACGCGGATGAACCGGATCCTCGAAATCGACCGCGAAAACCTCTTCGCGGTCGTCGAGCCCGGCGTCGTGACGCAGGTCCTGCAGGAGGAGGTCGAGAAGGCCGGCCTGTTCTATCCCCCGGACCCCTCCTCGCGCGGGTCGTGCACGCTCGGCGGCAACATCGCCGAGAACGCGGGAGGGCCCCGCGCGGCCAAGTACGGCACCACGGGGCGCTACGTGTCGGGCCTGCGCGTGGTCCTGGCGGGCGGGGCGGTGCTGGCGCTCGGCGGCAAGAACCGGAAGGACGTCGCGGGCTACGACCTGCTGCCCCTCTTCGTCGGCAGCGAGGGCACGCTCGGCGTCGTGACGCAGGCGACGCTGCGCCTGCTTCCGCTGCCGTTGCACCGGCGGCTGCTCTGGGCGTCCTTCCGAGAGGAGAGCCGGGCGCTCGAGGCCGTGGCGCGTCTCTACGCGGGCGGCCCCGAGCCCTCGGCCTGCGAGTTCATGGAACGGCGCGCGGCGGAAGTGTCGTCGGGGTGGCTGTCTCTCGCGCTGCCCGCGGACGCCGACGCGCACCTCTTCGTCGAGGCGGACGGCTTCGAGGAGGACGCCGTGACCCGCGACGCGGAACGGTTCGGCGAGATCCTGCTGTCCGCGGGCGCCCTCGACGTCCGCGTCGCCATGGCGGAGCGCGAGGTGCGCGACTTCTGGCGGCTGCGCCGCGCGGTCGGCGAGGCGGTGAAGTCGCTCGGACCGTACGCCGAGGAGGACTGCACGGTGCCGCGCTCGAAGCTGCCGCAACTTCTCGCGGCGGTGCGCCGGGTGGCCGCCGCGCATCGGCTGGACGCCGTCTGCTACGGCCACGCCGCCGACGGCAACATCCATGTGAACGTCGTTCAGCCGGCTCGAGGCGGCGGGCGCGAGCGCTGGATGGCCGAGCGGGCACCGGCGGTTGAGGCGATCTTCCGCGAGGTGGTGGCCCTGGGAGGCACGATCACGGGGGAGCACGGCGTCGGAGTGACCCAGCGGGCGTATCTGTCCCTCCGGCACTCCCCCGAGGTCATCGCGGCGATGCGCGCGGTCAAGGCGCTCTTCGACCCCGACGGGTTGATGAATCCCGATAAGATCTTCGGCCGGCCATGATCCGCTTGTCGCGCACGATCCACTTCAACGCCGGCCGCAGCCTCTGGCGCAGCGACTGGACGCCCGAGAAGAACCGCGCGGCGTACGGGGACGAGGGGCCGCACGGGTACGGCCACAACTACGAGCTCGAGGTGTCGGTCGAGGGAAGGGTCGATCCGGAGACCGCCATGGTCGTCAACCTGACCGACCTCGACCGGATCCTCAAGGACGAGGTCGACCGCCCGCTCGACCATCGCAACCTCAATCGCGACGTGCCCGAATTCGCGAAGACGCAGCCCACGGCGGAGAACCTCGCGGCGTGGATCTGGAAGCGGGTCGAGGGGCGGATCGCGCGCGAAAAATGGCCCTGCCGGATCGTGCATCTGCGGCTGCGGTTGACGCCCCATTTCGCCGTGGAAATCGAGGCGTAGCGGTGGCCCCTCCGATCCTCGTCGTCGGCGCCACGGGACAGCTCGGCACGGCCGTCGTGGACCGGTTGCGCAAGGCCGGGCAGCGCGTCCGTGCGCTCGTGCGCCCGGGCTCGCCGCGGGAATTCTCCTCCGAGGGCGTGGAGCTCGCGTTCGGCGACCTGCGCGACCCGGAGAGCCTCGTTGCGGCGTGCCAGGGCATGGCCACGGTCGTCGCCACGGCCAACGCCGTCGTACCGCGCGGGAAGACCACCTTCGAAGAAGTCGAGGACACCGGGTACGCCAACCTGCTCGACGCGTGCCGGGCGGAGGGCGTGCGGCGAATCGTCTTCATGTCGGTCGTCGAGACGCCCTTCGACAAGAGCGTCACGACGTTCCGGCTCAAGCGCCGGATCGAGGAGAAGATCCAGGGGAGCGGGCTCGCCTACTCGATCTTCCGCGGCGACTTCTTCATGGACGACTGGTTCGCGCTGATGGGCTCGACGCTTCCGCTTCGGGGCGCCCCCGCGGCGACGCTGAAGCGGCCGTTCTGGTTCGCGAAGGGCTTCATGGCCGTCGCCGGCGCCTCGATCGACAAGCGCGGAATCGCCCTCGTGCCGGGAGACGGGAAATCGCGCCACACGCCCGTCGCGCTCGACGACGTCGCCGCGATCCTGTCCGCCGCCGCATCCGCGCCCGAGACCGGCGAAAACCTGATCGAGAATCTCGGCGGGCCGGAGATCCTCTCCTGGCACGACATCGTGGCCATTTTTTCGCGCGTGCTCGGAAGGCCCCTCAAGATGATCCACACGCCGGCGAAGGTCTACCGTGTCGCCGCCGACGTGCTCGAGGCGCTGTCGCCCCCGGCCGGCAACCTCATGGCGATGAGCTGGGCCTCGGCGTCGTGCGACACCGCGTTCGACGGGAAGCCCCTCGCCGCGCGCTTCGGCGTCCGCCTGACGAGCGCCGAGGAGTTCCTGCGCGCGAAGGCGGCCCTGCCGCCCGAAGCCTGAGCGTGTTCGTCCTCGGCCTCGTGCTCTCGGCCGGCATCGGCCTGTCGCTCGGGCTGATCGGCGGCGGCGGCTCGATCATCACCGTTCCCGTGCTGGTCTACGTGCTGGGCGTCGAGCCGCACCTCGCCATCGGGATGTCGCTCGCCGTCGTGGGCTCCACGGCCCTCGTCGGAGCGCTGCTGCACCACCGGAAGGGCGCGGTCTCGTGGCGGACGGGAGCCGTCTTCGCGGCGGCCGGGATCGTGAGCGCATACCTCGGCTCGAAACTGACCCGGCTCGTCACGCCGCCGGCGCTGATGCTCCTCTTCGCGGGGCTGATGCTCGTCGTCGCCACGGTGATGCTGACGCGCCGGAGCCCGGCGGCCGATGCGCCGGCCCACGCGGCGAACCTGCCGCGCGAGGCGATGGCGGGGCTGGGTGTCGGCTTCCTGACGGGGTTTCTCGGAGTGGGAGGGGGATTCCTGATCGTGCCCGCCCTCGTGGTGTTCGGCGGGCTCGGCATGAAGGCCGCGATCGGGACCTCGCTCTTCGTCATCGCCGTCAACTGCGCGGCCGGCCTCGCCGGGCACCTGGCGGCGGGCGGCATCGACTGGAAGCTCACCGCGCTCGTCACGGCGCTGGCGGTCGGGGGCGCGCTCGCGGGCACCCGCCTGTCGGACCGATTCCATCCGAAGGGGCTGCGCCGGATTTTCGCGTGGTTCGTGGTGGCGGTGGCTCTCTACCTGGTGGCGCGGAACTACAATGCCCTTCTCTAAATGAGCACCAGCGCCGCCACGAAGACGATGGACTTCGAGCAGTTCTACCTGGGCTGCCTCGCCCAGGCCTCCTACCTGATCGGGTCGGACGGCGAAGCGGCGGTCGTCGATCCGCGGCGGGACGTGGACGTCTACATCGAGGCGGCGAAGGCGCGGGGCCTCGTCATCCGGCACGTCATCGAGACGCACCTCCACGCGGATTTCGTCTCGGGCCACCGGGAGCTCGCCGCGAAGACCGGCGCGAAGATCTACTTCGGGGCCCGGGCGCAGGCCGCGTTTCCGCACGTGGCCGTCCGGGACGGCGACGAGATCCGCATGGGGAAGGTCACGCTGCGCTTTCTCGAGACCCCCGGCCACACGCCCGAGTCCGTGTCCGTCGTCGTCACCGATCGGTCGCAATCCGAGGCCCCGGAGGCCGTGCTGACCGGCGACACGCTCTTCATCGGCGACGTCGGGCGGCCGGACCTTCTGGGCGCCCGGATGAGCGCCGAGGAGCTCGCCGGCATGCTCTACGACTCGCTGCACCGGAAGCTGCTGACGCTGCCGGACTCCGTCAAGGTCTACCCGGCGCACGGCGCCGGCTCGCTCTGCGGCCGCAATATCTCGAGCGAAACGAGCTCGACGATCGGCGAGCAGAAGCGGTTCAACTGGGCGCTGCGCCCGATGCCCCGCGAGGAGTTCGTCCGCCTCCTGACGACGGACCTGCCGGAGGCGCCCGCCTACTTCTCGCGCGATGCGGCCTTGAACCGCGAGGGGCCGAAGCCGCTCGCGGAGCTGCCTCCCGTCCCCGAACTCTCGCCCGCCGAGGTCGAGAAGGCGCTCGGCGCGGGGGCCATCCTCCTGGACACCCGCGGCTCGGCCGAATACGGCGCCGGGCACGTCCCGGGATCGATCCAGATGGGCCTCTCGGGGCAGTTCGCGTCCTGGGCCGGCACGCTGCTGTCGCCGCAGTCGCCGGTCGTGCTCGTGGGCGAGGACCCCGAGCGGATCGACGAGGCCCGCCTCCGCCTGGCGCGCGTGGGGCTGGAGTCGGTCGCCGGCCAGCTTTCGGGCGGCGTCGAGGCCTGGCAGGCCTCGGGCCGGCCGCTCGCCCGCACCGAGCAGATCGACGTCGACGAGCTGCGCGAGCGACTGCGCGAAGACCCGACGCTCCGGATCGTCGACGTGCGCCGCCCGCCCGAGTGGAACGGGGGTCACATCGCCGGGGCTCGCTCGATGCCCCTCCACCAGCTCGCGGAGCTCGCGCCGGCGCTCGACCGGTCCGGGCCGGTCGCGGCGATCTGCGCCGGCGGGTACCGGTCGTCGATCGCGACGAGCGTGCTCGAGCGGCTGGGGTTCCCGCACGTCATCAACGTCGTCGGCGGCATGGGCGCCTGGGCGGCGGCGAAGTACTGGATGGAAATCCCTGAACCAGCGAACGGCAGCAGTCAGCAGTAAGCAGGAGGCGGGATGCGGAAACTCGTGATGGCCGTCGCGGTGATGGCGGTGGCCGGCCTGGGGCTCGGCGAGGAAAAGAAGAGCGGCGGCTACTGGGACGCCAAGAAGTCCGCATGGCTCGGGCTGACGGCGGCCCAGAAGGACCAGACCTTCAAGTTCGCCGACGACTACAAGCGGTATCTCGACGTCGCGCGGACGGCCGAGCTCTCGACCCGTGAGGTGGCCCGGCTTGCGAAGGCCGCCGGGTTCACGGAGTTCAAGGACGCGTCGCAGGTGAAGGCGGGCGCGAAGCTCATCGTGACCGCCCGCGACCGCGCGCTCATCCTCGCCGTCATCGGCTCGGACTCCCTGCTCTCGGGAAGCCGGCTCGTCGGCACGCACCACGACAGCCCGCACATCGACCTGAAGGCGAGGCCTTTCGAGTCCGCGGGCGGCGGATTCGCCCTCTTCAACACGATCTACTACGGCGGCATCAAGAAGTACCAGTGGGCGAACCGGCCGCTCGCGCTCGTCGGGCGGATCGACACGGCCGACGGAAAGCGCGTCGAGGTTTCGATCGGACTGAAGGACGGCGATCCCGTGTTCGTCATCGCCGACAACGCCCCGCATTCGGACAAGCCCCTGCGCGACCGGAAATACGACGAGGTGGTCTCGGGCGAGGAGCTCGATCCGGTCGCCGGCAGCATCCCCGGGGCCGACTCCTCCGTCGTCGACCAGGTGGTGGCCGCGATGACGTCGACCTACGGCGTGCGGGAGGAAGATTTCGCCTCGGCGGAGCTCTCGCTCGTCCCGTCGGCGCGGCCGGCGGACGTGGGGCTCGACCGCGGGCTCGTGGGCGCGTCGGGGCAGGACGACCGCCTGTCGTCGTACTGCGCGGTGCGCGCGATCCTGGACCTCGCCGGCACCCCGAAGAAGACGGCGCTCGCGTATCTCTCGAACTTCGAGGAGGTCGGCTCGGTCAACAACTCGGGCGCGGCCTCGCAGTTCTACAACACGACGCTCGCGAGGCTCGTCGCAGCCGAGCGCGGCTCGAAGTACACGGACCTCGACCTGCGGGAGGCCCTGCGCCGTTCCGAGGTCATCTCCGCCGACGTGAACGACGGAATCAACCCGATCTTTCCGCAGACGAGCGAGGCCACCAACGCCGCCCGCCTCGGCTGGGGCGTGACCATCAAGCGCTACGGCGCCGGTTTCGACGCGAACTCCGAGTTCGCGGCCCGGATCCGCGGGATCCTGGAAAAGAACGGGATCGCGTGGCAGACCCAGACCCCCAAGGTCGACGGCTACTCCGGCGGAACGATCGGCGGGTTTCTCTCGGCGTGGGACATGGAGGTCATCGACCTCGGCGTGCCGCTCCTGTCGATGCACTCGACCTTCGAGATGTCCTCCAAGGTCGACGTCTGGAGCTTCTACCGGCTGATGTCCGCGTTCTACGGGTCGTAGGGGCGGGGCTCGTCCCCGCCCCCTCCGGTGTCGCAGCAGCGGTCGCTGAGATTCCTGCGAGGGGCGGCCGCAAGGGCCGCCCCTACATGCCGGGGCGTGGTGTGACGAGCACCGCGGCGTAGTCCTCGGGCAGTGGCGCGGCGACGTCGATCCCCATCTCCACGATCACGATGCGCTCGGCGTGGAGGAGGGGGCGCGCGACGGCCGCCAGGGCTCGCCGCCGCGCCGAATCGCGGACCCCGCGCCAGCGCGTCGCCCCGCCGTAGAGGTCGTCGCCCACGATGGGGTGGCCGTGGGCCGAGAGGTGGACCCGGATCTGGTGCGTGCGGCCGGTCTCGGGAAAGAGGCGCAGGTCGGCGACCGAGGGGAGGCGCGCCAGCGTTTCGTAGCGCGTGACGGCGACCTTGCCTTCGCCGCGGACCTTCATCTTCCGGCCGTCCTTCGGGTCCCGGCCGAGCGGGTCCTCGTGGACTCCCCGCGCGGGCGTGGGATGGCCCCAGACCAGGGCCCGGTAGGTCTTCTTCGCTCCGCGCGACTGGAACGCGCGCGAGAGATCCCGGTGCGCCGCGGCGCTCTTGGCGAGGAGCACGACGCCCGAGGTGCCGACGTCGAGCCGGTGGACGAGGAGCAGGGGCTCCGAGGGGTCCTCGCCGCAGGCCTCGAGGAGCCGCGCCACGGCCAGAGCCGCGGACTTGTCTTCGCGCGAGGAGGTGGCCATCGAGACGCCGGGCGGCTTGTCGAGCGCGACGGCGACGTCGTTCTCGAAGAGCCTCAACGGGCCTGGAACCGGTCGTACACCATGCGCGAAAGCTCGGCCCCGAGCCGGAAGGTGTCGTTGTCGGCGCTCGCGCGCTTGTCCTTGATCCTCCGCGCGCAGATGGCGATGACGAAACGCGCCTTCGGTCCCTTGACGTACGCGGCGTCGTTGCGGACGTCGCCCTTGAAACCCTTCGCATCCGGGTTCTTCTCCTCGTCCCAGCCGGTCTTGTTGGCGACGAGGATCTCGTCCGTCTCGAAGGGGAGAGAGCGCGGGATCATGGCCCGGTCCTGCTGGGTCGCGAGCAGCGCGATCATCTCGTCGCAGGCGGAGCGCGAGACCACCTTGCCCTGCGCGATGAGCTCCATCAGCGTTGCGGCCTCGCGCGGGGTCGTCGAGCCGAGGCCGTACTCCTTCTCCTCCTCGGGCAGAACGTCGGCGTGTCCGTCGCGGAAGGTCGGACGGTAGAGGCGCGTCTTCGTCAGGCCCAGGGAGTCGAGCAGCGCGTCGACGTTCGACGTGCCGACGAGGCCGACCAGGAGGTTCGTCGCCGTGTTGTCGCTGTACGCGATCATGAACTTCAAGAGATCGGAGACCGCGAGCACCGTTCCATCGTGGAGCATGTTGAGCGGAACGGTCTCGTCGCCGGCCTTGTCGGAATCGTGGAGAGTGACCGGCGTGTCCTTGCCGAACTTGCCCGCGGCCATCTGCCGGTAGACCTCGGCCATGACGGCGACCTTGATGAGGCTCGCGGTGGGGAAGCGCTGGTCGGCGTTGACCGCGACGAGCTCGCCGGTATCGAGGTTCTTCGCGTAGAGGCCCATCTCGCCGTGGAAGGCCTTGATCTTCGCGGCGAGCTGCGGCGGGAAGGCGTCCGGGCGGGCCGACGCGAGAGCGGCGGCGAGAAGCGCGGCGGCGATCATCGAGCGCCGATGCTATCCCGCCGCGCGGCCCCGCGGGATAAGCTCCGCGGCGCCATTCGAGAGGAAAAACGATGAACCGAATCCTTGCGACCGGGTTGCTCGTCTGCGGTCTGGCGGCGTCGGCTCTCGCTCAGGAGAAACCGGCGGAAAAGCCCGCGCCGCCTCCGGACGCCGCGAAGAAGGAGCCGCCGAAGGCCGAGCAGTCCGTCACGCAGCACACGGCCATGATCGGCGGGGCGCCGGTCGCCTACACCGCCACGGCCGGCACGCTCGTCGTCCGCAATGCGAAGGACGAGCCCTGGGCCAGCATGGGCTACGTCGCGTACGTACGGAAGGACGCGGGGCCCTCGGCGAAGCGCCCGATCGCGTTCTGCTACAACGGCGGCCCCGGGTCCTCGTCGATCTGGCTGCACATGGGCGTGCTCGGTCCGCGGCGCGTCGTCGTCGCGGACGCGGCCCCGACGCCGCCGCCGCCGTACCAGGTCGTCGACAACGCCTACAGCCTTCTCGACCGGGCCGACATCGTCCTGATCGATCCGGTCGGCACGGGAATCAGCAAGCCGCTCGGCGACTTCAAGAACCAGGATTTCTGGGGCGTCGATCCCGACATCGAGTCGATCTCGCGATTCATCAAGCAGTACGTCTCGGATAACGGCCGCTGGAACTCTCCGAAGTACCTGATCGGCGAGAGCTACGGCACGACGCGCTCGCCCGGCATCGTCGACTGGCTCCAGAGCCGCGGCGGCATGTCGTTCAACGGCGTCGTCCTCATCTCGCTCGCGACGGACCTCGGCGCGATCTTCGCCTTCCCCGGCAACGACCAGCCCTATCCGCTCATCCTGCCGAGCTACGCCGCGACGGCCTGGTACCACAAGGCCCTCCCGAACGCGCCCAAGGACCTCGAGCCCTGGCTGACGGAGGTCCGGCGCTTCGCGGCCGGCGACTTCGCCGCGGCGATCGCCGAGGGCGACCGGCTGACCGAGGAGCGGCGCGCGGCGGTCGTCCAGAAGCTGCACGAGTACACCGGGCTCTCGGAGGAGTACCTGCGCCTGGCGGACCTGCGGGTGAGCGAGAGCGAGTTCACGCAGGAGCTCTTCCGGCAGAAGGGAATCACGATCGGCCGGCTCGACTCGCGGTTCCTCGGGCCCACCTTCGATCCGCTCGCCAAGGAGACCGAGAACGATCCCCAGTCGAATTCGATCACCGGCGCCTACACGGCCGCGTTTCTCGACTGGTACCACGAGGGATTGAAGTTCGGCGAAGGCAAGTCGTACGTCGTCATCGCCGACGCCTGGCGCACGTGGGACTTCAAGCACGCCATCCCCGGGCTGCCCTTTCCCTCGCCATCGCTGACCAACACGAACGTCGACCTGGGGCGCGCGATGGCGTTCAACCCGAGCCTGCGCGTCCTGGCGCTGAACGGGCAGTTCGACCTCGCGACGCCGTTCTTCGCGAGCGAGTACATGATGGCGCACGTCTCCCCGCAGAAGGACGTCAAGGCCCGCATCGAGATGAAGTACTACCCGGCGGGCCACATGATGTACGTCAACGAGGGGTCGCTGAAGGCGATGAAGGCCGACATGGCCGACTTCGTCGCACGGACGTCGAAGCCGTAGTCCGCCCGCGGGTGTTAGGCTGGCCCGCAGCTTGACCCTCTCCGCAGGCTCGCGCTTGGGCCCCTACGAGATCCTCGCGCCGATCGGCGCCGGCGGGATGGGAGAGGTCTACCGGGCGCGCGACACGCGGCTCGAGCGCACGGTCGCGGTGAAGGTTCTGCCGGCGCACCTGTCCTCCTCGGCCGAGTCGCGCCAGCGGTTCGAGCGCGAAGCGAAGACGATCTCGCAGCTCTCGCATCCCCACATCTGCGCGCTCTATGACGTGGGCCGGGAGGGCGACGTCGAGTACCTCGTCATGGAGTACCTCGAGGGCGAGACGCTCTCCGACCGGCTCGGCCGGGGCACGCTGCCGCTCGAACAGGCGCTGCGCTTCGGCGCCGAGATTTCCGATGCGCTGGACAAGGCGCACCGGCAGGGGATCGTGCACCGGGACCTGAAGCCCGGCAACGTCATGCTCACGAAGTCCGGCGTCAAGCTGCTCGACTTCGGTCTCGCGAAGGCGATGACGCCGGCGACGCAGCCGTCGGGCCTGACGTCGCTGCCCACGATGGCCGGCGCGGCGAACCTGACGCAGGCCGGAACGATCCTCGGCACGTTTCAATACATGGCCCCGGAGCAGCTCGAGGGTAAGGAAGCCGACGCGCGCAGCGACATCTTCGCGCTCGGCGCCGTTCTCTACGAGATGGTGACGGGGCGCAAGGCCTTTTCGGGCACGAGCCAGGCGTCGCTCATCTCGGCGATCATGAAGGAGGAGCCGGCGCCGATCTCCGCGGCCCAGCCCATGTCACCGCCGGCGCTCGATCGACTCGTCCGGACCTGTCTCGCCAAGGACCCCGAGGACCGCCGCCAGAGCGCGCACGACGTCGGCAACGAGCTCAAGTGGATCGCGGAGGGCTCTCAGGCGGGCGTGCCCACGAAGGTCTCCGCCCGTCGCCGGAGTCGAGAGCGGACGGCGTGGGCGCTCGCGGCGCTCGCGACCGCCGGCGCCGCCGTCCTTGCCGCCGGCTACGTCCGCCGCGCCCCTCGCCCGGCGCCGCTGGTGCGCGCCTCGCTCGTGATGCCCGAAAAGACGTTCGTCGGCAGCGTGGCGTTGTCGCCCGACGGGCGAAGGGTCGCCTTGACCTTCAGCGACATGGCGGGCCGAAGGTCTCTCTGGGTCCGTGACCTGGCTTCGGATTCGGCGCAGGCGCTCGCCGCTCCGGACGGAGCCGCGTTTCCGTTCTGGTCGCCCGACAGCCGGTCGATCGCCTTTTTTGCCGATGGCAAGCTGAGGAGGGTCGACTCGAGCGGAGGGGGTCTCCTGACGATTTGCGACGCCGAGAATGGGATCGGCGGGACGTGGAATCGCGATGGAACGATCGTTTTTGCTCCCTCGCCCACGGGGGCGCTGTTTCGCGTCGACGCCGCGGGAGGCAAGCCCGTCGCGGTCACGAAGCTCGATGCCTCGCGGCACGAAGTGGCCCACCGCTATCCGTACTTTCTTCCGGATGGCCGGCACTTCTTCTACACGACCACCAGCCTCGGCGGGCCCGGCGGGGACGCCTCCAACGCCGTCCGGGTCGCCTCGCTCGACGGAAAGGAGGATCGGCCGCTCCTTGCCGTTCTCTCCAACGCCCAGTACGCGTCGGGCCGCGTTCTGTACGTCCGCGACGGAGCCCTGGTCGCCCAGCGCCTCGATCTGGCGAAGCTGGTCACGGAGGCGGACCCCGTCGTCCTCGCTCCCCGCGTGACCGGCACGGGCGAGTGGGGTGGGCTCTACTCGTTTTCCGCCGCGGAGGGCGTGCTCGTCCTGGCGCCGCCGCCCCTGGTCCGGTCGCGGCTCACATGGTTCGACCGTTCCGGCCGATCCGCAGGTTCGGTCGGGGAGCCGGACTTCTTCTTCACATACCGCCTCTCGCCCGACGAGAAACGCCTCGTTGCCGACGTCTACAATCTGTCGAGGGGCAAAGTCGAGGTTCGGATCCTGGACCTCGCCACCGGAGCGGGGGTGAAGCAGATCGCCGGGCTGTTCAACAACTTTCAGCCCGTATGGTCCGCGGACGGGAGCCGGATCTTCTTCGCGTCGAACCGGAGATCGGAGACCTCGCCGGGCCTTTTCGTCCAGGGGGTCGACGGCTCCAGGGAGGAGGTTTTCCTCGAGACACCCGACAACGTGGCGCCCTGGGACTGGACTCGCGACGGGCGATTCCTCGCGATCCAGAAGGTCCCGCTGCAGGGACAGCGAAACAACGAGCTCTGGATTCTGGACGCGTCCGATCTGCAGCACGCGATCCCGATTGCGACGGAGGCCCCATACCAGACCGATGCCCGCTTCTCGGCCGACGGGAAGTGGATCGCCTACCATTCGAACGTCACGGGAGTCTTCGAGGTCTACGTGCGCCCGTTTCCAGGCCCCGGCGGCACGTGGAAGGTGAGCTCCGCCGGCGGGTTCATGCCCCAGTGGCGCAACGACGGCCGGGAGCTCTACTACCAGAGTCCGGACAACAAGATCATGTCGGTGCCCATGACTCTCGGGCCGGCCTTCCATGCAGGGGCGCCGGCCGCACTGTTCGAGATTCAGCCGAGCCTGAACGGCACGGGCTTCCAGGCTTCCGGCGACGGCCAGAGGTTCCTGGTCAACATCGTGTCCGACCAGCCGGGCTCGCCGCCTCTCAACCTGCTGCTGAACTGGACGGCGCTGCTGGAGAAAAAGTAGTTCGCCCGCTTCGCCCTACGGAACGGCGACCTGGTACATCAGGGCCCCGCCCGAGTAGAACGGCATGTAGAACGTCCCGGCGCAGTTCATGTACGAGCGGCCGTTGACGGACATGCTCGAGCAGCCGACCGGCGGAAGCGTCGTGACGACGGTGCCGACGGCGGGGGCGTACGCGACGGGCGCGGCGTAGTAGACCGGAGCCGGGGCGTAGTACGCAGGCTGGGCGGCCGTGGCGACCGCGGCTCCGACCATCGCGCCTCCGATCGCGGCGCCGGCGACCGCCGCCCCGGAGTAGCCGTGATAGCAGCACGGCGGGTGGTACCCGACGGCCACGCCGCCATGGTAGCCGCCGGCCGCGACCCAGGCTCGGGCGGGCGAAGGCATCGAGACGAACATGGCGGCCATGAGAAGCGTTGCGAGGGTTCGGGTTTTCATCGTGTGCTCCTGTCCGTCCTACTGCTTCACGGTCTTCCAGTCGACCTTCGTCGCGCCGGAAGGCGGCGTGAAAACGAACAGGTCGGCGGGAACGGTCGCCGAGAGATTCCAGTCGGAAAGCGACGTCACGACCCGCGGAGTCCCGGGGACGTTCTTGTACGTGACGGCGATCCGGCGGGGAAGCGGCCTCGCGCCGTCTTCGATCCAGACCTGCCAGTTGGCGTCGGGCTCGGAGAAGGCGAGGTGGCGGCAGGCGATGCCGTCGATCCGGGCCTCTCCGGCGTCGAACGCCGTCGTGACGCCCTCCATCATCTTGGCGTACGGGTCCTTCAGGAGGAACCCCGCGGCGGGAAACGCCATCTGGAAGCGATCCATCAGCATCATCACCATGTCGTCGATCGTCGGCGGAGCGTCGGTCTGGCCGTAGAACGAGCTCTTCGTGGAGTAGATCGCCACGGTCTTCCCGTCGTACCAGAGCGACGCATCGTGAAGATCGCCGGTCGTATCGAGGCGGACCCGGTTCGGCCGGGTGACCGCGACGGTCGACACGGCGAAGAAGTCGAGGAGGGGCCCGTTGACCGAGGGCTGCTCGCGGTCGGACACGGCCTGGAAGGTAAAGCTGCCGGCGCTCTTCAGGAGATCGCTCATCGCCTTCAACCGTTCGAGCGCGGCCGGCTCGAGGGGCGGCGGAGGAGCGGGTGTCGCCACGGGAGCGGGGGCGGCAGTCTGCGCGGCGGCGGGGAGGGACGCGAGCAGGAGCGCGGCGGCGCCACAGGCTGCGGCGAGGCGGTTCCAGAGCGGGATTCTCAACGTGACCTCCTGTTCGGGAGACGGCGGTGATCGAAGGCATCGATTAGATCACAGGAGGTTCGTTGTAATCTCCCCGCAACCTTGACTCTGTCCGCAGGCTCGCGACTCGGCCCCTACGAGATCCTCGCGCCCATCGGGGCGGGCGGGATGGGGGAGGTCTACAAGGCGAAGGATACGCGGCTCGATCGCACGGTCGCGGTCAAGGTCCTGCCGCAGCACCTCTCGGCCTCCGCGGAAGTGCGCCAGCGGTTCGAGCGCGAGGCAAAGACGATCTCGCAGCTCTCGCATCCCCACATCTGCGCGCTCTACGACGTCGGCCGCGAGGGAGAGACCGAGTACCTCGTCATGGAGTACCTCGAGGGCGAGACTCTGTCCGACGCGCCTTGCCAACGGCTCGCTGCCGCTCTCGCAGACGTTGAAGTTCGGCGTCGAGATCGCCGACTCGCTCGACAAGGCGCACCGGCAGGGGATCGTGCATCGGGACCTCAAGCCCGGCAACGTGATGCTGACGAAGACGGGCGTGAAGCTCCTGGACTTCGGTCTCGCGAAGGCGATGGAGCCGGCGGCGCCGGCATCGGGCGCGACGTCGCTGCCGACGGTGATGGGCGCGGCGACGGGGGAGAACCTGACCCAGGAGGGAACGATCCTCGGGACGTTCCAGTACATGGCGCCCGAGCAGCTCGAGGGAAAAGAGGCCGACGGCCGGACGGACATCTTCGCGTTCGGGTGTGTGCTCTACGAGATGGCGACGGGGAGGAAGGCGCTTTGCCGGCTCGTCGCAGGCGTCGCTCATTTCCTCGATCATGAAGGAGGAGCCGGCGCCGGTGTCCGCGGTGATGCCGACCTCGCCGCCGGCGCTCGACCGCGTCATCCGGAAGGCGCTCTCGAAGGATCCCGAGGACCGGTGGCAGAGCGCGGGGGACCTGGGCAGCGAGCTGAAGTGGATTGGCGGAGGGCGGCTCGGCGAGCGGCATCGCGGCGCCGGTCGTGCCGTCGCGGAAGCGACGGCTCGCCTGGCTGCCCTGGGCCGCGGCGCTCGTCGCTCGCCGCCGCCGGGCGTTCGCCGTGGGCCGCGGGCTCCGGCGCGCGCCCGAGGCTCGCTCGTTCGCGCTCGTCGATCGAGCTGCCGCCCGAGATGGATCTGGATCGCTGGACTTCGCCCGCGATCTCGCCCGACGGCTCGACGCTCGTCTTCGCCGCGACGGGATCCGACCGGAGGCGCCAGCTCTGGGTTCGCCGGATGGACGGCTTCGCCGTGCAGCCGCTCGCCGGAACCGACGACGCGATGAGCCCGTTCTGGTCTCCCGACGGCCGCTCGATCGGTTTCTTCGCGGAGCGCAAGCTCAAGCGCGTACCCGCCGCCGGCGGGGCCGTCCAGACGATCTGCGATGCGCCAGGACGGCCGCGGGGCGAGCTGGAGCGTCGACGACGTCATCGTCTTCGCGCCCGCTCCGTTCGCCGGTCTCTCGAAGGTGCCGGCGACGGGCGGCGCCCCGGTGGCCATCGACGCGCGTGGAGGGCCAGGGCCGGACGCATCGCCTTCCGTCGTTTCTTCCGGACGGTAAGCACCTGCTGTACCTGGCGGGCATCGCAGACGTCGGACATCGACAAGGACACCACCATCCAGGCGCTCGACCTCGCGACCGGCAAGTCCACGCTCGTGGCCCGGGAGAACAGCGAGGGGCGCTTCGCCGAGCCCGGGTACCTCGTGTTCGTGCGCGAGGGCAACCTCCTCGCGCAGCCGTTCGACCGCAAGGCGCTCAAGACGACGGGCCCCGCGGTTCCGATCGCGGAAGGCGTGGCCTTCGAGGCGTTTCGCTGGGTCGGCAAGTTCAGCGATTTCGAGCACGGGACAGGCTCGTGTACCAGGGCAACGAGGCCGTTCCGGAAGAGCCGCCTGACGTGGTTCGACCTCGACGGCAAGCCGCTCGGCAGCGTCGGGCGAGGCCGCGAACTTCTTCACGGTCGCTCTGTCGCCGGACTCGCAGCGCGTGGTGGCGACCGTGCTCGGCAACAAGAACCTCCGACCCGAGATCCGCCTCTACGACCTCGAGCGCGGCGTCGGATCCCGCTTCACGTTCGGCGACGCAGGGCGCGAACTTCCCGGCGTGGTCGCCGGACGGACGCGCGATCGCGTACGGCGATCCCGGATCGCGGCGTCCGCGTCAAGGCCGCCGACGGCAGCTCGGAGTCGAAGTTGATCCTCCGCCCAGAAGACCAACATCTGGCCGCTCTCCTGGTCGGCCGACGGAAAGCGGATGCTGCTCCGCATCCAGGACAACCAGAGCGGGCGGCGTCGATCTCTGGGATCCTCCCGCTCGAGGGCGAGAACGAAGCGCGCGTCTGCTCTTCCCGACGGATCCGGACGAGCTTCAGAACGGCTCGATCTCGCCGGACGGGAAATGGCTCCTCTACGTCTCGAACGAAACCGGACGCCGCGAGGTCTACGTCGTGCCCTATCCCGTCGCTCGGCGAGAAGCGGCAGGTGTCGACGGCGGGCGCCGATCTCCGGAAGGTGGCTCGGCGACCACGCGATCCTCTACCAGCAGCCTCCCGACGGCCGGCTCTTCGCCGTCGACGTCGACACGCAGGGCGGCGGACTGCGCCTCGGGGCGCCCCGGCCGATCTTCGGCGGGAAGCCGCCGCCGCGCGGTCCCTTCGACGCGACGCGCGACGGGAAGCGGCTCCTCTTCGCGGTCCCGGTCGAGGACGGTCCGCGTCGGCGCAGATCCGCTTCGTCTCGGACTGGCGCGCCGACCTCGCGAAGAAGTAGGACCGCTTCCCTAGCTCCAGGCGACGCGAATCGCGGGCGGCGCCGTCAGCGTCTGCATGACGACGCAGTACTGCTCGGTCTTCTCGGCGAGCGCGCGGAGCTGATCCGGCGTCGCGTCCGGCGCGTCGAGGTCGAACTTCAGGCGAATCGCCTCGAATCCGACCGGGACTTCCTTCGAGATGCCGAGCGTTCCCGCGAGATCGAGGTCGCCTTCGACCGTCACCGCGATCGATTTCGTCGGGATTCCCATCGCCGCCGCGACCATCTGGCAGGTCACCTGCGCGCACGCGGCCAGCGCGCCGAGGAGGAGGTCCCCCGAGCACGCGCCCGTCCCCGCGCCGCCCACGCCCGCGTGCGCCTGTGCCTCGTAGACCGCGCGGCCGATGTCGACCGAACAGGCGATCGGGGCGCCGGACTCTGCCGCCCTTCGCCGTCAGCGTGATGCGCGAGGCTGCCGGGCTCGGCGCGGTACTTGTCCTTGAGGGGTTTCTGGAGAGAGCGCAGGTCCATGGGTCCTCCGTGCATTCGACGTCGGCGATTGTCGTCGACGGCTGGCCGGGCGTGCTCGCCCGCGAGGCGCCGGCGGGCGGCCGGAAGTCGGATTCCCGGTCAGCCGGCCGTGACGGGCTTCGCGGCTTCCCTGCGCGGGTACTTCGTCGCGACGTAGTCGTCGACGAGCGCCCGGAACGCCGCCGCGAGCTCGTCGTAGTTGCCCTTCAGCGTCGTGAAGTGCTGGCCGTCGATGTAGACGGGGCAGTGCGGCTCCTCGCCCGTGCCCGGCAGCGAGATGCCGATCGAGGCGGCCTTGGATTCACCCGGGCCGTTGACGACGCAGCCCATCACGGCGAGCGTCATGTTCTCGACACCCTCGTGCTCCTGCTTCCAGACCGGCATCTGGTCGCGGATGTAGCCCTGGATCCGCTCGGCGAGCTCCTGAAAGGTCGTCGACGTCGTGCGGCCGCAACCGGGGCAGGCCGTCACCGACGGGGCGAAGGAGCGAATGCCGAGCGACTGCAGGAGCTCGCAGGAGGCGTAGACCTCTTCCCGCCGGTCGCCGCCGGGGCGCGGGGTCAGCGAGATGCGGATCGTGTCGCCGATGCCCTCGTTCAGGAGGATGCCCATCGCCGCGGAGGACCACACGAGGCCCTTCATTCCCATGCCGGCCTCGGTCAGTCCGAGGTGGAGCGGCTGGTCGGTCTGCTTCGCCAGGTCCCGGTAGACGGCGATCAGGTCGAGCGGCCGCGAGACCTTGCACGAGATGATGATCTGGTCCTTGCGCAGCCCCGACTGGAGCGCCAGCTCGGTCGACTGGAGGGCGGAGAGGACCATGCACTCGTTGATGATCTCCTCGGAGGTCTTCCCGAGGTCGCGGTCGGTGTTCTCCTGCATCTTCTCCATGACGAGCTCCTGGTTGAGGGAGCCGCCGTTGACGCCGATGCGCACGGGCTTGCCGTTGTCGACCGCGATCTTGCAGATCGTCGCGAACTGCTCGTCGCGCCGCGCGCCCTTGCCGACGTTGCCGGGGTTGATCCGGTACTTGTCGAGGGCTTTCGCGCACTCGGGGAATTTCGTCAGGAGGACGTGCCCGTTGTAGTGGAAGTCGCCGATCAGCGGCGCGTCGCGCGCCCGCCGTCGAGCATGCGCTTCTTGATCTCGGGCACCGCCGCCGCGGCGTCGGGGATGTTGACGGTGATGCGGACGAGCTCCGAGCCCGCCCGGGCGAGCTCGATGCACTGGGTCGACGTGGACTTCGACGTCCACCGTGTCGGTGTTCGCCATCGACTGGACGACGACCGGGGCGCCGCCGCCGACCATCACCTTGCCGACGGGGACGCCCACGGTGCGATGCCGGATGCGCGGATTCATGGACGGATCAATCTACCAGATGCGGCAAGGCCCCTCGGGCCGACCGCGCCGCTATCTTGTATGCTCCCCGCGACTTGGCGCTGACTACCGGTACCCGTCTCGGCCCCTACGAGATCCTCGCGCCGATCGGCGCGGGAGGGATGGGGGAGGTTTACAAGGCGCGGGACACGCGGCTCGAGCGCAGCGTCGCGATCAAGGTCCTGCCGCAGCACCTGTCCTCGTCGCCCGACGTCCGCCAGCGGTTCGAGCGCGAGGCGAAGACGATCTCCCAGCTCTCGCATCCGCACATCTGCGCGCTCTACGACGTCGGTCGGGAAGGCGAGAACGAATACCTGGTGATGGAGCTTCTCGAGGGCGAGACGCTTTCCGATCGTCTCGCGAAGGGACCGCTCCCGCTCGAGCAGACGCTGCGCTACGGAACCGAGATCGCCGATGCGCTCGACAAGGCGCACCGGCAGGGGATCGTGCACCGGGATCTGAAGCCCGGCAACGTGATGCTGACGCGTTCGGGCGTGAAGCTCCTGGACTTCGGCCTGGCGAAGGCGATGGCGCCGGCCAAGTCGGAATCGAGTCTCACCGCGCTGCCGACGCAGCAGGGACTGACCCAGGAAGGCACGATCCTCGGGACCTTCCAGTACATGGCGCCCGAGCAGCTCGAGGGCAGGGACGCCGACGGGCGGACGGACATCTTCGCGTTCGGCGCCGTGCTCTACGAGATGGTCACGGGCCAGAAAGCCTTTTCCGGCTCGAGTCAGGCTTCGCTCATCTCGTCGATCCTCCGCGACGAGCCGAGGCCGATCTCTCAGGTCCAGCCGACGTCGCCGGCCGCGCTCGAGCGGGTGGTACGCACCTGCCTCGCCAAGGACCCCGAGGAGCGGTGGCAGTCGGCAAGCGACCTCAAACGGGAGCTTCGCTGGATCGGCGAGGGGTCGTCGAGCGGCATCTCCGCGACGGTGTCGGGGCTCGCTGCTGCACCGTCGCGGCGCTCGGGCCGCGCCGGCTGGGTCGCGGCGGCGATCGCGGGGGTCGCCGCGGTCGCGCTCGGGATCGGGCTCATGCGCCGGAGCGGCGACCGGCCGGCTCCCGTCTACTCCTTCCTCGACCCGCCCCCGAAGACGGGCTGGCAGCTCACCGGCGACGAGGCCGCGCCCCCGGTCGTGTCGCCCAACGGCGCGAGCGTCGTGTTCGGCGGCGGCGGGAAGCTCTGGGTCCGTTCGCTGCGGACGGGCGGTGTGGCGGCCCTGGCCGGGACCGAAGGCGGCACGTTCCCGTTCTGGTCCGCCGACAGCCGCTCGGTCGGCTTCTTCGCGGGCGGCAAGCTCCGCACGATCGAGGCTTCCGGCGGCCCGTCGCAAGCCCTCGCCGACGCGCCCACGCCGCGGGGCGGCACGTGGGGGCCGGACGGCACGATCGTTTACACGCCGGACTTTCAGGGCGGGATCTGGCGGGTGCCCGCCTCGGGCGGGACGCCAAAGGCGATCACCGAGGTCGACAAGACGAAGCACAGCACGCACCGCTGGCCCTGGATGCTTCCCGACGGAAAGCACGTCCTCTATCTTGCCGCGAGCCATCTCAATCCGCGTTCTGAGACTTCCGGGATCTACGTCGTCTCGGTGGACGGCGGCCCCTCCACGCGCCTGGTGGCTTCCTACGGGAGCGCGCAGACCGTGTCGGGGTGGCTGCTGTCGGTCAGCGAGGGACATCTCGTCGCCTGGCCGTTCGACGCCGATCGCCTCGCCGTGACGGGCAAGGCGCGGGGCGTTCCGGCGGAGGCGAACTTCGACTACGGAACGTGGCGCGGCGTGTTTTCGGTCTCGCGCGACGGGATCCTCGTTTACCAGACCGCGCAGGAGCAGGCCCGGGGCCAGCTCCAGTGGATGGACGCTTCCGGGCGCGTCCTCGAGAAGATCGGCGAGCCCAACAACAGCTACGCTCTGCGCCTCTCGCCCGACGGCATGCGGGCGAGCGTCATCGAAGGCGATCCGAACAGCGACCTCTGGGTCTACGAGCTCGACCGGGGGTTTCGGACGCGGATGACGACGAACGAGCAGGTCATCCTCACGCCCATCTGGGCGCGAGACGGTTCCGAGATGATCTACGTCAGCGGCACTTCGGCCACGGTGGGCTCGGACTACAAGCTGCTGCGTCGGCCCGCGTTCGGGGGAGGCAAGGTCTCCGAGGTCGGGAAGTCGAAGGTTCGCATCGAGCCGACCGATCTCTCGCCCGACGGCAAGTACATCGTGGTGGATCGGGGCGTCATCGGTAATGCGGAGATCTGGCTGATCCCGCTCGACGAGCCGGACAACCCGGTGCGAATGATGGACACCCCCGGCCTCCAGACCGACGGCCGGGTCTCGCCCGACGGGCGCTGGATGGCGTTCTCGCAGCTCCAGGGCGGCCGGCTCGAGGCCTTCGTCGTCGCGTTTCCGTCGGGGACCGGCCGGCAGCAGCTGTCCGCCGCCGGCGGAACCCACGTGCGCTGGTCGCCGGACGGCCGTGCGATCTTCTACATCTCGCAGGACAACGAGCTGATGTCGGTGGCCGTCGAATCCGACGGGGCGCGGCTGCGCATCAAGGCCGCCGAACCGCTGTTTCCCGTCCAGCTCTTCACGGGACCCCGAGTCGCCGGCGCATTGGAGATTTCTCGCGACGGCAAACGCTTCCTCGTCAACAGCTCGGGCAGCGTCGAAGCGCCGAGCGTCCGGCTGGTCACCCACTGGACGGCCGGAGCCGGAGAAGCCGTGACGCTCGCCGCCGGCACGCGCCTCGGCGCCTACGAGATCCTTGCGCCCCTCGGAGCGGGCGGGATGGGGGAGGTCTACCGCGCGCGCGACACGCGGCTCGGGCGCGAGGTCGCGATCAAGGTGCTGTCGGAGAAGCTCGCACGGGACGCCGGCGGCGCTGGCGCGCTTCGAGCGCGAGGCGCGCGCCGTCGCGGCGCTTTCTCACCCGCACATCCTGGCGCTCCACGATTTCGCAGCGACGGCGGCGTCACGTACGCCGTGATGGAGCTTCTCGACGGCGAGACGCTGGCCGATCGGCTCGTCCGCGGTCCGCTGCCGCCGAGCGAGATCGCCCAGGCGGGGGCGCAGATCTGCGGAGCGCTTTCCGCGGCGCACCGCAAGGGCATCGTGCATCGGGACCTGAAGCCGGCCAACGTGATGCTGACGAAGTCGGGCGTCGAAGCTGCTCGACTTCGGGCTCGCCAAGCCGGCGACGAGGCGCCCGCGACGGCCTGACCTCGGCCCACACCGCGGCGGCCGACGTCACGCGCGAGGGCACGATCGTCGGAACGCTCGCCTACATGTCGCCCGAGCAGGTCGAGGGAAAGACCTCGGACGCGCGGTCGGACATCTTCGCGCTCGGGCGCGACGCTCTACGAGATGGCCACGGGCCGGAAGGCCTTCGAGGCCTCGAGCCAGGCGGGCCTGATCTCCGCGATCCTCTCGGGCGAGCCGCCGCCGGTCTCGTCGGTCCAGCCGATGTCGCCGGCCGCGCTCGACCGGATCGTGCGCGGCTGCCTCGCCAAGGACCCCGACGCGCGCTGGCAGACCGCGCACGACGTCGGGCTCCAGCTGTCGGGTCTCGGCGATTCCGGAACGGCGTCGGCGTCGGCGGTGCGGCCGCCGTCGCGACGCGGCCGGGGCGCTGGCTGCCCTGGGCGGTGGCGGCGATCGCGCGCGGCCTGGCGCCGGTCGCGTTGTGGCGAGGCGAACGACCCGTCGCCGCGCCGGCGCCGACCATTCGTTTCCCTCTGCCTCCTCCGCCGGCCGCGCCTTCTTCACGACCTACGAGTCGATCCCGATCGCCATCTCGCCGGACGGCTCGCGGATAGCCTTCATCTCGTCGCCCTTCGCGGTCTCCGCGGCGCGGCGCGGGATCGCATCGCCGGACGCGCCCGGAACCCGCGGGATCTGGGTCCGCGATCTCGCGTCGCTCGAGGCCCGGCTCGGTCCGCGGGACCGAGGACGCGACGTCGCTCTTCTGGTCCCCCGACGGGAAGTCCCTCGGCTTCTTCGTTCCGGGAAAGCTCAAGCGGATCCTTCTTGCGGAGGGCGCGGCCGCGGTGCCGATCTGCGACCTCCCGCCGGGGGGCGGACGGTCCGCCACCTGGGGCGCCGGGGGAGACATCGTGTTCGCCAGCATCCAGGCCCGCATCATTTTTCGGGTCTCGGCAGCCGGCGGCTCGCCGGAGAAAGCGATCGAAGGTTCTCGCCGACGAGGTCCGCGTCGACTGGCCCTGGTTCCTTCCCGACGGCCGGCGATTTCTGTATCTCGCCCGGCTGCGCGACACCACGGGGCGCCTGATGCTCGGGGAAGTCGGGAAGCCCTCGCGGCCGCTGGCGCCGATGACGTCGTCGGTGCAATACGTCGATCCGGGGTTCATCTTGTTCGTCCGGGAAGGGGCGCTGCTGGCGCAGCCGTTCGATGCCACCGGCGGGCGCCTGACGGGCGAGCCCATCTCGATCGCCGAGCCGGTGAGCTATTTCCTGTCGACCGGCTCGCGCCTCTTTCGCCGCGTCGCCGGTCGGGGACGATCGTCTATCAGTCGCATGACGACGCGAGCCGGCTGACCTGGTTCGACCTGGCCGGTCGCGCTCTGGAATCGATCGGACCCCCGGGCAATTATCTCAACCTGGAGATCGACCGCGAGGGGCGCCGGATTTTCTACGACCGCACGCGCCCCGACATCGGCACGTTCGACATCTGGTCGCTGGATCTCGATCGAGGCGTCGAGACTCCCATTACGACGGACACGGAGACCGAGGTTTTTCCGATGGATCTGCCGGGAGGGAAGAGCATCGTCTACTCGGCCAATCGCGGCGGCGCGCCCGAGCTCTTTCGCCGAAGTCTCGAAAGCGGAGCCGAGGAGCGGCTGACGAAAGTGCAGAACGCGTTTCAGCAGGCCCAGGATCTGTCGCCGGATGGGAAGACCCTCGTCTACGTCGAGCGGACGATGTCGGGCTACTTCGACATCTGGACTCTTCCGCTCTCCGGCTCGGGAGAACCCGCGCCCGTTCCTGCAGTCGCCGTTCGACAAGAAGGAAGTCCGGTTTTCTCCGGACGGCCGCTTTCTCGCGTTCATTTCGAACGAGTCCGGCCAGGCCGAGGCCTACGTCACGCCTTTTCCCGGGCCGGGAGAGAAGGTGCGGCTGTCCTCCGACGGAGCGCGGTTGCTGCAGTGGAGCCGCGACGGGACGATCGTCTACGTATTCCGCCGCCGACGGGCGGGTGATGGCGATTCCCATCGTGACGGACCCGACTCTGAAGACCGGATCTCCAACGGAGCTGTTCACGATCGCCGGCAAGCCGTGGCTGAGCTTCGGGGTCTCGAGGGACGGGACGCGATTCCTCGCCGTGGTGCCCGAATCGGCGGCCGACGAGCAGCCGATGACGGTCGTCGTCAACTGGCCCGGGTCTCCGAAGAAGTAGGCGCTAAGGCGCCGCCGCGGCGTTCTTTGCGCCGGGCGGAGGCGGGTACTCCGCGAGCAGCTCCGAGACGGCCCGGTTGATGTCGCCCCGGAGCGCATCGGGACTCGTGCCGAGCAGCGCCGACTTGAGTCCGCGCCAGATGAGCTTCTGCTGCGAGTCGCGGATGTTGATCCAGAGGGTGCCCCCCTGGCGGTACTTCGTGCTCGTTTCGTACAGGCCGCTCCACCAGCTGTACGAGCTGACGCGGTCCTGGGACGAGGCTCCTTCCGCCCGCGTCGAGTAGGAGACGTAGATGTCGGGCGTGGCGCCGGCCGCCGCGGGCTGGACGCCTTTCTTCTTGAGGGTCTCGTCGATGGCCCTCCGGATGTTCTCGTCGATGAAGCGTCCGTCGACGATCGCCCCGCCGCCGGGCGGCTTGAAGTCCGGATCGTCGTACCACGCATACGTTTTCGGGGGCGTGAAGCGGAACGCAGGATCGAAGGCGTAGTCGTAGCTCGGCGCTCCGGCGCACGCGAGCTGGAGGGCGCCGAGGATCGCGCAGGCCGCGGCAAGGAGGATTCGTCGGTTCATGATCATCACCTCAGTTCGTCGGCACCGCGCCCGGAGGCGGCGGGAACTTCGAAAGCAGCGAGTCGATCTCGCTGCGGATCTCGCGGCCCGCGGCGTCCGGGTTCTCGCCCTCGAGCCGCGTGATCGAGCCGCGCCAGATGAGCTTCTTGTCGGCCGTGCGGAAGTCGATCGTGACCTGCCGCGACTTCTCGTACATGTCCGTCTCGTAGCCCGTCAGCCAGGCGTAGTTGGGGTCCTTGACCTCGTCGGTCACGCGCGTGTCGCCGGTCAGGAACCCGACGAGCAGGCTGGCGCTCGAGGGGTCGACCTTCCGGTAGCCCTTGCTCGCGAGGCTCGCGTCGACGGCGGCGTGGACGTGCTGCGAGATGAACTCGCCGTCGATGATCGAATCCCCGTGGGGCGGCGGGTACCCCGGCCCGACCCACCAGGCGTAGGTCTTGGCCGCCGCGAAGTCGGCGGTCTTGTCCCACGCGAACTGGGGCGCGGGGTGCGTGCCGCGGCAGCCGGCGGCGCCGATCGCCAAAACGGCGAGCAGGAACGAAAGACGCCGCAGGGTCCGGGTCATGTGCACTCCTTCAGCAAGTCCGCGGGGAGATTACACCACGGCGGGAATCGCGTTTCCTCGGACGAAGCGGGCCCGACAGGAAGAGAGCTGCCGGCCCAGAGGCCGGCAGCTCCGGAGACGAAGGCCGAGCGCGCCGCTAGGGCAGGTGGAAGGCCTTCGTGACGAAGGCCGCGGCCTGGCCACGCGTCGCCGGGTCGGCCGGGCAGTAGTAGCGGCCGCCGCATCCTCCCGTGATCCCCTCGTCGAACAGGATCTCGATCGACGGAGCGAAGGGAGACGAGCAGGGCACGTCGAGGAAGATTCCCCGGCACTCGGGAGGGATGAGATTCGGCGAGCTTCTCGCGTTCACGATGAGGACCGCCATTTGTTCGCGCGTCGTGGGCTCGTACGGGCAATAGCGGGTACCGCCGTCGCAGCCGTACGTGATCCCCTCGTGGTAGAGCTGTTCGATCCAGCTCGCGAAGGGGTCGTCGGCCGGAACATCGGCGAAGACCGTGCCGGTGGCCGGCGGAGGAGCGTAGAAGGGACCGTGCTTCGCCTTGAGCAGGAAGACCGCGATCTGGGCCCGAGTCGCGGAAGCGTCGCGGCCGTAGGTGCCGTTGCCGAGCCCCGCCGTGACCCGATTGCGGACGGCCTTCTCCACGAAGTCGTGGAAGATGTCGTCCCGGGCGACGTCGAGGAAGTCGGCAAAGAACCCCTTCAGGACTCCGCCGCGCGTCCGGTCGAGATTGTCGACCAGGACATCGTTGAGCGTGCCGGCCTCGAGGGCCGGTGTCACGGCGGTGATGGAGGACTCGCTCGCGACGACGAGGCGCTCCGCGTCCGCGCCGCCGAAGGTCAGCCCCGCGCCCGGACGGAAGTTCCCGCCGGTGATCGCGACGGCCGTCCCTCCCGCAGCCGGGCCGGAGGACGGGGCGATCGAGCGAATGGGCACGAAGACGACCCGGAAGACGACGCCGAGATCGTCGGAGCCGCCCTGGCCCGTGGTCCCGTAGAGCGCGCCATCGGACGCCTCGATCAGTCGAGACTGCGAAAAGGCGCCGTCCCACCGGGTGAACCGGTGGACGATCGACAGGTCGCCTCGCGTCCCGTGGATTTTGAAGATGTTGCCGAAGTTGCCGTCGTGGAGCCCGCCTTCACCCGCGAAGGTCGTCCCGTAGAGGTGCCCGTCGCGGGCCTTCACGAGCGCGGCATGGGGGTTGGCGCCGTCGATTCCTGCGAAGCTGTGGAGCACGTGGAAGTTCGCGCCCGACGGGTCGAGCTGGAAGACGGTGCCCAATCCGGTTCGGCCGCCTTCGAACGTGGTCCCGTACAGCACGCCGTTGGCAACGATCAGCGGCGCCTCCGGGCGCGCGCCGTCGAAGCCCGCGAAGTCGTGAATCACCTGGAAATTGGCTCCTCCGAGGTCGAGCCGGAAGATCGTCCCGTGGTTCGCGGCACCGCCCCTGGTCGTCGTGCCGAACAGATATCCGTCGAGCTCGACCAGCGACTCGAACGGCATTGCCCCGTCGATTCCACTGAAGTGACGGATGGTCTTGACGTTGTGGAAGGCATCCATGGAGAAGATCGTTCCCAGATCGTCCATGCCGCCCCGGGTGGTCACTCCGTAGTACATCCCGTCCGAAGCCGAGCGTGTGTTCGGCCGATAGAGGGGAGCATGGGGGAATGCACCCTCGCCCTCGGGTCCCTTGGTCGAAAGAACGAAGGCCTTGAGAACGATCAGGTTGCCGGAGGGTTTGAGCTCGAAAACGCCGCCCCACCCCGCCAGCCCGCTCATCGTCGTGCCGAAGAGGCCGCCGTCCGGGGTCAGCAGCAGCGGCGCATGCGGGTTCGCGCCATCATTCATTCCCTCGAAGAGATGGACCGTGACGAGGCGACCCCGCGTGTCCATCTTGAAGAGAGTCCCGAAACCGCCGACCGTCGTGCCGGCGAAATCTCCATCGAGCATCTGCACGAGTCCCGACTGAGGGTCCATCCCCTCGCCGGGAACGAAGCTATGCACCACCTCGAAGGTCTGCGCGACCGATGTGCCGGCCGCGAACAGGGACGCGAGAGCCGTCATCAGGCTTCGCGTAATCCATTTTGTCTTCACAGGAACCTCTGAACTTTCTGTTTCGCTCCCGTCCTTCCCTCACGTTTCCGATGCCGTTTCGCTCATTCGTCGCCTCCTTCGGCCCCGTTTCCGACGGGCCCCATGACGACGATCACAATCTCAGAGCGGGAAGCCGTACTCAATGAGACGGAGGCACCGGTTTTCTGATTCGTGCGCACCGGTTCGCGGCGCGCCGGCGCGGCGGGCGAGAGTGTCTAGTGAAGCCCCTGCTCGAGCGCGGCTGCGACAGCCTGTGTGCGCGTGTGCATGCCCAGCTTCCTCACGGCGTGCTGGATGTGATTGCGCGCGGTGAGACGGCTGACCCCGATGCGCTCGCCGACCGCTTGCGTGGACAGGCCCTCCGTCAGGAGGCGCAGAACGTCGATCTCCCGGCGCGTCAGCACCGAGAAGTCGACGGCGTCCCCGCGGTCCGGCGACCGCCGGGGCGGTGGGACTTCCGCCGCCGCCCCTCCGGCTCGGGGAGCTCCGAGGTCTCGAAGAAGCCGCAGGACGCCGCGCAGGGTCTGCCGCATCTGGTCCTGCCTCGCGTCGTCCTCGAGCAGGTGGGCGATGAGCCGGCCGCCCCGCTCCTGCTGGACGATGAAGGTCACGGCGACGGGAATGCGCCGGCCGCCCCTGGACCGGACCTCGAGAGAGGCGCCGGTCGGGAGCGCGCCGCGAAGCGCCGAGCGCCGGACACGACAATCGGCCTGACACCAGGAGCGGCCGGCGTGGCGCCCGCAGAGAATCGAGTAACAGGGCTTTCCGACGACTTCATCTTCCAGAAAGCCGGTCAGGCGTTCGGCGCCTTCGTTCCAATGTTGGATTCGCCCGCTCTCGTCGACGACGAACAGGGCCGCGCTCGTGGCCGCATTTCTCCACAGGCTCACACCCTCGCTGCGCGCGCCTTTTGCGCTCATCCCTTCATAGGGAAACACGGGGGCGTCTGGCCTGTCGAGATGCAACGGCATCACCGATGCCAGGCACTCCTGCGCGGTGCAGAGCGTGCCGCGACAGACCGTATTCGGCCGACAGGCCGTTGTTGTAGGCTTCGATCCACTTGACGCTTTCCGCCGGAACACGCCTCGGGCCCTACGAGATCGTCGCGCCGATCGGCGCGGGCGGCATGGGCGAGGTCTACCGGGCCAAGGACTCGCGTCTGGACCGCCAGGTCGCCGTGAAGGTGCTCTCCGCGCACCTCTCGGCGAGCGAGGAGGTCCGGCAGCGCTTCGAGCGGGAGGCGAAGACGATCTCGCAGTTCTCGCACCCGCACATCTGCTCGCTGTACGACGTCGGGCGGGAGGGCGAGACCGACTACCTCGTGATGGAGCTCCTGGAGGGCGAAAGCCTCGCGGACCGGCTCGGCAAGGGCGCGCTTCCGACGGAGCAGGTCCTGCGCTACGGGATCGAGATCGCCGACGCGCTGGACAAGGCGCACCGGCAGGGGATCGTGCACCGCGACCTGAAGCCCGGCAACATCATGCTGACGAAGACGGGCGTGAAGCTGCTCGACTTCGGCCTCGCCAAGCCGCTGACCGCCGCGGGCGCCGCGTCCGGTCTCGGGCGTCTCGGTACTGGCGACCGAAGCGCAGGTGAGCGCGCCGCTGACGGAGCGCGGGACCGTCCTCGGCACGTTCCAGTACATGGCGCCCGAGCAGCTCGAGGGCGGCGAGGCGGACGGGCGATCGGACATCTTCGCGTTCGGCGCGGTGCTCTACGAGATGGCGACCGGGAAGAAGGCCTTCTCGGGCAAGAGCCAGGCGTCGCTCATCGGCTCGATCCTGCGGGACGATCCGCCCTCGATCACCGAGGCGGCGCCGATGATCCCGCCGGCCCTGAATCGCGTGGTCAAGACCTGCCTCGCCAAGGATCCCGAGGACCGCTTCCAGACCGCGCACGACGCCAAGCTCCAGCTCGAGTGGATCGCCGAGGGCGGCTCGCAGGCGGGGTTGCCGGCGCCCGTCGTCGCGCGGCGCAAGAACCGGGAGAAGCTCGCGTGGGCGGTTGCGGCGATCCTGGCCCTCGTATCGGGTCTCGCGGTCACGGGTTATCTGCGCCGCGCGCCGAAGCCGTTGCGGGTCGTGCGCTTCGAGGTCGCCATTCCTCCCAACCTCATCTCGATCGACATGCCGCGCATCTCGCCCGACGGGCAGACCCTGGCGTTCAACGCCACCGACGCGGAGGGCAAGACCCAGATCTGGATCCGGCCCTTGAACGCGCTCGTCGCCCAGCCGCTGGCCGGGACCGAGGGAACGACGCGCCCGTTTTGGTCGCCCGACAGCCGCTTTCTCGGGTTCTTCTCCGGCGGAAAGCTCAAGAAGGTCGACGTCGCCGGAGGCCCTCCGACGAAGATCTGCGACGCTCCGACCGGAGCCGACGGAACCTGGAGCCCGGAGGGCGTGATCCTCTTCGACGGCACGGGGAGCGACCCGATCCACCGCGTGGCCGCCGCGGGCGGAACGCCGGCGGTTGCCGTCAAGCAGGACCTCGCGCGCAAGGAAGTGCAGATCGGCTGGCCGGAGTTCATGCCCGACGGCCGCCACTTCATCTACATGTCGATCAACCAGAAGGTGGACGAGAGCGCCTACCGGATCGGCTCGCTCGACTCGAAGGAGACCAAGCCGTTCGCCCCGGCGCAGACGATGCTGACCTACGCGCCGCAGGGATACCTGTTGTTCGCGCGCGACAGAACGCTCGTCGCGCAGCCGTTCGACGCGAAGGCGTTGAAGACGACGGGCGAGCCGGTTCCCCTGGCCGAGCAGATCGGGACGGACGCCGTCGGGCTCGCGCGGTTCTCGGTGTCGCGCGACGGCGTGCTCGCCTACCGCACCGGGGAGTCGGGGAACCGACTGGTCTGGATCGATCGATCGGGCAAAGAGCTCGGCGAGCTCGGCGATTCCGCCGACTACGGAGAGCCGAGCCTGTCTCCTGCCGGCGACCGCCTCGCGTTCGGCCTCCGGGACGTCCGGGCCGGCAAGGAGGACGTCTGGATCCGGGACCTCGCCCGCGGTGTGAACTCGCGCTTCACCTTCGCGCCGGGGAACAACTTCTCACCCCTCTGGTCCCCCCGCGGCGAGACCATCGTGTTTGCCTCGGATCGGGAGGGGAGCCCCGGCCTCTACGAGAAAGCGGCCAATGGCCAGGGCGACGAGAAGCTGCTGCTCAAGATCGAACAGCTCACGATCCCGGTCAGCTTTTCTCCGGATGGCCGGCTCCTCACCTGCTACACGCGCAGCCCGAAGACGAGTTGGGACATCTTCATCCTGCCGATGACGGGCGAAGGCAAGCCCGTCCCGTTTGCCGCCGCGACGTTCAACGAGCTCACGCCGGCGCTCTCGCCGGACGGGCGCTTCATCGCCTACACGTCCAACGAGTCGGGCCGCAACGAGATCTACGCGCAGAGCTTCCCGGGGCCGGGGGGCAAGTGGCAGATCTCGAACGCCGGGGGAACGGACGCGCACTGGCGCGCCGACGGCAAGGAGCTCTACTACCGGAGCCTCGACCAGAAGCTCATGGCCGTCGAGATTCGCGGCGGCGACACGCTCCAGGCCGGCATCCCGCAGGCGCTCTTCCAGGGGCGGGTCCACATCGGCAACGCGCGCAACAAGTTCCTTCCCGCCAATGACGGCCAGCGCTTTCTCTTCGTCGCGCCCCTCGGCCGCGAGTCGATGACCCCGACGACGGTGGTCATGAACTGGTTCGCCGGACTCGGCAAGTGACCGTCGCTTCGCTTGCTCGGAGGTCTGGCTTCGCCACCGGCGCGCGGCTCGCCCAAAGGGGCTCGACCGCGCGCCTGACCTCCTCGCTGCGCTTCGCTCCCGCGGCGCGTACCTCCTCCCTCCCTTCGGTCGGGAGACTATGCGCGCCGCGAGCTCGAGAGAGAGTGACGTTGGAAGGTTTGACATGAGTCTTGCGGCGGGAACGAAGTTGGGGCCCTACGAGGTCCTCGCGCCGATCGGCGCGGGCGGCATGGGCGAGGTCTACAAGGCGAAGGACACGCGGCTCGGCCGCGACGTCGCGGTCAAGGTTCTTCCGGCCCACATGTCGGCGAACGCGGAGTTGCGCCAGCGGCTCGAGCGCGAAGCGAAGACCATCTCGTCGCTCTCGCACTCCCACATCTGCACGCTCTACGACGTCGGGCACCAGGACGGGACGGACTACCTCGTCATGGAGCTGCTCGAAGGGGAGACGCTCGCGGACCGGCTCGCGAAGGGCGCCCTGCCGATGGACCAGGCGCTGAGGATCGGCGTCGAGATCTCGGGCGCGCTCGACGCCGCGCACCACAGCGGGATCATTCACCGCGACCTGAAGCCGGGCAACATCATGCTGACCAAGTCCGGCGTGAAGCTGCTCGACTTCGGGCTGGCGAAGCTCGCCGCCCCGGACAAGAGCGCGGTCTCGCAGGCGACGAGCCTGCCGACGGCGCTCCAGGAGAGCCAGCCGCTCACGTCGCGCGGGACGATCCTCGGGACGTTCCAGTACATGGCGCCCGAGCAGCTCGAAGGCGGCGACGCCGACGCGCGCAGCGACATCTTCGCCTTCGGCTGCGTGCTCTACGAGATGCTCGTCGGGGCAGAAGGCGTTCACGGGCAAGAGCCAGGCGTCGCTGATCGGGTCGATCATGAACACCGATCCGCCGCCGATCTCTTCGATCCAGCCGATGATCCCGCCGTCGCTCGACCGGATCGTCAAGGGCTGCATCGCGAAGGAGCCCGAGCACCGGTGGTCGACGGCGCACGACGTGATGCTGCAGCTCCAGTGGATCGCGGAGGGCGGCTCGATGGCGGGGGTTCCGGCCCCGGTCGTCGCGCGCCGGAAGAACCGCGAGAAGCTCGCCTGGGGCATCGCGGCTGCGGCCCTGCTCGGCATGGCGGCGCTCGGGTACGGTTTCGTTCGCCGCGCGCCGAAACCGCCTCGCCTGGCGCGTTTCGAGATCGCGATCCCTCCGGGCATCACGGCACTCGACGCGCCGAAGATCTCACCGGACGGAAAGATCCTCGCGTTCAACGCGACGGACGCGAACGGCAAGACTCAGATCTGGCTTCGCCCGCTCAACGCGCTGACGGCGCAACCTCTGCCTGGCACGGAAGGAACGCGGCGGCCGTTCTGGTCTCCGGACAGCCGTTTCCTGGGCTTCGTCGCCGACGGGAAGCTGAAGAAGATCGACGTCACCGGGGGTCCGCCCACCAAGATCTGTGACGCCCCGTCGGGCGTCGACGGGAGCTGGAGCCCCGAGGGCGTGATCCTCTACGACGGCACCGGTCCCGATCCCATTTATCGCGTCAGCGCGGCCGGTGGCACGCCGGTCGTGGCGGCCAAGCTGGACACGAAACGTAAGGAGGTCCAGATCGGCTGGCCCGAGTTTCTTCCCGACGGCCGCCACTTCCTGTACATGGCGATGACCCAGAAGCCCGAGGACAGCGCGTACCGCATCGGCTCGCTCGACTCGGCCGAGACGAAGCCGCTGGCGCCGGCGCAGACGATGCTCGCCTACGCTCCTCCCGGGCTACCTCCTCTTCGTGCGGGACAAGACGCTGGTGGCCGAGCCCTTCGACGCGAAGGCGCTGAAGATCACCGGCGAGGCGGTTCCCCTGGCCGAACAGATCGGTACCGATGCCGTCGGGTTGGCGCGGTTCTCGGTCTCGCACGACGGGGTGCTCGCGTACCGGACCGGCGAGACGGGAGATCGGATGGTCTGGATCGACCGGTCCGGCAAGGAGCTCGAGACGATCGGCGAAAGCGGGGAGTATCAGGACCCTCAATTCTCGCCCGCGGGCGACCAATTGGCCTTCGACTTCATCGAAGCCCGGACCGGAAAGTCGGACATCTGGATTCGCGATCTGGCGCGCGGCGTGAACTCACGGTTCACGTTCGCGCAGGGCAACGCGTACTGCGCCGTCTGGTCTCCGAAAGGCGACGCGATCGTCTACGCGTCCGACCGAGACGGGGCTCCGGGGCTCTATCGAGAAGTCGACAGTCGGGCAGGGCGAAGAAAAACTCCTGATGAAGGAGGAGGCGATCATCGTCCCCACGAGCATGACCCCGGACGGCTCGGCCGTGGCCTGCCAGATCCGGAGTTCGAAGACGGGCTGGGACATCGTCGTACTGCCGCGGACCGCCGAGGCGAAGCCGGTCCCGTTTCGTGCCACGCCCTTCAACGAGGGAAACCCCGAGTTCTCGCCCGACGGGAAGTTCCTCGCGTACGCGTCGAACGAGTCGGGCCGCAACGAGGTCTACGTGCAGAGCTACCCCGGGCCGGGCCGGACGTGGCAGGTCTCCACGGCCGGAGGAACCGACGTGCACTGGAGGAAGGACGGCAAGGAGCTCTACTACCGGGGGCTCGATCAAAAGTTGATGGCCGTGGAGGTCCGTGGGGGCGATCCGTTCCAGGTCGGCATCCCCCAGGTGCTGTTCCTGGGGCACACAGCGGCGGGCGCCGCGTCCACGAAGTACGTTCCGGATCGAACGGGCCAGAAGTTCCTGTTCGTCGCGCCGCTGGGGCGCGAGTCGATGACGCCGACGACCGTCGTCCTCAACTGGTTCGCGGGGCTCGGCAAGTGAGTCTTTTGACTCATAAGAGTTAGTCAACTAGACTCATCAACATGAGTAAGAGATTGCAGGTCCTGCTGGACGAGGATGAGCTCCGGGAGATCCAGCGAATCGCCCGTGCCCGCCGCATGACGGTGGCCGAATGGGTCCGCCAGGCCCTTCGTTTCGCCGGGGAGAGCGAGCCGGTGCGCGAAGCCGCCAAGAAGCTCGAGGTCGTTCGAGCTGCGGCGCGGCACTCCTTTCCGACCGGCGACATCGAGCAGATGCTCTCCGAGATCGAGCGTGGTTACGCCGGCACAGGCGCGCCGTGATCTTCGTGGACTCGAACGTCCCGATGTATCTCGTCGGCGGACCGCATCCGCACAAGGACGACGCCCGAAGGCTTCTCGAGCGGTGCATCGCGGAACGCCAGCGGCTGGTCACGGACGCCGAGGTGTTGCAGGAGATCCTCCACCGGTACGTCGCCATCGACCGGCGCGATGCGATCCAGCCCGCCTTCGATGCGATTCTGGGCATCGTGGACGAGGTCTTTCCGGTCGAAGCTCCGGCCGTCGAGCGGGCGAAGTCGATCGTTCTCGGGTCCCGAAAGCTGTCGGCCCGGGACGCCCTTCACGTCTCCGTGATGGAACGCCGCCGCGTCGGGCGGATCCTGAGCTTCGACTCGGGATTCGACGGCTTGCCGGGCATCGAACGATTGGGGGCCTGACATGAGTCTTGCCGCAGGAACCAAGCTCGGGCCCTACGAGGTCCTCCTGCCGATCGGCGCCGGCGGAATGGGCGAGGTCTACAAGGCGAAGGACTCGCGGCTGGGGCGCGACGTCGCCGTGAAGGTCCTGCCCGCGCACATGTCGGCGAATGCGGAGCTGCGGCAGCGGCTCGACCGCGAAGCCAAGACCATCTCGTCGCTTTCGCATGCCCACATCTGCGCGCTCTACGACGTCGGGCACCAGGACGGGACGGACTACCTCGTCATGGAGTTCCTGGAGGGGGAGACGCTGGCGGACCGGCTGGCGAAGGGCGCGCTCCCGATGGACCAGGCGCTGAAGATCGGCATCGAAACCGCCGGAGCCCTCGATGCGGCGCACCGGAGCGGGATCGTGCACCGCGACCTGAAGCCCGGCAACATCATGCTGACGAAGTCGGGCGTGAAGCTGCTCGACTTCGGCCTGGCGAAGCTGGCGGCCCCCGACCGGACGGCCGTGTCGCAGGCGACGAGCCTTCCGACGGCGATGCAGGAGAGCCAGCCGCTGACGACGCGCGGAACGATCCTCGGGACGTTCCAGTACATGGCGCCCGAACAGCTCGAAGGCGGCGAGGCGGACGCGCGGAGCGACATCTTCGCGTTCGGCTGCGTGCTCTACGAGATGCTGACGGGGCAGAAGGCCTTCTCGGGCAAGAGCCAGGCGAGCCTGATCTCCTCGATCATGGGCTCGGACCCGCCGCCGATCTCCTCGATCCAGCCGATGATCCCCGCGTCGCTCGACCGCATCGTCAAGGGCTGCATCGCGAAGGAGCCCGATCACCGGTGGTCGACGGCGCACGACGTGATGCTGCAGCTCCAGTGGATCGCGGAGGGCGGCTCGATGGCGGGTGTGCCCGCCCCCGTCGTCGCGCGCCGCAAGAACCGCGAGAAGCTCTCGTGGGCCGTCGCGGCCGCTGGCTCTGATCGCCGCCGTCGGTTTCGCTTGCGGCTTCGTCCGCCGCGCGCCCAAGCCGCCCGAGCTGATGCGCTTCGAGATCGCGCCGCCGGTCGACGTCACGACGATCGACGTTCCCCGGATCTCCCCGAACGGAAAGATCCTGGCGTTCGACGCGACCGACACCGAAGGGAAGGCCCGGATCTGGATTCGGCCGCTCAACGCGCTCGTCGCTCAGCCCTTGCCCGGAACCGAGGGCGGGGTCCGCCCCTTCTGGTCGCCCGACAGCCGGTTCGTCGGCTTCGTGGCGGACGGCGTCCTGAAGAAAATCGACGTGACCGGAGGGCCTCCCACCAAGATCTGCGACGCGCCCGGAGCATCGGACGGGAGCTGGAGCCCGGAAGGCGTGATCCTCTTCGACGGCACGGGCGCCGACCCCATCTACCGGGTTGCGGCCGCCGGAGGCACGAAGGCCATCGCCGTCAAGCCCGACGAGGCGAAAAAGGAAACGTCGGTCGGCTGGCCGGAGTTTCTTCCCGACGGCAAGCGGTATCTCTACATGTTGACCGGTGAAAAGCCCGAAGACAGTGCCTACTGGGTCGCGTCGATCGATTCGACCGAGCAGAAGAAAATTGCGCCGGCGCAGAGCCTCGTGACGTACGCGCCTCCCGGCTACCTTCTCTTCGTCCGGGACCGGACGCTCGTCGCCCAGCCCTTCGACGCGAAGGCGCTCAGGACCACGGGGGAGCCGGTCCCGCTGGCCGAGAAGATCGGAACGGACAACGTGGGGCTCGCCCGGTTCTCGGTCTCGCGCAACGGGGTGCTCGCGTACCGCACGGGAGAGTCGGGAGGTCGTCTGCTCTGGCGGGACCGTTCCGGGCGTGATCTCGAATCGCTCGGCGATCCGGGGGCCTACGGCAACCCGGTGCTTTCTCCGGCCGGAGACCGGATCGCCTTCAATCTCGCCGACGCCCGAAGTGCCAAGGCCGACATCTGGGTGCGGGACCTGGCGCGCGGCGTCAACTCGCGCTTCAGCCTCGGAGCGGGCAACAACTTCCGGCCACTCTGGTCCGCGGACGGCGGGTCGATCGTGTTTACCTCCGACCGCGGAGGAACGCCCGATCTGTACGAGAAACCGGTGCGGGGTCAGGGGGCGGAGAAGCTGCTGCTCCACAGCGACGAGCCCAAGTTCGCATCGAGCTGGAGCCGCGACGGGCGATACATCATCTACTCGAGCCAGAACGCGAAGTCCCTCGTCGACATCTGGGCGCTGCCGACATTCGGAGACCGCAAGCCGATCCCGATCGCGGTCGGGCCGTTCGTCGAGTTCAGCGGCGTCCTCTCGCCGGACGGACGTTTCATCGCGTATCAGTCCGGCGAGTCCGGACGGGCCGAGATCTACGTGCAGACGTTTCCGGACGGCGGGGGCCGGTGGCAGGTCTCCAACGGCGGCGGCGTCGACGCGAGCTGGCGCGGCGACGGCAAGGAGCTCTACTACCGTTCGCCCGACCAGAAGCTGATGGCGGTCGACATCCGTGTGACCGGCAGCGAGATCGAAGCCGGCATCCCGAAGGCGCTGTTTCCCGTCGCCGTCCGGACCGGCAACGCGCGCAACAAGTACATGCCGATGCCCGACGGCCAGCGATTCCTGATCGACGCTCCGCTCGGCCGCGAGTCCATGACGCCGACCACGATCGTCCTGAACTGGGCCGCGGGCCTCGGGCGCTAGCCCGATGACGCTCGCCGCCGGCTACCGTCGCTCCGCTTGCTCGGGGGTCTGGCTTCGCCACCGGCGCGCGGCTCGCCCAAAGGGGCTCGACCGCGCGCCTGACCCCCTCGCTGCGCTTCGCTCCCGCGGCTCGAACCTCCTCCCTTCCTTCGGTCGGGAGACTATTCGCGCCGCGAACGAAAGACGGATTGCCGTGAGGCTGACGTGACGCTCGCGGCCGGCTCGAAGCTCGGCCCGTACGAGATCCTCGCGCCGATCGGGGCGGGCGGGATGGGGGAGGTCTACCGGGCGAAGGACCCGCGCCTCGGGCGAGAGGTGGCGATCAAGGTCCTGCCGGCGTCCTTTTCGCAGGACGCCGACCGGCTGCGGCGGTTCGAGCAGGAGGCCAGGGCCGCCGGCGTCCTCAATCACCCCAACATCACCGCCGTCTACGACATCGGCTCGCACGAGGGCGCTCCGTACGTCGTCCAGGAGCTTCTCGAGGGAGACACCCTGCGGGCGGAGCTCGCGAGCGGCCGGTTCCCGCCGCGCAAGGCGATCGAGTGCGCTCAGGAGATCGCCGAGGGCCTGGCGGCGGCGCACGACAAGGGGATCGTCCACCGGGACCTGAAGCCCGAGAACCTCTTCGTGACCCGGGGAGGCCGCCTCAAGATCCTCGACTTCGGCCTCGCGAAGCTGACCGAGTCCCCCTCGGGCGGTCCGTCGACGAACCTCCCGACATCCACGCCCACCGAGCCCGGGGTCGTCATGGGGACGCTCGGCTACATGTCGCCCGAGCAGGTCAAGGGCAAGCCGGCCGACGCGCGCTCGGACATCTTCGCCTTCGGCGCTGTCCTCTACGAAATGCTCTCGGGCAAGCGCGCGTTTCACGGCGACTCGGCCGGCGAGACGATGGCGTCGATCCTCAAGGAGGACCCGCCGGAGCTTTCGGTCACGAACCAGAGCATTTCCCCCGGCCTCGAGCGCATCGTTCGCCACTGTCTCGAGAAGAACCCCGAGCGACGGTTCCAGTCCTCGAGCGACATCGCGTTCGCCCTTCAATCCGTTTCGGAGGGCTCCGGGAGCGTCGTTCCCGGCGCGCCGCGGCTTGCCGGCCGCCGGATTCCGCGAGGTCTCTCGTGGGGAATTGCGGGACTTCTCGCCGGGGCAATCGCGGCAACCCTGCTCACGATCGGGCACCGATCTCCCGTGGCCTCGCCGGGTCGGCCGATTCGGTTCGAGGTCGCTGCGCCGCTGAACCAGCGGGTCGTGGGGACCGTCGCGCTGGCGCAAGACGGCAGCCGTCTGGCCTTCATTGCAAGGGAGCCGGGCGGCACGACGATGCTCTGGATTCGCGCGCTCGGGGATCCCAGGGCGGAAGTGTTGCGCGGAACCGAAGGGGCAGAGCTCCCTTTCTGGTCGCCCGACGGCAAGTCGGTGGGGTTTTTCGCCGGCGGAGAGCTCAAGCGAATCGCGATCACCGGCGGGCCGCCCCAGACGGTCGCGCCCGCGACGCCGGACGTCCGCGGCGCCTCGTGGGGCGCGGACGACCGAATCGTCTTCGCCCCCTCTTTCAGCGGGCCCCTCATGCGGATTTCCGCCTCGGGAGGAAAGCCCGAGCCGGCCACGACCCTGGACAAGGGGCGAAAAGAGGGCACGCATCGCTGGCCGTGGTTTCTCCCGGATGGACGGCACTTTCTCTATTACGCGGCCGAAGGCGGCGGAGCGGAGCCCGGCGAAATTCTCGTGGGAGACCTCGGTTCGGGCGGCGTGAAACAAATCACGCAGTCGAGCTCGCTCGCCGTCTACGCGTCCCCCGGATATCTCCTGTTCGTCCGCGGCGGCACTTTGGTCGCACAGGCATTTGACGCCGGCCGTCTGGAGGTTCGCGGAGACGCCGCCCCTCTCGGCGTGGATCTCCCTTCGAATGCGCAGGCGAGCGGCCAGCGAGCTCTTTCGGCGTCCCTGGAAGGCACGCTTTCCTGGCGCACGCAACCGAGCTCGACGAGCCAGCCGGTCCTGTTCGATCGCCAGGGACACGAGATCGGCCGGCTCGCGGAGGCCGGCGCCTGGGACAGCCCGCGCCTCTCCCCGGACGGGCGGCGACTGGCGATCGCACGGGCGGTGGCCGAGAGCAACGTTCGGGACATCTGGATGATCGACGTCGCCCGAAACGTCGCCACGCGCATCACGCTCGACCCGGCGGACGACACGACTCCGGTCTGGTCTCCGGACGGAACGCGGCTGGCCTTCAATTCCACCCGCAAGGGGTCCTGGGGGGACCTCTACATCCTGCGGCCCGACCAGCCGGGCAGCGAGGAGCTTCTTCAGGCGAGCGAAGGCTCGAAGACCGCCGAGACGTGGGCGCCGGACGGCCGCTCACTCATCGTCAACGTCGCCACCCCTCGAAACCGGCGGGACCTCCAGCTGCTTTCTCTCGAGGGGGATCGAAAGCTGGTTCCATTTCTGGCGACACCCTTCAACGAGAGTAATTCCCGTTTCTCTCCCGACGGCCGGTGGGTGGCATACACATCGGATGTCTCGGGCGCCTCGGAGGTCTACGTCCGGCCGTTCCGCGAATCCGGCGCCACCTGGAGGGTCTCGAACAGCGGCGGCCAGACGCCGGCCTGGAGAGGCGACGGCCGCGAGATCTACTACCTGGCGCCCGACGGCATGCTGATGGCCGCGCGGGTGACAGGCGCCGCGCCCTTTCAGACCGAAGCCGCGGCGCCGCTCTTCAAGGTCGCCGTGCCCGAATTCCTCGAACCCCAGTACGACGTCTTCGCTGACGGCCAGCGCTTTCTCGTCAACCAGCAGATCTCTTCGAAGGAAGAGCCGATCAACGTGCTCGTCCACTGGGCCGCGACTCTCAAGAAGCCATGACGCTCTCCGCCGGTTCGAAGCTCGGCCCCTACGAGATCCTCTCGCCGCTCGGGGCGGGCGGAATGGGGGAGGTGTACCGGGCCCGCGACGCCAAGCTCAACCGCGACGTCGCGATCAAGGTTCTCCCGGAGGCGGTGGCGGAGGACGCGGAGCGGCTGGCGCGGTTCCAGCGCGAGGCGCAGGTCTTAGCGTCGCTGAATCACCCGCACATCGCGGCGATCTACGGTCTGGAGAAGGCCGGCAACGTCGAGGCCCTGGTCTGGAGCTCGTCGAAGGGCGAGACGCTCGCGGAGCGGATTGCGGCCGGCCCGATTCCCGATCGACGAAGCCCTCGCGATCGCGCGGCAGATCGCGGACGCGCTCGAGGCGGCGCACGAGAAGGGGATCGTGCACCGGGACCTCAAGCCCGCCAACGTGAAGGTCACGCCGGACGGCAAGGTCAAGGTGCTGGACTTCGGCCTGGCGAAGGCGCTGACGGGGGACCGGTCGTCGCCGGACCAGACGCACTCGCCGACCCTGACGGCCGCGTCGACGCAGGCGGGGGTCGTGATCGGGACGGCGGCGTACATGTCGCCGGAGCAGGCGCGCGGCAAGTCGGTCGACAAGCGGGCCGACATCTGGGCCTTCGGCGCCGTGCTGTACGAGATGCTCGCCGGGCGCAAGGCGTTCGAGGGCGAGACGGTCTCGGACACGCTCGCCGCCGTGCTGAAGACGGATCCGGACTGGAGCGCGCTGCCGGCGCGAGACGCCGGCCCCGGTCCGGCGCGTGCTGCGGCGCTGCCTCGACCGCGACGCGAAGCACGCGCTTGCGCGACGTCGCCGACGCTCGCATCGAGATGGACGAGGCGGCCGAGCCGGCCGCGGCGAGCGCCGCGCCGGCCAGTGTGGCGGGTCCGCGCGGCAGTCGGGTGGCCTGGGCCGTCGCCGCGCTCCTCCGGTGGCCGGGGCCGCCGGCTGGTGGCGGGTTCTGTCGGCGCCGAAGCCCGCGCCCGCGGCCCGTACCGCCTTCGCGGTGGCGATCCCGGAGGGCGATCTCGTCGCCTACGACGACACGCCGATTCTCGCCCTCTCGCGCGACGGCCGGCGGCTCGTGTATGCCGCCGAGCGGGCCGGCGCTCGGGCACTCTTCCTTCGAACGCTGGGCGAGATCGAGGCTCGTCCGATCGAAGGCAGCACCGGCGCGCGCGGCCCCTTCTTCTCGCCCGACGGCCAGTGGATCGGTTTCTTTGCCGAAGGGGGCAAGCTGAAGAAGGCCCCGGTTTCGGGCGGGCCGCCGCAGTTGATCTGCGAAGGCGTGAGCGCCCAGCGCGGCGCGGTCTGGGCCGAGGACGACCAGATCATCCTGACGGTGGATTACGCCGCCGGGCTTTCCCGTGTCTCCGCCAGGGGAGGCCGGATCGAGCCGCTCACGAAGGTCGACGCCGCCAAGGGCGAGCGCACCCATCGGTGGCCCGACCTCCCGCCGGGCGGCGAGAGCGTGCTCTTCACGATCGGCTCCGACAAGAGCCCCGGCAACTACGACGACGCGAAAATCGCCCTGCTCGATCGTAAGACCGGGCGCGTCCGCATCCTGCTCTCGGGCGGAAGCATGGCGCGGTATTGCCCGCCGGGATACCTGCTCTACGTGCGTTCGAGGTCGCTGCTCGCGGTGCCATTCGATCCGAAGCGCGGGGAGATCGTCGGGGAGCCCTTTCCGGTGACGGAGAAGGTCGCCGGCGATCCTTCGAGCGGGATCGGTTACTTCGCGGCGGGAGGCGACGGCTCGCTCGCCTTCGTGCCGGGCTCCGCCTCGTCGGCCGAGAGCAAGCTGGTCCTGACGGACCGCAAGGGCGCCGTCACCGACCTGCCGCTGCCCCCGCGCCAGTACCGGTTCCCGCGCTTCTCGCCCGACGGCACGAAGATCGCCTTCTCGATCGGAAGCGGCCGAGGCGCCGACGACGAGGTCTGGATCTACCAGCTCTCGGGCGGCGGTCTCACGCGTCTGACCTTTTCGACCGGCAACTTCTGCCCGATCTGGTCCGGAGACGGCCAGCGTATCGCTTACGTTTCGGCCCGGGCCACCAACGAGGGAATCTACGCACGGCCCGCCGATGGCGGCGGGGCGGAGGAGTGGCTTTACGGCGATTTCACGGCCCGTCTGCCCTCCGACTGGTCGCGCGACGGCAAGAGGCTCATATTCACGCATCCCTCCAACCAGGTCTGGCTGGCGGCGTTGAAGGGCCCCTGGGATCCGAAGACGCAGTCCGACAGCGACTCCCAGCTGATCGAGCCGAGCGCCTACGGGGGCGTCTTCTCACCGGACGACCGCTGGATTGCGTATGCGGCGTCGGTCTCCGGTGCGGTCTCCGAGATCTTCGTCCAGGCCGCCGCCGGCTCGGCCGCCAAGTGGCAGCTCACGACCGACGGCGGGGGTCAGCCGGTCTGGGCGGGAAACGAGATCTTCTTCATTCACACTCCCTCCCAGATCCGGGTGATGGATGTCCAGACGCAGCCCGTGTTCAAGGCGGGCAAGGCGGAGACCCTCTTCGAGGGCCCGTTCGAGCTGCGAACGGCGCCGCTGCGCAACTACGACGTCTCCAGGGACGGAAAGCAGTTCGTCTTCGTCAAGGGCGGTTCGGATCTCGGAGCCCGGGAGGTGGACGTCGTTCTCAACTGGGCGCAGGAGCTCAGTCCGGCGCTTCGCGGGTCGACCGACGAGAGGGGGAACGTCGTGACCGTCTCCCGAGCGTGCGAGGACGTTACTGCCGGCCTCGGTCCCTACGAGATCCTCGCGCCGATCGGCGCCGGCGGGATGGGGGAGGTCTACAAGGCGCGGGACGCGCGCCTCGAGCGCGACGGTCGCCGTCAAGGTCCTGCCGCCGCACCTCTCGTCGAGCCCGGAGCTGCGGCAGCGCTTCGAGCGCGAGGCGCAAGACGATCTCGCAGATCTCGCACCCGCACATCTGCGCGCTCTACGACGTCAACCGGGAGGGCGAGACCGAGTACCTCGTCATGGAGTACCTCGAGGGCGAGACCCTGGCGGATCGCCTCGAGCAAGGGCCCGCTGCCGGCCGAGCAGCTCCTGCGCTTCGGGATCGAGATCGCCGACGCGCTCGACAAGGCGCACCGGCAGGGGCATCGTGCACCGGGACCTGAAGCCCGGCAACGTGATGCTGACGAAGTCGGGGGTCAAGCTCCTCGACTTCGGCCTGGCGAAGTTCCAGGCGGCGGGGCGCGACCTCTCGTCCGGCGTCTCGCGTCTGGCGACGGAGATGCAGGCGAGCCAGCCGCTGACCGAGCGCGGAACCGTCCTCGGCACGTTCCAGTACATGGCGCCGGAGCAGCTCGAGGGCAAGGACGCCGACTCCCGCAGCGACCTCTTCGCCTTCGGCGCCGTGCTCTACGAGATGGCGACGGGCAAGAAGGCGTTCTCGGGCACGAGCCAGGCCTCGCTGATCGGGGCGATCCTGCGCGACGACCCGCCGGCGATCTCGGAGATCTCGCCGATGATCCCGCCGGCGCTGAACCGCGTCGTCAAGACGTGTCTCGCCAAGGACCCGGAGGACCGCTTCCAGACGGCGCACGACGCGAAGCTCCAGCTCCAGTGGGTCGCCGAGGGCGGGTCCCAGGCCGGGCTGCCGGCGCCCGTCGTCGCGCGCCGCAAGAACCGGGAGAAGCTGGCGTGGGCCGTCGCGGCGGCCGCGATCGTCGCCGCGGGCCTCGCGACGTTCGGCTACCTGCGCCGGGCGCCGCGGGCGGCGACGCGCGTCGGCGCGTTCGTGCTGCCGGCCGAGAAGTCCGAGCTCCAGCTGTCCGAGGCCGACTGCGGCTCGCTCACGGTGTCGCCGGACGGCCGCCTCCTCACGTTCGCCGCGAAGGATGCCGACGGCAAGACCCTCCTGTGGCTGCGGCCCACGGGCGATCTCGCGGCGAAGCCGATCCCCGGGACGCAGGGGGCGACCTTTCCCTTCTGGTCGCCCGACAGCCGGTTCCTCGCGTTCTTCGCCGACGGCAAGCTCCAGAAGGTGGACGTCTCCGGCGCTCCGCCGCTTCCGGTGTGCGACGCGCCGGCGGGCCGCAGCGGCGCCTGGAATCGGGATGGCGTCATTCTCTTCTCGCCGGACACGACGACGGGCCTCGTTCGGGTCCCCGCGGCGGGCGGCACGCCGAAGCCGGCGACGACGCTCGATGGCGCTCGCGTCGAGACGACGCACCGCTGGGCGACGTTTCTGCCGGATGGGCGCCACTTTCTCTACATGGCGGGCGCGCATTCGGCCGGCACGAAGAGCGATTCGAACGCGATCTACCTCGGGGCCCTCGACTCGAACGAGAAGACTCTTCTCCTGCAGGCCCGGTCGAACGTCGTCTATGCCTCGGGCTACCTGCTCTACGTGCGCGAGCGGATCCTCCTCGCGCAGCGCTTCGACCCTCGCGCCCGGCGTCTCGTCGGGGAAGCGGTCCCGGTGGCCGAGGGCGTGCAGTACGACCCGGCTTTTTTCCGGGGCGTGTTCGCGGCCTCGGAGGACGGCGTCCTCGTGTACGCCCTCGGCGCGGCAGGCTCGGCCGCGACCCGGCTCACGTGGATGGATCGCGCGGGAAAGCCTCTCGGCGAGCCCCTGGGGGAGCCCGCGGAGTACCAGGGTCTTTCGCTTTCGGCGGACGGAAAGCGCATCGCCGCCTGGATCAACGATCCGACGACGGGGGCCGGATCGATCTGGCTCGTCGACGGCCGCGGGGTCCGCACCCGTTTCACGTTCGGCGACCTCTCGGAGTCGCCCGTGTGGTCGCGGGACGGGAGCCGCATCGCGTTTCAGAGGCTGGACAAGAAGGGGGTCGATCAGATTCGCGCGAAGGCGTTGAGCGGCGCCGGCCAGGAAGAGCTCGTGTTTCAAGGAAAGCCGGCGACGCCGCTCGACTGGTCTCCGGATGGCGCCTACCTCGTGGTGCAGGTGCACCAGCGCAGCGGCGTCACGACGGGTGAAGACATCTGGATGGTCCCGCTCTCCGGCGACCGGAAGCCGTTCCCGTTCCTCGCGGGAGAGTCCAACGAGACCGGCGCCTCCTTCTCGCCGGACGGCAAGTGGGTGAGCTTCACGTCGAACGAGTCGGGGCGGGACGAGCTCTACGTCGTTCCGTTTCCGGGGCCCGGCGGCAAGTACCAGATCTCCGCGGGCGGCTCCCAGGGAGGAGGCTTCTTCAAGGGCGGCCGGGAGATTCTCTACGGAACTCCGGAAAACGAGGTGGTCTCCGTGGACGTGAAGACCAACCCGTCGGGGCTCGAGGTCGGCCCGCCGAAGAAACTCTTCAAGGTCCCTTCGGCTTCTGCCCTCGCGATCACGCCCGACGGCGAGCGATTTCTCCTCGCCGTGCTTCCGCAGGGGACCGCGGCGCCGCGCGTGGCGCTCGTGACCAACTGGACGGCGGGGCTCGAGAAGAAGTAAAGACGGCTCAGCAAATGACGCTCGCGGCCGGAACGAAGCTCGGCCCCTACGAGATCCTGTCGCCGCTGGGCGCGGGCGGGATGGGGGAGGTCTACAAAGCGCGGGACACGCGGCTCGAGCGGATGGTGGCGGTGAAGGTGCTGCCCGAGCGGCTGGCGGAGGATGACGACGCGCTGGCCCGGTTCGGGCGGGAGGCGAAGGCGGTCGCGGCGCTGTCGCACCCCAACATCCTCGCGATTCACGATTTCGGGCACGAGGGCAGCGTTGCCTATGCCGTGACCGAGCTGCTCGACGGCGAAACGCTGCGCGAAGCCCTCGCCTCGGGGCCGCTGTCATCCCGCAAGACGAAAGAGTACGGCGTGCAGATCGCCCTGGGCCTCGCCGCGGCTCACGAGAAGGGGATCGTCCATCGGGACCTGAAGCCCGACAACATCTTCATCACGCGGGACGAGCATCTGAAGATCCTGGACTTCGGGCTCGCCAAGCCCGGGGCGGGACCCGCGCCTGCTCGCGACGAGACGCAGTCCCCGACCGTGTCCGGCTACACGGAGCCGGGCAAGGTCATGGGGACGGTCGGGTACATGTCCCCCGAACAGGTCCGGGGCGCGGCGGTCGATCACCGGTCGGACATCTTCTCGTTCGGGGCCGTGCTGTACGAGATGCTGACGGGAAGCCGCGCGTTTCAGCGGGAGACGGCGGCGGAGACGATGACGGCGATCCTGAAGGAGGATCCGCGGGAGCCATCGTCGGTGGGGTCGGACGCGGCGACGCTCGTCCCGGTGTTGCGGCACTGCCTGGAGAAGAAGCCCGAGAAGCGGTTCCAGTCGGCGAGGGATCTCGCGTTCGCGCTCGAGACGGCGGCCGGCACAACGGGTTCGGCCGCCGTCGCGGCCGTGCCGCCGCCGCCGCGCTCGGCTGCGCTCGGTAGGTGGCTCGGTGTCGCGGCCCTCGTCGCCGCCGCGGCCGCCGCCGGTTATTTCCTCCGTCCCGGCCGCGCCGCGTCGCCAGAGCCGGACTGGAGCGAGGCGACGATCACGCCTCTGACGACGGACCCGGGCTACGAAGGGGAGCCGACGTTCTCGCCCGACGGGCAGACGATCGCCTACGTCTCCGATCGTGACGGAAACTTCGAGATCTATCTGCAGCAGATTTCGGGCGGCCCGGCACTCAACCTGACTCGCAACAGCGCCGCCGACATCCAGCCGGCCTTCTCTCCCGACGGGCGCGAGATCGCCTTCGTTTCGAGTCGCTCGAGCAGCTCGGACCTCATGCACGCGGCACCCGGCCTGCCCCTGGTGGGAGGAGACATCTGGGTGATGCCCGCCTTGGGGGGGCCGGCGCGCCGGATCGTCGAAAACGCAGATTGCCCGTCCTGGACCCCGGACGGCGCGGCCCTTCTCTACGTTCACGGCACCTTTCGGAGCGCTCGAATCGCGCGAATCTCCGCGGCGGGAGGGGAGAGCCGCGACCTGCCGATCGAAGAGCCTCTCGTGTTCCGGTATTTCTTTCCGCGGCTGTCGGAGGACGGTCGATGGTTGCTCTACCAGAATGGCAACCAGGTCGAGGCGGTTCCCGCGGCGGGAGGAAAACCGAAGGTGCTTGCGCGCGGGGAGGCCCCCGCATGGGGGCCGGGATCGGCGAGCGTCCTCTATACGAGCGGCACGCCGGGCAAGAGCCGCACTCTATGGGAAGCGCCCTTCTCGCTCACGCGGGGAGGGTTTTCGGGTCCGCCCCGGCCGCTCACCTTCGGGCGTGGCGCCGACGTCGGTGCGGCCGCTTCTCGCGACGGAACCTCGGTCGCCTTCTCGGCGGTGGACGAGAGCCTCAACCTCGAGGAGCTCCCCTTCGATGCGGAAGCCGGGCGCGTGACGGGGCCGGCTCGAGAATTGACGTCCGGCAGCAACCACGTCGGGTTCTTCGATCCCGCTGCCGACGGAAAGGCGGTTGTTTTCTCTGCGGAACGAGGCGCCTGGTCGCATCTCTGGCGCATCGATCCGCCGGCGTCCCCGGTCGAGCTCACACGGGATCCGAATTACTCGGAGACGAATCCCGAGTGGTCGCCTGACGGCAGCAAGATCGCGTTTTCTCGAATGGTCGCGGGGGCCTCGCAGGGCGCTCAGGCCTTCTGGATCATGAACGCCGACGGCACGAACCCGCGCCGGGTGACCGACTTCTCGGGGGAGATGGCGTGGTTGCCGGACGGTAGGGCGCTCGTCCAGCGCGGCGATACTCTGTTGCGCCTCGATCTCGCCTCAGGCGCCACCGTGCCGATCGGGGGAGCGAAGGTCCAGACGCTTCTTTCCGTGGATCGAGAGGGGCTGTGGCTGGCGTACCAGAGCAGCGAAGGCGGCCGGTTGAAACTCGCGGCCGTCCCGGTCGCGGGAGGTACTCCTCACTCGGTCTCGACGGGATCGTACGAGGCCTACCATCCGTTCTTCTCGCCGTCGGGCCGCTGGGTGTACTTCCAGCCCGCCCACAAGGACCTGTTCCGCGTGCCCGGTCCGTCGCAGGGCTGGGCGACCGCCGCTCCGCAGAAGGTGACAGACTTCACCGGATTCGACCTCTACATCGAAAATCCGAGGATCTCGCGCGACGGCTCCAAGCTCTTCTATGCGCGCGGGCGTAGGACGGGAGACATCTACATCCTCCACCTCGGGACGAAGGCGGAGACGAAGGCAGGCCGATGACTCTTGCCTGCGGCACGAGGCCCGGCCCGTGCGGGATCCTGTCTCCTTCAGGCCCGGGCGGGATAGGGGAGGTGGACATGGCGCGGGATACGCGATTCGAGCGAGAAGCCAGGACGATCGGAGCTCGATCTCGCCGAGGGATTGGGGCGATCCGGATGTTGCCGTTCGCCGCGGCCGGATTCCTCGTCAGCTTCTGTTGCTCGGCCGCCGGCCCGGATCAGCCCCCGTTCACCGTCGGCACGGCTTCCGCGAATTCCGGCCAGAAAGCGACCGGCGTGCTCGCGGTCCCGGCGGGCTCCGACGCGGCACTCGACATCCCCGTCGCCGTCGTCCGGGGGACGCGGCCGGGGCCGGTGCTGGCCCTCGTCGCCGGCGCGCACGGCACCGAGTACGCCTCGATCATCGCGATCGAGCGGCTGATCGAGACGCTCGACCCGGCCGAGGTGTCCGGCACGGTCATCCTGGTGCCGCTCGTCAACACGCCGTCCTTCGAGCAGAAGGTTCCGCACGTCAACCCGGTGGACGGCAAGAGCATGAACCGCTTCTATCCCGGCAAGGCGGACGGGACGCAGACGGAACGTGCGCTGCAAGTCATCACGCGGCAGATCGTCGAGCGGTGCGACTACCTGATCGACTTTCACGGCGGCGATCTCGACGAGGATCTGCGGCCCTACAGCTACTGGCTGAAGACCGGAAACGAAAAGCAGGACGCCGCCTCGCGCCAGATGGTGCTGGCCTTCGGCCTCGGACACGATCATCATCTCGGCCGACCGCCCGACGGACCCCGCCGCGTCGCGCTACCTCGACAGCACAGCGTCGACCCGGGGCAAGCCGTCGATCACGGTCGAGGCGGGCCATGCGGGAACCGTGGACCCGGCGGACGTTTCGGCCCTCGTCGACGGGACGCTTTCGGTCATGCGGCTGCTCAAAATGCTGCCCGGCGCGCCCGCGATGGTGGATCACCCGATCTGGATCGAGTCCATCAAGACCGTCGCGAGCGAGCAGACCGGAATCTTCTATCCGCTCGTTGCCGGTGGAACCTACGTCGCGCAGGGGATGAAACTCGGCTACGTCACCGACTACGTTGGCCGGAAGGTTTTCGAGGCGCGCGCGCCGGAGGCGGGCGTTGTGCTCTACATCTGCGCGGTGCCCTCCATGAAGAAGGGCGACACGATTGCCAATATCGGTGTCGTTTCGGGCGCGCCTCAGCAGTGACCCTCTCCGCCGGAACGAAGCTCGGTCCCTACGAGATCCTGGCGCCGCTCGGCGCAGGCGGGATGGGGGAGGTCTACCGGGCGCGGGACGGCAAGCTCCACCGCGAGGTCGCGATCAAGGTCCTGCCGGAAGCGGTGGCGGAGGATGCCGAGCGGCTGGCGCGGTTCCAGCGCGAGGCGCAGGTCCTGGCTTCGCTGAATCACCCGCACATCGCGGCGATCTACGGTCTGGAGAAGACCGGCAGCGTCGAAGCCCTCGTGCTCGAGCTCGTAGAAGGGGAGACGCTCGCCGAACGGCTGGCGCAGGGGCCGATGCCGATCGACGAGGCTCTGGCGGTCGCGCGGCAGATCGGCGATGCGCTCGAAGCCGCGCACGAGAAGGGCATCGTCCACCGGGACCTCAAGCCGGCGAACGTCAAGTTGACGCCGGGCGGGTCGGTCAAGGTCCTCGACTTCGGTCTCGCGAAGGCGTTGTCGGCCGACGCGTCGGCGCCCGACGTGACGCGCTCTCCCACCATCACCGCCGCGGCGACCCAGGCCGGCGTGGTGCTCGGTACAGCGGCCTACATGTCGCCGGAGCAGGCGCGCGGAAGGCCGGTCGACAAGCGATCCGACATCTGGTCGTTCGGGGTCGTGCTGTACGAGATGTTGACGGGAACACGCTGCTTCGAGGGCGAGACCGTCTCGGACGTGCTCGCCGCGGTGCTGCGGCAGGAGCCGGATTACTCGAAGCTGCCCCCGGACACGCCGCCCCAGATTCGCACGCTCCTCGGCCGCTGTTTCGAGCGCGACCCGAAGAAGCGTCTGCGCGACATTGGGGATGCGTGGTTGGAGGGCGCGGCAGCGCCGCCCACTCCGGTCGAGCGAAAAGCCTCGGCGTCGGTCTGGCCCCGGGTCGCCACGGTGTTCGTCGCGCTCGCGGCGCTCGCGCTCGGATTTGCGGCCGCCCGCTGGCTCGCGAAACCCGCGCCGCCGGCGAAGGCAGCCGCCATCCACTCGGTCGTCCCGCTCCCTCCCGGCACCCGTCTCTCCGGATGGGCCTCACCGATCGTCGCGATCTCGCGCGACGGCCGCACGCTCGCCTTCGTCGCCGAAAAGGAAGGGGAGCCGCAGAGACTGTACGTGCAGCGTCTCGACCGGGACGAGACGCGCGTGGTGCCCGACAGCGCGTCGGCCGAAGGCCCGTTCTTCTCGCCGGACGGGCAGTGGGTCGGCTTTGCGACGAACGTGTCGCAGGTATCCCGCAACGGCAGCGGAGATCTGAGGAAGTACTCCCTGGCGACGGGCCTCACACAGAAGGTCGCCGACATTCCCGACTTCTTCGGCGCGAACTGGTCGATCGACGGGTCGATCGTCGTCGCGGTCTCCACGACGGAAGGCCTCTGGCGTTTTCCGCCCGGAGGCGGACCGCCCGACACCTCCGCGCAGACGGCGCTCGTCCAGGGCAAGCCCGTCCGGCGCCGACTCTGGTGGCCGCAGTGGCTGACTCCCTCGGACGTTCTCGTCACGGATGAAGGCGACTCGAGCTGGGGAGGAGCGGCCGCGTTCGCTCTGCCCACTCGGACTCTGTCGAGTATCGAGAAGGGCGTGCTCTTCTCGCGCCATGTGTCCAATGGATGCCTGCTCATGTCTCGGCGCGACCGCACGCTCTTCTCTGCTCCGTTCGATGCGCGTACGCTGCGCACGAGCGGTCCTCCCGTCGCCGTGCTGCGCGACGTGGCGTTCGGCTGCAACGGCGCGGCGGCGATGGCCGTCTCGGAGAACGGAACCCTGGTCTACGCGAGTGGCTACGTGCGCGGCAGCCTGATGGACCTCTCGCGTCTGGCGCGCATCGGGTCGAAGGGTGAGGTCGAGATGCTGCCCTTCGACCCGGATTCTTTCGGCCGTGTGGCCATGCCGTCTCCGGACGGGCGTTCCCTCGCCGTGATCACGACCGACGGATCGGTGTGGGTCTACGATCTGGCGCGCCGCATTCGCAGGGCTCTTCCGCTTGGGAACCGCCGCTCTCAGGGCTACGCGGTCTCCTGGTCCCCCGATGGGCGCAGCATCGCGTATTCGGCGTCGTCCGAAGGGAGTCAGGGCTGGGGCATCTATCGGCAGGCCGCGGACGGGAGCGGCGTCCCGGAGGAGCTCGTGCCTCCCGGCGAGGAGGCCTACGCGCTGGCGTTTGCTCCCGACGGATCGTCTTTCGTGTCCACGGAATTCGCAGCCCACCCGGGTCTCTCGCGCAGATCTCTGAATGGAAAAGCTGAAGCATCGAAGATCGTGGACGGCTTCGTCCCCGACGCGAGCTTTTCACCGGACGGGCGATGGCTCGCCTACGGCCGGCAGGACTCCGACGGCTGGCAGGTCCTGATGATGCCCGGATCCGGCGAGGGACCCCGCGTGCCGCTCGCGTCGGGCGCCCGGTTCCCTCGCTGGTCGCCGGATGGGCGGAGCGTCTATTGCCTGCAGGGGGACGCGCTCGTACGGATACCGATCCCCGCGGGAGACCACCCCGAACCCGGCGCGCCCGAGCTGCTCTTCAAGATGACGCGGCGCGGCTACTCCGTCGCGCCGGACGGAAAAGGCTTCTACGCGGTCGTCGATTTCGGAGACTCCGGCATCGTCAAGGAGCTCCACCTCGTGACGAACTGGTTCACGGAGCTCGACGCCCTCACGTCCCCGGAGGCGGCGAAATGACGCTCGCTGCAGGGACCAGGCTCGGGCCTTACGAGATCCTGTCGCCGCTCGGCGCCGGAGGGATGGGGGAGGTGTACCGGGCGCGGGACACGCGGCTGGAGCGGACGGTGGCGGTGAAGGTGCTGCCGTCGCACATGTCGGCGTCGCCGGAGACGCGGCAACGGTTCGAGCGCGAGGCGAAGACGATCTCGCAGCTCTCGCATCCCCACATCTGCGCGCTCTACGACGTCGGGCGCGAGGGCGAGACCGATTACCTGGTGATGGAGCTTCTCGAGGGCGAGACGCTCTCGGAGCGGCTGGCGAAGGGCCCGCTGCCGCTCGAGCAGACGCTCAAGTACGGTATCGAGATCGCGGACGCGCTCGACAAGGCGCACCGGCAGGGGATCGTGCACCGGGACCTGAAGCCGGGCAACGTGATGATCACGAAGTCGGGGGTGAAGCTTCTGGACTTCGGCCTGGCCAAGGCGATGGCGCCGCAGGCGGCGAAGTCGAGCCTGACCTCCTTGCCCACACAGCAGGGCCTCACGCAGGAAGGCACGATCCTCGGGACGTTCCAGTACATGGCGCCCGGAGCAGCTCGAGGGCAAGGATGCCGACGGCCGGACGGACGTCTTCGCGTTCGGGTGCGTGCTCTACGAGATGGCGACGGGCCAGAAAGCGTTCTCGGCCGCGAGCCAGGCGTCCTTGATCACGGCGATCATGTCGAGCGACCCGGCGCCGATCTCTTCCGTCCAGCCGATGTCGCCTCCGGCGCTCGACCGGGTCGTCAAGACCTGTCTCGCCAAGGATCCCGAGGACCGCTGGCAGTCGGCCGGCGACGTCGGCAAGGAGCTCAAGTGGATCGCCGAGGGCTCCTCGGCCGGGGTCGCGGCGCCCACGGCGCTCGTCTCCCGCCGTCGGAATCGCGAGCGAATCGCCTGGGGCGCCTTCGGCGTCGCCGCGCTGGCGGCGGCCGCCGCCGGGATCGGCCTCCTTCGCCGGCCGGCGGCTCCGGCGAGCGTCGTCCGGTTCGAGGTCGTCCCCACCGAGGAGTCGCCTTATCGCTATGAACAGGGGGCCGATCTCGACATGGCGCCCGCCGTGTCTCCCGATGGTCGCCTCCTCGTGTTCAAGGCGTCCGACGGGGACCGGAAGATGTCCCTTTGGACTCGCCCTCTCGACGGTCTTAGGGCTCGATCACTGGCGGGGACTGAGGACGGTGACTACCCGTTCTGGTCTCCGGACAGCGTCTCCATCGGCTTCTTCGCCGACGGGAAGTTGAAGCGCATGGACGCTTCGGGGGGTCCCGTCCAGGTGCTCTGTGACGCGGAGGCGGGGCGCGGCGGGACATGGAGTCGTGACGGCGTCATCCTCTTCTCCCCCTCCGCCGGCAGTCCGATATACCGCGTGAACGCCTCCGGTGGTAAGCCCGAGCCGGTGCTTGCGTTCGACAGCGCGCACGGTGAGGACAGCCAGCGCTGGCCTCACTTTCTGCCCGACGGGCGGCACTTCCTGTACTTTTCCTATCTGGGCGCCAACCCGGAATCGAAGAACCAGAACGGCGGCATCCGTGTGGGCTCGCTCGACTCTAAGGAGGTGCGGGTCGTGGTGCCCGAGGCTTCGAATCCGGTCTACGCGGAGCCGGGCTACGTGCTCTTCGCGCGCGACGGGAACCTGCTCGCCCAGCACTTCGATACGAAAGCTCTCCGAGCCTCGGGCGAGCCGATTCCAGTTGCTCAGGGCGTCGCCGTCATGGGCCCTCGGAAGTTCGGCTACTTTTCCGTCTCTGCGACCGGGGTTCTGGCTTACTGCCGGGCAGTGACATTTTCCTCGAGGCTCCTCTGGTTCGACAGGCAGGGCCGGCAGGTGGGCGCGGTGGGGGAGGCCGGGGCCTATTCCGGCCTGCGTCTCTCGTCCGACGGACGCAGGCTTGCCCTCTGGGCCCGGGGAGCCGACGGACAGAGCAGTAGCATCTGGCTCCACGATCTCGTCCGGGGCTCGAAGGCGCGGCTGGGCTCCGAGAGTGACGACGGTCCGGCAGTCTTGTCGCCCGACGGTTCCCGCGTCGCTTTCGCCTCGATCCGCGGGGGCCCTCCGCGTCTCTTCGTGCGGTCGATTGGCGGCGGACCCGAGGAAGCCCTGCTCAAGACGAGTGACGCCGAGATCCCCGTCGATTGGTCCTCGGACGGTCGCCTGATCGCGTACGCCGCCCCGGATGCGTCATCGAACTGGGACCTCTGGATCGTTCCGCTGCAAGGCGACCGCAAGCCCTTCCCTTTTGCCAAGACCAGCGCCATGGAAATGCAGGCCAAGTTTTCGCCGGACGGACGCTGGATCGCGACCGTTGTGGACGAGGCCGGGAAGGAAGAGGTCTATGTCGCGCCATTCCCGGGGCCCGGAGAGAGGACGCAGGTCTCGACCGCCGGCGGCAAGACTCCTCGCTGGCGGGGAGACGGGAAGGAGCTCTACTACCTTGCACCCGACCGAAAGGTGATGGCTGTCCCGATCCAGACCGGTGCGCCGTTCGAGGCTGGGATTCCGACGCCGCTCTTCGAGACGCACGGGGACATTGGCAACTCCGGATACGACGTGACACGCGACGGGCAGCGATTTCTAGTCATCACGCCCGTTCGCGAGGACGCCGCGCTGCCGATCGCGGTGGTCTTGAACTGGACTTCGGTCCTCGAGAAGGCGAAGTGATGATCCTCGACGCCGGAGCGAACCTGGAACGGGAGAGAACGCCATGAGCTGCATTGGCCGCCGACTCCTCGCTTCGATCCTGTGGGCGGCCGTCGCGACCGCCGGCCTCTCCCAGGACGTCGTCCCCGCCCGGATCGCCGGCGCCGCGCTGACGAACGGCGGCGCCTCGGCGTTCCTCCAGCGCCTCACCGACGAGGTCGGCGGCCGTGTCACGGGCTCGAAGGAGCTGCGCGCGGCCTCGGAGCTCATCCTCGGGGAGCTCAAGAAGGCCGGCTACGCCTCCGCCCGTTTCGAGGAGTACCCGCTCGAGTCCCGGTGGACGCGCGGGCCGGCCTCCGGCCGGATCACGTCCCCGATCGACCGGCCGATCACGGTCGGATCCTACGCCTGGGTCCCGGGCACGGCGGGAGCCATCACCGCGCCGCTCGTCGACATCGGCGCGCCGACCTCGGCCGCCCTTCCGGTGCCGGCCGACCGCGTGCGCGGAGCGGCGGTGCTGGTGGATCCGCAGAAGATCGGAGTCGATCCGTCGTTCGTGGCTCGTGCGGCCCTGGCTCGCGCGCTCGCCGATGCGGGAGCGGCCGCGATGCTGATCGCGTCCGACAAGCCCGGCCGCATGGTCTACACGTCGGCGTTCGGCTTCTATCCGAAGGCGCCGCTGCCGGTCATCTCGGTCGCGAAGCCGGACGCGCTCCTGCTGCGTCGGCTTCTCGCGAAGGGCCCGGTGAAGCTCTCGCTCGACGTGCGCAACACGTTCGACACGAGCCCGTACCGCGAGCGCAACGTGATCGCCGACCTGCCCGGCCGGGACGCCTCCGAGGTCGTCCTGATCGGCGCGCACTACGACTCCTGGGACCCCGCCGAGGGCGCCGACGACGACGGCTCGGGCGTGGCCGCCGTGCTCGAAGCGGCGCGCATCCTGAAGTCTCTCGGCATTACGCCGAAGAGAACCATCCGGTTCGCGTTCTTCTACGGCGAGGAAGAGGCGACGCTCGGCTCGCGCGCCTACGTCGCGACGCACGAGAAGGAGCTCGACTCGCTCAAGGCCGTGCTGGTGATGGACTCGGGCGCCCAGGCGCCGAAGGGCGTCGAGCTCCACGGGCGGGCGGACCTCGAGCCGGCGATGAAGAAGGCCCTCGCGCCGCTGGCGCAATTCGGCGCCACGGCGACGACACTCGACGCCAGCTTCGACCGCGATCACGGGCCCTTCATGGTGATGGGCGTGCCGGCGATGACGCTGTGGGTGGAGCCGGGCAGCTACGACGACCGCCACCACACGGTCATCGACACCTTCGAGGCGGTGGATCCGCACTGGCTCGCCGTCGACACGGCCGTGATGGGAATCCTGGCGTGGGAGCTCGCGAACGCCCCCGAGCCGGCCGGCCGACGCCTCTCGCCGACGGAGGCCGAGGCGCTCTTGAAGAGCACCGGTGTCGCCGGCACGAAGCAGATGGTTTACGGCGCCTCGCCGCGCTGACGGCGGCGTGGCTCGCGGAAGGCATCGGACCGCAAGGAGGGAGCCGGTGGCGGATTACACGACGATCCTGGAAGAGGCGCTCGAGGCCTGGGGCTACACGCGCGGGGGAGTCATCGACGAGCTCCGGAACATCCCGGAAAAGGACTTCGCCTTCCGACCGACTCCGGAAGCCCGGACGGTGACCGACATCGCGCGGCACATCGCGGAGTCGGGTTTCCTGATGTCCGGCGAGCTCTCGCGCGAGCGCGGCGACTTCCGCCGCAAGAGCTACGCGGCGCTTCTGGCCGAGCACGGCCGCGGCGTGTCGCGTCTGAAATCGAAGCGGCAGCTGCTCGATGCGCTCGCCCGGAGTCATCGGGACGGCGACCGCAGGCTCCGGAAGGCCGGGGAGCTCCACATGCTCCAGAACATCCGGCGTTTCGACGGGAAGCTCGGGACCCGGCTCGCCTGGATGCAGCACGGGATCTCGCATGAGGAATATCATCGCGGGCAGCTCGCGCTCTACGCTCGCCTTCTCGGCCGCGTGCCGGCGCTGACACAGTTGATTATGGGAGGTTGACGATGCGAGGATCCCGGATCGTTCGTGTCGCGGCGCTCGTCGCCGCGGCGGCCACCGCCATCGCACTCGCGCAGGTCCAGACGAAGGAGTCGCAGATGTCCATGACCCCGGCCCAGGCGCTCCAGCGCCTCAAGGAGGGCAACGCGCGGTTCGTGTCCGGAAAACCGCTGACCCGCGACTGGAACGCCAAGGTGATCGCGACCTCGACAGGGCAGTTTCCCTACGCCGCCGTCGTCTCCTGCATGGACTCCCGGGCGCCCGTCGAGATCCTCCTCGACCAGGGAATCGGCGACGTGTTCGTGCTGCGGTCGGCCGGCAACGTCGTCGACACCGACGTGCTCGGCGGCCTGGAGTTCGCGACGAAAGTGACGGGCGCGCACCTCGTGCTCGTGCTCGGGCACACCGAATGCGGAGCGGTCAAGGGCGCGATCGACGGCGTCAAGCTCGGCAACCTGACCTCCCTGCTCGCCAAGATCCAGTCGGCCGTGCGCGATTCGGGCCCGGGCACCTCCAAGGACAAGGCGTACGTCACGAAGGTGACGGAGCAGAACGTCCGCGACTCGATCCACGAGATCAAGGCGCGCAGCTCGATCCTCCGCGAGCAGATCGACTCCGGCAAGGTCGCCATCGCCGGCGCCATCTACGACCTGGCCACCGGTACGATGACCGTCCTGGCGGACTAGGGTCCGGCGCCACCGTCCGTCGCCGCCGCGAGGACCGCCGACCCGATATAGGCTTTCCGGCGACGTGACGCTCACGGTGCGATCGCTCGGCCCCTACGAGATCCTCGGACCGCTCGGAGCGGGCGGCATGGGCGAGGTGTACCGCGCGCGCGACACGCGGCTCCAGCGCGAGGTCGCGGTCAAGGTCCTCCGGGGCTTTTCGGGCGGCAGCTCGGACGCCATCGAGCGATTCCACCGCGAGGCGCGCGCCGTCGCCGCTCTCTCCCACCCGAACATCCTGGCCATTCACGACGTCGGCGAGGAGAACGGCGTGATCTACGCGGTCATGGAGCTTCTCGAGGGGGAGACGCTGCGCGAGCGCGTGACGGCATCGGCGATCCCGGCGCGCAAGGCCGTCGAGTACGCCCTCCAGATCGCCCGGGGGCTCGCCGCCGCCCACGACCGGGGGATCGTCCACCGGGACCTCAAGCCCGAGAACGTCTTTCTGACGAAGAACGGTCTCGTCAAGATCCTCGACTTCGGCCTGGCGACGCTCTCGGGGGCGCCCGGATCGGCCGACGTGTCACGGTCGCCGACGGTCGGCACCCAGCCGGGCGTCGTCGCTCGGCACTCCCGGGTACATGTCCCCCGAGCAGGTCCGCGGCAAACCCGTCGACCACCGGAGCGACCTGTTCTCGCTCGGCGTCGATCCTCTACGAGATGCTCACGGGCCGGCGGGCCTTCCGCGGCGACAGCGCGGCCGAGGCCATGATCGCCGTGCTGCAGGAGGACCCGATGTCCTCGCCCACGGGGGTGCAGATCGCTCCGGACATCGCCCGGATCGTCGCCCACTGCCTGGAGAAGGAGGCGGGCGAGAGGTTCCAGAACGCCCGCGATTTCGCGTTCGCGCTCGAGGCATTGCAGGTCGAGCCGTCCGCGACGACGACTTCGGGAGCCGTGTCCGGCGCCGCGCAGGCGGAAGCATCGATCGCCGTCCTTCCGTTCCGCAACATGAGCGCCGACCGCGAGGCCGAGTATTTCAGCGACGGCATGACCGAGGAGATCATCAACGCCCTGACCGGCATCGCCCCGCTCCGCGTCGCGGCGCGCACGTCGTCGTTCGCCTACAGGGGCAAGGACACCGACATCCGGCAGATCGGCCGGGAGCTCGGCGTCCGCACGGTCCTCGAGGGCAGCGTCCGCCAGGCCGGACGGCGGCTTCGGATCACGGCGCAGCTGGTCGACGTCGCCAGCGGGTATCACCTCTGGTCCGAGCGCTTCGACCGCGAGATGGAGGACGTCTTCGCGGTGCAGGACGAGATCGCCCGCGCGATCGCCAAGACGCTGCACGTCCGGCTCGTGGGCGAGGCGGACGCGCCGGTCGTCGTCCGTCCGACGCAAGACATCGAGGCCTACAACCTGTACTTGAAGGGCCGATACTTCCTCAATCTGCGCCGCCCCAAGCCCGCCATCGCGGAGCTGGAGGCGGCGATCGACCGCGACCACCGCTATTCCGCGGCTTACCTCGGCCTCGCGGAGGCGTACTGCTTCTGGGGCTTCTACGGCGGCATCCCGACCTGGGAGGCCTATGGCCGGGCGCGCTGGGCGACGGACCGGGCGCAGGAGCTCACGCCGGGGGCGCCCGACGTGCATCTGTCGCTCGGGTTCATCGAGCACTACTTCGGCTGGGACACGGCCCGCGAGGAGCGCGAGATTCGCGCCGTCATCGAGAAGACACCTCGCTCGACCGACGGGTACTTCTGGCTCGGCCTGTTCCTCGGGTGCGCGGGCCGGAGCCGAGGAGTCCTTCGAGGCGACCCGGCATGGCCTCGACCTCGAGCCCCACAACGCCAATCTCCAGACCCAGCTCGGGTGGTGCTTCATGTACGGGCTCCACTGGGCGGAGGCCGTGACGGAGCTGCGCAAGGCGGCGGCGATCGATCCCAACGCGGGGTTCCCGGCCTGGTCGCTGGGCACGGCCTACCAGGAGACGGGCGCCTACGAGGAGGCCATCCGGGAGTTCGAGCGGGGCGTCGAAATCACCCAGGGCAATCACAGCCTCTACGTCGGCTTGCTGGGAGGCGCGCTGGCCCGCTCCGGGCGGCGCGCGGATGCCGAGCGCGTCCTCGGCGAGCTCGAGCAGCGGGCACAGCGCGAGTACGTGCCTCCCTTCGACCGGGCGGTGGTCCTGGCGCCGCTCGGCCGGGCGGACGAGGCCATGGACGCCCTGGAGCGGGCCTACGAGGAGCGCAACGCCCTGCTCTGGTTCCGCATCCACCTCCCGGTGTTCGCCCCCCTCCAGTCGAATCCGCGCTGGCAGGCGCTCGCCCAGCGGTTGGCCCGGACTGCGCCGGTATTGTCGATGTTTCGTAGTTAGAATCTCTCCCGCCCCCGGAGAAGGAGCACGCGAATGTCCACGGCACAGCCGTCCCGCTGCGAATTCGAGGCGAGCGACCTCCTCGTGAAGGTCGACATGACGCTGCCGGCGGATGTGAACGCCATCTCGCCCGTCGTCGGCAAGGTCATGGACATCGTCACCGAGATGGGTTGCGCCGCGGGGCGCGAGTTCGAGATCGAGCTCGCGCTGCGCGAGGCGCTCGCCAACGCGATCGAGCACGGCAGCGGAAACGATCCGTCCAAGCAGGTCGAGTGCTGCGTGGCCTGCGATCACGCCCGCGGCATGCTCATCGTCGTGCGCGACCCGGGCCCCGGGTTCGACCCGGCCTCGATCCCGAGCCCGATCATGGGCCAGAACCTGTTCTCGACCGGCGGCCGCGGGATCTACCTGATCAACCAGCTGATGGACGACGTGCGCTTCGAGAAGGGCGGCACCGAGATCCACATGCGGACTCATCCACCCTCACCTCGGTAGCCGCGTCCTCTCTCCCCCGCCCGAATTTCTCAACTGGTCGCGGCGCGAATAGTCTCCCGACCGGAGGGAGGGAGGAGGTTCGCGCCGCGGGAGCGCAGCGGGCGACGGAGGTCAGGCGTGCGGTCGAGCGCCGTTCGCGAGCCGCACGCCGGTGCGTCCGAAGGACGCAGACCCCCGACGTCCGCGAAGCGACGGTTAGATCTCGGCAGAGCCCGCCGCGTCGGGCAGGGTCTGCTCCGTCTCGGTGTGGCGCGAGGGCTCGGGCAGCTTCACGAAGATCGCGGCCGCTAGCGCCCCCAGGAGGAACGTCAGCCCCCAGAGCACGCGCGCGCCCGCCCGCTCGAGCACCACGGTCCCCGCCCATGGCCCGACGCCGAAGGCGATCGAGAAGACCATCGTGTAGAGGCCGCTGTACTCGCCGCGTCGCGCGTCGGGCGCGATGTCCGTGGCGTAGGCCGCCGACGCGGGAAAGAACAGCATCTCGCCGAAGGTCCAGATGACGACGGTTCCGGCGAGCGACCAGAAGTCCCGCGCGAAGGCCATCGCGCCGAACCCGGCGCCCGAGAGGATCGCGCCGAGGGCCAGGGTCCGGCGGTGGGACCAGTGAGCCGTCGCGGCGTTCAACGGGATCTCGAGGACGACGATCAGCAGGCAGTTCAGCGAGAAGAGGAGGCCGAACGTGCGCGGCGTGAAGCCGAGGTCGTCGACGATGTAGAGGGGCATCGAAGAAATGTGCTGGAAGAAGATGACCGTGACCGGCAGCACCCCGGCCAGAAAGAAGAGGAACCTCGGGTCCAGATGCGCGGCGGTCGAGAGGCGCAGGCGCGTCGCCGTGGTCGGGGCCGGAGTGCCGGCGGGGAAGGACCGCTTCTTTTTCCCGTTCGGCAGCGCCACGGCGGCCAGCACGAGTCCGGCGGCGATCGACGTCGCGCCGTCGACGAAGAACAGGTACTTGAACGCGATCGTCGCGAGCACGCCGCCGACGGCCGGTCCGATTGCCATGCCGAGGTTGATGGCCAGGCGATACACCGCGAAGGCGGACTTGCGGCGGAACGGCTCGACCGTTTCGGCGAAGAAGGACATCGCCGCCGGCCGGAAGGCCTCGGTGAGCATCGCGAGGACGACCGTCACGATCGCGATCGACGCCGTTGCCTTCGCGAAGGGGTAGACGAGGAGCATGGCTCCCGACAGGAAGAGCGAGGCGCGCATCAGCGGCACGGAGCCCCAGCGGTCGGTCAGCCGTCCCGCGAGCGGGCCGCAGACGATCGCGCCCGCGCCGTAGAGAAAGAGGACGAACCCCGCGTGCTCCGCCGAGAAGCCGCGCTCGCGCGTCAGGTAGAGGACGAGGAACGAGAGCACCATCGAGCCCGCGCGGTTGACGAGCTGCGAGCCCGCCACCACCCACACCGGCCGGGGCAGGAACCTGAGGTCCTTCCAATATTTCAGCACGGGCGCACGGTGTGTGTACGGCCCGCGCCGGGTCCGGGTTATGCGAAGCGCTTCAGCAGCCAGCCGGCCACGAGCGCGAGCAGCGCCAGGGCCCCCATGAAGCCGAGCACGTAGAAGAGGATCGGCAGGAACCGCGCGTAGCGCGGATCGTCGTCCTCCGGATCATCCATGGATCCCCTGGGCCGCCAGCCACCGTTCCGCGTCGATGGCCGCCTTGCAGCCCTCGCCCGCCGCGGAGACGGCCTGCCGGTAGGTCGGGTCGGCGACGTCGCCCGCCGCGAAGACCCCCTCGACGGAGGTGTACGTCGACGGATGCTTCACCTTCACGTAGCCGACCTCGTTCATCTCGAGCTTTCCCTGGAAGATCGCCGTGTTGGGCGAGTGGCCGATCGCCACGAAGACGCCCTGCGTCGCGAAGGGCTCCGCCTTCCCGGTGCGGGTGTCCTGGAGGGTGACTCCGGTGACGCCCTTGTCGTCGCCCTGGATGTCGGTGATCGTCGCAAAGAGCTTCCACGCGATCTTCGGATTGGCGTGCGCGCGGTCGAGCATGATCCGCGATGCCCGGAAGTCCTCGCGGCGATGCACGACCGTGACCTTCGAGGCGAACTTCGTCAGGAAGTTGGCCTCCTCCATCGCGGTGTCGCCGCCGCCGACGACCACGACCTCCTTGCCCTTGAAGAAGAAACCATCGCAGGTCGCGCAGGCGGAGACGCCGCGGCCCATCATCCGCTTCTCCGACTCGAGGCCGAGGAGCTTCGCCGAGGCGCCCGACGAGACGATGACGGCGTCGGCCGTGACCGAGCCGCCGGCGTCCAGGTGGAGACGAAAGGGCCGCCGGTCGAAGTCGACGTTGGTGACGGTGTCGAGGACGACCTCCGTGCCGAAGCGCCTGGCCTGTTCGCGGAAGATCTCCATGAGCTCGGGCCCCTGGATGCCGTTCTGGAAGCCGGGGTAATTCTCGACTTCCGTCGTGATCGTGAGCTGGCCGCCGGGCTGGGGGCCCTCGAAGACGACCGGGGCGAGGTCGGCGCGCGAAGCGTAGAGCGCGGCGGTCCAGCCCGCGGGGCCGGATCCGATGATGGCGATGCGGTAGTGCGTCTGGGTGGGCGGCATGGCGGCGGCAGGATATCAGCGGCGGCGGGCCGGTATCATCCGGGCATGCGCCCGGCGCTCGCCCGCAAGCTCGAAGGGTTCGGCACGACGATCTTCACCGAGATGACGCGTCTGGCCAACGAGCGCGGCGCCATCAACCTGGCCCAGGGCTTCCCGGACTTCGACGGCCCCGAGTTCGCGAAGGACGCCGCCATCGATGCCATCCGCGCCGGCCACGGCCAGTACGCGCGGATGACCGGCATCCCCGGGATTCACCGCGCCCTCTCGGCGAAGTACCGCCGCGACTGGGGCCTCGACTACGCGGCCGACGCCGAGTTCACGGTCACCTCCGGCGCGACCGAGGCGATCTTCTCGGCGATCCAGGGCGTCTGCGACGCAGGCGACGAGGTCGTGCTCTTCGAGCCCTACTACGACTCCTACAAGGCGAGCGTGATCATGGCCGGCGCCGTGCCGCGCGTCGTGACGCTGCGCGCTCCGGACTGGACGTTCGACGAAGGGGAGCTCGCGGCCGCGTTTTCGCCGCGGACGCGGGCGCTGCTGCTGAACTCCCCGCACAATCCGACCGGCAAGGTGTTCGCGCCGGCCGAGCTCGAGGTCCTCGCCGCGCTCTGCCGGGAGCGCGACGTCCTCTGCATCACCGACGAGGTCTACGAGCACCTCGTCTACGAGGGCCGCCACGTCCCGATGGCGACGCTGCCGGGGATGCGCGAGCGCACGATCACGATCTCGTCCTTCGGCAAGACGTTCTCGCTGACGGGCTGGAAGATCGGCTGGGCCGCGGCTCCGCCGGAGCTGACCGCCGCCGTGCGCGCGGCCCACCAGTTCGTCACGTTCGCGACGGCGACGCCGCTCCAGCACGGCGCGGCGGCCGCGCTCGAGGCGGGGCCGGAGTACTACGCGGCCCTGGCGTCGGACTACCGGGGGAAGCGCGACTATCTCGTCGCGGAGCTTTCGCGGATCGGGTTCGACGTCCGCGCTCCGCAGGGCACCTACTTCGCGTGCGCGGACTTTCGCCCGTTCGGCTTCGACGACGACCGGGCCTTCGTCCGGCACCTGATCGAGACGGCCGGCGTCGCGGCCATCCCGCCGAGCGTCTTCTACGACCGCCCGGAGCACGGCCGGCACTACGTCCGCTTCGCCTTCTGCAAGAAGAAGGAGACGCTCGAGGCGGCGGTCCAGCGGCTCTCCACCCTCTCCCGTCGGGAGAGGGCCGGGTGAGGGGCTCGCCGTGCGCTAGCCCTCGTCCAGATGGACCTCGCCTGGGAGGACGTGCGCCGAGAACCATCGGCGCGCCCGGCGGCACCTCGAGCGCGCGCGGGACGGGGGAGCGCGGCTGGCGCTTCTGCCGGAGATGTTCTGCACGGGCTTCTCGATGGAATCGGCAAGGATCGCGCAGCCTCCCGGCGGGCCCTCGGAGACCTTTCTCTGCGAGACGGCCCGCGAGCTCGGGATCTCGATCCTCGCGTCCGTTCCCGAGGCCGGGCAGCCGCGCCCCCGAAACATGGCGGTCCTCGCCGGGCCCGACGGTTCGCTGACGAAGTACGCCAAGATCCACCCCTTCACCTTCGGCGGCGAGCATCGCGTTTACGCCGGGGGCGAGGGGATCGTGACCGTGCCGGTCGAGGGGACGCGCGTGACGCCCTTCGTCTGTTACGACCTGCGCTTTCCGGAGCCCTTCCGGCTCGCCGCCGACGACACCGATCTCTTCGCCGTCGTCGCCAACTGGCCCGAGCCTCGCCGCGAGCACTGGCGGACGCTCCTGCGGGCCCGGGCGATCGAGAACCTGTGCTTCGTCGCCGGCGTCAACCGCGTCGGGGAGGGCGGCAAGCTCCGCTACGCCGGAGATTCCGTCGTCGTGTCGCCCTGGGGCGAGACGCTGGTCGAGGGGGGAGCGGAGGAAGCCGTCCTCTTCGCCGACGTCGATCCCGCCGCCGTCCGCGACGCCCGTTCGAAGTTCCCCGCCCTCCAGGACCGCCGCCCCGAGGCCTACCGAAGATAGGTCCCTGATCCGATCGCATCTGGCGCGTGGACAGACATCCGCAGACACTGCCTCCGGACAAAGCGATGGGCCGGCTCGTGCGGACCTCGATCGCCCTGGCCGCCCTGTGTGTGGCGCGCGGGCTCGAGGCGCAGGGACCCGTCGGTCCGCCCCCGCAGCGGCACGTCGACCTGGCAATCATGGCCGGCTACCGGTTCGAGAGCACCATCACATTCGAGTTTCCGGGGGATTACGACCGCATCGAGGTCGACGACGCTCCGACCTGGGGTGTGTCGCTCGGCTACGGACCGAATCCGAACTGGGAATTCGAGCTGCAGTACAGCTACACCAGGGCTCCGGCAAGGGCGATCGGCGCGAATCCGGCGATCGTCAACCAGTCCTTCGACCTCGGGCTGCACGACTTCCAGCTCGGCGTGCTCGGCTACCTCGCCCCGGCGCAGGAGAAGCTGCGTCCCTACGTCGAGCTGTCGCTCGGCACGACGTTGATCAATACGGGCGAGGGCTTCGGCAACACCGCCCACTTCTCGCTCGCCGTTGCTCTGGGCCTGAAGTACTACTTCAACGAGCACCTGGGACTGCGCGCCGAAGTCCACTACATCCCGGTCTACCTCTATTCGTCGGGAGAGGGCGGCATCTGGCTCTGCATCGACACGATCTGTTGGGACACGGGCTCGCGCTTCCTGCAGCAGGTCGACCTGCGCGCGGGCCTGACCTTCCGGTTCTGAGGGCCTACGGCCCGTACAGCTGCAGCCCGAACGTCTTCACGAGGAACACCGCCATCTGCCCGCGGGTGTTCGGGTTGCCGGGGCAGTAGTTGCCGCCGCCGCAGCCGCCGGTGATGTTCTCGGCGGCGAGCTGCTCGATCCAGTCGGCGAACTGGGATGGGCACGGGACGTCGCCGAAGACTCCGGCGCAGGTGGGCGGCACGTAGGCCGAGCCGTGCTCGGCCTTCAGGAGGAAGACGGCCATCTGAGCTCGCGTCACGGGATTGTCGGGGCAGTAGTTGCCGCCGCCGCAGCCGCCGGTGATGCCCTCGGCCGCGAGCTGCTCGATCCAGTCGGCGAAGAGACTCGGGCAAGGGACGTCGAGGAAGATCCCGGCGCAGGCCGGAGGAACGAACGCGGCGCCGTGCTCGGCCTTCAGCAGGAACACGGCCATCTGCGCGCGCGTGACCGAATTGCCCGGGCAGTAGTCGCCGCCGCCGCAGCCGCCCGTGATCGCGTTGTGAAAGAGATTCTCGATGAACGCGTAGAACGCGTGCGATACGGGAACGTCGGGAAACGACTCGCCCACATGAAGCGTCCAGGTCTTCGTTACGCCCGAGGACAGGGCCTCGTCGAACGTCGCGTCCCAGTGCGGGGCAGGGCGTACCCCGACCACCGAGGCTTCCAGGCAGTCGGCCGTCGCCGCGTAGCAGTCGACCGTCGACGCAGCCGCGATCGTGCCGTAGTCAGCCGAGGAGTCGTCGAACGTGTACGTGGGTCCCGCCGGACCGGTGAAATTCGCAGCGGTGCCGGTCAGCGGGAGCGACGCCTCACTCGCGTTGTTCCACGCGGGCTCGACCGTCACCCTCTCGCCCGCCTCGAGCACGCCGTTGACGTTCGAGGTGCCGCCGCTCGCCCGAGCGTCGACCTGCAGCGGCCGCGCGTCGGGAAAGCCCCCCATGCGGCCGCGGATGCTGTCGTGGGACCCGTCGAGACAGGGGACGCCGAGCACCGCACACTGCCAGACGATGACGAAGCCGCCGCGCCCGTCCAGCGCGACGGACGAGGCGTTCTGTCCGAGCGTCGTGTTCGTGTTGAGCTGGAATTCGCCTCCCAGCGGAGCGCCGGAGGCGTCGTATCGGCGCGCGAGGATGCCGAACCCCGGGGAATTCGAGTCCCAGGAGATCGTAAATGCTCCGGTGGGGTCGACGGCGACGTCGGATGCGCTCTGGTTTCCCGAGGTCGCGGTATTGACGGGGAATTCGTCAGCGAGGGGGTTTCCCGTCGAATCGTAACGGCGGGCGAGAATGTCGAAGTACTGGCCGGTTTGCCCGTAGCTCGACCACGTGACGACGAAGTTCCCGGCGCCATCCATCGCAACTTTCGGGATGATCTGGCCGCCGGTCGTGTACTGGTTGACCCGGAATTCGTTCCCCTGCGGACTTCCGGCGCTGTCATACCTCTGGGCGAAGATGCCGGCTCCCGTGTCGCCCGGCGTGTCATGCGGGCTCATCCAGACGACGACGAAGTCGCCCGCGGGATCCATGGCGACGTCCGGATACTGCTGATTGAAGGTCGTGTAAGTATTGACTTGGAATTCCGAGCCGACTTTGGTCGCGGCGCCATCGAAGCGTTGGCCGAAGACGCCGTAGCCCGATCCGTCCTGGCCGGGCAGGCTCGTCCACACGACGACGAAGTTTCCGGCCGAGTCGATCCCGGCCCGGCTCCAGAGCTGGCTCGCGGTCGTGTAGGTGTTGACCTGCACTTCGTCGCTCGCCGGATTGCCCGTGTTGTCGAACCGACGAGCGAAGACGCCGGCCACGCTGCCGTCCTGGTAGCTTCTCCACGCGACGACGAAGTCTCCTGCGGCGTTGCTGGCGATCGAGGGACAGCACGCCTGATCCGTCGTGGACGCGTTGACCTGAAAGGCCGGGCCCTGAGGGGTCCCGGAGCCGTCGAAACGGCGGGCGAAGATTCCGCTCGCCGTGTCGGGACCGGCGCCGAACCAGGCGACGACGAAGTTGCCAGCCGGGCCGGCGGTGACGTCGGGGCCGTTCTGATAGTCCGTCGTATACGAGTTGACCTGGAACTCGGGGCCCATAGCCGGAGTTTGTGCGAGGGCGGGCAGAGGCGAGGCAAGAAGGGCGAGAACCGCAAGCTTCGTGCGCATAAAGACTCCTCGATGTTCCGAGGGCAGACGCCTGACCGAGGCCGGGGCCTGACTGTACTACGGTTGGTGTCCGTTCCCCGTCGGAGCCCGCCGCAGGAGCCGCGCGGCGTTGCCATGAAGGATGTCCCGCTTCTGCGCCGGGGTGAGGAAGTCGGCGGACTCGATCGCCTCGATCGCGACGCCGACCTGCGCGGGATCCTTGGACGCGTCCGAGGCGAAGAGGATGCGGTCGGCGAAGCCGGCCTCGACCATGCGGCGCAGGTACGCCTGGAACTCGGCCCGCGGGAGTGCCCCGGCGATGGCACGCGTGTCCACGGCCACCTGCGGATAGCGCCACATCAGCGCGACCATGGCGTCGCCCATCGGCCAGCCGGCGCCCTCGACGACCACGCGGAGCTTCGGGTGGCGCACGAGGACGCCCTCGAGCCTGAGCGGATCGCCGAGTGCCGCGCGATAGCGCGGTGAGGAAGCCGCGCCGGACGCCTCCGGCCCGAGTGCGATGGCGACGGGGAGATCGAGCTCCTCGGCGAGGGACCAGTAGGGCTCGAGCCGCGGATCGTCGGGTGCGATGCCGTCGGCCTGGGCGAGCAGCGGACCGAGGATCTCGGCCCGGCTCTCCCGAAGCTGCCGGCGCAGCTGCCCGAGCTCGGGCCGGCGGCCGTCGACGTGAAAGCCCGGGCCCGCGATCGCGGCAAGGTCGATGACCGACGGCACGGAGGGTGTCGGCGCGGACGCCCGTGATGGCGTCGGAATCGGCGTCGGAGTCGGCGCGGGCCGGGCCGGGGTCGTCGTTGGCGGCGGGGGAGGGGCCGCCGGGGCCGCAGGAGTCGGCGTGAACGGCACCGTCGCCGTCGCCACGCCGGCGGTCGGGATGGGCGGGACCCCCGGCGCTCGCGTCGGGCTCACGTCGACCGCGACCCAGTAGCCGGGGGCGGGCGGCCGCGGAAACGTCGTCTCGCGGATCGTCCAGCGCAAGCAGACCGCCACGGGCAGGGGCGGCCGCAGCAGGACCTGCGAAGCGCGCCCGTCGCCGGAGAGCTCGAGGAGCGCGGTGAACGGGGCGGAGTCTTCCTCCCTGGCGGAGTCGGCGCAGGAGACGAGCGCGTCCCGAAGCCCCTTCTCGTCGAAACGCGCGGCGATCCGCCGCTCGAACTCGCGGCCGGCCGGAGTCGCCGCGTTCGCCTTCGCGAGCGCGAGCGAGTCTTCGAACTTGTCGGCCCGGAGCGACGCGCCCGCGAGCGTCAGCGCGGCGGCGGCCAGGAGGGCCGCCCGAGGCGCGGTCCGCACCGGCTACGGTCGTCCGGAGGTCGCGTGCGCGAACGCCGCGAGGGCGTCGACGCCGCCGGCGATCATCTCGTCGGACACCGAGAAGGAAAACCTCAGGTGTCCCTCGCCTTCCGGGCCGAAGACGATCCCGGGCACCGTGGCGATCTTCGCCTCGTCGAGCAAGGCGCCCGCGGCCGCGCGCGAGTCCGGGGGCAGCCACGCCGGCGTCTTCGGAAAGAGGTACAGCGCGGCGCGCGGCGGCTCGATCTCGAAGCCGGCGGCGTTCAGCCCCGCGACGAGGCGGTCGCGCCGGGAACGGTAGCCCGCCTTCCACTCCGCGACGAACTCCGTGCCGCGCGAGAGGGCCTCCACCGCGGCCCACTGGGTGGGCGTCGACACGCCGTTGGTCGTGTAGAGCACGACGGTCTTGATCGGCATCTGGTAGCGCTTCGGCGCGACGACGTAACCCAGGCGCCAGCCCGTCATCGAATAGCTCTTCGACAGCGTGTAGCAGGTGATCGTCCGCTCGTGCATCCCCGGCAGGGACGCGATGGCCACCGGGGAGTCGCCCTCGTAGACGAGGTCTTCGTACGCCTCGTCCGCGATGACGGCGAGGCCGCGGTCCCGCGCGAAGGCGGCGACCTCCTCGGTCTCGGCGCGGGAGAAGACTTCGCCGGTGGGATTGTTGGGGCTGTTCCAGTAGATGACCTTCGTCCGCGCCGTGACCTTCGCCGCGAGCGCCGCCGACAGGCCGCTCTGCCGCGCCGGCCCGGTGGCGACGAGGACCGCCGTCGCCTGGTGATATGCGACGAGGTCCACGATCGGCGTCCAGTAGGGCGAGAACATCAGGACCTCGTCACCCGGATCGAGCAGCGTCGCAAACGCGGCGAAGAGGCCCTGCATGCCGCCGTTGACCACGATCGGCGACTCGTCGTCGGCCGGGATGCCGTTGCGGTCCCGGACCTTGGCCAGGATCGCCCGACGCAGCTCCGGGATGCCGGAGGAGGGCGCGTAGCGCGTCTGGTTGCGAACGAGCGCGTCGCCCATCGCGGCCTTGACGCTCTCCGGCGTGTTCATCCAGGGCTCGCCGCCCTCGAAGCGCCAGACCTTCTGTCCGGACGACAGGAGCTCGATGACGCGGTTGCGGACCTTGACGATCTCCGAGAAGCCGACGCTCTCGAAGCGCCGGGCCGGGCGGGGAAACGAGGCTTCGGTCACCGCCGCCGCCGTCTCAGACCGCAGCCTTGCGGCCCGGCCCCATCAGGAAGTAGAGGACCATGCCGACGACCGGAAGGAAGATGACGAGGAGGCACCAGAGGATCTTCGTGCCGGTGTCGGCGCTGCTCTTCAAGATCGAGACGATCGCGATGACGTCGAGAACGAGGATGACGAGACCCAGGAGCGAGTACATGCGTCCCTCCTTTACAGTTTCTCGGAAATCGCCTTCTGCTGGGTGAAGAGATAGAGGTACTCGCGGCCCCCGGCCTTCGAGTCCGTTCCCGACATGTTGAAGCCGCCGAAGGGATGAACGCCGACGAGCGCGCCGGTGCACTTGCGGTTCAGGTACAGGTTGCCGACGTAGAGCTCGCGCTTCCCGCGCTCGAGCCGCTCGCGCACCCGCGAGTAGAGCGACCCGGTCAGGCCGTACTCCGAGTGGTTGGCGACTTCGATTCCTTCCTCGAAGTCCTTGACCTTCAGGACCGAGAGCACGGGCCCGAAGATCTCCTCGCACGCCAGACGGGCGTCGGGCTTGACGCCGTCGACGACCGTCGGCATGACGAAGTAGCCCTGCTTCGGCCCCGCCTTGCCGCCCGCGACGACACGGCCCTCCTTCTTCCCGAGGGCCGCATACTCGAGGATCTTCTTGTGCGCGCGTTCGTTGATCACGGCGCCGACGGTGTTCTTCGGGTCGCGCACGTCGCCGACCGAGAGCGCCCTCGTCTTCTCGACGACGCGGGCCAGGAGGTCCTTGTGGACCTTCTGGTGGACGATCAGGCGCGAGCACGCCGAGCACTTCTGTCCCTGAAAGCCGAAGGCTGCGGACACGATGCCGTTGGCGGCGTCCTCGAGGTCCGCCGTCTCGTCGACGAGGATGAAGTCCTTGCCGCCCATCTCGAGGATCGCGCGCTTGATCCAGATCTGGCCCGGCACGACGCGGCCGGCCTTCTCCGAGACCTGGAGGCCCACGTCGCGCGAGCCCGTGAAGGCGATGAGCCGCGTCTTCGGGTGCTCGACGAGGGCGTTGCCGACGATCGCGCCCCCGCCCGTGAGGAAGTTCAGCACGCCATCGGGCACGCCGGCCTCGTCGCAGGCGTCGAGGAACATGGAGGCGATGCCGGCGGCGTCGGAGGAGGGCTTGAGGACCACGGTGTTGCCCGCGACGAGCGCCGCGGTCGTCATGCCGGTCAGGATCGCGAGCGGGAAGTTCCAGGGCGGGATGACGACGGCGACACCCAGGGGGATGTGCTCGAGCTCGTTGACCTCTCCGGGGTAGGGCGTCAGCGGCTGGGGGAGCGCCATGCGCTCCATCTCGCGCGCATAGAACTCGCAGAAGTCGATCGCCTCGGCCGTATCGCCGTCGGCCTCGGCCCAGGACTTCGACTCCTCGAGGACCATCATGGCGGAGAACTCGTGCTTGCGCCGCCGGAGGATCGACGCGATCCGAAGCACCAGCGCCGACCGCTCGCCGTGCGGCGTCCGGCTCCAGGCCGGGAAGGCCTTCGTCGCGGCGTCCACGGCCCTCTCCGCGTCGGCCAGGCTGCCCTCGGGGAAGCGTCCGATCACCTGCTTGAAGGCGGAGGGATTGAGGGATTCGAAATGCTTCGGGGCGCCGAAGTCCTTGCCCCCGATCCGGTTCTTGCCGCGGATCGGGAGGCGCTTCTCGACCGCCGCGAGCGCGGCGCGGAAGGCCTTCGCGTTGGCCTCGACGGAGAAATCGGTGAAGGGCTCGTTGCGGAATTCAGGAAGCAAGATGGGAACCTCCGAAGGCGAAAATCTATCAGAACGGGCGGCCTCCCGCGGCTTCTGAGATGATTCGGGTCGTGGTCACGGCGGCGGGCGCGGCGGCGCTATCGAACGAGGAGATCCGCCGCTACGCGCGCCACCTGATCCTCCCGGAGGTCGGCCCGGAAGGGCAGGCGAGGCTCAAGGCGGCGCGCGTGGTCCTGGTCGGGGCGGGCGGTCTCGGGTCTCCCGCCGCGCTCTACCTCGCGGCGGCCGGCGTGGGGACGCTCGGCCTCGTCGACTTCGACGTCGTCGACGAGTCGAACCTGCACCGGCAGATCCTCTTCGGGACTTCGGACGTCGGGCGCCCCAAGCTCGCCGCCGCCGCCGCGCGCCTCCACGACGTCAACCCGAACGTGCGGGTCCTGCCGTTCGAGACGCGCCTGACCTCGGAGAACGCCCTCGAGATCCTGGCGGGCTTCGACGTCGTCGCGGACGGCACGGACAACTTTCCGACCCGCTACCTCGTCAACGACGCCTGCGTCCTCCTCGGCAAGCCCAACGCCTACGCGTCGATCTTCCGCTTCGAGGGGCAGGCCTCGGTCTTCGGCGCGCCGGGAGGCCCCTGCTACCGCTGCCTCTACGCCGAGCCGCCGCCGCCGGGCCTCGTCCCTTCGTGCGCGGAGGGCGGGGTCCTGGGCGTGCTGCCGGGGCTCCTCGGCACGATCCAGGCGGCCGAGACGATCAAGCTCGTGCTCGGCGCCGGCGAACCGCTCGTCGGCCGCCTGCTTCTCGTCGACGCGCTCGGGATGCGCTTCCGGGAGCTCAAGGTCCGGAAGAACCCGGACTGCGCCGTCTGTGGCCCGCGCCCGACCGTCTCGCGGCTGATCGACTACGAGGCCTTCTGCGGGGGATCGCCGGCGCCGGCCTCTGGTATCGTCCCGCCGATGCACGGCCACGTCGAGGAGATCTCCGTCGAAGACTTGAAGCAGCTGCGCGACCGCGGCGAGGCGATCGTGCTCGTCGACGTGCGCGAGGCGCGCGAGTGGGCGATCTCGGATCTGCCGGACTCGGTCAAGATCCCGCTCGGGACCCTTCCCGAGAGCCTCGACAAGCTCTCCAGGGACGACGACATCGTCGTCTACTGCCGGTCGGGGGCCCGCAGCGGGAACGCCGTCCAGTTCCTCATGCAGCAGGGATTCGAGAAGGTCCGCAACCTCGCCGGGGGCATCAACAGGTGGGCGCAGCGGATCGACCCGTCGCTGCCGCGCTACTGAGGCCGGCACCGCCATGCGCCGCGTCGGCCTGATCTTCCTCGCCGCCGGGCTCGCGGGATTCCTGTTCGCCTCGGCCCAGCGCGCGCGTCACCCCTCGGTCGAGGCCTGGGAGACCGGGCGCTGGCTGCTCGTCGGGATGGCGGTGATGGGCCTCGTCTTCGTCGTCCTGCCGGGCCCGCGCTCGTCCTGACGGTCAGTCCGTCTCTTCCTTCTCCTTCTCCTTCTCTTCCTTCTTCGGCGCCGGGGCCGGCGTCGGCGCGGCGATCGTGCGGCCGGAGGCTTCCGCCAGGCGGTGGAGGCCCTCGCAGGCGTTCCAGATCTTCTCGAACCGCGTCCGGGCTTCGGCGTTGGCATCGGGGCTCATTCCGGCAAAGCGCCGCGCCTCGACCGACACGACCTGGTTGAGCACCTGCACGCGCAGCCGCGAGTACTGGCTCGGCGTAGAGGTTGCGGGGGAGCGAGCTCGCGTCGCTGCCTCGGAGAAGCGCGACGAGGTCCTCGTACTGCTTCGCGGTCAGCGCGAGCGCGCGCTCGGAGCTCGGGGCCTTCCCGCGGGGGCTGACGCGGTCATGGGCCTGCCGGCCCGCGACCACCAGCATCCAGTTGTCGGCGGGGACATCCGGTGCGGGGTGATCGGTCGATCGCTGGGCGAGGACCTCGAGGGCCTGCGGCGCGAGCGCGCCCGAGGCGAGCTTCTCCAGGCCTTCGGCGAGGCTCTGGATCCTCACGCCTTTTCCGGCCGGCTTCTCGCCGGCGGCGAGGACCGCGCGGGCGAGCTCCTCGAGCTCCTTCTCGGGCTTCTCCTCGCCGATGACCGCGACCGCACGCGTCACGTCTCCGACGGTCACGGAGATCCGGCCCTGGATCTCCCTCTCTCCGCCCTCCTGCTCGCCGACCTCGGCCGGGAAGGTCCCGAAGCGGGCGCGGCGCACGGCCTTCAGCAGCCCGGTCACCTGCTTGCGGCCGATCCGGAATTGCACCTGGCGATTCCACAGGCCCACGCCGTCGCCCCAGATGCGGCAGGACGTCAGCAGGCCGGGCTTCGTCGGCCACGCGACGTCGATCGCGAAGTCGGCCGGGCTCTTCTTACCGGAGATCCGTTCGTCGAGCGCGGGCGCGAGGGGATCGGGCTGGCGCCGCCGCGCCTCTTCGCGCTCCTCTTCTTCGCGTTCTTCCTGCGCCGAGCGAGGCTTTTCCTGTGCGGCCAGGCGGGCGTCGGCGACGGCGAGCGCGAACAGGCACGCCGCAACGGCGAGAGAGCGTGAGAGCCGCATCCAACCTCCTTGGCGAAGGGACGTCATCTTTCCTGACTTCAACCCGCGATCGTCTCGTCGGGGTCTTCCTCGAGAAGGCGGTCGATCTTGGCGGCGAGGATGAAGTCGTTCTCGTGGAGCCCGCCGATCTTGTGGGTCCACAGCACCAGGTCGACCCTGTTCCAGTGGATCGCGATGTCCGGGTGGTGCCCCTCGCCTTCGGCGACGTCGGCAACCCGGTTGACGAACTTCATCGCCTCGACGAAGTTGCGGAACTCGAATTGCCGCCGGAGTCGGGTCGCGGCCTCGGCGAGAGACCAGCCGGGGACGCGGGCCGCCATGTCTCCTGCCTGCGCTTCGGTCAGCGGCGGGATGCCGCCGCGGCAGGGCACGCAGCTCTTCCCGGCCAGGCCCTCCATGTCGTCGACCATGGCGCGGATCCTATCCGAGCCGTCTCCACCCGGCCCAGCCGCCGTCGGGACCTCCTAGCGCGCCTCGACCCGCCGGTGAAGCGCGTCGAACGCCGCCAGGATCCGGTCGAAGGCCTTCTGCCTGCCGCCATGCGTCTCGGGCGTCATGCCGAGGAATCGCCGGCCGACGATGGTGCGCGAGAACGCGAGGATCTCGATGGAGAAGTCGGTGTAGCTCTCCGCGTAGAGACTCTGGGGCAGCGTCGCGGGTTCGGCTTTCGCCAGCAGCGCCGCGAGGTCGCGGAACTCCTTCTCCGGGAGCGCCAGCGTCCGGGCGGCCTCCGGCGGCTCGTCCGGGCGCCCCCGCTGCTCGCTCACCTGCAGGCCGGCCAGCCGGAGCGTCCAGCCCGCCTCCGCGCCCCCGGCGGCCTTCGCGTCCGGACGTCTCTGGACGGCCGCCTCGAGGACCTCCGGCGAGAGCTTGCCCGAGGCCAGCATCCCGAGGGCCTCGGACATGCTCGCGGCCCGGAGTCCCTCGCGTCCCGGTTTCTCGCAGATCGCCAGGATCTTCTGCACGAGGCGCGCGAATTCCTTCGACTGGTCGCCCTTGACGAGCTGGACCGTGATCTTGCGCTGCGCGCCCGCTCGGACGACGAGCCGGCCCCTGAGCTCCGGGCCCTTGTTCCCCTCGGCTTCTTCTTCCTCGTCCTCGCCGAAACGGTCGGGCATCGATCCGAACTTCGCCTTCCGAATGAGCTCGAGGATCTGGAAGATCCGGGATTTCGAAAGTCGGAACTGCGCCTCGCCCTGCCAGACGCCGACGCCGTCGCCGAAGACCCGGGCCGCGGTCGCCTTCCCGCCGCTCGACCAGAACGCATCCACCCGGACGTCCCCGAGGCCTGCCCGGCCCATGACCCGCTCCTCGAGGGCGGGTCCGATCCGGTCGGCGGCGGAGGAGGACTCCTCGGCCGCGGGCCGGTCGGGCTCCTGCGAATCCGTCGCGGCAGCCGCGCCGCCGGGCCACGCGAGGGCCGCGGCTAGTAAAAGTCCGAGGAGGCGAATCCGGCTCTGCACGCTAGTCTTTGCGCCGGCGCGGATGCTACCTCAGGCCCTCGCGTCCTCGTGGACCTCGGGTGAGGGGATAGAGTGGCTGCGCCTCCCCGACCGTCCTTCTTTGCGATTCCCGAACGGAGGAAGTGGATGTACCGGAACACGGCGCGCCGCATCGTTTCTCTCGTCGCCTCGCTGGGGGCGATCGCCTTCCTCGAGGGGGCTCCCGTTCTCGCGGGCGAGAAGGCCCCGGTGTTGGGCTTTGCGACGCGGCACGCGAAGTCGAAGCGGCTCTCGGAATACAAGTTCGTGGGCCCGGTCGCACCCCTCTCGAAGCACGTGGTCTTCAACGAGGTCACGCCGAAGAAGGGCTCGGGCCTGGCGACGCGCTCAAGCGGACCCGGTCGCCCAGAGCCACTTCGGGCTCTCGCAGCCCGAGCCGCTCGGTGCAGTTCGAGGGCGCCTCGGACGACGACAACGCCGCGGTCGTCGATCGGCTCATCGTGCCTCCCGACACCGAGGGCGACGTCGGCCCGAACCACTACGTCCAGTACATCAACAACGTCGCCGTGATCTACGACAAGTCCGGCAACATCGTCCTCGGCCCGATTCGCCGGCAACGCGTTCTGGGCGGGGCTCGGCGGGCCCTGCGAGATCCAGAACGACGGCGACCCGCTGGTGCGGTACGACCGGCAGGCCGATCGGTGGGTCGTTCTCGCAGTTCGCGCTTCCCAACTATCCGGCCGGGCCCTTCTACCAGTGCTTCGCGGTCTCGACGACGAACGATCCGACCGGCGAGTACTTCCAGTACGAGTTCAAGACGAGCGACGACTTCTTCACCGACTACGGCAAGCTCGGCGTCTGGCCCGACGCCTACTACATGTCGTTCAACATGTTCGGTCCCGCCGGACGAGTTCCTGGGAGGCGCGTACGCCTTCGACCGCGCCGCGATGCTCGCGGGCGCTCCGGCGGGCATGATCGCCTTCGACACCGGGACAGCAGGGCGGCGTGCTGCCGTCCGACCTGGACGGCCCGACGCCGCCGCCGGCCGGTTCGCCCAACTACTTCATGACCTTCGACGTCAACCCGGCGCGGCTGCTCGAGTGGCAGTTCCACGTCGACTGGACGACGCCCGCCAACAGCACGTTCACCGGCCCGGTCGAGATCCCGGTCGCGGATTTCGTGTATCCCGGTGTGCGACGCGTTCCGCGGCCAGTGCGTCCCCCAGCTCGAGTACGCCGGAGAAGCTCGAGACCCTCGACGACCGCTGATGTACCGGCTCGTCTACCGCAACTTCGGCGACCACGAGTCGCTCGTCGTCAACCACACCGTCGGCACGCGAGACGGCAGCGCGGCCCTGCGCTGGTACGAGGTCCGCAGCCCCGGCGACGCGCCCGTCGTCTACCAGCAGGGGACCTACGCGCCCGACGCGAGCTACCGCTGGATGGGCTCGATCGCGATGGACGGCAACGGCAACATCGCGCTCGGCTACTCGAAGTCGAGCTCGACGATGTATCCCGTCGATCGGCGATCACGGGCCGCCTCGCGGGCGATCCGCTCGGCCTGATGGGCGCCGAGGACGTCTGGTTCGCCGGCGGCGGCAGCCAGATCGCGAGCTCCAGCCGCTGGGGCGACTACAGCACGATGTCGATCGACCCGTCCGACGACTGCACGTTCTGGTACACCCAGGAGTACTACGCCGAGAGCGGCGGCTTCGACTTCAAGACGCGGATCGGCGCCTTCCGGTTCGCGAGCTGCACCGCCGGGCCCGCCGGATCGCTCGAGGGAACGGTCACGGCCGGTTCGGGGCCCGTCGCCGGCGCGACGGTCGAGGCGGCGCCCCAGAACGTCGCCGCGGGAGCCTCTTCCACGACGACCGACGACGCCGGGCACTACCAGTTCCTGACTCTGCCGGCCGGGACCTACGACGTCACGGCCTCGAAGTACGGTTACCAGCCCGTCGACGATCGGAGGCGTCGCGGTCGAGACCGGGGCAAACACCGTCCAGGACGTGACTCTCCAGGCGAGCGTGAACGTGCTCGTCAACGGAACGGTCAAGGACGGCTCGGGCCACGGCTGGCCCCTCTACGCGAAGCTCGTCGTCACCGGCCCGAACGGATTCCCGGGCGCGACGCTGTTCACCGATCCGGTGACCGGCTACTACTCGATCGAGCTCTCGTCCGGTTTCACCTACGCCTTCGCGGTCACGTCGCAGGTGCCGGGCTACGCGCCCGGCGGCGGCCCGCTGACGGTGCCCGTGCCCGCGCTCGCCGCGCCCGGCAACGTCGTCGCCAACTGGACCGTCGCCGCGGCGCCCACGTGCAGCGCGCCCGGCTACGGCCCCGGTAGCCTTCGCGGACCCGCCCGCGCTCTCGGAGGGCTTCGACGCGGGCGTCATCCCGCCGGGCTGGACCGTGACGACGATCTCCGGACGAGGGCTGGACGGTCTACACGGACGGCGGACCCGTGCGGACAGTTCGACGGGAACCGGACCGGCGGCTCGGGCCCGTACGCGATCGTCAACAGCGCCTGCGTCCAGCTCGGCTCAGTCGACGACTCGTTCCTCGTGACGCCGCCGATCGATCTCGCGGGCCGATCGAGCGCGGCGATCCGGTGGGCCAACGACTTCGTCGACTTCGTCTTCTACCCCGCGGGCAGCGTCGCCGACCGTGGACGTGAGCATCGACGGCGGCGCGACCTGGACGAACGTCTGGACGGCGCACGAGCGACGTAGCCGGGCCCGGGCACCCAGATCGCGGACATGTCCTTCGCGGCCGGGCACGCCGACGTTCGCGCCCGCTTCCACTACGAGGGCGTCTTCGCCTGGTGGTGGCAGGTGGACGACGTCCAGGTCGGCACCTTCGCCTGCACCGTCCGATTCCCGGCGGTCTCGTCGTCGGGCAACGTCGTCGACGCCAACACCGGGCGCGGCCCTGAACGGGGCGACGGTCGCGAACCTGCCGGACGACGGCTCGACGACGACCTTCGCGACTCCGGACGATCCCGGCCCAGGGCGACGGTTTCTACGTCCTCTTCGCGGACAGCGGGTCGCAGTCCGTTCGAGGCGTCGTACCCGGCGTACGATCCGCTGACGAAGAGCGCCACGGTCATCCCGAACGGCACGGTCCGCCTCGACTTCGCGCTGCGGCGCCGGCCTGCTCTCCGGCGAGCCCGCGGCCCCTGTCGATGTTCGTGAGCCCCGGCGCGGACGCAGAACCTGACGCTGAACCTGACCAACACCGGCACCGGCAGCGGCGGCTTCGTCATCCAGGAGGTCGACGCGTCTCCGCCGAGCGCGGCGCGCGGCCGGGCCCGCGACGCTCGCCGACCCGGCGGACGTCCAGGCGGCGCTCCGGCGCATGCCGTTCGCCCGGATGAACGACCCGGACCAGAGCGACGTGCCGGCGCCGGCCGAAGGCCCCGACCGAGCGTCCCGCTGCTCGCGCAGGCCGGCAATGTCGTCGGCTCCTTCCCGACCGGGCTTCGCCGGGGCTGCGGCCTCGCGTACGACACGAGCGCCGATCGGCTCTGGATCTCCACACCCCGTACGCCCGAGATCTTCGGCTACGTCGGCGACGGATTCGAGCACCAGTACCTGCCGGACGGGACGCCGACCGGCGACACGATCGACATCCACGACACGGGCGGCATCTGGCAGGCCGACGGGACCTACAACGGACGAACCGGAATGCTCTGGCAGGTCAACGTCGGCGGCGACAACTGTCTCTTCGAGATGGATCCGGTCACGAAGGTCGTGACCGGCAAGAAGATCTGCGGCCCGTGGACGGCAACTCGCAGCGCGCCGTGGCCTACGACTACGCGACGGACACCTACTACGTGGGCGGAAGCAACGAGGCCACCGTCTACCACATCGACGGCTCGGGCCACCTTCTCGACTCCGCCTACGTCGGCCTCGGGATGGCGGGGCTCGCGTACAACCCGACGACGCGGCACCTCTTCGCGCTGACCGAGTTCGCGTCGCCGTTCGACGTCTGGGTGCTCGACGCCGCCGACGGATTACGACGTCCTCGGCGGCTTCGTCGTGACGAGCGCCGGTGTCGCCCGTCGCTGCCGAACGACGCCGTCAGCCTCGAGGCCGACTGCGACGGCCACCTCTGGGTCAACACCCGCTACGCGCAGATCGTCTACGAGTTCGAGTCGGGCGAGACCGGCTGGTGCGTCAACGACATCCCGTGGCTTTCCGAGAGCCCCGCCGCCGGAGACGGTCGCGACCGGCGAGCTCGCTGCCCGGTGACGGTCACGTTCGACTCCGCGGGCCTGCTGCCGGGCCTTCGGCAGGGCTCGCTCGTCTTCACGACGGACACGCCGGACGCCGCTCGATCCCGGTGCCGGTCGACTTCACGGTTCTCTTCAACGACGTGCCGCAGGGCAGCTTCGCCTGGAACTACATCTATGGCGCGGCGGGTGCGGGCGTGATGCCGGGCTGCGCGCCGCAGACGCCGACGTTCACGTTCTGCCCGAACGACGTCGTCACGCGACGGACGATGGCCGGCTTCATCGAGCGCGCGGTCCACGGCGCGCTGACGCCGCCGCCCGTCTACCTCGGCGAGTTCGGCGACGTGCCGTCGGGCAGCTTCAACGCCAACTACATCCAGGGGCTCGTCGAGGACCGGATCACGGCCGGCTGCAGCGTCTCGCCCGCCGCTCTACTGTCCGGACGTTCCGGTGACGCGCGCGCAGATGGCGGTCTTCGTGTGGAAGGGCCAGCACGGATCGGAGGCGCCGCCGCCCTGCACGCCGCCGGGAATCTTCGCCGACGTGCCGTGCCCGGGCGGGTTCGCGGTCGACTACATCGAGGGCATCTACGCCGAGGGCGTCACCGCCGGCTGCGGCGCCGGCGACTACTGCCCGAACGCGAGCATCACGAACGCCCAGATGGCGGTGTTCCTGGTGAAGGCGTTCGCACCTCCCGTACCTGCCGTGAGGCCCGCCATGAAGAAACAGGAAGGAACCGCAATGAGCTCTCTCCGCCGAGGAAGCTCGCAGCCGGGATCCTCTGCGCGGCCGCGCTCGCCTCGGGTGCCGCGCTCGCGCGGCGGCGGCGCCCGACCGTCCACGGTGAGCGGCACGGTCAAGGACGGCTCGCGGTCACGGCTGGCCGCTCTACGCGCGCATCGAGTTCACGTCGGCCTCGACCGATCCGGTCGTGGCGTACTCCGATCCCGTGACCGGCGCGTACGCCGCCGATCTCCCGGACGCGATCGCGTTACACGTCCGCTCGTGACCGCCGTCGGCCCGGGATACGTGCCGGGCGGCGGAACCGTCGTGACCGCCGGCTCGCCGCGTCGATCGCCGACTGGACTCTCGTCGCCTCGGCTCTCTGCAACGCGCCCGGGCTACGCGGCCGGGCAGCTTCGGACCGCCCGGTGCTTCTCCGAGAGCTTCGACGCCGGCGTGATTCCGCCGGGCTGGAGCGTGCAGACGAACTCCGGCGTGAGCTGGAAGGTCATGGCGGGCGCCGGATCCCTGCGGGTTACTTCGAAGGGAATCGGACCGGCGGCTCCGGCCCGTACGCGCATCGTCAACAGCAACTGCGCAGCTTCTTCGAAGACATCGTACCTCGTGACGCCGCCGATCGACCTGTCGTCCGAGCGCGAACGCGGCGATCCGCTGGGCCAACGACTTCGTCGACGGCGGCTTCGGCGATACGGCCGAGGTGGACGTCACGATCGACGGCGGCGCGACCTGGACGAACGTCTGGAAGGCGCCGGGGAGCGTCCCGGGTCCGGGCACGCTCACCGCGGACATGTCCTTCGCGGCGGGGCACGCCGACGTCCAGGCGCGCTTCCACTACAGCGCGTTCTTCGGCCTCTGGTGGCAGGTCGACGACGTCGCGATCGGTCCCGTCGCCTGCACCAGTCCTGCCGGGCGGCCTGGTGGTCGGCAAGCGTCACGCGACGCCAACACGGGCCTCGGGTTGAACGGCGCCACGGTCACGGACCTCGCGGACGACAGCTCGGCGACGACCGCCGCCGCGCCGGGGCAGGGCGACGGCTTCTACTCGCTCTTCGCCGCGGGCAGCGGCTCGCAGGACTTCGAGGCCTCGGCGGAGCTCCACGCCTCGCTGACGAAGAACGCGACGATCACGCCCGGACGCCGTGCGTGCGTCTCGACTTCTCGCTCGCGGCGGGGCTTCTCGACGCGAGTCCCGCGGCCGCTCTCGGCGATGGTCAGCCCCGGCGGCACGCAGAGCGTGACGCTCGACGTGACGAACACGCGGCACCGGCGACGGGAGCTTCGTTCTCCACGAGGTCGACGTGCCGCCGGCGCGCGCCGCCGGCCGCGACCTGCCTTCGCCGAGCCTCGAGGATCGGCCGGGAGGACCGGAAGCTCTTCCGGACCGGCTGGTTCGGCGCCACCGGCGGACGCTCCTCGACCCGCGCTGCCGAACGCTCCGACGAACGTGCCGCTCGCGGCGGGCGCGGGCAACGTCGTGAGCTCTTTCCCGATCGATCTGACCGGGCGCCTACGGCCTGGCCTACGACACCGACGCCGGCCGCCTCTGGATCTCCAACTCCTCGCGTCGACGGGGCGGCCAGCTCCTCGGCGACGGCCTCGACTACGAGTACCAGCCGGACGGCACGCCGACCGGCGAGACGATCGACGTCGGCGCGCCGAGTCTGGCAGGGCGACGGCACCTACAACGCGCGCACCGGGATGATCTGGCAGCCCAACGTCGCCTATCAAGGAGACGTCTCCGCCCCAGTGCCTCGTCGAGATCGATCCGGTCGCGAAGGTCGTCACGGGCAAGCAGATCTGCGGTCCGTGGGGCAACTTCCCGCCGGCTCGTCGGGCTGGCCTACGACTACGCCACCGACACGTACTACGCCGGCGATCAGCTCGGCGGCATCACGCACGTCGACGAATGCCGGACAACGTTCTCGATTCGGGCACCATCGGGTCTCCAGATCACGGGGCTCGCCTACAACCCGACCACGCGGCTCCTGTACGCGGCAGCCTTCCTCACGGGCCCGTTCGACATCTACGTCATCGATCCGCAGCAGCGGCTATCGCGTGCTCGAGCGGATTCAACGTGACGAGCGGCGGCGTTCCGGTGCTCGAACGGCGGCGGAGTCAGCCTCGAGGCGGACTGCTTCGGTCACCTCTGGATCTACGACATCTTCGACGGCGACGGTCCTCGAGGTCGAGTCGGGCGCGACGGGCTGGTGCGTCGACGACATCCCGTGGCTCTCGGAGGACCCGGCGTCCGGCACGATCCCGGGCTCCGGCGGCGGCTCGCGTCCGGCGGGCGTCGGGAAACACGCTGCCCGTGACGGTGACCTTCGACTCGACGGGCCTCGCTTCCGGGCCTGCGCCTGCGCTCGCTCGTCTTCACGACGGACACGCCGGACCCGGTCGCCCCGGTGCCGGTCGAGTTCACGGTCCTCTTCAGCGACGTTCCGCAGGACAGCTTCGCCTGGAACTTCATCTACGGCGCGGCGGGAGCCGGCGTCATGCCGGGCTGCAATCCGTACGCGCCCGCCTTCGCCTTCTGCCCGAACGAGGTCGTGACGCGCCGCAGCATGGCCGGCTTCATCGAGCGCGCGGTCCACGGCGCGCTGACGCCGCCTCCGGTCTACCTGGGGGAGTTCGACGACGTGCTGCTCGGCAGCTTCAACGCCGACTACATCCAGGGCCTCGTCGAGGACGGCATCACGGCCGGCTGCAGCGTCGCGCCGCGCTCTACTGTCCGGACGTGCCCGGTCACGCGCGCCCAGATGGCGGTCTTCGTGTGGAAGGGACAGCACGGCGCACGAGGCGCCGCCGGCCTGCACGCCGCCGGGAGCGTTCGCCGACGTGCCGTGCCCGGGCGGGTTCGCGGTCGACTACATCGAGGGCATCTACGCCGAGGGGATCACGGCGGGCTGCGGCAACGGGAACTACTGCCCGAACGCCGGCATCACGAACGCGCAGATGGCGGTGTTCCTGGTGAAGGCGTTCCAGATCCCGTACCTGCCGTAAGGGTCTCGAGTCGGGCGAATCCGGGGCGCCGCGCGAGCGGCGCGCTTTTGTCATGGATGCGGCGGTTGACGGCGAGGCCCCGTCCCCTAGATAATCCGCGTCCCCCGGACGACTGGGAGGTCGTTCAATGGTAGGACAACTGGCTCTGGACCAGTGAATCGGGGTTCGAGTCCCTGCCCCCAGCCAAATATCGCGAGCGTTCTGCTCGGGTTGCGGCCTGGCGGGCCTACCGCGGCGGCTGCGCCCAGCGGGGCCTCGACTGCGGGTCTGATCCCTCGGTGGACGCTCGCTCCTGCGGCGTGGGCTCTCCCTCTCGGTGGCCGACTTCGCGCTCCTACGTGCCGTAGTCAGAATCCTGGTCGGGCTCGTAGCCGGGGGGATGGGACCTGGGGGTTCTTCGCCACGTGGCGACGTCGAGGACGAAGGTCTCGACCCTCGGTCCCAGGTGTGCTCGCGCAGCGCCCGCTGGCGGGCGCGGCGGCCCATGGCGAGACGGGCGGGCTCGTCGGCGAGCGTTTGACGGCGGCGGTCGACGACCTCGTCCTTCGGGGGAAGACGGCGATTTCGACGCCGGGCTCGAACGATTCCGACAACGCGGAAACCTCTCGACGAGGGTCGGCACGCCGCAGGAAGCCGCGAAGACGCGCGCGGCGTGAGCGGATAGGTCCCGCGGTACTGGCCGTGGATGTCGTCGACGAGCGCGGTCTCGAGCGCGAGGCGCGCGCCATTCAGCGCCGCGGCAGGGCGTCGGGGGTGTCGAGCGGCGGCCTCGTCGGGACGTCCAGCGCGTGTCGCCCGCGTAGCCGTGGACCGCACGGAGAAGTGCGCGGACAGGGCCTCGAGCAGGTCGTTGCGGTACGGCGTCCACTTTCCGTAGTACAGGACGTCGCACTCGGGCGCCGTCTTGAGCGGCCGGTACAGCTCGGGATCGGTGGCGGAATCGCAGCGCGCGCCGCGATCCCGCGGGCCGCGTACCCGACAGCGTCTGGGCATCCTGCGTGTAGAAGAGGTCGAACTCCGGCGCGATCGCGAATGACGCTTCGAGGCCGTAGGGGTCCGACAGCGCGAACCCGACGAAGTCGGTCGACGGAAACATTCGGGCGCGTGCTCGACAGGTGGAGTCCGCCGCCGAGGCACACCAGGCCTCCGGCGGCGGATCGGTGTGAGCGATCCGCCGCCGGAGGCCCTGGTGTGCCTGGGCGGCGGACTGCACTTCTCGAAGCACGCGCGCCGCATGTTTCCGCGCTCGACCGCCTTCGTCGGGTTCGCGCTGTGGGACCCTTACCGCCTGGAGCAGTTCGCGATCGCGCCGGAGTTCGATCTTTTCTACACGCAGGACCCGCAGACGCTTTCGGGATTTTACGCGGGCCGCGGGATCGCCGCGAAGCGCTGCGACCCGCTGCCGCCTCTCAAGGCCGCGCCCGAGTGCGACATCCTGTACAGGGAAGTGGACGCCGTACCGCAATATTTCTGCTCCAGGCCCTCTCCGCGCACTTCTTCCGCTGCGCGTCCACGGCTACACGGCGAACGCGCTGGAGCGCTCCATCGCGGCCGCCGCTGAAACCCCCGACGCGCTCTGCGCGGCGTTGAACGGCGCCCGCCTCGCGCTCGAGACGGCGCTCGTCGACGACGTGCACGGCCGCTGCACGGGGACCCTCCGCATTCGCCCCGCGCGTTCTTCACACAGCTTCGACCCTCGTCGAGATGTTTCCGCGGTTGTCCGAGTCGTTCGAGCCGGGCGTGGAGATCGCCTTCTTCTCGTCGAAGGATCAGGTGGTCGAAGCCGCCGCCGCGATCCTCGCCGACGAGCCCGCCCGCCTCGCCATGGGCCGCCGCGCCCGCCAGCGCGCCCTGCGCGAGCACACCTGGGACCGTCAGGTCGACCCTCGTCCTCGACCTCGCATCCTGGCGCAAGAACCCGAGGTCCCGCCCCACCCGCTAGATCGATTCCCGCAACCAGGGCCCAACAGCACGCGGCGCGCGAAGTCTCCCGACCGAAGGGAGGGAGGAGGCGCGCGCCGCGGGAGCGAGCGTGGAACGGAGGATCAGGCGAGCGGTCTAGCCCCTTTGGGCGAGCCGCTCGCCGGTCGCACAGCGCCGGGGAACGCTCGCGACGTATTTGGCTGGGAGGCAGGGACTCGAACCCCGATTCACTGGTCCAGAGCCAGTTGTCCTACCATTGAACGACCTCCCAGTCGTCCGGGGGACGCGGATTATCTAGGGGACGGGGCGTCGGGGTCAACCCGACCAGAGAAAGGGCGCCGCTCCGCGGCGCCCGGGGTTGCTCGACTCGAGACGCTTACGGCAGATACGGGAATTCGAAGTGTTTCACCAGATACACGGCCATCTGCGCGTTCGTGATGCCGCATTGGGCAGTAGTTGCCGCCGCCGCAGCCCGCCGTGATCCCCTCGGCGTAGATCCCCTCGATGTAGTCGACCGCGAACCCCGCCGGGCACGGCACGTCGCCAAAGCTTCGGCGGCGTGCGGGGCCACGGCGCCGTGCTGTCCCTTCCACACGAAGACCGCCATCTGCGCGCGCGTGACGGGCACGTCCGGCAGTAGAGCGGCGGCGCGAGGCTGCAGCCGGCCGTGATGCCGTCCTCGACCAGGCCCTGGATGTAGTCGGCGTTGAAGCTGCCGAGCAGCACGTCGTCGAACTCGCCCGGGTACACGGGAGGCGGCGTGAGGGCGCCGTGGACGGCGCGTTCGATGTAGCCCGCCATGCTCCGCCGGGTCACGACCTCGTTGGGGCAGAAGACGAACGAGGGCGCGTACGGGTCAAGCGCGGCATGACGCCGGCTCCGGCGGCGCCGTAGATGAAGTTCCAGGCGAAGCTGCCCTGCGGGACGTCGTTGAAGAGGACCGTGAAGTCGACCGGCACCGGGTCGACCGGGTCCGGCGTGTCCGTCGTGAACACGAGGGACCGCAGGCGAAGCCCGGGGGCGAGGCCCGCGGAGTCGAACGTGACCGTCACGGGCAGCGTGTTTCCGGCGCCCGACGCGAGCCTCCGCCCGTCCCCGGGATCGTGCCCGACGCCGGCTCCTCCGAGAGCCAGGGGATTTCGGAGACGCACCAGCCGCGCGCGCCCGACTCGAACACGAGGACCTTGTCGTCATAGACGTGGTAGACCCAGAGGTGACCGTCGCAGTCGGCCTCGAGGCTCGCCCCCGACGCGTTGAGCACGGGGACGCCATTGCTCTTCACGGAGAAGCCGCCGAGCACGGCGTAGCTGCTCGACGGGTCCACCAGCCAGATGTCGTACGGGCTGTTCTGGAAGGTGCCGACGTACAGGATCCGGGAGGTCGGGTTGTACGCGAGCCCCGTGATCTGCAGACCGATGTTCCCCTCGCCGAGGACGGTTCCGGCATTGTTGATGTGCTTGATGCCACCGAGCGAATCGCCCGCGTAGAACGTGTCGGTCGCGTAGTCGTAGGCCAGTCCGACGAGGGGCGGGAAATTCCCCCACGGCCCGCAGATCCGGTTGCCCGTGACGGCCCCGGCGGCCGGGTCGATCTCGAAGATGCACTGCGGATCGGCGCCTTCCTTGAAGGCGATGCCGGTCTGCCAGATCATCCCGGTTCGTGCGTCGTACGTCGCCGTCGCCCTGCCAGGGGCTCGAAGCGTCCGCGAGGTCGATCGTCTCGCCCGTCGGCGTGCCCGCGGGCGTGTACTCGTGGTCGAGGCCGTCGCCCAGGACGTTGCCTCCGTCGACGGAGGAGCTGGAGATCCAGAGCCGGCTGGCGTCGGTGTCGTACGCCAGGCCGTAGGCGTAGGTCAGCCCGGTCGGGAACGAGTTCACGAGGTTGCCCGCGCCCGCCGCGAGCGGCACGTTCGCCGGCGCGTTCGGCAGCCGCCCGACGGAGTCCGAAGCGCGAAACGGCCGAACGGAAGGCGCCGTCGCGCCGCGCGCCGATCCTCGGGGCCGGCGATGGAAGCCGGGTTCGAGGCCGTCGGGGCGCCCGCCGGCGGCAGGTCGACCTCGTGAAGGCGAACGCTCCGTCGCCGGTCCCGGTGTCTGTTCACGTCGAGCGTAGGGATCCGTGCCTCCGGGGCTGACCACCGCCGAGAGCGGCCGGGGAGCCGCGTCGAGACGGCGAGCGAGAAGTCCAGACGCACCACGGCGTCGGTCGAGACCGCCGCGTTCTTCGTCGAGAGAGGCGTGGAGCTTCGCCGCGGTCCCGAAGGCCTGCGAACCGCTTCCCGCGGCGAAGAGCGAGTAGAAGCCGTCGGCCACCGGCGCCGCCACGGTCCGGGCCGGAGACCGAGCTGGCGTCCCCGAGGTTCGTGACCGTCGCGCCGTTCAACCCGAGACTCGTGTTGGCATCCGTGACGGTGCGACCACGAGGCCGCCGGGGAGAACCGGGCAGGCGAAGGGGACCGATCACGTCGTCGACCTGCCACCAGAAGCCGAAGAACTGCTGGGTAGTGGAAGCGCGCCTGGACGGCGGCGTGTCCCGCCGCGAACGACATGTCCGCGGTGATGGTGCCCGGGCCCGGGACGGCTCCGGGCGCCTTCCATCGTCCACGTCGCGCCGCCGGTCGATCGTCACGTCCACCTCGGCGACGGCGAAGCCTGGTTGTCGACGAAGCGTCGCCCAGCGGATGGCGGTTCGGGCTCGCCAACAGGTCGATCGGCGGGGTCACGAGGTAGGTGTGCGGTCGAACGAAAACCCGCAGTTGCTGTTGACGATGGCAACGGGCCGGACCCGCCGGTTCGATTCCCTTCGAAGTACCCGCAGGGATCCGGGCCCGCCATGACTTCCCAGCTCGCGCTCCACGCTCCAGCCCGGCGGAATCACGCCGGCGTCGAAGCTCTCGAAGAGCACGGCGGTCGGTATCGGCCCGGACCGTAGCCGGGAGCGTCGAGCCGAGGCGAAGAGAACCCGATCGGCGATGACCGGTGAGCCGGCGTCGCGATCGGACCGGCGATAG